>NZ_CP083451.1:1355000-2032500 GCF_020080045.1 Comamonas odontotermitis
TTGGGCGGCAAATCCCTACAATTGCGACCATGCGTCTTCCTCACCACCAACTCACGATGACCGTGCTTATGTCGCCAGACATGGCCAATTTCTCTGGCAATGTGCATGGCGGGGCCATCCTGCGTCAGCTCGACAATGTGGCCTATTCCTGTGCCAGCCGCTATGCAGGCCGCTATGTGGTCACGCTGAGCGTCGACCAGGTGATGTTTTTGGAGCCCATTCACGTGGGTGAACTGGTGTCGTTTTACGCCAGCATCAATTACACCGGCACCTCGTCAATGGAGGTGGGTATCAAGGTGGTGGCCGAGAACATCCAGGAGCGCAGCGTGCGCCATGTCAACAGCTGCTTTTTCACGATGGTGGCGGTGGATGACAACCGCAAGCCGGTGCCCGTGCCACCGCTGCAACCCGAAACCGATGAGGAAAAACGCCGCTGGAACGCTGCCATCACCCGCAAGGAGTTGCGCAAGGAACTGGCCCGGCGCTTTGCCGAAACCCGGCAGACCGACGTTGCGGCAGGAGGTGCGGGTGGGCAGTAATTGATTGCGTGCCGCGCCATCCCGTCAAACATGTAAAAGACTCTGAAACACAAAAGCCAGCGAAGGCGCTGGCTTTTGTGTTTTCAGGCACAGATATGCGAGGGCGAAGGCGCGTGATCACCGTGCCTTGTTGGCATCTGCCGGGTTGGCAGACAAAACGGCATCCACACCTACTTTGTAGAACAGCTTGTATTCCTTGCTGGCGTCACCTGCAAAATCACTGGCCAGCGTGCTGACATCGCTGGAGAACTCAAACGGGTGCACAAACAGGTTGGCTGCATGGGCATTGGTCACGAGGTTGGTTGCAGACATCATTTGACGATCACGGTAGTCCCATTTGCCGTCATTGTTCAGATCGTCAGGTTGGCCATCATTGTTTTTGTCCAGATAGGTGGCCGAGATGACATAAGGCTTCCATGGCGAAATGCCATCGGCGTAGGTCTTGATCTGCGCCAGGCCTGCAGTGGTGACCATGTCGGCATAGGTGGTTGCCGTGCCTGCCACAGTGAAATCATAAGGACGGTCATAGGGCGCTGACAACTGGATCACGCCCCAGGGTGTGAGGTCACTGCCCTGAATCATCTGCACCAGCCGTACCTTGGTCTTGTCGCGCAAGGTCTTGAGGTGCTGAACTTCCGTAGAGCGGATCATCACGGGCGAGGTTGCCGACGTATTTCCCGCCTGCTGCAGCGCGGCGATCAGCTTGTCTTCCATGGGTAGCCCCAGCTTGCTATGGTAGGTGGGGTTGCGGGTCTGCAGGTAGAGGCCGGGCGTGCGGGCTTGCCGTTTGGCCCAGTCGAACACTTGCGCAAGTGACTGGATACGGAAGCTGTTGATGTCGGTCGGAGTGCTGGAGCCCGTTGGATTCTTGAGGCGCAATGTCTGCAGTTCTGCCAGCGTGAAGTCGGAAGCAAACCATCCGGTGACCGAAATGCCGTCGATCACCTTGGTGGTCTTGCGGTCAGAGAACTCGGAGTGGTTGGCGATATTGGTAATGTCGGTGATATCGGGAGAGCCCAGGGCCACCAGGGTGCCATCCTTGCTCATGACCAGATCCACAGCAATGAAATCAGCGCTTTGCGTCATGGCCTGGCCCATGCTTTCGAGCGAATTGGCGGGCTGGCTGCCAACGCTGGCCAATGCAAAGCTCTGGGGGCGTTTGTTATCCAGCGTGGGGTAATCGGGGTTGCCAGGGGTTTCGCCACCGTCGCCGGGGCCCACGCCAAATTCGGTATTGCAGCCGCTGATGAGCGCTGCACACAGGCCGGTGATGGCGATGGCTCCCAAACGCCATGCATGTTGCGTTGGCTTCACGTTTTCTCCTCGTCTTGTTAGTGAGGCCAGCAGCTGGGTGGCCTGCTGGCGGGCCGTAACTGCCATTGCATGAGAGCCTGGGGGGCATCAGGCGGCAGTTTTACGGTTGCGCTACTCGTCGTGGTACACGGGCGAGCAGCGCCTCGCTATCGTAGTCGTAAAAAGAGGAGGTATCTTGGAGTGCGGTATCGCCACTTTGTTGCGGATCAACGGACTGCTCGGCTTGAGCTGCCAGGGCCGCGCAGTGGACGATATCGCCCACCACGATGACGCTCGGGCTACCAAGCTGCTCGCGCGCCATGGTGGCGGGAAGCTCCGCCAAGGTGGTGATGGCCTGGCGTTGCAGGGGAAGGCTGGCGTGTTGCACGATGGCCACCGGCGTATTGCCGGGCAAGCCCTGCAACAGGCCTTGGGTGATGCTGATGGCGCCAGCTACTCCCATGTAGATCACAAGGGTGAGCCGGGCGCTGTGAGCTGTCTGGGCAAGCTGCACCCAGTCGGGCCCCACACCGCCGGGCTTGGCGTGTCCGGTGATGAACACCACCCCCTGGGCATGGTCTCGGTGGGTCAGCGGCGCCCCCAGGCTGGTGACGGCGGCAAGGCCAGCCGTGACGCCGTTGACGATACGAGGGATCACACCATGGGCGCGCAGGAATTCCACTTCTTCGCCGCCTCTGCCAAAAATGAATGGATCACCGCCTTTGAGGCGCACGACCTGCTCGCCACTTTGCACTTCCTGCAGCATCAACCGCTGGATGAAGGCCTGGGGTGTACTCTGGCAGCCGCCGCGCTTGCCCACATGCACAATGCGCGCGCCGGGCGCTGCCCATTCCAGTACCGCGTCGTTCACCAGATCGTCCACCAGCAATACCGTGGCCTGCCGAATGGCTTTGGCGGCAGCGATGGTCAGCAGGTCTGGGTCGCCCGGTCCGGCACCCACCAGCGTGCAGCTGCCAGGCAATGGCTTGGCCGTAGTGGGCAGATGGGCATTGTCCGAAGGGGCCAAAATTTCATCGGTCATGGGAGTTTTGCTCCTGATTTAATAGCATTCTGCGCTTGTTCGGAGGACGACAAGGCTGAATTTCTCATCAAATCCACCAGGCTGCGTATGTGTTGCACCTGTTGCGCAAGGGCGGCAGGCACTGGCAGGCGACCTGCGAGCACTGCCTCGGTATAGCGGGCGGTGCTATCGGCGTCGATACTGTCAGGCAGCCCCGGCACTTCGCTGTCGGTGCCTGCGGCACGCGCCTGCAGCAATTGATGGTGACCATGTACGAAACCGTCGTACTGTGGCGTGCGGCGCGGGTCGGCGCAGACTTCGCCTTCAAGGCCACGAGAGAGCAGGGCATCGAGACCCAGTTGCGTCAGCGTAGCTTGCAGCATGGGCAGGTACTCGGGGTGGGTGTAGCTGCCCAGCAGCAGGGCGGGGCCTGCTACGGGCTGCAGCAGCTTGGCAACGCTGTGGCCTGGATTGCGCAGGCCGATCACTTGGCGCACGGCCAGCAGCCGCGCCAGCGCCGGTAGCAAGGTGGCCGTATGCACGGTGGTAACCTGGGCAGGCGCCACGATGCCGGCCTGCGGGAGTGTGCTGATGCCCAGGCGTTGCAGCACCGCGAATACCGAGGTGCGGCTGGCTTCGGTCTGCATGCCGTGCACCAGCACCGGCAGCCCTTCGCGCGCCAACAGCAGCGCCAGCAATGGCGTGAGGGTGGGCAGGCGGCGTGCGCCGTTGTAACTGGGAATGATGACGGCAGGCACAGGGCCTGGCGAGCCAAGGCGAGCCATGCGGGCATGCACCGCATCCCACAGGCCGCACATCTCTTCGGCGGTTTCTCCCTTGATGCGCATGGCGATACAGAACGCGCCTACCTCATAGTCGCTGACGTGGCCATCCAGAATCTGGCCAAGCAGGTCAGCGGTCTGTGTGCGGTCCAGCGCCTTGGCGCCACGTGCGCCGCGCCCGATCTCTTTGATGTAGTGCTGTATGGCCATGGTATGCAGGAATGTTTGGCATATTATTTTAGGTTTTATAGATGAAAAAGTAATAAGAAAAATCATGCCTCCCAACATGCGGGGTATGGGCCAGGCGCCCTTGTCCGGTGCAGATGCTTGGAAGACATGCATTTGTCATGCCAATCATGCAAGGTGCTGTGACAATTGACGAAGTTTTGCGCTGTGAGCGGCTGCAAAGTGGTGGCAAGGGCCTAATATCGGCGGTCTGAGCCAATGCCTTTTTGGGCGCATGAAAGGAAACCCTATGTCCGTATCTCCATCGATGGTTGAAGAGCTGCTGCAGCAACTGCAAGGCGCACCCATGCAGCAGATGGCGCAAAGCCTGGGCGAGAGCGAAGCACAGACCGAGCAGGCCGTGCAGGCTGCCATTCCGATGATGCTGGGCGCCTTGGGCAACAACACGCAAAACGCCGCAGGAGCCGATGCCCTGTTTGGCGCGCTGCAGCGTGACCACGCCGGCGGCCCGGACCTGGGAGGCTTGCTGGGCTCGTTGCTGGGCGGAGGGGCGGGTGGCAGCCAGGC
This sequence comes from Comamonas odontotermitis, assembly GCF_020080045.1. Taxonomy (NCBI): domain Bacteria; kingdom Pseudomonadati; phylum Pseudomonadota; class Betaproteobacteria; order Burkholderiales; family Comamonadaceae; genus Comamonas; species Comamonas odontotermitis. Next base: position 1,359,389 of record NZ_CP083451.1, read on the forward strand.
CGGTGGCGGCCTGGGTGGCCTCGGCGGTATGCTGGGCAGCGTGCTGGGCGGAGCCTTGGGCGGCGGCGCTCCTGCGGGCGGTAACCCTGCTGCGCTTGATGGTGGCAGCATTCTGGGTCACATTTTTGGTGGCCAGCAGGACCAGGCTTCGAGCAGCCTGGGGCAGGCCACGGGTCTTGGAAACAATGCAGGAAATCTGCTCAAGATGCTGGCGCCCATTGTGATGTCCTTCCTCGCGCAGCGTGTGATGGCAGGTGGCATGAACTCTTCCGATCTGGGCAGTGCCCTGGGCCAGGAACAAAGCCGCGTGCAACAGCAAGGTGGCTTGGGCGGCGGCCTGCTGGGTTCGCTTCTGGACCAGAATGGTGACGGCAAGCTGGATGTGGGCGATCTGATGAAGATCGGTGGCTCGCTGCTCGGCGGCCGCCGCTGATCGCAGGCGCACTCGCCACTGCTTCAATGCATCCCCAATACCTTCCCGCGATGCGGGGTGGTGTTGGGGATTTTTCATGTCCGCCCTTTGAAGCGCCTACACTTTCGCCCCATGAGTTTGCTGATTTTGGGAATCGAATCGTCGTGCGATGAAACGGGTGTGGCCCTGGTGCGCACGCGGGAGGGTGGCGCTGTGCCGCAGCTGCTGAGCCATGCGCTCTATAGCCAGATCGAGATGCACCGCGCCTATGGCGGTGTGGTGCCGGAGCTGGCCAGCCGCGACCACATCCGCCGTGTGCTGCCCCTGACCGAAAAGGTGCTGCAGGATGCCGGTTGCGTGCTGGATGACGTCGATGCCATTGCCTTCACGCGCGGGCCGGGCCTGGCGGGTGCACTGCTGGTGGGCTCGGGTGTGGCCTGCGCCATGGCCGCAGCACTCGATAAGCCAGTGCTTGGCGTTCATCACCTTGAAGGCCATCTGCTTTCGCCGTTTCTGAGCGATGATCCGCCCCAATTCCCATTTGTCGCGCTGCTGGTATCGGGTGGGCACACGCAGCTGATGCGCGTCGATGGCGTGGGACAGTACGCGATTCTGGGCGAAACCATTGACGATGCTGCAGGCGAGGCGTTCGACAAATCTGCCAAGCTGCTGGGGCTGCCGTATCCGGGCGGGCCGGAGCTTTCGCGCCTTGCACAAGGCGGCGATCCCGAAGCCTTCAAGCTGCCGCGCCCGCTCTTGCACAGCGGTGATCTGGATTTCTCATTTGCCGGCCTGAAGACCGCCGTGCTGACCCAGGCCAAGAAGTTGGGCGACACGCTGGATGCGCGCAAGGCCGATCTGGCGGCCTCCACGCAGGCGGCGATCGTCGAGGTGCTGGTGAAGAAAACCTTGAGCGCACTCAAGGACACCGGCATGAAGCGCGTAGTGGTTGCTGGTGGGGTGGGCGCGAACCGCCTGCTGCGCGAGCAACTGAACACCGCCTGCGCCAAGCGCGGCGTGCGCGTGCATTACCCGGAGCTGCATCTGTGTACCGACAACGGCGCAATGATTGCCATGGCGGCTGCCATGCGCATCCAGGCAGGACAGCAACAGGCGGAGAAAATCTATGCCTTTGACGTGAAGCCGCGCTGGCCGCTTGATTCCATCGTGGCACCGTCCGCTGCGGTATAGATCACATCTGCGCCTTCGGGCAGCAAGACGGGGCCGCTTGGGCCCCGTTTTGTTTTTGGGTGAATGCCTTGTTACTGGATGCTGAGCGTCTGCACCGTGGGCTCTGGCTGGTGGGTGGCCAGGGTCAAGGTCAGCACGCCGTTCTCCAGTGTTGCCTTGGAAAGGGTGGCGTTAATCGCTGCAGGCAATTTCCAGGCGCGTTGCACGCTGCGCGGTGCGCCTTCCACGCTGCTCAGCCGCACTGTCTTGTCTTGCAGTGCAATGGTCAACTGCTCACGGGAGAGGCCAGGCACATCAAGCTGGATGGTGAACACATTGGCTTCCTGGTTGACCGTCTCGTTCGCTGGCGTGGAGGTGGTGGTCTGCAGGAAGCGCTGCAGGGCAGCATCCATGGCGGCGGGCGAAACAGCAAAAGCGGAGCGGTGCAGCAGAGGGCTCATGATCATCTTCATTCCTTTTCTATCAGCGCAGCACGATTGCTGCTGAATGACTGGTAGTTGGATGGAGAAGCGTTGATTTCAAGAGAAATTCTCTGCTTTTTATTTTTATGGAACTGCTCTTGAAACCCTTTCGATAGCGGCCATATTGCGCGCGTTACGGCGTGCTGAAGTTGGCGGGGTCGGGCGTGCGCTGCTGGCGCGCCTTGTTGCGCAGATAGGCCTTGGCAGCGGCTTCGGCAGCCGGTGAGTTGGTGCTCTCGCTGCTGGGTTCCTGTACCTCGCTGTCGGTATCGGGCAGGGCTGGCGTACCAGTGCGCGCGCGCTTGATGGCCTGGCCCAGCTCGATCACCGACATCGCGTAGAAGCTCGAGAGGTTGTAGCGCGTGATGGTGTAGAAGTTCTGCGTTCCGGCCACGTACTGCGTCTCTCCGTCGCCATTTTTCAACTCGATCAGAGCCAGCAGACCGCTATGGCTGTTGCCGGGTGGCGCCACTTGAACGCCGTTGGCGGCCATGTCGGCGGCGCTGAAGCTGGGCTTGATGTCGGGTTCAAGCAAGGTGGCCAGCTGCGCCGGTGTGCTGCGCAGCTGCATGTCGTAGTAGGCCGGCATGCCGCGCTGCCAGCCATGGGCGACAAAGTAGTTGGCCACCGAGCCGATGGCGTCGGCCTTGCTGGTGAACAGGTTAATCTTGCCGTCGCCATCGAAATCGACGGCGAAATTGGACCAGCTGGTGGGCATGAACTGCGGCATGCCCATGGCGCCTGCGTAGCTGCCTACGGTGTCGAACGGGTTGGCGTTGTTCAGATAAGCCGTGGTCAGAAATTGCTCCAGCTCGCCGCGAAAGTACTGGGCGCGGTCTGCTGCGCGCGGGTGGCTCGCAGGGTAGTCGAATGCCAGGGTGGCCAGTGCATCGACCACACTGAAATTGCCCATCTGCTGGCCGTAGATGGTTTCCACGCCAATGATGCCGACGATGTATTCGGCAGGCACGCCATAGGTTTGCTCGGCGCGCGCCAGGGTGGCCTCGTTTTCGTTCCAGAAGCGCAGACCGGCGCGGATGCGGATGGGTTCGACAAAGCGGCTGCGGTAGGCACGCCAGTTTTTCACGCCTGCAGGGCCCGTGCGCGGGGTCATCAGGCGCTGCACCGTAGGGTTGAAGCGCGCCTGGCTCAGGCTGGCGCGCAGCCATGCTTCGTCGATATGGCGGCGGGAAGCAACTTCGCGCACAAAGGCATCGGCTTCCGGACGGCTGGCGTAGCTCTGTGCCGAAGCGCTGGCTTCGCTGTCACGTGCTTTCTTGGAGGATTTCTGTGCATGGGCGCTTGTCAGGCAAGCGGTGGCGGCTATGAGAACAATCGTACTTTGGAGAATGCGGTGCATGGGGGCTTTATACCTTGTTGGCTTGCGTTGCCAGGCTGGACCAGGGCAATTGTCGTAACTGTTTGCGCAAGGCGGCGAGGGAGTGCTGTGGTGCAGCCTTGCCTGCTGGCGTGGCATAGCGCAGCTGCTCCATGGCCTGCAACCATTTGGCAAAGGCGCGGGCTTCGGGAGAATCCGGTATCCGGTGGCGAATGGCGTTTGCCAGGTTGCGTGGTGTACTGCTGTCGCTGCTGGCGATACCGGCCTTGGCCAGGCGTTTGCGCACCTGCGCGATCAGTGCCAGCCAGGGATCGGTGTGGCGGCGCTGGTATTGCAGCGCGGCGGCTGCAATCAGGGCGCTGGCCATTACCAGCACGCCCAGGATGCGCACCAGATCCATCCAGTTCGGACTTTGCAGGCCGAGGCTGCCGAGCAGATCCATCTGCTCGCGCTGGGTGTAGTTCAACACCCATTGGTTCCAGCTGTTGTTGACGGCTTCCCAAACGGCGCGCATGCGCTGCAGGCCGCTGATGGCGGTGGGGCTGTTCACGCTGATGCCCATGAAATTGCTGATGTTGAGGCGTTGCGCGGCACCCACGCGCCCGGGGCTGACGGCGCCGGTGGGGTCCACGCGCACCCAGCCTTCCTGCTCACCGAGCCAGACTTCTGCCCAGGCGTGCGCATCGGCCTGGCGCACGGTCCAGTAACCATCCACGCTGTTGCGCTCGCCACCCTGGTAGCCGGTCACGATGCGCGCTGGCACGCCTGCGCTGCGCAGGGCCACCACAAAGGCGGCGGAGATGTGCTCGCAAAAGCCCTCTTTGCGGTCAAACCAGAACAGGTCGGCCGCCTGGCCGTTGTAGATGCCGGGATCGAGCGTGTAGGTGTAGCCGCCAGTGCGCAATTGGGCCAGCAGGCGCTGTACCAGTTGCTGGTCTCGGTTGGGTGCGTCGCCGATGTCTGCCACCAGCTGCTGCACCCAGGCACGGGTGCGCGGATTGCTGGTTGCGGGCAGGCGTCGATTGAAGGACAGCTCCCGGTTGCCAGCCTGCATGCCGAAACGGTAGCTGGTATGGCTTTGCATGGCGATGCGGGTGACTTCGGCAATCGGCCGGTTGCTGAGCCATTGCAGATCGCCGGTGCTGTAGGCACGGCCACGGGGCAGTACAGGCGGGGTGCGGGTCAGATCCAGTGCCAGCAGCCAGGGTTTTTGGTGTGGCTCCAGTGTCAGTTCGTAGCGCAGTGGCTCGCCGGTGGTGACGATGTCGTCAAACAGCTTGTCGTCGGTTGCGCGAAAGCTGGGAGTGGCGCGCCAGGTGGTGCCATCGAAATCAGCCAATACCGGGCCGCGCCAGTAGAGCTGGTTGGAGGGTGGCGGCTGGTTGCCAGGGGTATCGAACCTGACGCGAAACGCGATGCCTTCGTCTTGCGCCAGTGATGCCATGTTGCCGACCGTCATTTCATCGGAGAGCCCTGTTTTCCCGGCATTCGGGTTGGGCACGCCCCATAGCGGAGCCATGCGCGGAAAAAGCACGAACAGAGCCAGTGTCAGTGGCGCGCCGATGGCGATCATCTTCAGCGACAGGCCTGCCGCGTATTTGAGCGAAGGCTGGCCCACCGGCATGTGTGCATTGACCAAGGCGGTCAGCAGGCCCACCAGGCCAATCGCGATGGCCAGGGCGGTGAGCAGCGATTGCGAATGCAGAAAATTGGCCAGCAGCGCAAAAAAGCCGAGAAAGAACACCACCATGGCATCACGCCGGGCGCGCATCTCCATGGTCTTGAGTGCCAGCAGCATGCTGATGAGGGTGACACCGGCTTCCGAACCAACGATGGTTTTGTAGCTGGCAACCGTGGCACCCACCACACAAGCCAGCAGCGCCACCAGCACCCAGCGTCCGGGCAGCGGCTTTTGGCGCACTGCAAGCACACCGCGCCACAACAGCAGGGTGTACGCAAGTGCCGTCGCCCAGATGGGCAGGGATGCCGCAAGTGGCAGCAGCACCCAGGCCACGACGACGAGCAGAAACACGGTATCGCGCGCTTCGCGCGGCAGACTGGGCCATGTGGAGCGCATTGCAGCGGACGGAGGGGACAGGTTGTGTGCCATGTGCTTCCCTCAAGCCAGCGCCAGTGCCCGCAGGCAGGCCAGGCGGTGCTCTGCGCCGGTGTCCGGGGTTATCTCTCCGCGACCAGTCTGTATACGCAAACCGTAGCGCAAACCCTGCTGGTCTGCTGCAAGCACCCAGGCTGTGAGGCGCGAGAGCTGCGCCTCGCGTTCGGCAAGGCCGCAGCGGCTGGCGTCCAGCCACAGGTCCTGCTGGGCCTGGTGCTGGTTGTCGCGCACCACAAAATGGCTGCTGCCAGTGCCCATCTCGGTTGCCATGGCGCTGGCTGCCTTCTTCCACACCACCAGTTTCAAGGGGTCACCGCGCCGGTAGCCGCGCACGCCATCGAATTCGCCACTCGCTGCACGCAGGCTGGAACTGCTGCCCATGCCTGCATCGGCTGCGCCCAGTGGTAATGGCGGCGGGTGGGCCTCGGGGCTGGGGTAGATCAGGGCGTTTTCACTGCTGCGGAACACGGTCCACATCCGGAACACGCCCAGCGGAAAGCGGGTCTCCACCACTACCGCTGGCAAAGGTTGCCATCCGCGCTGCTGTGCCAGTGCGGCGAGCTGCACGGTGGCGCTGGCCTGAGCGCCGACGTCTGCCATGCTGTATTTGTCGTCCTGGTAGTGCCGCACGCCCAGGGCGTAGCGCGCGCGGCGGTTGGGGTTGTCGATGCGCAGCTCTACGCGCAGCGCCTGTCCGGCAAACTGTGTCTGCGGCGCATGCAATGACAATTGCAGGCCCAGCAGGTTGCGGTAGCCGATGCCAATGGAGACCAGGGCCGCTCCAGTCAGCATGAAGGTCAGCAGAAAGCCCAGATTGAGCTGAAAGTTGATGCTGGCCACCAGCAGCACCAGCAAGGTCAGGCCCAGCATGCAACCCGCACGGGTGGGCAGCAGGTACAGATTGCGCCGCGTGATGGTGTGGACGCTGCTATGGGCCAGTTTGCCCAGCCACCACAGGCGCATGCGCTGGCGCCATTGTTTGGGCCAAAATGGGCTTTGGCGCATGTCTGTAAAGCGCAGAGTGCTCACCTTATTGCAGCGGTACGCTGTCCATCATGGCGCGCACCTGCTCGACTGCGCTGCGGCCTGCGCTGCTCACCGGCACCAGGCGGTGCGCCGTGGTCTGCGGCAGAATGGCCTGCACATCATCGGGGGCGACATAGTCGCGGCCATGGATCAGAGCCTGTGCCTTGGCGGCGCGGATGAGACCGATGCCCGCGCGTGGCGACAGGCCCTGCACAAACCACCGCCCCGAGCGTGTGGCCGCAATCAGTGCCTGCACATAGTGAATCAGCGCATCACTGGCGCGCACACTGCTCACTTCCTGCTGCAGGAATTTCAACTCGACGGCAGAGGTCAGGGCGGGCAGCTGGTTGGCGATGTCGCGGTGCCCCTGGCCGGCCAGCAGCTGGAACTCGGCCGCCTGGTCGGGGTAGCCGAGCGAGATGCGCATCAGAAAGCGATCGAGCTGGCTCTCGGGCAGGGCGTAGGTACCCAACTGCTCCAGCGGGTTCTGTGTGGCGATGACAAAGAACGGCTGCGGCAGCGCACGCGTGGCGCCTTCGACGGTGACCTGCTTTTCCTCCATGGCTTCGAGCAGGGCGCTTTGCGTCTTGGGGCTGGCGCGGTTGATCTCGTCGGCCAGCAAGACCTGGGTGAACACGGGGCCCGGGTGGAAGACGAAATTCTGCTGTTCGCGTTCGTACACCGACACGCCCGTCAAGTCGCTGGGCATCAGATCGGCGGTGAACTGCACGCGCGAGAACTGCAGGCCCAATGTGCGCGCCAGAGCGTGCGACAGCGTGGTCTTGCCCACGCCGGGTACGTCTTCGATCAGCAGGTGACCTCCCGCCAGCAAACAGGTCAGACAATCCTGAACCTGAGCCGGTTTCCCCACAATCACCGTGTTAAGCTGAGCCAATAATTTTTGTATGGTGTGCTGCGTTTGCATGCCATAACGATATACGACAAAAACAATCAAGGAGACGAAAGCGGTGTCTAAGACAGGTTATTTCACACATCGCGATTGCTGGATGCACGATATGGGCGCGGGCCATCCAGAGTGTCCGCAGCGACTCGATGCCATTGAAGACCGGCTTTTGATGACGGGCGTGGGCGATGCGTTGGAGCGGCGCGACGCGCCCAAGGCCATGGTTTCCGACCTGGAACTGGGCCACGATCGCTTGCACATCGCCGCGATCCGGGGTCTGTCGGAGATGGCCGCCGACAACCAGGCCGTGGGCGGTCCGGCCACCTTGATGCTGGATACCGACACCTCCGTCAACGCGCATACCTGGAACGCCGCATTGCGCGCTGCCGGGGCTGCATTGGCCGCTACCGATGCCGTGATTGGCGGCGAGATGGAAAATGCCTTCTGCGCGGTGCGCCCACCCGGCCACCATGCCACGCGCAAACAGGCCATGGGATTTTGCTTTTTCAACAATGTGGCACTGGCAGCCAAGTACGCGCTGATGCGCCACCAGCTGCAGCGCGTGGCGATCGTGGATTTCGACGTGCACCACGGCAACGGCACCGAAGACATCTGCGCGGGCGATCCGCACATCCTGATGTGCGGCATCTTTCAGCATCCGTTCTACCCATTCAGTGGCGACAAGGACCCGGCTGGCAACATGCTGAACGTGCCGGTACCTGCCTATACCAAGGGCATGGACATCCGCGAGATTGTGGAGACCTACTGGATGCCGCGGCTGGAAGCGTTCAAGCCCGAGATGATCTTTGTCAGTGCCGGCTTTGATGCCCACCGGGAGGACGACATGGGCCAGTTGGGCATGGTCGAGGCTGACTATGCCTGGATCACGCACCGCATCAAGGATGTGGCGCGGCGTTTCAGCAAGGGGCGGATCGTCTCCTGCCTGGAAGGAGGCTACATGATGGCGCCGCTGGCGGCCAGCGTGGAGGCCCACATCCGTGTTCTGGCTGATTTGTGAGGTGAAGCTCTGATGACGGATTCTGCTGTTCTTCTGCAAACCCGCGATGCGCGGGGCGTTGTGACCCTGACGCTGAATGACCCCGCACGCTTCAATGCACTGGGGGACAAAATGCTCGCCGCACTGCAGGCGGCCCTTGTGACCATTGGCAAGGACGAAACCGTGCGTGCCGTGGTGCTGGCCGCCAATGGCCGCGCGTTTTGCGCGGGCCACAACCTCAAGGACATGGCTGCGCACCCGGATCGCGCCTGGTACCAGGATCTGTTCAACCGCTGTACCAAGGTCATGCTGGCCATTCAAAAACTGCCGGTTCCGGTGATTGCACGGGTGCAGGGCATGGCTACGGCAGCCGGTTGCCAACTGGTTGCGCAGTGCGATCTGGCAGTGGCCAGCAGCGACGCCAGTTTTGCCACCAGTGGCATCCACTACGGACTGTTCTGCGCCACGCCCAGTGTGCCGCTGGTGCGCAACGTACCCATCAAACGGGCAATGGAGATGCTGCTGACGGGCGATTTCATCAGCGCGCAGGACGCGCTGGTGCAAGGGCTGGTCAACCGGGTTGCCAGCGAAGACCAGCTCGATGCCGAGGTGGAGCAGCTGGTTGCTGCAATCGTGAGCAAACCGCGTGTTGCCGTCAGTATGGGCAAGGCCCTGGTCTACCAGCAGCGCGAATTGGGCCTGGAGGCTGCCTACCAGACGGCCAGCCAGTGCATGGCAACGAATATGATGGATGCGGATGCACAAGAGGGCGCGCAGGCCTTTGCCCAAAAGCGCAAGCCGGTCTGGCCGCAGGGCTGAAAAAGCCCGGTAATGGATGGCAAAGGCGGCATGTGCACGGCATATGCCGCCTTTGTGTTTTGGCGTCAATCTTTTCTAGGGAATGGAATGACTACCGGGTGGTCATGGAATGGTCTATGGATATCTTTGAGAAACTGATTCACGATTTTCGCCAGGCCAGCACCTTGCTGGAGCTGGGAGTATTGCTGGCTTGTCTGGTGCTCGCTGGCTTGTTGGCACGCGCCTTGTATCGCCGCTACGATGGCGGGCCATCCGTATGGTTTGGCACTTCAGCCTGGGGTGGTGCCCTGTTTCCACTGCTAGCCCTCTTGTTCACCGCCGGGGCCCGTATGGTGGTGGAGCACTACCAGCCCGTGTTCCTGCTGCGTCTGGGTGCGCAGATTCTGCTGTCGCTGGCAGTCATCCGCCTGGTGGCACGCGTACTGGCCAAAACCTTTCCACACTCCACCGTGGTAAGGCTCATTGAGCGCATCTTCTCCTGGCTGGCCTGGGGTGTCGCCGTGCTGGGCATTCTGGGCGTGCTGCCAGCTGTGACGGGTGAGCTTGATTCGATCCGCTTTGCGTTTGGAAAAACCTCGATCTCCATTCTGGAGCTGCTGCAGGGTGTTTTGTCGGTCGGCATCGTGATGATTGTGGTGCTGTGGATTTCGGCCACATTCGAGCAGCGGGTGATTGATGACATGGTCAGCGATCTGTCGATGCGCAAGATGGCCGTCAATTTGACGCGAATGGTGCTGATCACCGTGGGGCTTTTGGTGGCACTGTCGCTGGTAGGGGTGGATCTGACGGCCTTGTCCGTGTTGGGCGGTGCCTTGGGCGTCGGCCTAGGTTTTGGCATGCAGAAGATCGCCTCCAACTATGTCAGCGGCTTTCTGGTGCTGATCGAGCGGGCCCTGCGCATTGGCGACAACGTTCGAGTGGATGGCTTTGAAGGCCGAATCACCGACATCCGTACCCGCTACACCGTGATACGTGCCGGCAACGGGCGCGAATCCATCGTGCCCAATGAAACCCTGATCACCCAGCGGGTGGAAAACCTTACCGCTGCCGACCAGAAATTCAACCTGACCAGCAATATCGTGGTCGCGGCAGACTGCAATGTGGCCCAGGTTCAGCAGATCCTGCAGGAGGCAGCTCTCGCGCAGACGCGGGTGCTCAAAACGCCGGCACCTGTGGCCTACCTGGTCAATTTTGCCGCCGATGGGCTGGAATTCAGCCTCAGCTACTACATCAACGACCCGGTCAATGGACAGGCCAATATCCGGTCGGCGGTCAATGTCGCGATCCTGGAAGGACTGCGCGCCGCGCAGATCGACATTCCGTTCCCGCAACGGATTTTGCATATTCAGAACAATGCGGGCGGTGCAATACCTGCCGCGCAAGGCTGATGCACTGCCAACTTGTGCGGAAAATGGGGCAGTGCGCAGTGATGCGCAGATAATCAAGGCGACGTTGCCGATTGGGTATGAAAAAGCACGATCGTGCTAATTTGTGCGATGATCGCTTCAGCCATTCCCGTTGTCAGGGGGATGCAAGCAGCAAGCCAACTGGCGCAGACCCATTTCAAATAACTCAGGAGTCGAGGTTTATGAAAGTACTTGTACCCGTCAAGCGCGTGGTGGACTACAACGTGAAAGTGCGCGTCAAAAGCGACGGCACGGGAGTGGACATTGCCAACGTCAAGATGAGCATGAACCCGTTTGACGAAATCGCGGTGGAAGAGGCCGTGCGCCTCAAGGAAAAAGGCGTCGTCACCGAAATCATCGCCGTTTCCTGCGGCGTGGCCCAATGCCAGGAAACCCTGCGCACGGCCATGGCCATCGGCGCCGATCGCGGCATCCTGGTCGAGACCACCGAAGAGCTCCAGCCCCTGGCCGTTGCCAAGCTCCTCAAAGCCCTGGTCGACAAAGAGCAACCCGGCCTCATCATCTGCGGCAAACAAGCCATCGACGACGACTGCAACCAGACCGGCCAGATGCTCGCAGCGCTGGCAGACCTCCCCCAGGCCACCTTCGCCTCCAAGGTCGAAGTCGCGGGCGACAAGGTAAGCGTCACCCGTGAAGTCGACGGCGGCCTCGAAACCCTGCAACTGACAACGCCAGCGGTCATCACCACCGACCTGCGTCTGAACGAGCCGCGCTACGTCACCTTGCCCAACATCATGAAGGCCAAGAAAAAGCAGCTCGACACCGTCAAGCCCGAAGAGCTGGGCGTGGATGTGACCCCTCGCATCAAAACCCTCAAAGTGGCAGAGCCTGCCAAGCGCGGCGCAGGCGTCAAAGTCGCTGACGTCTCGGCCCTGATCGACAAACTCAAGAACGAAGCCAAAGTCATCTAAGCTTCACCCATCCCCCCTGAGTCGCCTGCGGCGCCTTCCCCCCAGGGGGACGACGACCACGCTGGGGCAGCCCCGGCTGCGGGGCGGCCCTTGCTAGTCGTCCCGCCGCACGGGACCGCCAGTTTTGAAGGCCGCAAACGATACCGACACATTGAATTGAAGGACGATAGACATGACCGCTCTCGTTATTGCAGAACACGACAACCACAGCATCAAACCCGCCACCCTCAACACCGTCACGGCCGCCAAGGCCTGCGGAGCCGACGTCCACATCCTCGTGGCGGGTGAAGGCGCAGCCGCTGCAGCCCAGGCCGCAACCCAGATCGCAGGCGTTGCCAAAGTCATCCTCGCTGAAGGCGCATCGCTCAAGGACGGCCTGGCCGAAAACGTGGCAGCGCAAGTGCTCGCCATTGCAGGCAACTACAGCCACATCCTCTTTCCCGCCACGGCAGGCGGCAAGAACGTGGCTCCCCGCGTAGCGGCCAAGCTCGACGTCGCCCAGATCAGCGACATCACCAAGGTAGACGGCCCCGACACCTTCGAGCGCCCCATCTACGCGGGCAACGCCATAGCCACCGTGCAAAGCACCGACGGCAAGAAAGTCATCACCGTGCGCACCACCGGCTTTGATGCAGCAGCAGCCACCGGCGGCACGGCAGCCGTCGAAACCGTGGCCGCTGTCGAGGGCAGCAGCAAAAGCGCCTTCGCAGGCCGCGAAGTCACCAAAAACGACCGGCCCGAACTCACGGCTGCCAAAATCATCGTCTCGGGCGGGCGGGCGCTGGGCAGTGCGGAAAAGTTCAACGAAGTCATCACCCCGCTGGCCGACAAACTGGGCGCGGCCATTGGCGCGAGCCGCGCGGCGGTGGATGCGGGCTACGCGCCCAACGACCTGCAGGTGGGCCAGACGGGCAAGATCGTGGCGCCGCAGCTGTACATTGCAGCGGGCATCTCGGGAGCGATCCAGCACCTGGCGGGCATGAAGGACTCCAAGGTGATCGTGGCGATCAACAAGGACGAGGAGGCGCCGATCTTCAGCGTGGCCGACTATGGCCTGGTGGCCGATCTGTTCGAGGCCGTGCCCGAGATGGTGGGTAAGCTGTAAAAGAGCGCATACAAAAGGCATCCTGCGTGGTGCCTTTTTCTTTGAGCGATACGCGATTGATTTGATGGTTGGAGACAAGACAATGAGCTACAAGGCGCCCGTAAAAGACATGCTGTTTGCGATCGAACATCTGGCAAGGATCGACCGGGTGGCGCAGATTCCGGGCTTTGAGGATGCCGGCCTGGATACCGCTCAGGCTGTGCTGGAAGAGTGCGCGCGCTTCAATGAAGAAGTGGTGGCACCACTCAACGTGCCAGGGGATTTGCATCCCTCCACCTGGAAGGACGGCACGGTCACCACAACCCCCGGCTTCAAGGATGCCTTCAAGCAGTATGTGGAGGGTGGCTGGCAGGGCTTGCAGCACCCCGTGGATGCGGGTGGCCAGGGCTTGCCCAAGACAATTGGCGCGGCCTGTGTCGAAATGCTCAACAGTGCCAACATGAGCTTTGCCCTGTGCCCGTTGCTGACCGATGGCGCCATCGAAGCCCTGCTGACTGCGGGTAGTGATGCGCTCAAGAACACCTATCTCGAAAAGCTGGTTTCCGGCCAGTGGACGGGAACGATGAACCTGACCGAGCCACAGGCTGGCTCCGATCTGGCCCTGGTGCGCACACGTGCCGACAAGGAGGCCGATGGCAGCTACAAGCTCTTTGGCACCAAGATCTTCATCACCTACGGCGAGCACGATATGGCAGAGAACATCGTGCACCTGGTGCTGGCCCGTGTGGCAGGGGCGCCCGAAGGGGTCAAGGGCATCAGCCTGTTTGTCTGCCCCAAGTTCCTGGTGAATGGTGACGGATCACTCGGGGCGCGCAACGATGTGCACTGCGTCAGCATCGAGCACAAGCTGGGCATCAAGGCATCGCCCACCTGCGTGCTGCAGTATGGTGACAACGGCGGTGCGGTGGGTTACCTGGTGGGCGAGGAGAACCGTGGCCTCGAATACATGTTCATCATGATGAACGCTGCGCGTTACGCCGTGGGTATGGAGGGCGTGGCCATTGCCGAGCGCGCCTACCAGCATGCAGTGGCCTACGCCAAGGAGCGTGTGCAGAGCCGCCCGGTGGACGGCAGCGTGGCGGGTAGCGCCACCATCATTCACCACCCGGATATCCGCCGCATGTTGATGACCATGCGCGCCTACACCGAAGCTTGCCGCGCGATGGCGCTGACGGGAGCCGCATCATTTGATGCTGCGCACCAGCACCCCGACGCAGAGGTCCGCAAGGTCAATCAGGCGTTTTATGAATTTCTGGTGCCGCTGATCAAGGGTTACAGCACCGAAATGAGCCAGGAGGTGACCAGCCTGGGCGTGCAGGTGCATGGCGGCATGGGTTTCATCGAGGAAACCGGGGCAGCCCAGTACTACCGGGATTCGAAGATCCTGACCATCTACGAAGGCACCACTGCCATTCAGGCCAATGACCTGGTGGGCCGCAAGACGGCGCGCGATGGCGGGCAAGTGGCCAAGGGCATAGCCAGCCAGATCGAGGCGACCGAGAAGGCACTCATTGCCAGCGGTACCGAGGGTGCAAGGTCACTGGCCATCAATCTGGAAAAAGCCCGCAAGGCGTTTTTGGATGTGGTGGATTTTGTCGTCAGCACCAGCAAATCGGCCCCCAACGACGTGTTTGCCGGCAGCGTGCCGTATGTGATGTTGGCGGGCAATCTGGTGGCGGGTTGGCAGATGGGCCGCGCCTTGCTGGCAGCGCAGGAGCTGCTGACGGCCGGCAGCGGCGACAAGGCCTTCCTCGAAGCCAAGGTGACAACCGCTCGTTTCTATGGCGAGCATATTTTGGTAAAAACCTCGGCATTGCGTGATGAAATTCTGCATGGCGGCGCATCGGTGATGGCCTTGCCGCTCGATAGCTTCTGATGTCAGGGCAGGCGGCCAGTGATCACCCCCTGGATTGCCATGGAGCAGAGGGCTGCTTGCGCAAACATGGTGGGCGTGAGCAGCTTTTTTACACCGATTACCTATGACAGGCGGCCTTTTGCAAAAACAGCTGTTGGCAGGCCCGAAGGCCTTTTGAATCGAAGGAGATCCCATGTCCCAACTTCCTGGCGCATTGAAACACGTGCCGTTTCCGGTGATCGGTTCGCCGCTTTTCATCATCAGCAATCCCAAGTTGGTGATTGCACAGTGCAAGGCGGGCATTGTGGGCTCCATGCCTGCGCTCAATGCCCGGCCGGCCGAGCAACTGGAAGACTGGCTGGCAGAGATTACCGAAGAGTTGGCTGCGCACAACCGCGCCAATCCGGACAGCCCCGCAGCACCGTTTGCCATCAACCAGATCGTGCACCGCACCAACGAGCGTCTGGAGCATGACATGGCGTTGTGCGAAAAGTACAAGGTGCCTATCCTCATCACTTCACTGGGGGCGCGCGAAGACGTGTTCCAGGCAGCGCACAGCTGGGGCGGTGTGGTGCTGCACGACATCATCAACAACACCTTTGCGCACAAGGCCATCGACAAGGGGGCGGATGGCCTGATTGCCGTGGCAGCAGGTGCAGGAGGCCACGCGGGCATCAAGAGCCCGTTTGCACTGGTGCAGGAAATCCGTGAATGGTTCGACGGCCCGCTGGCGCTGTCGGGCAGCATTGCCAGCGGCCGCTCGGTACTGGCGGCGCAGGCCATGGGCGCAGACTTTGCCTATATCGGCTCGGCCTTCATCGCGACCGATGAAGCACGTGCCGTGGAAGAGTACAAGCAGATGATTGTCAGCTCCAATTCGGATGACATCATCTACAGCAACCTGTTCACTGGCGTGCATGGCAACTACCTGAGCCCGTCGATCCGCGCGGCTGGCATGGACCCGGACAACCTGCCGGTCTCCGATCCAAGCTCGATGAGCTTTGGCAAGGAGCGCAAGGCCTGGAAAGACATCTGGGGCAGTGGCCAGGGCATTGGCGCCATCAAGCAGGTGGTGCCGGCCGCAGAATTGGTGGCGCGCCTCAAGCGCGAGTATTTCGCTGCCCGTGACGGATTGGTGGAGCGTGCTGCCGCTGCCGAGCGCTCCGCTGCAGCAAGTGAGAGTGCTGTGGCCTGAGCACCGTGCTGGCCTGCGAGCTTGCGCTTTGGCCGTTGTACAGCTGATTACAGAACTTTTGGCAGATGGTGCGCTCCAATGGTGCGCCATCTGCTATAAGTTTTGTATGTTTCAGCGACGCAGGCCACCTGCCTTTCCAATATCACGCCGCGCCTGTATAGGTGGGCTGCTGGCGTTTTCGGCATTGCCCGGTTTTGCCGCAGGCGTGGAGAGAGCGGCCTCGTCCGCCCTGCCGCAGGGCGCGCGCAGCATCAGCATTACCCAGTCTCAATTGCAGAGCGCTGTGGCGGCCAAGTTTCCGCTGGCGCGGTCGTGGCAGGGTATGGTGGTGATTCAGCTGCAAAAACCCGCCGTGCAGTTGCTGGGCAGCAGCAACAGCCTGCGAACCATGCTGGATATCTGGGTGACTGAAAAGCTGATGAACACCGAGTATCCCGGCCAGATAGCACTGGATTTTGGCCTGTACTACAACGACGCTGACAGTACCATCCGCATGCAGCATGTCCGCGTAGAACAGCTCCACATGCAAGGCGTGCCACCCCAGTACCAGCCCATGTTCCAGACCTATGCGCCGCGCCTGGCGGAGCAGGTGTTGAACGGACTTGCCGTGTATGAGCTTCCCGCCAGCCAGCGCATGCTGCTCAAAGGCCTGGGCTACACGGTGCACAGCATGGACGTGCAGGCGGACAAGCTGCGCATCGTTCTCGCGCCCAAGCCGCTTGGCACTGAGCAGCCCTAGAACGTCGACACGTTCTTAGTCGTTGATTTCTTTTTTGCCTGGTGATTTGCCCGTCAGCCGGTCCTTGAGACTCAGTACGCGGGTGACGGCGCTGCCCATGCCCATCAGCTGCATGGCGGTTTCCGGGTTCAGGCGTTGCACGTCGTCAAACCAGGTCATCAGGCGGTCGATCAGGTCGTACATCTCCTGCATGCGCTGCTGGGCGTATTTCTCATCGTCCGAATGGGTTTCCTGCAGCAGGGCGGAGCGCAGCATGGATTGCGTGGGCTCGATCTCTCGGCGGCGGCGCTCTTCCGCCAGTGTGCGGAATATCTCCCACACATCGTTGGGTGACTCGAAATACTCACGCCGGTCACCAGGCAGGTGGCGCATATGCACAAGGCGCCAGGATTGCAGCTCTTTCAACCCCATGCTGACGTTCGAGCGCGAGAACGACAGGCCTTCTGCGATCTCATCGGCATTGATTGGGCGAGGCGACAGAAAGATCAAAGCATAGATCTGCCCCACCGTGCGGTTGATACCCCAGCGGCTGCCCATTTCGCCAAAATGCGAAACAAACTGGCGGGTGAGTTCGGGCAGAGGAGCTTCGGGCGTTTTCATGGTTGGATTATCGGTCTTTTCAGAAAATGCTGAATCCATTGCGGTCGGGCACCGGAGCGGTGAGGATTCTGCTGTGTAAAGAGGACGAATTTGTGTGTTGCGGCGTCAACCAGCATACGCAAACAGGCGTTAGACCTTGAGCAGCACTGTTTATGCAGTGTTGCGACTGTGTTTGACCATTGTTGGTCTCCACTGCTGGATGGCTTTCCTGGCGTGCCCCTCCAATCCACGTTTGCAGCGATTGAGTGGAACGGGCCAGTCTTCCCCCAGCGGTGAGCGGCCGGCCTGACGACCTTGTCTTCTACAACAACGCATAACAATCGCAATCTGTGGCTGGACGTCATCAAAGGAGCATGCTGCGCGGCGATCGTGTGGCATCACCTGGCCTTCTATGGCCCGATGTCCAACGTGGCTCGCCAAGTCACCCCGGGTGTCATCGACTGGCTGGCGGACTATGCCCGCATCGCCGTGCAGATTTTCCTGGTCATGGGTGGCTACCTGGCTGCCGCGAGCCTGGCGCCCCAGGGCATTGCACGGTTTGGCCAGCCTCTGGAAAAGATCGGCAAACGCGCGCTGCGACTGCTGGCGCCGTATTCCGTTGCACTGCTGTTTGCCGTGCTGATTGCCGCCTTGGTACGCCCCTGGTTTGCGCATGAATCCGTACCCGGAGAGCCCAGCTGGCACCAACTGATTGCCAATGCCCTGATGCTGCAGGACATCACGGGTGAAGATGCGCTGTCGGCCGGTGTCTGGTATGTGGCCATCGATTTCCAGCTGTTTGCCGCAGTGACCTTGCTGTTTGCCGCCACGCGTGGCTGGGAGCGGCGTTGGATGGGGCTGTCCGTCAGCCAGTACCTGGTGATTGGCCTTACCGCACTGTCACTGTGGGTGCTCAATCGCAACAGCGATCTGGACATGTGGTTTGTCTACTTCATCGGCGCCTATGGCGTGGGCATGCTGGCCTATTGGGGCAGGTCCAGCAGCCGACCCTGGGCATGGACGGCGTTGCTTCTCCTGCTGGGGCTCGTTTCGTTCGAGATCGAATTCCGCCTGCGGATTGCCGTAGCCTGCGCCAGTGCCGTGGCTTTGCTGTGGCTGATGCGAGTGCCCTCCGATGGCAAGGTGGGCGATTGGCTGGCGGGCCATATTGCTCCGCTGCGCTGGTTGCAGTCGCTGGGGCAGTTTTCGTATTCGGTGTTCCTCGTCCACTTCTCTATCGTGGTGTTGTGCAATGCCGTGGCTTCGCAGGTGATTGCGACACAGCCCTGGCTCAACTGGCTGGGCATGTGTGTGGCATTCGCACTGTCACTGCTGGCGGGGCGTATGCTCTATCACTTTGTGGAGGCGCGTACGCCCAGCCTCAAAGGCGTGGCGCGCTGGGAGCTGGGCTTTATCGGCGCAGGCCTTGTCGTGAGCTTGTTGAGTGCCCGTTTTGCGCTGTAAGCGCTGGTCAATGTGACCCGTCATTGACTCGTCCTGTCATAGGTTGACACCTATTCGCGACTAATCTCCAGCCCAAGCTGGTTGGCGAGAGACGCCCGATGTACTGCATCGGGCGTTTTGTATTTTAGGGACAGGTGCGGCCGGCGCTCGTTGTACAGCCGTACCGATTCGCCCACCATGGTGCGGGCCTGCGAGAGATCGGCAGGTCGTTGCAACAAGTATTCCATCTTGAGGATTCCATTGACCCGCTCAGCCAGAGCGTTTTGGTAGCAATCGTAGCCATCGGTCATGGAGCAGGTGATGCGGTGGCGTGCATGGATGCGCTGGTATTGAGCCGAGCAGTACTGAACACCTCTATCAGAGTGGTGTACGAGCGGCTGATCTGTTCGCCGCTGACGCAGTGCCATCTTCAACGCTTGGCTGACCTGCTTGGTCTCCAGACTATCGTGCACGTGCCAGCCCACGATCTTGCGCGAGTAGGCATCGGTCACCAGGCTCAGATAGGCAGTCTTCTCCTTGGTGGGTAGATACGTGATGTCAGCGACCCATAGCTGCTCACAACCACTTGCCACTGTTTTGGTCGGGCCCTCCTTGAGTAGATTGGGGTGCCTGCGGTAGTGATGATGGCTATTGGTGGTCTTGTGGTACGCATGCCGTGGCAGCACCAGCATGCGTGCTTGGCGCAGGACAACGAACAGTGCATCGCGCCCGATCTGGATTCCCGCCTGTTCAAGCGGCGGCTTGAGCAAGTGCAGCAGTTTGCGCGTGCCAATGCGTGGCTGATGGCGCCTCTCTTCACTGGCCAACTCCACCACCGCCTTGTCCCGCTCGCTGCGTGCACGCTGGCAGACCAGGCGCTTGTAGTGCGCTTGGCGGCTGATTCCCATGTAGCGGCAAGCCCTCGTGACGCTTAACCCTTTGACGAGCTTTTGCGTGAGGACTTGCCCGCAGGCTTTTTTTTTGACTTGGACTCCGTAGTCGCGCTTGAGCACGTTCACTACCGCTTCAAAGAAGGCCGCTTTCTCGCGGGCTTCTTTCAGCTGCACTTCCAGCTCCTTGATGCGCTGCTCTGGAGTCAGCAGCTTGGGCGATTCAGGCATCTTCTGTAATCCTTTGCCCCTTGATGATGCAGCTTTCCAGTCCTGCCGTCCGTGCTTGCGAAGCCACACCAGTACAGTTGAGGCGCCCTGGATTCCGTACCGCTCATGGGCCTGCCGGTAGGTCAGCTCACCTCTTTCTACTTGATCGACTACTGCGAGTTTAAAAGCCAGCGTGTAGTCCCGTTGCGTTCTCTTAACCCACTGTTCCATTTGACTTTCCTTTCTGTTCTTCAGAAAGGTGTCAACCCAATTCAGGACGGGTCACATGTGAAACAAAAGCACGCCATGGCGTGCTTTTTCATTGGGTTGCCGTGGGCCTGAAGGGTCAGCGGTGCAGTTCGCCAGCGCGCTCCGGCTGGTAGACGATACCGGTCACGCGGACGGTCATGCTCTTGCCGCCCACCGACGGCCATGCCAACTCGTCTCCGACCGACAGACCCAGCAGTGCGCTGCCGACGGGGGCGAAGACCGAGACCTTTTCGGTGCTGCCATCCAGATCCTTGGGGTAGACCAGGGTGAGCTGAAACTGTTTGCCTGATTCAGCCATGTCGAAGGTGACAGTCGAGTTCATGGTCACCACATCGGGCGGAATATCCGTGGGCTCGACGATGTCAGCGCGCGCAATTTCCGCTTCCAGATCCGCTTTTCCAGGGAAAGCCGCAGCAGACATTTGTGCCAGCAATGCCTCCAGGCGATCCACGTCCAGCGACGACAAGATGAGATGGGGCTTGCGAGACATCAAAACTTCCTCCGGATGATGAAAAGTCGAACTGTAGGCGATCCGCAATCTCGCACCATATTGGTGCGAATAGAAGCTGGCCAATTCGTCCGATTGGCAAGTCTGCCTCGTCTTTGTATACTGTATAAATATACAGTATCAGCGATGAAATACCATGCCGCAAAACAAGCATTCCTCTCGCTCTCCCATCATCGCTAATGGTGAGGAGTGGGTGCGCACCAGTGAAGATGCGGAGCCGGCACCAGTGGCGGCTGCGCCGGCTCGTTCTCTTCTGAAAGGGCGCGGTGCGGTCTCTGCGCCCCTGCACCGGTTTGCCAAAGAGCAGCGCGAATGGCTGGATGATGGCTGGAATGGAGCCGTGGCTCAAGGTGTCGGTATGGATGCGGAAGAGCATGATGCCTCGCACGACGAAGCGATCTGGTGGCGGCAGGCTGCGCAGGCACTGGGCACCCAGGTGCACGAGGAGCGGGCACGCAGCGCGATCCAGAAGAACGATTCCCCGGATATCTTCTTCGACCATTCGGTCAACCCGTACCGGGGCTGCGAGCATGGCTGCATCTATTGCTATGCGCGGCCATACCATAGCTACCTCAACCTATCGCCGGGGCTGGATTTCGAGACGCAGTTGTTTGCCAAGACCAATATTGCAGAGGTGCTGCGGCGTGAGATCGGCCATCCCCGCTACCGGCCGGCCTCGCTCAACATTGGCTCGGCGACTGATTGCTACCAGCCCATCGAGCGAGACTGGCGGCTGACGCGGCAGGTGATCGAGGTCCTGAACGAAGCCTGCCACCCGTTCTCGGTGATCACCAAAAGCAGTGGTGTCGAGCGTGATATTGATTTGATAGCGCAAGCCGCAAGCCACAAGCGTGCTGCGGCCTATATCACCATCACCACGCTGGATGGTGGACTGGCGCGGTTGTTGGAGCCCCGCGCTGCCGCTCCGCGCCGAAGGCTGCAGACCATACGCCGCCTCGCAGAAGCTGGGATTCCCGTGGGGGTCAGTGTTGCACCGCACATTCCCTTTCTGAACGACGACATGGAGCAGGTGCTGGATGCTGCACGTGAAGCAGGTGCAACCACCGCTTTCTATACAGTGCTGCGCCTGCCCTGGGAGCTGAACGGTGTGTTTCAGCAATGGTTGCAGGCGCACTACCCACAGAGAGCCCCGCGGGTGATGGAGCGTGTGCGCGACCTGCACCAGATCAGCGACGAGGAGCGCGCGCGCGGCAAAAGCTACAACAGCGACTATCTCACCCGCATGAAAGGCCAGGGCCTGTGGGCGCAATTGGTTCGCCAGCGGTTTGTGCGCAGTTGCGAGCAGCTGGGTTACGGCCGCGAGCGTGAGCCGCTGGATTGGGCTCCGTTTGCTGCATGGCAGCAGGGCCAGCGCGGGCCACAGCAAAGCAGCCTGTTTTAGCCTGGGTTGGGTGCATACAGAGTTGCCACCCGTGCTGCTGGGGCAGATATTCAGGCGGGGGCGCCGGTATGGGCTGCCATGCCCGCCACACCCGGGCGTGCCTGGCTGCTGCCGGGATTGGCGCAACCGGCAAATATATCCAGCTTGGCGTTGTGCAGGCTGGTCTGCACATCCGTCAGGCCCAGCACGGAGTGAAAGTAGTTGTCGTGGCTGATCCTGCTGCTGCCCAGGGATTGCTGCAGGCAGGCCGTGTTGACACCCATGCGCTGCTGCATCAGCGGCGACAGCCAGGTGATCCAGGGTACATGCTTTTGCACGTCGGGTGCTACGGAGTAGGGCAGGCCGTGCAGATAGATGTTGTTCTCGCCCAGCGATTCGCCGTGGTCGGCCACGTACATCATGGCAGTGGGCTGGCGCTGGCCTTTTTGCTCCAGCCAGCCAATCAGGCCGCCCAGCATCCGATCGGTCGCGACAATGCTGTTGTCGTAGGCGTTGACCAGCGACTCACGGTCGCACGATTGCAGGGCCACATTAGTGCACTCGGGCGCAAATTTCTTGTCCTGGGAAAGCGAGCGCTTGAAGTATGCCGGTCCGTGGCTGCCCATCTGGTGCAGTACCAGCACCACACCGCGCGCACGTTGTTCTACAGGCAGCGCGTCGATGCGATTGTCCAGATCGTCCAGCAGGGCCATGTCGACGCACTCGCCGTCCTTGCAAAGGGCGGCCTGTTCCTGTGGATTCAGGCCAATGGCTTTGCCTGCATCGGCTTTTTCGGGAGCGGATGGCTGATTGCTGGCGGGCAGGGTTGCGGCACTGTGTACGCGCGCGCATACGCCCTTGCAGCCAGACTGGTTGTCTACCCACAGCACGGCGAGGCCAGCGCGTTGCAATACATCCAGCAGGTTTTCGTAGGATTTGCTGCTGTTTTGACCATCTTGCCCCAGGTGCGAGAACATGCATGGCAGCGATACCGCAGTGCTGGTGCCGCAGGACCAGGCGTCCTTGGCTACGATCAGGTCATTGCGGGCAGAAAGCTGGGGCGTGGTCGCGCGGTTATAGCCATACAGGCCAAAGTTGCCCGCACGGCCCGTTTCTCCCACCACCAGCACATAGATGGGGTATTGCGACTGGCCGATGTAGCTGGCGCCCAGCTTGGCATCCTGACCAATGGGGTAAAGCGTGGTGTCACGGCGATGGAATTGCTGCACGCCCAGGCTGCCTGCGGCATACAGCGTGGAAAGCGGATTCATCATGTAGCGCAGCTGTGTGTGGTTGCGCATGGTGGAGGAGATGGGGCGAAAGCCTGCCAGAACCACCAGCACCATGGCCACCACGGCCAGCAGCATGAGCGCGAGCTGGCGCAGCAACGGGCGCCAGCTGGTGTTGCGCTGCAGACTCTGGCGCAGCAACCACCAGGTAGGTGGTATGGCGATGGCCCCTACGGTGACAAAGAGGCTCCAGTGCAGCAGATCGCGTGCTTCGCGCACATCGGTTTGCAGCACGTTGACCAGCATGGACGCGTCAATGGCGATGCCGTAATTGAGCATGAAGTACGCAGCGAACGCCGTCACCCAGCACAGAAGCACCATCACCGGCTTGGATGCACGGCCCCAACTGAGCAGATTCAGGATGGCCCAGCAAGCGAAGGCAATGGCCAGGCCGAGGGCGAGACCCAGTCCCCACGGCTGGGTATTTCCCTGGCCGGAGATGCCTGCAACAGCTTTCCACAAGGCCAGATTGCCGATGCTGGCAAGCCATAGGCTGATGACCAGCGCAACCCACCATACGGGGCGAGCCTGTACCAGGCCTCGGCTGGAGCGCAATGCCAGTTCACCCAATGCGGGCGCATTGCCCGCTATGGAGGGAGGAAGTGCAGCACTGCCGGGGGGGACAATGGATTTACCAGCGAGAGAGAGCAGCCGGGCAAGAAACTTCATCCGCGCATGGTCGCGGGGGGAGCTTAAAGCGGCATTAATGTGTCACAGATATGAAGTTGACCCTTGGCAGTCCCTTGAGCAGGCTATTGCACGGTAGGAGGGGACTGCGTGTTGTACAGGTCAAGAAAAAACCCGCCAGAGGCGGGTTTGTGCTGCGGGTGCACCTCATTATGAGGTGCTGGCAGAGGCAGATCAGCGTTGTGCGATAGGCTTGACGTCGCGCACCACCGAGCCGGTGTACAGCTGGCGAGGACGGCCGATCTTGTACTCGGGGTCTGCCATCTGCTCGTTGAGCTGGGCGATCCAGCCCACGGTGCGGGCCAGGGCAAAAATGCCGGTGAACAGCTTGACAGGGATGCCGATGGCGCGCTGCACGATGCCGGAGTAGAAGTCCACGTTCGGGTACAGCTTGCGCGACACGAAGTAGTCGTCTTCCAAGGCAATCTTTTCCAGCTGCTTGGCCAGGGCGAACAGCGGATCGTTTTCCAGGCCCAGTTCTGCCAGGATCTCGTTGCAGGTTTCCTGCATCAGCTTGGCACGTGGGTCATAGTTTTTGTAGACGCGATGGCCAAAGCCCATCAGCTTGACGCCGCTGTTCTTGTCCTTCACCTGTTCCATGAACTCGCCTACCTTGGCAATACCGCCATTGGC
The DNA here is from genome assembly GCF_020080045.1 of Comamonas odontotermitis. Taxonomy (NCBI): domain Bacteria; kingdom Pseudomonadati; phylum Pseudomonadota; class Betaproteobacteria; order Burkholderiales; family Comamonadaceae; genus Comamonas; species Comamonas odontotermitis. The sequence continues at coordinate 1,383,776 of NZ_CP083451.1, forward strand.
CTGGATGTGTTCCAGCATGTTCAGGCAGGCTTCGTTGGCGCCACCGTGCGCAGGGCCCCACAGGCAGGCCACACCAGCGGAAATGGCGGCAAACGGGTTGGTACCCGACGAGCCGCACAGACGCACGGTGGAGGTCGATGCATTCTGCTCGTGGTCTGCGTGCAGGATGAAAATGCGGTCCAGTGCGCGTTCCACCACGGGGTTGACCTGGTATTCCTCGCAAGGGTTGCCGAACATCATGCGCATGAAATTGCCTGCATACGACAGATCGTTCTTGGGGTACATGTAGGGCTGACCAACGCCATACTTGTACGCCATGGCAACCAGGGTTGGCATCTTGGCGATCAGGCGGATCGCGGCGATGTTGCGGTGCTCAGGGTTGTTGATGTCGGTGCTGTCATGGTAGAAGGCCGACATGCCGCCCACCAGACCGGTCAGCACAGCCATAGGGTGTGCATCACGGCGGAAGCCACGCAGGAAGAACTGCATCTGCTCGTTGACCATCGTGTGCTGGGTCACGGTGTTCTCGAAGTCGGCCTTCTGCTTTTCATTGGGCAATTCGCCGTACAGCAGCAGGTAGCAAGTTTCGAGGTAGTTGCAGCTCTTGGCCAACTGTTCGATAGGGTAGCCACGGTACAGCAGTTCACCCTTGTCGCCATCGATGTACGTGATGGCGGACTGGCAGGCAGCCGTCGAGAGGAAACCTGGGTCATAGGTAAACATGCCGGTCTGGGCATACAGCTTGCGGATGTCGATCACATCCGGGCCGATGCTGCCCTGGTAGACCGGCAGGTCCACGCTTGCTGAGCCATTGCTAAACGATAGCGTGGCTTTGTTGTCTGCTAGTTTCATAACTGGTTCCTTCTCGAGTTAGTCCGCTAGGGATGTGCGGTGTTTTCGGCTGCGCAGCATTCCCAGCACTTCATGAACATCAGGTGTGTCGAGGTTGTCTGTTGGTTCCTTGCGGTTGAGCAGCAAGTCCAACAGATCGTTGTCCGACAGATTCATCAAAGCGGTCAGCCCTTGCGCCTGGCGGACATTCAGGCTTGCTCCATAGGTGTGGAAGAACTGTTCGATGAAGATGTCGTTCTCCACCAGGCCGCGGCGGCTGCGCCAACGCAGCAGATCACGGGCACGTTCATCCAGCAGTTCGTTTTCCATCTTTGCTCTACCCGGTTCTTAGACGGCGCGACGCACCATCAGTTCCTTGATCTTGCCAATGGCCTTCGTAGGGTTGAGGTGCTTGGGGCACACATCCACGCAGTTCATGATGGTATGGCAACGGAACAGTCGGTACGGGTCTTCCAGGTTGTCCAGGCGTTCGCTGGTGTGGTCATCGCGGCTGTCCGCGATGAAGCGGTAGGCCTGCAGCAGACCGGCCGGGCCCACGAACTTGTCGGGGTTCCACCAGAACGATGGGCAGCTGGTCGAGCAGCTGGCGCACAGAATGCATTCATACAGGCCATTGAGCTCTTCGCGCTCTTCGGGTGACTGCAGGCGCTCCTTGTCGTTGGCGACAAAGCTGTCAGCCATCAGGTAGGGCTTGATCGAGTGGTACTGCTTGAAGAACTGGGTCATGTCCACGATCAGGTCGCGGATCACTGGCAGGCCAGGCAGCGGCTTGAGCACAATCTCACCCTTCAAGGTGTTCATGTTGGTCAGGCACGCCAGACCATTCTTGCCGTTGATGTTCATGGCGTCCGAGCCGCAAACGCCTTCACGGCAGGAGCGGCGGAACGAGATGGACGGATCCATCTCCTTGAGCTTGACCAGCGCGTCCAGCAGCATGCGCTCGTGGCCGTCGAGTTCCACCTCGACCGTCTGCATGTAAGGCTTGGCGTCTTTATCGGGGTCGTAACGGTAGATTTTGAAAGTACGCTTCATTTGGGATGTTCTTTCGTGGGCTGCGTGGATTTAGAACGTACGGACCTTGGGAGGTACGGATGGCACGGTCAGAGGCTTGAGCTGGACCGGCTTGTAATCCAGGCTGTTGGAATCGCTGTACCACAGGGTGTGCTTGAGCCAGTCGATGTCATTGCGGCCCAGAGGGTACTTGGGATCGTCGGCAGGATGCTCGTAGTCATCCACGGTGTGGGCGCCACGGCATTCGGTACGGGCAGCAGCAGAAACCATGGTGGCCTGCGCCACTTCGATCAGGTTGGCCACTTCCAGTGCTTCCATGCGGGCCGTGTTCCAGACCTTGGATTTGTCCTTCAAGGTCACACCGCCCACGCGAGCGCGGATCTCGGCAATCTTCTTGACGCCTTCGTCCATGCTCTTTTGCGTGCGGAACACACCTGCGTGCTGCTGCATGCAGTTGCGGATGTCGTTGGCCACGTTCTGCGCATACTCGCCGCTGCTCGATTCGTCGAGCTTGTTGAGGCGCGAGAGCGAGAAGTCGGAAGCGTTTTCAGGCATTTCCTTGAATTCGCCATAGCCATTGACGTAGTTGACGATGTGCTTGCCGGCCGACTTGCCGAACACCAGCAGGTCCAGCAGCGAGTTGGTGCCCAGGCGGTTGGCGCCGTGCACCGACACGCAGGAGCATTCGCCCACGGCGTACAGTCCGTTGACCACGTTGTTCTTCTCGCCATCCCACACCACGACCTGGCCGTTGATGTTGGTAGGAATGCCACCCATCTGGTAGTGGATGGTGGGCACCACGGGGATTGGCTCCTTGGTGATGTCCACGTTGGCAAAGTTGTGGCCGATCTCTTCCACGGACGGCAGGCGCTTGTGGATGGTTTCGGCTCCCAGGTGGGTCATGTCCAGCAGGATGTAGTCCTTGTTGGGACCGCAGCCACGGCCTTCCTTGATTTCCTGGTCCATCGAGCGCGAGACGAAGTCGCGGGGTGCCAGATCCTTCAGGGTGGGCGCATAACGCTCCATGAAGCGTTCGCCTTCGCTGTTGCGCAGAATGGCGCCTTCGCCGCGACACCCTTCGGTCAGCAGCACGCCTGCGCCGGCCACGCCGGTGGGGTGGAACTGCCAGAACTCCATGTCCTGCAGCGGAATGCCGGCGCGTGCCGCCATGCCCAGGCCGTCGCCGGTGTTGATGAACGCGTTGGTCGATGCCTGGAAGATGCGGCCAGCGCCGCCGGTAGCCAGCAGCACGGCCTTGGCGTGCAGCTCATAGAGATCACCGGTTTCCAGCTCCAGCGCGGTCACGCCGACCACGTCGCCCGATTCGTCACGGATCAGATCCAGTGCCATCCACTCCACGAAGAAGTTGGTCTTGGACTTGACGTTCTGCTGGTAGAGCGTGTGCAGCATGGCGTGGCCGGTACGGTCGGCTGCAGCGCAGGCACGTTGCACGGGCTTTTCGCCATGGTTGGCCGTGTGGCCGCCAAATGGACGCTGGTAGATCGTGCCATCGGGATTGCGGTCAAAAGGCATGCCGAAGTGTTCAAGTTCGTACACAACCTTGGGTGCTTCACGGCACATGAACTCGATGGCGTCCTGGTCGCCCAGCCAGTCGGAGCCCTTGATGGTGTCGTAGAAGTGCCATTCCCAGTTGTCCGGCGACATGTTGCCCAGCGATGCGGACACGCCACCCTGCGCCGCCACGGTGTGCGAGCGGGTGGGGAAAACCTTGGACAGTGCAGCAACGGACAGGCCAGCCTTCGACAGCTCCAGTGCAGCGCGCAAGCCAGACCCGCCTGCGCCAACGATGACCACGTCAAACTTGCGTTTGGTGATGTTCTCTTTTGTATAGCTCATTGTTTTCTTTCAATCGCAGGGATCACAGACGCCACAGGACCTGGAGACCCCAGCCGAGGCAGCCAACCAACCACACCAGCACGAACACCTGCAGCACGAGGCGCAGGCCGGCAGGCTGGATGTAGTCCATGAAGATTTCGCGCATGCCCACCCAGGCGTGGTAGGCCAGAGCCACCAGGGTGCCGACGGTGATGAACTTCATCCACTGGTGGGCAAAGATGCCTGCCCACTGCTCGTAGCCGATGGGGCCCTTGATCAGCAGTACCTGCACCAGCAGGGCCACGGTGAACAGCGCCATCAGCAGGCCGGTCACGCGCTGGGCCAGCCAGTCGCGCAAGCCGTAGTGGGCACCTGTCACGACACGCTTGGAGCCGTAATTGACGGACATGGGGAGATCCTTTCTATTCTTTGGTAATGCAATCGCAGGTGATCAGTACAGGCCAAACAGCTTGGCGCCCAGGATCGCGGTGAGGATCAGACTGATCGCAAAGCAGGCGAGGGCCGACGAGCGGCCAAATTCCTTGGTGACCGACTTGTGCGAGACATCCATCCAGATGTGGCGCAGGCCGGCGCAGAAGTGGTGAAGATAGGCCCAGATCAGTGCCAGCACCACCAGCTTGATGAACCAGCCAGCAAAAATGCCGACGCCCGTGTTGAAGGCGGCGGCAAATCGGGCGTAAGAGTATTCCGACGAAATCGAGGTATCGAGCAGCCAGATCACGAATGGCAGCAGCAGGAACATGATCAGACCGCTGGCGCGGTGCAGGATCGACAGCTTGGCAGCCGCGGGCAGGCGATAGGTCGTGAGGTCCGATAGAGGGTTGATATTTCGGAACTCTGGCCGCTTTTTCGTGGTATCTGTCATGGTGAGGATATCTTTCGTGGATGTAACTGCTATGTAATCGGGTTGCTCAAACCGGGAAAATTTTATTGCAATGCAGCGCGAAGGTCTAAGGGTTTCTCATTAAACCCCGGGGTGATCGCTATGACTTGACCGGCGCACTAGCTCAGGGTATTGCTGTAGTGGTGGGTGTCCGTGCGGTAAAGTCCTCGTCGTAATTCCATGGGAACATCGTTATAGGTATAGGCCACGCGCTCCACACTGAGAAGCGGGGTGGCCTGGTCTACTTGCAGAAGCTGGGCCTGCGCTTCGTCCGGTAGCACGGCGCGCAGTTTCTCCTCGGCACGCACCATGCGCACGCCGTATTCCACCTCGAACATGGCATAGGTGGCGCCGGGGTAGTCACGCATCTGCTCGGCAGACAGGCCTTTGAAGTTGCTGCTGGGCAGCCAGAGGTCTTCCAGAATGGTGGGCGTGGATGCCAGAACCAGCACGCGCCGCACGTGGATCAGGGATTCACCCGTGGGGACCTGCAGCAGCTTGCAGATGTCGCTCAGGCCTTTGATGGTACGGCACGAAATGATATTGCGCTGGGTGGGCCCTTCCTCGTTGCGGTCACCGGCATCGGGCAGCAGCCGCAGAAAGCGGTATTGCACATTGCGCTCCGCATGGGTGGCCACAAAAGTGCCCTTGCCCTGGCGGCGTAGCAGCAGATTCTCGGCAGCCAGTTCGTCAATGGCCTTGCGCACGGTCCCCTGGCTGACACGGTAGCGGGCAGCCAGCTCCATTTCGCTGGGAATCATCTCCCCTGGCTTCCAGGCCCCTGCCTGCAGGCTTTGCAGGATCAGGCTCTTGATCTGCTGATAGAGCGGGCTGAATGCCGGTGCGCCGCCACCCACGCTGTCGCCTGCAGGCGTGCTGCTGGTGTCGTTTGCGTTGGGGGTGGAGGATGTCATGCGCTTGTCTCTTCGGAGGCTTAACCTCTCGTGCGCCGCTCGTCGGGCGGCGCCAGTCAGTTCGTATCTGGGATGCACATATTGTAGCAACCGAAGCTGCAATCATATCTTATATAAGACATAAGACAAATTGACTGAGTGATCTGTTCAAGAGTACACTTGCACGTTGTTTACAGGCCTGTAACTGGGATGCTGCCAGCCGTAAAGCGACATGTTTTACCGGTAATGGCCTGGATGGACACCTCTCATCTATTTTCTGGAGTTTTCCCATGAGCAAGAAGCCCGTACGTGTCGCTGTCACCGGCGCCGCTGGTCAAATCGGTTACGCCCTGTTGTTCCGCATCGCTTCCGGCGAAATGCTGGGCAAGGACCAGCCAGTCATCCTGCAATTGCTGGAAATCCCGGACGAAAAGGCCCAGAACGCGCTCAAGGGCGTGATCATGGAGCTGGAAGACTGCGCATTCCCCCTGCTGGCTGGCATCGAAGCCCACAGCGACCCCATGCAGGCTTTCAAGGACACCGACTACGCGCTGCTCGTGGGTGCCCGTCCTCGCGGCCCTGGCATGGAGCGTGCCGACCTGCTGGCCGCCAATGCACAGATCTTCACTGCACAAGGCAAGGCGCTGAACGCCGTGGCTTCGCGCAACGTGAAGGTGCTCGTGGTGGGCAACCCTGCCAACACCAATGCCTACATCGCCATGAAGTCGGCACCTGACCTGCCAGCGAAGAACTTCACCGCCATGCTGCGCCTGGATCACAACCGCGCTGCCTCGCAGCTGGCTGCCAAGGCCGGCTTCAAGGTGGGCGACATCCGCAAGCTGACCGTCTGGGGCAACCACTCGCCCACGATGTATGCCGACTACCGTTTTGCCACCGTGGACGGCAAATCCGTGAAGGAAACCATCAACGACCAGGAATGGAACAAGGACGTGTTCCTGCCCACCGTGGGCAAGCGCGGTGCTGCCATCATCGCCGCTCGCGGCCTGTCGTCGGCAGCCTCTGCCGCCAATGCCGCCATCGACCACATGCGCGACTGGGCCCTGGGCTCCAATGGCGAGTGGGTCACCATGGGCGTGCCTTCCAACGGCGAGTACGGCATCCCTGCCGGCATCGTGTTCGGCTTCCCTGTGACCACCGAAAACGGTGAGTACAAGATCGTGACCGGCCTGGAAATCGATGCCTTCTCGCAAGAGTGCATCAACAAGACCCTGGCCGAGCTGCAAGGCGAGCAGGACGGCGTCAAGCACCTGCTGTAATCTAGCGAGGCAATAGACATGGTTCAGTGGAATGCCCAGCTCTACAGCCGCTTTGAGGACGAGCGTACGCGCCCGGCCGCCGAGCTGCTGGCGCGCGTGCCCTTGGCTGATGATGCGGCGTGTGTCGTGGACATCGGCTGCGGCCCGGGCAATTCCACCGAACTTCTGGCCCGGCGCTTTGTGCATGCGCAGGTGCTGGGTGTCGACAATTCGCAGGACATGCTCACGGCTGCGCGTGCACGTCTTGCGAATGCCCGCTTCGAACTGTCAGATATCGCCAGTTGGCAGCCTGAGAAGATCAATGGCCGCCTGCCTGACCTGATCTTTGCCAATGCTGCACTGCAATGGGTGCCGGATCATGAGCAGCTATTTCCGCGCCTGCTTGGCATGCTGGCGCCCGGTGGCGTGCTGGCCATCCAGATGCCGGACAACCGCGAAGAGCCTACGCACCGCCTGATGCGTGCAGTGGCTGCCGAGCAACCCTGGGCAGACCATATCGGAGACCCGCATGCGGTTCGCACCGATTTGCTCGCCTTGAATGACTACTACGATTTGTTGGCCCGTGGCGCGCAGGTAGATGTGTGGCGCACGGCATACCAGCACCCAATGGACAGTGCCGAGGCCATTGTCCAATGGGTTCGTGGCACCGGACTGCGTCCGTTCCTGGAGCCTTTGAATCCCGAGCTGCAAGCCAGTTTTCTGACCGAATATACGCGCCGCATCGACGCGGCCTACGGCAAGCGCAGCGACGGCAAGCGCCTGCTGGCGTTCCCTCGCTTGTTTTTGGTGGCCAAGCGCCCCAACTGATGTCTGATATGAGCGTTTCTGCCATCCATCCTGCACAGGTTCTGCTCGGCGCCCAGGGCGGCGCCCTGAGTTTGCCGGTGTGCGACCACTACAGCGGCGTGGAAGAGCGCATGCGCAAAAGCTTGGCCTTGCAGGCAGAAATGGCGGCCGAGTTTGGCCGTTGCGTGTTCGATGTGACCCTGGACTGTGAAGACGGCGCTGCCGTCGGGCAGGAAAAGGAACATGCGCGGCTCGTCGTATCGCTGGCCAATGGCGCCGCACCGGGGGCTCGTGTGGCTGCACGCGTGCATGCGGTGGATCATCCGTCGTTTGCCGATGACATCGCCATGATTGCAGGCGAAGCGGGCCACAGGCTCTGCCACATCATGCTGCCCAAGGTGGAATCGGTGGACGATGTGGTGCAGGCGGAAAAGCTGCTCCAGCGTGCGACCGGTGCAGATGTGCCACTGCATGTCCTGATCGAATCGCCGCAGGCGGTGCACCGCGCTTTTGAGATCGCAGCGCACCCGCGCGTGCAGAGCATCAGCTTCGGGCTGATGGATTTTGTGTCTGCACACGGCGGCGCGATCCCTTCCAGCGCCATGGGCGTGCAGGGGCAATTCACGCATCCGCTCGTGGTGCGGGCCAAGCTCGAAATTGCTGCTGCCTGCCATGCCTATGGCAAGGTGCCGTCGCATTGTGTGGTAACAGAGTTTAAAAATCCTGACGCGATGCAGCAGGCTGCCCACAGGGCGGCCAGCGAGTTTGGCTATACGCGCATGTGGAGCATTCACCCCGCACAGATTCGCCCGATCCTGCAGGCATTTGCGCCGGCAGAGGCAGAAGTCGCACTGGCTGCACGCATTGTGCGGGCGGCGGCCGATGCGCAGTGGGCCCCCATCAGTGTGGATGGAGTGTTACACGATCGCGCCAGTTATCGTTACTTTTGGCAAGTTTTGGAGCGGGCTGCGCAAACCGGCTGTCCTTTGCCGAGTACAGTGCGGGAGTGGCTGTAACCAGATCCGGTCAGCCCTTTCCCTGTTTCTTGCGTTGTATCGCGGGAGTTATTGTTATGAAAAATCGCGTGATTTCGTTGTTGGTGCTGGCTCCTGCGCTGGCCTTGGTTCAAGTGGGTGCACAGGCTGCAGAAAAGAAGCCCGCCAAGCCTGCCGCCGCTACGGCCAAGAAGGCCGCAGCCCCTGCCAAGAAAACGACTGCCAAAAAATCCACCGCCAAGAAGGGTGCAGCGGTTGCCGCTGGCGCTGCTGGTGCAGTAGCCGTCGGCTCTGCCGCCGCCATTCCGACCCAGCAGACGCTCACGCCAGCCGAGCTGGCCATTGCCGAGCAGGTGTACCAGGGCCGCATCAGCTGCGAACTGGGTGCTTCGGTCAGCATTGCCAAGGACTCGGTCAACCCCGGCTACTTCTTTGTGGAAGGCAAGGGCTTCAAGTACCACATGTCGCCTGTTTCCACCTCCACCGGCACGGTGCGTCTGGAAGATGCCAAGGCAGGTGCGATGTGGCTGCAGGTGGCCAACAAATCCATGCTCATCAACCGCAAGCTGGGCCAGCGCATGGCTGACGAATGCATGAGCCCAGAGCAAAACCAGGTGGCTGAAGCCATCAAGAAAAACCCCCCCGCCGCCTTGTTTGAAGGCAACGGCCGCTGATCCCTGTCAGCGGCGCGGATGCAGCAGGCACGGCGCGCCCCACCATTGAAATAGAGAACCGGAGTAAGTATGTTGAAAGCCTACCGCGACCATGTGGCTGAACGCGCCGCACTGGGCATTCCCCCGCTGCCCTTGGATGCCAAGCAGGTTGCCGAGCTGATCGAGCTGATCAAGAACCCTCCCGCTGGTGAAGACGCTTTCCTGCTGGATTTGCTGACCCACCGCGTGCCCCCGGGCGTGGACGATGCCGCCAAGGTCAAGGCGTCCTTCCTGGCAGCGGTTGCGCATGGCGACATCAAGGTTGGCCTGATCTCCAAGGCCAAGGCGACCGAATTGCTGGGCACCATGGTGGGTGGCTACAATGTGCAGCCGCTGATCGAATTGCTGGACGATGCCGAAGTCGCCACGGTGGCCGCCGATGCGCTCAAGAAGACCTTGTTGATGTTCGATTACTTCAACGACGTCGCCACCAAGGCCAAGGCTGGCAATGCCAAGGCGAAGGAAGTGATGCAGAGCTGGGCCGATGCCGAATGGTTCACCTCGCGCCCCAAGGTTGAGGAAAAGATCACTGTCACCGTGTTCAAGGTGCCTGGCGAAACCAACACCGACGATCTGTCGCCAGCACCCGATGCCTGGAGCCGCCCCGACATTCCGCTGCACTACCTGGCGATGCTGAAGAACACCCGCCCCGACGCGGCCTTCAAGCCCGAGGAAGACGGCAAGCGCGGCCCGATGCAGTTCATTGACGACCTGAAGAAAAAGGGCCACCTCGTTGCCTACGTGGGCGATGTGGTCGGCACCGGCTCTTCCCGCAAGTCGGCCACCAACTCCATCATCTGGGCGACCGGCATGGACATTCCCTTCGTGCCCAACAAGCGCTTCGGTGGTGTGACGCTGGGCGGCAAGATTGCGCCGATTTTCTTCAACACGCAGGAAGACTCCGGCTCGCTGCCGATCGAAGTCGATGTCTCGAAGATGGAAATGGGCGATGTGCTCGACGTCTTCCCGTACGAAGGCAAGGTCGAGAAGAACGGTGCCAAGATCGCCGACTTCGCCCTCAAGAGCGATGTGCTGCTCGATGAAGTGCAAGCCGGTGGCCGTATCAACCTGATTATTGGCCGTTCGCTGACCGCCAAGGCTCGCGAGACGCTGGGCCTGCCTGCATCCACCGCTTTCCGCCTGCCGCAAGCCCCTGCTGCTTCCAATGCAGGCTTCACGCTGGCGCAGAAGATGGTCGGCCGTGCATGTGGTCTGCCAGAAGGCCAGGGCATTCGTCCCGGTACCTACTGCGAGCCTCGCATGACCACCGTGGGTTCGCAAGACACCACCGGCCCGATGACCCGCGATGAGCTCAAGGACCTGGCTTGCCTGGGCTTCTCGGCTGACATGGTGATGCAGTCCTTCTGCCACACCGCAGCCTACCCCAAGCCCGTGGACGTGAAAACCCACCGCGAACTGCCTGCCTTCATCTCCAACCGTGGCGGCGTGGCCCTGCGTCCTGGTGACGGCGTGATCCACAGCTGGCTCAACCGCCTGCTGCTGCCCGATACCGTGGGCACCGGCGGCGACTCGCACACGCGTTTCCCCATCGGCATCTCGTTCCCCGCAGGCTCGGGCCTGGTGGCCTTCGGTGCTGCCACCGGCGTGATGCCTCTGGACATGCCTGAATCTGTGCTGGTGCGCTTCAAGGGCGAAATGCAGCCCGGCGTGACGCTGCGCGATCTAGTGCACGCAATTCCTCTGTACGCCATCAAGGCAGGTCTGCTGACCGTGGCCAAGGCTGGCAAGAAGAACATCTTCTCGGGCAAGGTTCTCGAAATCGAAGGTCTGCCCGATCTGAAGGTGGAGCAGGCATTCGAGCTGTCCGACGCCTCGGCAGAGCGCTCGGCTGCTGGCTGCACGATCAAGCTCAACCCCGAGCCAATCAAGGAGTACCTGACCTCGAACATCGTTCTGATGAAGAACATGATCGCCGACGGTTACGCCGACGCCAAGACCCTGCAGCGCCGCATTGAGAAGGTGGAAGCCTGGCTTGCCACGCCCGACCTGCTCGAAGCCGACAAGGACGCCGAGTACGCCGCCGTGATCGAGATCGATCTGGCCGACATCAAGGAGCCTATCGTCTGCTGCCCCAACGATCCGGACGACGCCAAGTTCCTGTCCGAAGTGGCCGGTACCAAGATTGATGAAGCCTTCATCGGTTCGTGCATGACCAACATCGGCCACTTCCGCGCTGCAGCCAAGCTGCTGGGCGGCCAGCGTGACATCCCCGTCAAGCTGTGGGTGGCACCGCCAACCAAGATGGACCAGAGCGAGCTGATCAAGGAAGGCCACTACGCTGCCTTCGGCACCGCTGGTGCTCGTACCGAAATGCCCGGCTGCTCGCTGTGCATGGGCAACCAGGCACAGGTGCGCGAAGGTGCGACGGTGATCTCCACCTCCACCCGCAACTTCCCCAACCGCCTGGGCAAGAACACCAACGTGTTCCTGGGCTCGGCCGAACTGGCTGCCATTGCATCGCGCATCGGCAAGCTGCCTACCAAGGAAGAGTACCTGCAGGAAATGGGCGTGATCGATGCCGACAAGGCCTCGGTGTACCGCTACATGAACTTCAACGAAATCTCCGAATACGCAGAAGTCGCAGAGAAGGTCTGATGCCCGGCAGCCTGAGGGCTGCTGAAGCACGAGGCTGCATTTGCCACCCCCCTAGAAAACCCCGCCAGATGATGTCTGGCGGGGTTTTTTCATTGCATCGGCAGGAGTGCTGCGTTCGGCCCGCGCAGCCCGGGCGATCAGGCGTCGGGAGCGCCGTCCGCAGCCTGCATGGCGGCACGCATGTCCGCCAGGGCCGTTTTGGTTGCGGCATCCGCAGGAAAGAAGGATTCGACCGCCAGCTCCTGCAGGGTCACATCCACCGGCGTGCCGAAGATGGTGATGGTGCTGATGAAGCTCAGCTTTCCCAAAGCGGTGTGCAGCTCGAAGGGTACGGCAATGTGGCTGCCGGGGGCTGACCCGTGCGAGGCATCATCGCCGCCCTGGCAGGGGTAGGCGGCGATTTCATCATGCAGGGCCTGCAACTGGCCGTCGGCCGTTGCTGCAATCTGTTGTTGCAGGCGGTGCAGCAGGTGGGCGCGCCACGCTCCGGCATTGGCCAGGCGCGGGCCCAGCCCGTCGGGGTGGAGGCTCAGGCGCAGAACATTCACCGGGGGCTCCAGCAGGTGCGGCGCAACGCCTTCGAGCAGCAGCGGCACGATGGCATTGGCGGCCACCAGATTCCAGTGCCGGTCCACCGCGAGCGCGGGGTTGGGCTCATGGCCCTGGAGCACCAGTTCCACGGCCTGGCGTGCGGCCGCCAGATCGGGGTGGTCAAGCGGGCGCGCCTGGTACATGGGCGCAAAGCCCGCAGCAACCAGCAGCGCATTGCGCTCGCGCAGCGGCACCGACAGGCGCTCGGCCAGACGCAGCACCATCTCGCGGCTGGGCTGCGCGCGGCCGGTTTCCACATAGCTCAGGTGCCGGGTCGAAATATCGGCTTCCAGCGCCAGGCCTTGTTGGCTCAACCGGCGGTGCTGGCGCCAGTGGCGCAGGTGCTCGCCAAATGGGGCGCGGGCACCTGGTGGCGCAGTGGATGCAGGAGTCGCATGAAAGGAGGGCGCAGTGCTGGTGTTCATGCCTGCATCGTAGTGGCAAGCGGGGAGGGCGGGCCATGACCTGCGAGGTTATCGACGCAGTGCACGCAGATGGGAACCATGGAGCCCTGCAGCCGGTACTGGACTGGCCGCAGACCTTCTTCATTCAACAGGAGTCTTTCATGTCCGTCTTTGCTTCTCCCCGGTTCTTGCCCCGTGTGATGTGGGCCGATGCAGCGTCCTGTGCGGGTACAGGTATTGCCCAGCTGGCTTTTACGCAGCCGCTCGCCCGCTTGACGGGCCTGCCTCCATTCTTGCTGGCCGGGACGGGCCTCTTTCTGCTGGCCTATGCCTTGGCTGCAGGCTGGATGGCGCGGCGCCAGCCAGTGCCGCGCACGCTGGTCGGGCTGGTCGCCGTGGGCAACCTGGGCTGGGCGCTGGCTTGTGCAGCCCTGGTTCTGGGCTCCAGCCTGGTATTGAGCGGCTGGGGCGTGGCATGGGTGGCGGTGCAGGCGGTTGTTGTGCTGGCCCTGGCCGATCTGCAGTGGATGGGGCTGCGCGCCACGCGGCAGGCAGCAATGCCGGGTCAGCGGGCGGTTGCCTGAACTGCCGCCAGAGGCCACCCCACTTGACTCGCAGGCAGCTGGAAGCAGGAGCCCAGCCTCCACGCTGGGCCTGCTAGCAAGGCATCAATGCAGCTTGACTTCAAAAAACGCTTCTTCCACCGCGATGTCGCGAAAGCCGGCAAACCGGGCGCGCTCAAAGGCCTTGAGCCAGCTGCGGGCTAATTGCTCCTGGCCGGGGTTGATCTCATCAGCGCCTTCTGCAGCGCTGCTCCACGCTTCCCATGCCTCCACCAACGCTTGTTCCGAAGGGAACTGGCGCTGCAGCTCTTTGACAAAACGCGCTTCTGCCTTGCTGCGCAGCGCCGGTTCAATGCCCTGGCAATCCTGCAGGTGGGCTTCGATCAGGGTGACAGTTTCCATGGATGAATATCTGTATATAAAAACAGTATTGAGTATCTTATGAAACTGTTTATTTGTACAGGTATTTTGTGCGAATTGTTTCGCTGCATCCGCAGAAGAGGGTGTTGCATGGCATGTAGCCCGCCAGGCCCAAGCACAGAAACCGGCGGGAAAAACGCTGCCGGTCCTGAATTAAAACGCTATGAAAATGATAGTTGAAGTGCGCACTGTATAAGCACTAGTGGGTAGTTTTGCTTGGATGAGGGTACCCGTGCCTTTGGCTGCTATACCTTGCCTTTGCCAATGGCGCTGACGGCTGCGCGCAAGTTGTGCAGCAGGTCCTCCACCAGTGCGTTGTCCGGCTGGCTGCGCCAGATTGCCAGCAGTTCGGACACGGGGTGTTGGCCCTGCAGCGGTCTGAATACGACCCGTGGCATGCCCACGCGCTGCAGGGCAGCGGGTACGATGGCGGTTCCCTGGCCGTGGGAGACCAGCGACAGCACCGACAGCCAGTGCCGCACCTCGTGGCGAATCTCCGGGGCAAAGCCATGGGCCATGCACATCTGGTAGATGCGCTGGTGGTAGACCGGCGAGACGGCGCTGGAAAAGAGAATCAAGCGCTCGTTCTTCAGGCGCGCCAGATCAATTTCCGGCTCCTTCGCCAATGCGTGGCCTTCGGGCAGGCAGGCGACGAAGGCCTCCTCCATCAGCAGCTGGCTGGCAATGCCTTCGGGCAGCAGAATGCTGTGCACCAGGCCCAGGTCAAGCCGTCCCTGCTGCAGGCCCTGCACCTGCTCGGCACTGTTGAGTTCGAGCATGTCCACGCGCACCTGCGGGTGCTGCGTCTGAAAGGCTGCCAGCGCCTGTGGCACGCCACGGTACAGGGCCGATCCGACGAACCCGAGCCGCAGGTGGCCGCGCACGCCGTGGCCCACATCACGCGTCTCCTGCACTGCCTGCTGGGACAGCGTCAGCAATTGCCGCGCACGAGGCAGCAGGTGCTCGCCCGCAGGCGTCAGGCGCACGCCCTTGCTGGTGCGCTCGAACAGCTGGGCACCAATCTCCTCTTCCAGCTGCTTGATGGCTACCGACAGCGGCGGCTGCGATATGGACAGGCGCCTGGCCGCGCGGCTGAAATGCAGTTCTTCGGCGAGGGTTGCGAAGTAGTTGAGAAGGCGCAGTTCCATGCTGTCTCCTTTAATCTGGGCTCCTCCGTCCACGGTTGGTTCCATGGCTCTGGGACGCTATTAATATTTAATATGTATCGATCAAGATTTTAATAATATTTGACGCGAATCGGTCAGGGTGCTGAAATTCAGCGATCAAACACAGGCTGCGCTGCAGGCTCCAAGGTGGAACTGTGGCGACAGACCCGCTTTCCAGGAGACGCGCATGTCCGCCCATGACCAGCCCCAGCATACTGCCGTTGCCAAGACGGTGCTGTCCAACGAACACCCGGTGCCAGATCGCCACGGCGCCAATTTCTACGAGACCGATCCCGAGCTGCAGACACTGCTCAGGCTGTACCTGCCTGCCGATCTGCTCGCGCATCTGCAGCCGCACTTTGCGCGGATGGGAGAGTTGGCAGGTGGCCGGATCGACGAGCTGGCAGGCATTGCCGACAAGAACCCGCCCACGCTCGAATACCGTACCCGCGCGGGCGAAGACAGGCAGCGCATCATCAAGCACCCGGCCTATGAAGAGCTGGAGCGCATTGCGTACGGCCAGTTCGGCCTGCAGGCCATCTCGCACCGCGACGACATGCTGGGCTGGAAGGGCAAGATGCCGCCCATCGTCAAATATGCGCTGACGTATCTGTTCGTGCAATCCGAGTTCGGGCTGTGCTGCCCGCTGTCGATGACCGACTCGCTCACCCGCACCCTCAAGAAGTTCGGTGACCAGGCGCTGGTGGACAAATACCTGCCCCAGCTCCTGTCGCTGGACTGGGACACGCAGGCCCAGGGCGCCATGTTCATGACCGAGCAGGCGGCGGGCTCCGATATCTCGAACACCCAGACCGTTGCCAAGGCGGCTGCCGACGGAAGCTGGCGCCTGATAGGCGACAAGTGGTTCTGCTCCAACCCCGATGCTGCATTTGCCATGGTGCTGGCGCATGTCGATGGTGCGCCTGCCGGCATGAAAGGCATATCGCTCTTCTTGCTGCCGCGCACGCTGGACGACGGCAGCAACAACCACTACCGCATCATCCGCCTCAAGGACAAGATGGGCACCAAATCCATGGCCAGTGGCGAGATCCGCATGGATGGCGCCGTGGCCTATCTGGTGGGTGAGCAGGGCCGGGGCTTTGTGCAGATGGCCGACATGGTCAACAACTCGCGCCTCTCCAATGGCGTGCGTTCGGCAGGAATGATGCGCCGCGCCGTGGCCGAGGCCGAGTTCGTCGCGCGCGAGCGCATCGCCTTCGGCAAGCGCCTCGAAGACATGCCGTTGATGCAGCGCCAGCTCGACAAGCTGCGCGTGCCCGCCGAGCAGGCACGCACCATGGTGTTCCAGACTGCGCGCACATTGATGCGCTCGGACGCGGGTGAAGAAAACGCCTACGCGCTGCTGCGCATTCTCACGCCGATGATCAAGTTCCGCGCCTGCCGCGATGCGCGCAAGGTGACAGGCGACGCCATGGAAGTGCGTGGCGGCTGCGGCTACATCGAAGAGTGGAGCGATCCGCGCCTGGTGCGTGATTCGCACCTGGGCTCGATCTGGGAAGGCACCAGCAACATCGTGGCGCTTGATGTGATCCGCGCCATCAAGCGCGAAGGCTCGCTGCCGGTGCTGCAGGCCTATCTGAAGGATTTGCTCGACCACAGCACGACCACCGCTGGCTACCGCAAGGCGCTGGAAGACGCATTGGGCCGCGCCAGTGCGCTGGCCGAGCGCGCCGCGCAGGAAGGTGGCGATGCGCTGGCCCGCCAGGCCGCCACGGGCCTGTACAACTGCACCACCGCGATTGCCATGGCGTGGGAAGCGGGCAAGACCGGATCAGCCGAGCGCCTGCGCCTGTCGCAACTGGTGCTGCTGCACCGCGTGCTGCCCCGCGATCCGCTGGAGAGCGGCGCCGTGCCTGCCGACTGGCGGTAAGGCGGCGACCGGTTGATATAAGCAGTTTTAGGAAAAAAGTGGTGATGGCACGCACGGGGCGTGCGCCATAAGCTACTTTTTTGATAGTGAATTGGCCTGTGGTGCGGCGCAAAACCGTGCTGCAGGCTGCGAAACAACAAGATGCAAGGAGACAGATGATGAAAAAACGCAGCATGTTGCTGGCCCTCGTGGCCGCAGGTGTGGCCCAGTGGATGGGCGCTTCGGTGGCCAGTGCGGCAGAGAAGTTTCCCGATCGCCCGATCATGTTCACCGTGCCCTTCCCGCCGGGCGGTCCCACGGATGCCATGGCGCGCATTCTGGCCACCGCAATGACGCAGGAGCTGGGCCAGAGCGTGATCGTGGAAAACAAGGCGGGCGCTGGCGGCAACATTGGCGCCGAGTACGTGGCGCGTGCCAAGCCTGACGGCTACACCATCATGTTTGGCACCTCCGGCCCGCTGGCCATCAACCAGAGCCTGTACAAGGCCATCAAGTACGATCCGCGCACCAGCTTTGCGCCCATCATCTACGTGGGCTACCTGCCCAACATCCTGGTGGTCAAGCCCGATCTGCCCGTCAAGAACGTGCAGGAGCTGATTGCTCTCGACAAGGCCCAGCCCGGCAAGCTCAACTTTGCCTCGTCGGGCAACGGCGCTTCGTCGCACCTGGCAGGTGTCATGTTCAACGGCGTTGCCGGCACCCATCTGCAGCACATCCCCTACAAGGGCACGGGCCCTGCGCTCAACGACCTGCTGGCCGGTCAGGTGGACATGACCTTCACCGACATCCTCACCGCCATGCCGTACATCAAGACCGGCAAGGTGAAGGCGCTGGGCGTGGCCACCGCCAAAAAATCCAGCGCCATGCCCGAGATTCCGACCGTGGCCGAGCAGGGCCTCAAAGGCTATGACGTGAGCGTATTCTTTGGCGTGGTAGCGCCCAAGGGAACGCCGCAGGACCGCATCCAGGTGCTGAACCAGGCGTTTTCCAAGGCGCTGGATTCGGACGCTGTGAAGAAGGCATTTGCCGCCCAGGGGCTGGAGGCATCGCCTGACCGTTCGCCAGCCTACCTGGCGGGCTTCATCAAGACCGAAGTGGACAAGTGGAAATCCGTTGTGCAGCAGTCGGGTGTGACGCTGGATTGAACGCACAATCAGGGCCCAACCATCAGCATCCGAGCATGAGCAATACTCCGCAATCCATTCCCAATACCGGCGCGCTCAAGGGCGTGCGCGTGCTGGACCTCTCGCGTATCCTGGGTGGCCCGCTGTGCGGCCAGATCCTGGGCGACCATGGCGCCGATGTGCTCAAGGTCGAGCCGCCGCAGGGCGACGACACCCGCACCTGGGGCCCCCCGTTCCGTGACGGCGTAGCCTCGTACTACTTTGGCCTCAACCGCAACAAGCGCATCCAGTTCATGGACCTGGCAAGCCCCGAGGGGCAGCGGGAGATCAAGGAGCTGATGGCGCAGGCCGACGTGGTGGTGGAAAACTTCAAGGTCGGCACCATGGAGAAATGGGGTATCGGCTACGAGCAGATGCAGCATGTGTTTCCGCACCTGGTGTGGTGCCGTGTGACCGGCTTTGGCGCCGACGGCCCGCTGGGCAGCCTGCCCGGCTACGACGCCGCCATCCAGGCCATGGCAGGCTTGATGAGCATCAATGGCGAGGCCGACCGCGACCCGCTGCGTGTGGGCTTGCCCGTGGTCGACATGGTGACGGGCCTGAACGCCGTCATCGGCGTGCTGCTGGCGCTGCACGAGCGCGCGGCCAGCGGCCAGGGCCAGCTGGTGGATGCATCGCTCTACGACGTAGGCATTTCGCTGCTGCACCCGCATGCGGCCAACTGGTTCATGAACGGCAAGATTCCCGGCCGCTCTGGCAATGCCCACCCCAATATCTACCCGTACGATGTAGTGAGCACCGGCACCTCGCCCATCTTTCTGGCCGTGGGCAACGACCGCCAGTTCCGCCTGATGTGCAAGCACCTTAGCCAGGAAGGGCTGGCGGACGACCCGCGTTACGCCACGGCGGGCCAGCGCTCGGTGCACCGGGCCGAGCTCAAGCCGCTGCTGGAGACGGCTTTTGCCGCGCTGGACGGCGTCAAGCTCGCGGAGGAGCTGATGGACATCGGCGTGCCCGCCGCCCCGGTGCTGAATGTGGAACAGGCCCTGCAGGCTCCGCACACCCAGCACCGCGAGCTGGTCGTCAGAATGGGCGAATACACCGGCCTGGGCGCGCCGGTCAAGCTCAGCCGCACGCCTGCGTCCTACCGCTTTGCGCCGTTGACGGAAGGCAAGGCCTTTCTGGATGCCGCCAACGATGCCTAGGCGGTGATTACCGCGCACCGCATGACGCAAAAGAGGCCGCAAGGCCTCTTTTCCATGGTCGTTCCCTGGGGGCTACGCCATTCAGGGGTCATGCCATTCAATTCAGCAGCCGGATGCCCGTGCGCTGAACAAATGCCTCATAGCTGATCGGTTTGCCTGCGCGGGTGGATTTCTGGTTGGCCTGCAGGTGCACCCAGCGCTCGCCGGTGGCCGGGTCGTACACCATCTTGAACACGGCGTCCGGCACCCAGACCTCGCTATTGCCAATCGTGTGGGGCTGGCGGCTGCTGAACACTGGGCCGGTGATCACGTACACATCGCCTCGGGCGCGGCGGATGTAGCGGCGCGTATCCTGCTCGATCTGCGACCAAGGCTTGCCGTTCTGCGTCGGGTCCTGCGGCACCATATTGGCCAGCGAATAGCTCTGCGCCTTGCCAAAGGTGGTGCTCATATCGCCTGCCGCAGCCATGTGGCCCCGGCTGAAGCCCGAGCGGCGGTAGTCGGAGAGCAGGGCGCGTTCGGATTCGGGAAGGCGAGCTTCCTCATAGAACTTGTCATTGCGCTTCAGATCCTTGGCCTTGTTCAGCATTCGGGCGTTCAGGCGCTGGGCGGTGTAGAGCGGCGTCTTGGTCTGGCCCGAGTGCAGCACCGCAAACTCCTCAAAGCACAGCGCACGCTGCTGGCCATAGCCTTGAATGACCGGGGGCTTGCCGGAGAAGAATTGCGGGCAATCATCAAAACCTGCTGCAAAAGCCGTAGCGGCACAGGAAAGCAGGGCGGGCGCGAGAAGAAAAGAGGGGCGGAAAAACATAAGCGCGCAAGTGTTGCACAACTTGGCGGGCTTGCGGCCAAAAAACCTCGCGCGCTGCGGGCATTGAAAAGGCTATGGGCTTGCAGGCAGTTCCATTAAAAAAGCCCAGAGCTGCTGCGCATGCGTAGGCAATTGCTCGGGGTTGCGGCAAGCCAGCACCAGGTGGCGTGCGGCCCATCCGGCAGCCAGGGGGAGGATGCGCAGTGGCGTCTGTGGCCAGCGCTCAACGCAACGCTGTGCGGCAGCCTGCGGCACCAGTGCCGCGCCCAGGCCCATGGCAGCCCAGTCGCACAGGGCGTCGAGATGCGGCGCTCTGGCACGGTAGCGCAGGCCAACGCCTGCCTGCAGCGCCTGCGTGGCAATCAGCTGCTGCAAGGCATGCTGTGGCAGCAGTCCCAGCAGGGGCAGATCCTTGAGGTGGGACAACTGACTATCTGCCGGCAAGCCTTCGAGCAGTGGCGCAGGGCCCAACAGCACCAGCGGGTCGGCGCGCCAGGTCTGCGTATGCAGTGCGCCGGAGGCGGCTGCGTTGGAGAGCACGCCCAGGTCTGCCTCTCCGTCCAGCAGCGCGCGTGCAATGGTGTCGCTGGTGCATTCGCGCAACTCCAGTCGCAGCAGCGGGTTGGCCTGCATGAAGGCACCCAGCGGTGCAATCAGGTGTTCGCTGATGGCCGAGGTGTTGGCCAGCAGTTCGATGCGTGTACCCAGCCCTTGGCCAAAAGCCTGCATGTCGCCCGCCATCTGCTCCATCTGCAGCAGCATGCGGCGTGCGTGGGGCAAGAGCACGGCCCCAGCCTCGGTGGGCAACACGCCGCGCTTGCTGCGCGAGAGCAGGGCCATGCCCAGCACGGCTTCCATGCCACGGATGCGCTCGCTGGCTGAAGCCAGGGTGATGTGGCTGCGCTCGGCGCCCTGGGTGATGGTGCCTGATTCCACCGTGTGCACAAAAAGGCGCAGGTCCTGCAGATCAAAACGCATGGCGGGCAAAGCGTGAAAGGGAGGTTGGATGCATCAGTCCATGGTAGCGGACGGGTAATGTTCTGAATATGGATTTTCCATAGTAATAATCAGAAATATCCAGTTTGTCTAAAGAAAATATCTGATTCAGAATTTTATCTATGGAAAAAACTGAAATGAATGGGTGCCTGCATGGCTTGCCGCTGCTCCCTCCGGTCGCAGATGCGGGCTGTGTTGCCATGGCTGCTGCAAACACGCAGGCCTATGGAGGTGGCGCATGACGGATCCGGGTTGGTGGCTGGGTGTTGCAGCCGTCTTTGTAATCGCAGGCATGGTCAAAGGAGTGGTGGGCCTGGGCTTGCCCACGGTGTCGATGGCGCTGCTGGCGCTGTGGCTGACCCCGGCAACGGCTGCGGCCTGGCTGGTGTTGCCCTCGATGGTGACGAATATGTGGCAAATGCGCCCCTGGCCCCAGTTGCGCGTATTGGCACGGCAGCTGTGGCCCATGCAATTGGGCGTGGTGATTGGTACCTTGGGCGCGGCCTGGCAGTTTGGCGCCTTGCAACTGGCCAGCAGCCAACGCTGGTTGGGCGCGGCGCTGGTGTTGTATGCGCTATGGGGTTTGTGGGGCAGGCCCTTGGTGGTTCCGGCTTCTGCTGGTGGCAGGCAGCAGTCGCTGGCGCATAGCATGTTGGGCGCGCTGGTGGGTGCGGCCACAGGTGTGGTGACGGCATTGACCGGCGTGTTCGTCATCCCCGCCGTGCCCTATCTGCAGAGCCTGGGCTTGGGCAAGGATGCCCTGATCCAGGCCATGGGCTTGAGTTTTTCGGTATCGACCATCGCACTGGCCATCAGCCTGCAGCAGCATGGCGGCGTGGCCATGGCCGAATGGGCATGGTCTGCACTG
Organism: Comamonas odontotermitis; assembly: GCF_020080045.1. Lineage (NCBI taxonomy): Bacteria > Pseudomonadati > Pseudomonadota > Betaproteobacteria > Burkholderiales > Comamonadaceae > Comamonas > Comamonas odontotermitis. The sequence continues at coordinate 1,405,698 of NZ_CP083451.1, forward strand.
TGGCTGCTGCCCGCACTGGCAGGCATGTGGTGTGGCGAACGGCTGCGCGGGCGACTGTCGCCCCAGGTCTTCAAGCGCTGCCTGTTTGCGAGCCTGTTGTTGCTGGGGACCTATATGGTAGTTCGCTGAAAAAGTGCGCTGAAAACAAAAGCAGCCGAAGCTGCTTTTGTTTTTTGCTGCTGGCGATCAGCACATGTGCGGAGTTTGCCGTGCGCTCAGTCCTTGGGTCGGAAGCCGATGACGAGGTTGCTCGGCACTGTGCCATCCACATCCTTGGGCAGCGTCTCGGTCTTGTGCATGGCGCGTACCACGGCGTCGTCCCAAGCCTTGTTGCCGCTGGATTTGACCACGCGCACGCCGACGATGGTGCCGTCGGGTGCGGCACGTACTTCCAGCTCAGCCCGCGGATTGCCCTGGATATCGTCCGGGAAGGCGATATTGGGGCGCACCTTGGCTGCCACACGGCCACCATAGCCGCCGGATGGGCCACCTGCGCCCTTGGCAGTGCCACTCGGCGAGCCGCCCTTGGAGGCGCCGGATGCACCATCGGCCCCCGCCAAGCCCTGCATGCGGGCCAGGTTGGCGGCGCGCTGGGCTTCGGCGGCCTTGGCATCGGCTGCTGCCTTGGCTTTGGCCTTGGCGTCGGCTTCTGCCTTGGCCTTGGCATCGGCCTTGGCTTTTTCGGCCTTCTCGCGCTCGGCTTGTTCCTTCTGGGCTTTTTCCTTGGCGTCCTTTTCCTTTTGCAGGCGATCTTTCTTCTCCTGCTCCAGGCGATCCTTCTTGTCCTGCTCGGCCTGCTTCTTGCGATCGGCTTCCTTGCGTTCGGCCTCGGCTTTCTGCGCCTTTTCCCTGGCTTCTTTCTTCTCTTGCTCGATGCGGTCCTTCTTGTCCTGCTCGGCTTGCTTCTTGCGCTCGGCTTCCTTGCGTTCGGCCAGTTCGCGCTCCTTCTGTTCCTTTTGCTCGCGCAGCTTCTTTTCCTGCTCCTTTTTCTTGCGCAGGGCAATCTCGGCTTCGTGGTCGTCGTCATCCTCCTGTGCAGCAACAGGCTTGGGCGGCGGCGTCACCACGGGTTTGGGCGCGGGAGCAGGTGGTGGGGGAGGCGGTGGCGGCGGTTCAGGCACCGGCTGGGGAGCGGGCGGGGGCGTGACCGGGGCAGGCGCGGCCTGCTCATTGGTGGGGGCCCACAGCTCGGCCTCGACAGCGGGCTGGTCGCTGTCTCGCGGGTTGCGCACCGTCCACAACAGTGCAATCACCACCAGCAAATGCGCAACCGCTGCCAGGGACCAGGATTTGGTCCGCGACGGTGGCTTGGGTGGTGCGAACTGGTCGCGTTCTTGGCGAGGGGACATGGAGGCTTTTCGTCTTTTGCTTACTTGCTGGCGCCGCCTGCAACCTGCAGGGCAATGCGCTGCACATTGGCACGCTGCAGGGCGCCCATGGCATCCATCACCTTCTGGTAGCTCAGGTCCTTGTCGGCCACCAGCAGTACGGCACTGTCATCGGGCTGTTCGGTCTGCCAGGCCTTGGCGGCATCGCCCAGCTCCTTCACCGTGAGGGCTTTGGTGGCCTTGCCGGTTTTCAACTGGATGGTGCCGTCCTTTTCGAGCAGCACATGGGCGATGTTCTTGGTCGGCGGGCGTTCGCTCTTGCCTGCCTTGGGTACATTGATGGCGCCGGGCGTGAGCATGGGTGCCGTCACCATGAAGATGATGAGCAGCACCAGCATCACGTCGATGAACGGAACCATGTTGATTTCGTTCACGGTGCGGCGGTTGCGTTTTCCGCGAGAGGCTACGGCCGGCATGGCAGTTTCCTTTGAATCTTGTTAATGCGCCGCGTGCAGCGGCTGGGCGCCCAGGTTGCGCTGCAGAATGTTGGAGAACTCTTCGATGAAGGTTTCCTGCTGGCTGGCGATGCGGTCGATGCCGCTGGAGAAGCGGTTGTAGGCCGTGACGGCCGGAATGGCGGCGAACAGGCCCATGGCGGTGGCTACCAGCGCTTCGGCAATGCCGGGGGCCACGGTGGCCAGTGTGATCTGTTCCATGTTGGCAAAGCCGGTGAAGGCATGCATCACGCCCCACACGGTGCCGAACAGGCCGACGTAGGGCGAGACCGAGCCGATGGTGCCCAGCAGCGACAGGCCCGATTCGATCTCGTCCATCTCGCGCTGGAAGCTGGCGCGCATGGCGCGGCGGGTGCCGTCCAGCAGGGTGTCGGGGTTGGTGATGTGGCGCTCGCGCAGCTTCTGGTATTCGCGCATGCCACTGGCAAAAATGCGTTCCATGGGGCCGCAGGTTTTGACGTTGTGGATGGCGTTCTGGTAGAGCTCGTTCAGGCTCGATCCAGACCAGAAATCGGTCTCGAAGGCTTCATTCTTGTTCTTGATCGATTTGAGCATGCCCACCTTGCGCAAGATGGTGGCCCAGCAGGCGACCGAGGCGCCGACCAGGATCAGCATCACGAGTTGCACTACCCAGCTGGCGTGCAAGACCAGACTGGCAATGGACATTTCTTGGGGGTTCATGAGATGGTTTGAATCAGGGTTGGAGGAATTCTTGCGGGCCGCATGCTGGCAGCATCGACCCAGCCGATACGGATTGTGCCTTCACACAGCAGCACAGGTGTATCCGTTGGTTGCTTCGGTTTTAAGAGCACCTGCTGCGCTATGGTCATGGACGCGCGGCCTGCGGATTGGAGTTGCGCGGTGACGACGAGTTCATCGTCGAGCCGTGCAGGTTGTAAATATTTGATATTGGCCTCGCTCACCACAAACATGCCGCCTACCTCGTCGCGCAGGCGCTGCTGCTCGATGCCCAGCGAGCGCAGCCATTCGGTGCGGCCGCGCTCCATGAACTTGAGGTAGTTGGCGTAGAACACGATGCCGCCGGCATCGGTGTCTTCCCAGTAGATCCGGATGCTGTGTGTGAAGGGCAGGGCACTGGAGGTCATTGCATAGCGCCTCAGGCCAGGAGCTTGCGCAGGCGGGCGATGGCCTCCTGCAGCTGTTCCATCGAGTTGGCAGTGGAAAAGCGCACAAAGCGGCCCGTGTCCACGGTGCCGAAATCGCGCCCCGGCGTGATGGCCAGGTGGGCCCGCTCCATTACGGCATAGGCAAAGTCCCAGCTGCAATCCTTGCCGGGTGCGATGCCCAGCTTCTGCGCCGCCTGCGTGCAATCGGCCCAGGCGTAGAAAGCGCCATCGGGCGCCACCGGCACGGGCAGGCCGAGCGCTTCGAGCGCGGGGATGAAGTAGTCGCGGCGCGCCTTGAATTCGGCGCGGCGGCGTTCATACTCGGCAATGCTCTCGGGGGCAAAGCAGGCAAGCGCCGCATGTTGGCTGATGGTGCTGGCACAGATGAAGAGGTTCTGCGCCAGGCGCTCGATGGCGGGCGCCAGCGTCTCGGGCACCACGGCCCAGCCCAGTCGCCAGCCGGTCATGTTGAAGTACTTGCTGAAGCTGTTGATCGAGATGATGTCTTCGCCCAGGGCAAGCGCCGTCTGGCCGTAGGCGTCGTCATGCGACAGGCCCAGGTAGATTTCGTCGATGATGGTGAAACCATCCCGCGCCTTGACCACGTCGTGGATCTTGCGCAGCTCGGCGGGTGCAATGGAGCTGCCGGTCGGATTGCTGGGCGATGCCAGCAATACGCCACGTGTCCGGTCGCCCCAGGCGGCGCTCACCTTGTCGGCGCTCAGCTGAAAACGCTCTTCGGCCGTGGTGGGCAGCAGCACGGCATTGCCTTCCGCTGCGCTCACAAAGTGGCGATTGCAGGGGTAGCTCGGATCGGGCATCAGAATCTCGTCGCCCGCATTGATGAGCGCCAGGCACACCAGCTGCAGCGCGGCCGATGCGCCTGCGGTGATCACGATGCGGCGGGCCGGAATATCGACGCCAAAGCGCTGCGCGTACCAGGCTGACAGCGCCTCGCGCAGCGGTGCAATGCCCAGCGCAGGCGTGTACTGCGTCATGCCGCCCTCGATGGCCTGGCTGGCGGCTTTCTGCACCAGAGGTGGCGCGGTGAAATCGGGCTCGCCAATGTTCAGGAAGATCATGGGATCGGCCGTGCCCGCCACCTTGGCCGCCAGTGCCTGGGCGGCCTTGGCCACTTCCATCACATAGAACGGTTCAATGCGGTCGGCACGGTTGGCAATCTTCATGGTCTCTGCAATCAAGGGTGAAACAGGTGCTGGCGCTTGCTGTTGATACGCAATGCGCTATCAAAAGTATAACTGTACGGTAGATAAGCGCAAAAGCCAGAACCGATGCCGGCAGCCTGTGCGGGCATCGGTTGTCTGGGGATCAGGCCGCCGTGTTGCGGTCGGCTGCCACTTCGGCAGCGCGCAGGGCGGGTGCCAGGGCATTGAGCACGGCGTTTACATACTTGTAGCCATCGGTGCCGCCAAATTCCTTGGCCAGTTCGATGCTTTCGTTGATGACCACACGCCAGGGCACATCCAGGCAGTGCTGGAACTCGTACACACCGATCCACATGCAGGCGTGCTCGATGGGCGAGATCTCGGCCATCGGGCGGTCGAGGTGCGGCACGATCTGGGTGTTGAGCGCTTCGGCATTCTCGATGCAGCCGTGCAGCAGGGCGTCGTAGTGCGCGGCGTCGGCTTTGTGAAAGCCTGCGAGGTCGCGCGTGAAGCTGTCGATGCTGCTGGCGCTGTTGCCGCTGACCAGATGCTGGTAGAGCGCCTGCAGCGCAAACTCGCGCGAGCGGCTGCGGGTGGACTTGGAGGCGGCCTTGCGCGCGCCGGTCGAGGTCAGGCCCTTGCGGGATTGGCGCGGCGGGCGCTTGTCGGGAGAGGATTCGCTCTGGTCGTGGTTGTTCATAGTGTTTCCAGCAGGTTGGCCATTTCGACGGCGACGATTGCGGCATCGCGCCCTTTTTCCGTCTGGCGTGCAATGGCTTGCGCTTCGTTTTCGGTGGTGATGATGGCGTTGGCGATCGGAATCTGGAAGTCCAGCGCCACGCGCGTGACGCCAGCACCCGATTCGTTGGCCACCAGCTCAAAATGGTAGGTTTCGCCTCGGATGATGCAGCCCAGGGCGATCAGGGCGTCGAAATCTTCCGATTCGGCCATGGCCTGCAGGGCGACGGGCACTTCGAGCGCGCCGGGCACGAGGACGTGGCGGATGTTGTCTGCCTGCACGCCCATGGCTGCCAGCTCCTGGAGGCAGGCGTCTGCGAGGCTGTTGGTGATGCTTTCATTGAAGCGCGCCTGCACGATGCCGATGGACAGCTTGCTGCCGTCGAGGTTGATGGCCTTGCCTTTTTCTGCTCCAAACATGGCTTATTCCTTGCTGATGTATCCGGTGATTTCGAGTCCGTAGCCTGCCATGCTGGGCAGGCGGCGGGGGGCGCCCATCAGGCGCATTTTCTGTACGCCGCAGTCACGCAGGATCTGCGCGCCGATGCCGTAGGTGCGCAGGTCCATGCGGCCACGCTCGGGCGCCTGTGCGGCGCGGGCCTTGCCGTCGAACTGCTGCACCAGCTGGCTGGCGCTTTCATTGCAGTTGAGCAGCACGGCCACGCCGCTGTCCTGCCCGCCCAGGTAGGCGAGGCTGGCGTCCAGCGTCCAGCTGTGCATGGAGCGGTTGGTTTCCAGCAGGTCCATTACCGACAGGGGCTCATGCACGCGCACGGGCACGTCGGTCTCGGCCTTCACTTCGCCCTTGACGAGGGCGATGTGCACGGCATGGCTGGCGCGGTCTTCATACAGGTGGGCGGTGAATTCGCCGTGCGCGGTCTGCAGGCTGCGGCTGCTGATGCGTTCGACCAGGCTTTCGTTGCGGCTGCGGTATTCGATCAGGTCAGCAATGGTGCCGATCTTGATGCCGTGTTCGGCGCAGAACAGCTGCAGATCGGGCAGGCGGGCCATGGTGCCGTCGTCCTTCATCACCTCGCAGATGACAGCAGAAGGCGAGCAGCCAGCCATGCGTGCCAGATCGCAGCCCGCTTCGGTATGGCCTGCACGCATGAGCACGCCGCCATCGACGGCCTGCAGCGGAAAGATGTGGCCGGGCTGCACCAGATCGCTGGCCTTGGCATGGGGCGCCACGGCGGCCTGCACGGTGCGGGCGCGGTCTGCGGCCGAGATGCCGGTGGTGACGCCCTCGGCAGCTTCGATGGAGACGGTAAAGGCGGTGGAGAGCGGGGCGCCGTTGCGCGCCGTCATCTGGCGCAGCTCCAGGCGCTCGCAGCGCTCGCGGGTCAGGGTCAGGCAGATCAGGCCTCGGCCCCACTTGGCCATGAAGTTGATGGCCTCGGGCGTGACATGGTCCGAAGCCAGCACCAGATCGCCTTCGTTCTCGCGGTCTTCTTCATCGACCAGGATGACCATGCGCCCAGCGCGCATTTCGGCAACGATTTCCTCCACCGGAGAGATCGGTGCAGGGGACAAGGGGCTGCTCATGGATTGCCTTTAAAGAACATAGGTGGCGGGTTGCCGTTACGTCGCCTGGCAGGCGCTGGTGGCACCGGGCAGGCAGTAAAAACCCCAATTTTAGACCAGGCACATGGCGCTCGCGGGGGGAGGCGTCCATATTTGAGAGCGAGAGAGGGCTACGCACTGCGCAGGGCCCGCTTGCTCGGCGTGGATGATCAATATTCGCCGCGCAGCAGTACCACATTGCCATCGGGGTAGGCGACGCAAGGCAGGATGCAGCCTGCCTCCTTGTCTTCGGGGCTCAGGCCCGGCCATTCAATTTCGTAGTGCACGCTGCCTGATTTGAGGCGGCCCACGCAGGTGCGGCAGGTGCCGTTGCGGCAGCTGCTGGGCCAGTCGACGCCGCCTTCTTCCAGCGATTGCAGCAGCGGCGTGTCGGCCCAGGCGTCCACCTGGATGTCTTCGTTATCGATTTGGGCGTTGTAAAGCTCTGGAGTGATCGGCATGGGGAATCAATGCACGGGCGGTAGCCGGGTGCGGGTAACAAATCAAATGAAAAAAGCATAGCGCCTTGCGCTTGCCTGGTATAAGCAAACGGCCAAAACGATAGTTGGGCCATGTTTTGCTGAAATTGCGGGCAATGTAACACGTGTGTAATAAAAACATGGGCTTAGCGGTTGAAATGGCCGGGATCGGCCACTTATCCACATGGTTGTTCAGCAAATTTCGGGATAACCCTAGGAATCCTCTGCAAAACTCCCTGCCGTGGTCTGAACGCGGTCTTAGGCGATCCGCGTCCATCCCATCTGGCGAGGGTGTTGCAGAGGATTCCTGGGAGTACAGCCCTGTCGCCCAAGCGGCGCAAATGGTGGTGCGGCTGGCTTACAGTGCCTCTGCATCACGGCTTTCGCGCTTGGGCGGAGGCAGTCAAACAATACTGGGGTGCCTGCGTGCACTCCGCAGCCAAAAAAGGTGCAGCTATGGGATTGGACTTCAGCGAACGGGTGGCGATTGTGACGGGCGCAGGCGGCGGTTTGGGCCGCGAGCACGCGCTGGCCCTGGCGCGGCGCGGCGCCAAGGTGGTGGTCAATGATCCCGGTGGCGCGGTCGATGGCCGCGGCAACTCGTCGGCAGCCGAAAAGGTGGTGCAGGAGATCGAGGCGGCAGGCGGCATTGCCATGGCCAACCATGCATCGGTCACCGATTTTGCGGCTGTCGAAGCCATGGTGGCCCAGGTGATGGAGCGCTGGGGCCAGATCGACGTGCTGGTCAACAACGCAGGCATTCTGCGCGACAAGAGCTTTGCCAAGATGGAGCTGGACGATTTTCGCCAGGTGCTCGATGTGCATCTGATGGGCAGCGTGCACTGCTGCAAGGCCGTGTGGCCCCATATGCAGGCGGCCGGGTACGGGCGCATTGTGCTCACCACCTCGTCATCGGGCCTGTTCGGCAATTTTGGGCAGAGCAACTACGGCGCTGCCAAGATGGCCCTGGTGGGCCTGATGCAGACCCTGGCGCTCGAAGGCGCCAAGTACCACATCCATGTCAATGCACTGGCGCCCACGGCGGCCACCCGCATGACCGAGGGCCTGATGGCGCCCGAGGTGCTGCGCGCGCTGCGTCCCGAGCTGGTGTGCCCTGCCATGCTGGTGCTGGCGCACGAGAGCGCACCCACCCGCACCATTCTGTGCGCAGGCGCAGGCAGCTTCGAGGCGTCGCACATCACCATGACGCGCGGCGTCCACATCAGCACCGAATGCGTGCCGCTGGCCGATATGGATACACGCCTGGCCGAGCAGTTGCCCCAGGTGCTGGATCGCCAGGGCGACGCCGTGCCCGACAACGGCTTTGTGCAGGCCGACATGGAAATGCGCAAGGCCCTGCAAAAGCTGCATTGAGCAGGCCACGTGCATTGGCGTGCAGTTGGAGTTGAAAAAACAATAGCTGGTAGCGCGCGTCAATATTTCGTTTCAATAGGTTTTATATTTGTAATGCAGTGCTGGCAAGCGTTGACAGCTCTCGTTTTTGCCAGAAAAAGGCGACGGGCTGCGACCGCCTACACTGCCCGCAGCGCTTGCGCAGCGGTGGGCTGGCAAAATCCCGGGGCGGGCGCGGGCTGACTGCGCGTGGCGCAACCAAGGCGGGCACAACCTGATAATGTGCTGCCTCAGCTTGGCACACAACAATGCAGATGAACCATATCCAACAACGAATCGACGCGGTCGGCCGCGAGCGGCTGCTGCACATCGGCCGAGGCATTGAAAAAGAAGGCCTGCGCGTGACCGAGGACGGCGCGCTGGCGATGACGCCGCACCCTGCCGCCCTGGGCTCGGCCTTGACGCACCCCAGCATCACGACCGACTTCAGCGAATCGCAGATCGAAATCATCACCGGCGTGCACCAAAGCGTGCAGGGGTGCCTCGACGACCTCTCGCAGGTACACCAGTATGTGTACCAGGTGCTGCAGGCCAATGACGAGCGCCTGTGGATTTCGAGCATGCCCTGCTCGCTGCCGCCGGACGAAACCATCCCGCTGGGCAGGTACGGCTCGTCCAACATCGGCCGCAGCAAGAGCGTGTACCGCATGGGCCTGGGCCACCGCTATGGCCGCCGCATGCAGACCATCTCGGGCATCCACTACAACTGGTCCATGCCCGGCATCAGCAGCGAAGAGTACTTTGCGCTGATCCGCAACTTCCGCCGCCAGGCCTTTGTGCTGCTGTACCTGTTTGGCGCATCGCCGGTTCTCTGTCCGTGCTTTGTGGAAGGCCGGCAGCACCAGCTGCAGCCACTGGGCGACGGCAGCGGCGCGCTCTACCTGCCGCATGCCACATCGCTGCGCATGGGGCGCCTGGGCTACCAGAGCGACGCGCAGGCGTCCATCAGCGTCAGCTACAACCACCTCAAGGGCTACGCCGATTCGCTGTACGGTGCGCTCACCCAGCCGTATCCGGCCTACGAGAAGATTGGCATCCAGAACCTGGGCGGCGAATACAACCAGCTGGGCACCAGCCTGTTGCAGATCGAAAACGAGTTCTACGGCACCATCCGCCCCAAGCGCACCGTGCAGCGCGGCGAGCGCCCCCTGCATGCACTGCGGGAGCGTGGCGTCGAATATGTCGAAGTGCGCTTGATGGACATCAATCCATTCGAGAGCATGGGCATTTCGGCGCAGACCATGCGCCTGCTGGACGTGTTCCTGCTGCACTGCCTGCTGTCAGACAGCCCGCCCGATTCGCCTGCCGAAATCGCCGAGATGAAGCACAACCAGCACCTGACTGCCGAGCGCGGCCGCGAGCCGGGCCTGCAACTGCAGCGCAATGGCCAGCCGGTGCTGCTGACCGGGTGGGCCGCAGAGGTGCTGCAGGCCTGCGCGCCCATTGCGGCGGCGCTGGATGCTGCCCACGGCGTGCAGGACTATTCGCAGGCGCTTGCTGCAGCGCACCAGTTGCTGGCCAATCCCGAGCAGACGCCATCGGCTCAGGTGCTGGCAGCGGTGACCGGACAGTTCCAGGGCCAGTTCAAGGCCTTTGGCGCCGCGCAGTCGCAAGCCGCCCGCGCCGCCACGCTGGCCCAACCCTGGAGCGAGGCACTGACCGCCAGCTACCAGGCCCTGGCGGCAGACTCCGTCGGCGCCCAGAAATCGCTGGAAGCGGCCGACACCGTGCCGTTTGAAGAATGGCGCCAGTGCTATATGTCGCCCGAGCACCTGGTCGTTTGACACCGCTGGTGAAGCCATCCATACCCAAGCCCGCCTGCGCGGGCTTTTTTGTTGCACCCAGGCTGCAGCGCGGGGCAGAGGATTGCAAGAAGTTGCAAGCGGCAGCCCGCTTCTCTTTTGATAGCTGACGGCGCGCACCATCGCGGCGCTATCATTTGTCTGACAACAAGAACTCCATCCATCCCGTATCGTTCAGCCATGGCGCATTTCTCTCCCGACCGCAGCTGGCGCACCTTCAAGCGCAGCCTGCTCAACCACTATGTGCTCAATGGGCTGGAGGTGGCGCTGGGCCTGTTCCTCGTCACCACGCTGGTGCACCTGGTCTGGGGCGTGCAGCATGCGGCGGCGGCCTCGGTGGGGGTGATTGTCACCATCGTGGTGGACATGCCGGCGCCCAAGCGTGGCAAATTCTGGCGCATGCTGCCTGCGCCGCTGCTGGGCGCGCCGCTTTTCTGGCTGGTGCAGCTATTGCACCAGCACCCGGTGCTGCTCGGCTTTCTGGCCGTGTTCTCCACCTTCTTCGGCTTTTTGTGGATGGCCTGGGGCAAGCGGGGCGGGCCGGTGGCCATTGCCGTGGTGCTGGCGATGGTGCTGGCCATGTCGATCACGCCGCAGCCCGGCCATGTGCTGGAGGTGGCAACGCAATCGACCCTGTTCTTCGTCATCGGTGCTGCCGTCTATCTGGTGTACGCCGTGGCGGCCAACGCCATCCTCAACCTGCGCTACCGCGTGCAGTTCATCGCCGATACGGTGCTGTCGCTGGCCGCGCTGATGCTGGAGCAGGCGCGCATGGTGCTGCCCGACGCCGCGCGCCATGTCGGGCTGGACGACGAGATGGTGGACGGCGAGGCCTATGGCGACAACCTGGCCGACCGCAATTTCGGCAGCTTCTCGCGCCAGAGCCCGCAGGCGGCGCACATGGGAAACCTGCTGGCGCGGCACGCCGCCTTTGCCGACCAGCTGCAGGCGGCGCGCGACATCGTGCTGGAGAGCCCGCGCACCCCACGCCGCCAGCGCCTGGCGGGCATGCTGATGCAGATGCTCGACATCCGTGACCATCTGCTCGCCTGCGAGCTCGATCTGGAGCACCTGCGCAAGGTGCCCGAGCAGGCACCCATGCTGCTGGCCCAGCAGGCCATGCTGCGCGCGCTGGCGCTGGAGCTGGTGCACCTGGCAGACAGCCTGCTGTGGGCGCGCAAGCCGCAGCCCATGGCCAACCTGAACACTTTGCTGCTGCCCATGAAGGCGGCCTGCACACCGCGTCAGCGCCTGGAAGAGACGCTGCCCGACCAGTACGACCCCGCAGCCCTGCCGCCGCAGGCGCTGTCACAGGAGCTGAGCGAGCGCATCGTGCGCATCCATGGCGAGGTGAACCGCCTGATCCAGCTGGGGCGCGACGAGGCTGAGCCCGATCTGGCCGTGGTGCGTGCCAGCTGGCAAATGTTCGTCAGCCCCACAGCCTGGTCGTGGTCGCCCTTCAAGGGGCTGATGAGCTGGGATGCACCGCCGCTGCGCCACGCCATTCGCGCTGCGCTGGCGATTGCACTGGGCTATGTGGTGGTACAGCTTCTGCCCTGGAAGGCGCATGCCTACTGGGTGCTGCTGACCATCGTGGTGGTGCTGCGCGGCAGTCTGGCGCAGACGCTGGAGCGGCGCACCATCCGCGTGCTGGGCACCTTGCTGGGCTGCGTGGCGGCGCTGGCCATTCTGTCGGCCCACCTGCCGCCGCTCGCGCTGATTCTGTGCCTCACGCTCGCGCAGGGCATATCGCACGGCTTTGCCCTGCGCCGCTACCTGTTCACCGCCATGGGGGCTACCGTGCTGGGTCTTGTGCAGGCGCACATGCTCAATGCCGAAGGCAGCACGAGCTTTCATATGTTCGAGCGCGTGGTCGACACCATCATCGGCACCGGCATCGCCTGGGCCTTTGCCTATGTGCTGCCTTCGTGGGAGCGCTCGCAAGTGCCTGCGCTGGTGCAGCGGGTGCTCAAGGCCCAGGCCGCGCATGTGCGCACATCGCTCTCGGTGGAGCAGTTGCAGGCCGTGGACAACGCGCCGGAGCTCGCCTGGCGCCTTGCAAGGCGTGAAGCCTATGACAGTCTCTCGGCATTGGTGCAGGCCGTGGACCGTTCGCTCAAAGAGCCGCGCGCCGTGCAGCCGCCGCTGCAGGCGCTGGAGCAATTGCAGGCCCACTGCTACCAGTTGCTGGGGCAGATGACCTCGGTCAAGATCATGCTGATGATGCGCCGGGGGCAGACGCCATCGTCGTTTGCCGTGCAGCAAATGCAGGAAACGGTGGCTGATGTCGATGCGCACCTGCTGGCGCCCGTGGCCGCAACGCCGCAGCCCGGAGACGCCGCTTTGCCCAAACCGCCCGCGCCAGAGCCCGTGCCTGATCCGGAAGACCGCGACCTGCTGCCCTGGCTGATGCGGCGCCTTGCGGCATCGCGCATCCTGGCGCGGCAGCTGCAGGCCGATGCAGCGCAGATTCACCAGGCATTGGCACGGCAGGAGCCTGAAATGCCTGCCGCAGAAGCCGCGCAGGCCCACTGATCAACGGCAGGATTGAATGCCCGACGGGGTGCCGGGCGAGGTGGGGAGCGCCTCGGTGTCGGCCAGGGCCTGCAGCGCGCACTCCTGCCAGTACATGGCGGCGGCAAAAAAACCTTCCCACACGCAGCCATTGCAGCCACGGCCGCAGCAGGTGGTGGGGGCATCGGGCGGCGCGCGCAGGCTGATGCGGCGTGCCGTGGCTGCTGCCAGCAGCGTGTCAAAACAGTCTCGTGCGGCTCGCAGACTGGTGAGCGACTGCAGGGCGGGCAGGGCAGTGGCGGCCGAAGGCACCGTCATTCCGAGGGGCGTGGCGGCACGGCCTTGCGGCGCAGGCCAAAGCGCACCACAAAGGCCGCCCCCAGTACCAGGGAAAACCAACCCACCGCAGCGGCCTTGGCGAAAACTCCCTGCACAATAGCGCCTTGGCTGACAGAGGGCGACACAACAATCACCAGCCCGATCAAGACCAGAATAATGCCTTTGATGAGCAGATCCTGATCGGATTTTCGCTGCGCATCCCACTGGCGTTGAGATAAAGAAGACATGGCTGCATTATCCGGCACCTGCGTCGTCCGCAGGCGCACCGGGCCCTGGCAGCCTGCAGAAAGCAAGATTATGAGTATCCAATGGTTCCCGGGGCATATGCACCTGACGCGCAAGCTGATTGCCGAGCGCATCAAAGACATCGATGTGGTGATCGAGGTGCTCGACGCGCGCATGCCGGGATCGAGCGCCAACCCCGCCCTTACCGAGCTGACGGGCCACAAGCCCACGCTCAAGATCATCAACAAGCAGGACATGGCCGACGCCGCGCGCACGGCGCTGTGGGTGGACTGGTACGACGCGCAGCACGAAACCAAGGCCCTGCCGCTCGATGCCAGCGAGCCCGCGCCCGCCAAGCGCCTGGTGGAAGCCTGCCGCAAACTGGCCCCCGGGCGCGGCGGCATGGCCAAGCCGCTGCGGGTGCTGATCTGCGGCGTGCCCAACGTCGGCAAATCCACCCTGATCAACAGCATGAGCGGCAAAAGCCAGGCCAAGGCAGGCGACGAGGCCGGCGTGACCAAGGACGAGCAGCGCATCGTGCTGGACGACGATTTCTACCTGTGGGACACCCCCGGCATGCTGTGGCCCAAGATCATCGTGCCGCAGACCGGCTACAACCTGGCCGCCTGCGGCTCGGTGGGTCGCAATGCGTATGACGACGAGCTGGTGGCTCTGGAACTGTTGCTGTACCTGCAAAAGCACTATGCCCGCCGCCTGGACGAACGCTACAAGCTCGGCCTGGACGACGACGAGATTGCGGCGCTGCACGACGACGAACTGCTGACCCTGATCGGCAAGAAGCGCGGCGCGGTGATGAGCGGTGGCCGGGTGAACCTGCAAAAGGCGGCAGAGCTGCTGATCACCGATTTCCGCACGCAGATGCTCGGTCGCATCACGCTGGAGACGCCGCCAGAATTCGAGCAGTGGCGTGCTGCAGGAGAAGCCACAGAGGCCGAGCACCAGGCCAAGAAGGCCGAACACGCCAAGCACCGCAAGGCTGGCCGCAAACGCTATTGAGACAACAGCAGTTGGCGCTTGCTGGCTGGCTGCCGCGGGCTCCAAAGGCGGGGCATGCAAAAATGCTGCCCATATCGACGCCTTGCAGCGTGCTTTTCGCATCATTGGCGACTTGCCGGCAGATAGCATCCAAAGCCAGCACAAAGTCGTGCAAAGCCCGCTGTTGAGAGGTTGCATTTTTGCAACGAATTTTGTATAATGCTTGATTCCCGCCAGTCTTGGCACTACATTCATCGCTCATCTTCCTATCGCTGCAGTAACGAATGACCTTCTGCAGCGCACCGCAAGGAGTTTTTGCTATGTCCTGTTTCATGTTCAACCATTTCGACTGAACACGGTTCTTGCCCCGGCTGAACTGTGGTCACACCGTTCAGCCTCGGCCCAGATCGCTGCCCGCTCCCCTTGCAGGCAGGATCGACAAAAGCCCTGGCTTCCCCGCCGGGGCTTTTTGTTTGGGCCCGCGCCTTCCTGTTACCTGTGCAGGTGCCTGGCGCGGCCCGTGAGGAACCGCACAATGAGTGCAAAAACCGTTTCCCGCGCCTATGGAGAAGGCCGGGTCAAGGCCTTGCGCCGCATGAAGCAGCCGATGGCGCTGCTGATCGTGGCCGATGCCGCTCCTTTCAACCCTGTTGCCAAAGCCATGGCCCAGCGGCGTCTGTCCGGCGCCGCTGGCAAGCACATCCGCAGCCAGGGCGCGCAGCGCCGGGCCGACCGCATGGCTTTGCAGCAGGTCATACGCAGGGATGGTCGTGATGACTGATTCCGTTTTCAAACCATCCGACGGCTTTGTCCTCTTGGGTACGCGAATGGTTGAACAATGGAAAGCCTCTGCCAATGATGAGAACAAGAACATGAACGATCTGAGAACCCCGAGTGAGCTGCTCCTGCGTGAGCAGATGCATGAACGTCAACAAAACCTGCAGGCCATTGCGGCGCAGCTGAAAACCGAATTGATCGGTATTGATGACGTGATCGACCGTGTCATTGGCGCCGTGCGCGCCTGGTACGTGATGCCGCAGCTCATTACCCGCCCCGTGATCGTGTGCCTGTGGGGCCTCACAGGCACAGGCAAGACCCAGCTGACCAGGCGCCTGGCGCAGCTTCTGGGTTTTTACGATCGCTTTGTCGAAGTGCAGATGGATGGCTTCAGTCAGAACAGCGGCAACTACGGCGCATCAACGATTTCTGGCACGCTCGAGAGTGCCGGTCTGGTCGAAGGCGTGCCGGGTATCCTGGTGCTCGACGAGTTCCAGCGCTACCGCACGGTGAGCAGCCGGGGTGAGGACAGCAAGGTCGAGCGTTACCAGGACGTGTGGGCGCTGCTGTCGGACGGCAAGCTGCCACCTGCGCTGTCGGAGCTGCACAACATGGAGCGCAAGCTGGCCGATGCGCACTATGAGGCGGAGCGCGAAGACGAGGATGACGAAGAGGAGCGACGCAAGAAGCAGAAGCTGCGCTACAAGATTGACGCCTGGGACGCGCAGGCGCTCAAGCGCAGCCTCAAGCTGGCCGAGCCGCTGATCGAGATCATGCAGTGGAGCAACGACTACATCCACCAACTGCTGGTCAAGTTCCGCGAATCGCAGCAATCCTGGGAGACCGACTACAGCAAGCTCCTGGTGTTTGTCTGCGGCAACCTCGACGAGATGTACACCGAGACGGCCAGCCGCGTGGAGGACTGTGACACCGATGCCGACATCTTCCACCGGCTCACGAGCCGGTTGTCGTTGATCGATGTCAAGCGCGCGCTGGCCGAGCGCTTCAAACCCGAGCAGATTGCGCGGCTGGGCAACCACCATGTGATCTACCCATCGTTCAGCCGCGCTACCTATGAGCAGCTGATTGCCGCTACGGTGCGCAACTACGTGCAGGGCATTGCCGACAACTGTGGCCTGCATTTCGTGATCGGCAGCGATGTGCTGGCGCAGATCTACCAGAACGCGGTGTTCCCCACCCAGGGCACGCGTCCGCTGTTCTCGTCGGTGCACACGATCCTGTCGAGCTCGCTGGTCGATGCGGCGCTCTGGGCGCTGGAGCAGGGGGCGCAGGCAGGCCAGTCGCTGCAGGTGCACATGGCGCCTGATACGGCGGAGCTGGTGGTGCAGATGCAGCTGCCGTTGCATGAAGCCGTTGGCGGGCAGGTGCACAGCCAGCGCTTTGCCGTGCCGCTGGATCTGAACCGGATCAAGCAGCGCACCAGCGCAGATTTCCGCGCGCTGCTGGCGGTGCATGAGGCGGGACATGGCCTGGTGTATGCGCTGCTGTTTGGCCGCGCGCCGCAGGAGCTCAAGATCAACATCGCCACGTTCGAAGGCGGCTACAACAGCTTTACCGAGCTGCAGGCCACCTCGCGCCGCAACATGCTCGACATGGTGTGCGTGGGGCTGGCTGGCCGCGCTGCCGAGCGCCATGTGTTTGGCGAGGCCGCCTGCACCACCGGTGCCGAGCAGGACATCCGCCAGGCAACGGCCGAGGCTGCGCGCTACCTGCGCCACCTGGGCTTTGGCGACCGTCTTTCGCGCACCGATGTGGCGGACGAATCCGGTGAGAACATGAACACCGAGGTGGAGCCGACCAACACTGCCATCGAAGCACTGCTGCAGGCGCAGATGCTGCGTGCCCAGCAACTGCTGGTGCAGCACGACGCCTTGCTGGTGGCGATGACGGAAGTGCTGATGCGTGAGGGCCTGATCACCCCGGCCGCGATGGTGGCGCTGTGTGCTGCCCAGGGCCAGCCCGTGGCGCTCACAGTGGCCAAGGGAGGCGACGCGCCAGAGCCCAAGCTGGTGCTGGAGCCCTATGCCAGCATGCTGGCAGCGCATACCCAAGGGGCTGCATAGACCGCGCGGCGGCGCTGCCGTATTTTTGAGCGTACAGCGTTTTTAAGTTGAGTTGCTTTTGAGCCACCCATGGACTGCGGGTGGCTTTTTTTATGCAGCGTTCATACTGCTGCTCGGTTAGCTGTAACGGGGCGTTTGGTGCCTAAGATTCTCTCAGGTCATGCAAGCCTGAAGGCTCCCTGCAACATATATGCTTCTATATTAATAAATGCGATTTCATTTTGGTGAAAATGTAATATATATATTAATCTGGGGGGATGATGCAAAATATTCCAATCTATATAGAAAGGAATGCATATGCAAAAAAATAGGGCGGCTCGACTGCTAAGAGCTGCTGCATGCTTGGGGCTCATGGCATGGAACTTATCCAGCCACGCCCAGGGCGTAAACAGCACGGCTTTTGTTCAAACGGTTGCAGGCGGGGGCACTGCTGCAGCCACCGGAAAAGCCATTTCTCTGAATATTGGCGCCCACGGGGAAGTAGTATTTGATGCCGCTGGAAATTTCTATATACCTGACTATAACGGAAGTCGCGTTATCAAGGTAGATTTAGCAGGAAATTTCACAGTAGTCGCTACCGGCGCCACCTTCACCGACTTGGCCATTGATACCGCGAACAATATTCTTTATGCAGCGGGTTATGGCTCGGGTGCAATTTTTCGCGTAGACCTCAACACCAATACGCAGACTGCCTTGATCAGCCCTGGAGGCACACCAGTGGGTGTGGCACTGTCGCCGGACGGAACAAAGCTCTACTACAGCATCCAAACTCAATGCAGTTGGTACCGCTTGGATTTGCCAAGCACCACGCCCACTCTGATTGCTGGAGATGGAAACTGTACTGCCCCGTTTGTGACTGATGGTAGCAGCGCAACTTTAGGTAGCTTTCATGCTAATAACGAAGGCGTTGTTGCAGACGGCAATGGCAACGTATACATTGCAGACGCAGGTGACAACCGCATTTGGCGCATCAATGCGGCAGGCACTGCAAATATCATTGCAGGCAATGGCATTGCAGGCACTGCAGGAGACGGCGGGCCCGCCACGGCGGCCAATCTCAACTTTCCAGACTTCATGGTTCTGGATGCCAATGGTGATCTGATCTTTTCAGACCGAAATAACTCGGCGATTCGCAAAGTGGCTTTGAGCACCGGCATCCTCACCACACTGACGGGCGGCTTGGCAACCACCACATCGTCTGCCAATGGAGAGCCTTTCGCCACCACGAATTTTAATGTCACCATAGGGCTGGGTATTGATGCTGCAGGCTACTACTATGTCAATACAAGTGGGTTGATCCGACGTTTTGCGCCATTCCCCATCACCATGGGCAAGACGGTGACCAATGCACCCCCAGAAGGCGTTTCGGGCAGCTTTGGCCTGGGTATTTCTTGTAACGATGGCAGCAGCAACCCCGGCACGCTCACACTGGGCAATCAGGCAACCAATAGCCAGTTGTTGCAATACATGCCGTCACTCGGGGCAACTTGCACCGTGGCAGAAAGCACGCCATTGCCTGCCGCTCCCGCCTACCATGAATGGACGGGTGCACCGAGTTACTCCGTTGATGGCGGTGCGCCAACCGCGCAACTTAACAACCTGCTGATTGACAGCACGGGTCATTCGGTGATGGTGACCAACAATCTTTTGCGCCAGACCTCCACTTTGAACGTGACAAAGCTGATCGCACCTAGCACGGTGACAGCGGCAGGAGATTTTGGTTTTGCCGTAAATTGCCAGACCCCTGTCGGTAGCTATACAGGCACGGTGACCGTGGCCACAGGCAATACGGCATCCAGCGCCATCAGCGTACCTGCAGGTAGTACAAATTGCCAGATCAGCGAGACGAGCAAAGCCACGCCGCCCCAGGGCTACCAATGGATTGATCCGGTGTATCAACAACCGTCTGCTGGCCCGCTGCAGGATGGTGTTGCCGTGAGTGTCAGCATTACCAATACGCTGCGCGCCAACTCTAGCGCCAGTGCTGCACCTGTGCCTGTGCTTTCTTTGCCTGGGTTGTTGGCATTGGGGGTTTTGATGGCTGGCGTTGCAGGTTGGGGCCGCCGTCGCAATCTGCAGTAAACTGGTGACGGAAGAGAGATTGGTGCGATTTCTCTTCCGTGCATTACTGGTTCATGCACTGTAAGCGCTCATCTCTGGCGCCAGTCTGCTTTCAAGCCACCCGAGAACTGCGGGTGGCTTTTTCATGCGGCTTTCAAGCGGCCCTTTGCAGCCCTCACGCATACATTCATGCCGCTGCAAGCGGCTTCATTGCGCGCTATCGGCTCCTTTGCCGGTCAGCTGGCGCACGGTAAAGCCTTCTTTCTGCAGCAGTTGCAGCAGGTTGTTGTCTCCCACCATGTGCAGCAGGCCGACGGCGATGAACAGCTTCGGGTGCTGGGCGACCAAGGGGGAAATGCGTTCTGCCATGCGACGGTTGCGGTCGTCGAGCATGGCGGTTTTCATACCCAGGTCGTCCATGCAATTGCAGGTACGCATCAGCGTCTCCAGGGCCGCCAGATCGCCGCTTTGCCAGTGGCGCACCAGGTCGCCGGTGATCTCGCGGCTCTTGCCGCTGCGGATGTCGTCCAGCACCTTGGTGATGTCGTCGGGGGTGGCCAGGTTGGCCAGCGAATCCTTGCCGCCCAGGCCCATGGCGTCGAGCTGCTCCTGCGCAGTTTCGAGTGCCAGGATCGGCCGGCCCCCGGCCTGCGCCATGGCTGCCAGGTTCAGATCGATGCCAAAGGCCATGCTGTAGCCATCGCGCGACACATCGGCCACGGCGAGTGCCAGTATCTTGGCAATGGTGGCCATGCCTTGCCAGCTGCTGCGCTCCACGCACAGCGTCTGGGCCATGGCATCCATGCGCGCACGCAACTGCGGGTTGTTGCGCATCACCAGTTGCTGCGCGTCGCTGTCGCGGGCCATGGCCTGCATCAAGGTCTGCAGGGTTTGCGGGTCCAGCGGATTGAGTTCCAGCGCAATGGCGGGGGCGGCGCGCAGGGCCCGCGCGGTACGCGGGCCGGGGTAGATCCACGGCAGCTTGCCCAGGTGAATGGTGCCTAGCAGGTACGCGGTGTGCTCGCCTTTGCGCAGTTCCCACAGAACGCCTTGGTCGGGATGCTGGCGCTGTGCCTCGGCCTGGTAGTCGGCCGGGCTTGGCAATGTGGGCGCGGGGCACTGCAGAGGCGCTGCGGCGGTGCTGGTACTGGCAGGTGATTGCGGAGCGCGGGCCTGCGCGCCAGGCGTGGCCAGCAGGGCGCCGCCTGCCAGCGCCAAAGCCGCAAGGCCCGTCTTGACACAGGATGTCTGAAAATAATTTACTATATTTTTGATAGCTGATGGCGCTTGACAGTATTGCGCCAGAGGCAGTTTTCTCCGCAAATCTCTCTCCCGGTAGTGGCAGAGCGCATTGTTGCCGCAAACGCAAAAAAAGCGAATGCCGGGCATTCGCTGTGTTGTGCCAAGGCAGCGGTGCGTTTACTGCGCCTGGATCTGGGCTTCCCGCACCACCTTGCCATTGGCTTCCCATTCCTTGCGGATCAGGGCCTGGAACTGGTCTGCGCCCATGGACAGCGGGATGTTGTCGAGCGAACGCAGCTTGTCCTGCACCTCGGTGTGGGCCAACTGGGCGTTGATGGTCTGGTTCAGGCGCTGCACCACGGCAGCAGGCGTGCCTGCCGGTGCGTAAAAGCCGAACAGCGAGGTGAGGTTGGCGCTTTGGTAGCCCAGCTCGCCGAGCGTGGGCACCTGCGCAAATGCCGCGGCGCGCTCGGGGCCGGTCACCGCCAGCACGCGCAGCTTGCCTTCGGCGATCAGCGCATTGATGGGCGCGTAGGGGTTGGCCACCAGCAGATCGAACTGGCCGCCTGCGGCATCGGTGATCAGCTGGCTGCCGCCCTTGTAGGGCACGTGCACGAGGTTGGCGCCGGTCTGGCGGGTGAACTGCTCGATCATGATGTGGCCCAGCGTGCCGTAGCCGGAGCTGGCGATGGTCACGCCCTTGGCGCTGGCCTTGGCAGCAGCGAGCACGTCGGCAACGCTGCTGCCCTTGAAGGCCTTGGTGGCCAGCAGGTACACCGGTGCATACATGGTGGAGGCCACGGCGCTGATCTGCTTCATCGGGTCGTAGGCCACCTTCATCACGTGCGGCAGCAGGGTGAGGGTGCTGATGCCGGAAAAGGCCAGCGTGTGGCCATCGGGGGCAGAGCGAGCGAGCGCGTCCATGCCCATGCTGCCGCCCGCGCCGGGCTTGTTGTCCACGATGATGGAGGTTTGCAGCAGCGGTGCCAGCAGGTCGGCAAACTGGCGCGCCACCACATCATTCACGCCACCGGCCGGGAAGGGCACGATGATGCGGATGGGCTGGCCGCCGGGCCAGGGCTTGTCTGCAAAGCTGCTGCCGCAGGCAAGGCCCGCAGCCAGGGCGGCGCCGGTTTTCAGCCATTGGCGACGGGAGAATGGGGAAGTCATGGGCATCCAGGGCATATGAAGGGCTCAGGGCTCAGCGCACGGCCTGGGTGTCAAACCAGCGGCGCGCCAGGCGGTCCCAGAAACGGGCGCCCAGATCGAGGTTGTTGTCGTTGAAGTCGTAGCCGGGGTTGTGCAGGCCTACCCCGGGCTGGCCATCGGCGCCATTGCCGATCCAGCCGTAGGCGCCGGGAACGGCTTCGAGCATGAAGCCGAAGTCTTCGGCGGTCATCGCGGGCAGCACATCGGTGTGTGCATGGGCGTCTCCCACCATCTCGCGCATCACCTCGCCCATGAACACCGCTTCCTTTCTGTGGTTGGTGGTGTTGGGGTAGCCGGGTTTGATGATGACTTCGGCGCTGGCAAAGTGCGCCTCGGCAATGTGGCTGCTGATGCGGTGCAGGCCGTCGATCAGGAACTGTTGCGAGGCATTGGTGAGGTTGCGGCAGGTGCCGTAGATGCGCGCTTCGTCGGGGATGATGTTCTCCACTGTGCCGGACTCGATCTTGCCGATGGTGAGCACTGCGCTGTCCAGCGGATCGGTGCCGCGCGAGATGAGGGTCTGCAACTGGCCGACGATGGCGCAGGCCACCGGAATCGGATCGATGGTGGTGTGGGGCAGGGCGGCATGGCCGCCACGGCCACGCACGATGATCTCGAACCGCAGCGCCGCTGCCATGATGGGGCCGACGCGCACGCCCATCTCGCCCTGTGGCAGCGCGGGCCAGTTGTGCAGCGCAAACACGGCCTGGCAGGGAAATTGGGTAAAGAGCCCGTCATTCATCATGGCGCGCGCCCCGGCACCGCCTTCTTCGGCGGGCTGGAAGATCAGGTGCACCGTGCCATCGAAATCGCGCTGGCGCGAGAGCAGCTCGGCCGCGCCCAGCACCATGGTGGTGTGGCCGTCATGGCCGCAGGCGTGCATGCGGCCTTCGTACTGGCTGATGTGGCCGAACTGGTTGGTCTCCTGCACGGGCAGGGCGTCCATGTCGGCGCGGATGCCGATGGCAGGCCCCGGGTTGGTGGCATCGCGCCCCTTGCCGTGAATGCTGGCAACAATGCCGGTGGTGCCCAGGCCCCGCGCCATGGGGACGCCCAGCGCCGTGAGGTAGGCTGCAATCTTGTCAGCCGTGCGGCTTTCTTCGTACTTCAGCTCCGGGTGCATGTGCAGGTCGCGGCGGAATGCGGTGAGTTGGTTGATGTTGGGTGCGTTATCTTTGTCGATGTACATGGCTCAATCTCCCGGGATCGATGAAGGCGGCCGGGCCGGTGGTTGCACCGATTATGCGGCTGCCAAAACTACTTCTGTTTATATGGTTAGGCCCATCATTGTCACCCGCAGGACGCGCCGGGCATGGGTGTGGGCCATGGTGGGCTGCATCGGGATTCCATTGGCAGCCAATACATGAGGCTGGGCCGGGTTCTGAATTTTTATCGAATTTATTTATTAAAGTATTTGTTATTCTGATAAAACCCTGTTCTGGTTCCGGATCCGATTCATTGAATGCTGTGCGGGAGATTTGCATGAAGGGCAGTTTGATCAGAAGCATAGGCCTGAGCGCGTTGATGCTCGCCGTCTCTTGCGCGTATGCGCAAAACAGCTATGCCCCGCAAAACGGTACCTGGGTCGTGAGCAGTGAGCTGGACGGCAAACCAGGCCGCGGCCTGGCGCTGGATGTGCAGTTTGGCTCGATGGTGCTGCAGCTGTATGGGTACAACGCAGACGGCTCGCCCACGTTCTACATGGCCAGCGGCAATTTTCAGATGGCGGTGGGCACGCCCTTTGTCGCGCCTCTCAAGCGTTACGCAGGGGGCCGGTACTTTGGCAGTGATGCGCGCGATGCCCAGGAGCTGGATACGGCTGGCGATGTCACCGTCATTTTCGACAGCGCCACGACGGCAACCTTGACGCTGCCCGGCGAACAGCCGGTGCGCATCGAGCGCCTCTACTATGACAATCCACTGATCCAGCCGGGGCAGCGAGCCACATTCTTGCTGGGCCATTCCTGGCAGCCGGATGCCTCGGCGCTTGCGGCCAGCCTGGAAATGACCGGCGACGGCTCCGTCAGCTTTCAGTACCCGCGCTATGACCCGGATGCCAACAAATTCCTGACCATTCAATGGCCTTGCAAGGCAGAGCAGGCGCGGCAGGCCCTGGTCTGCGAACGCCTGAGGGACGATGGCGAGGTTCTGGACCGCGTGGTGCTCAAGCGTTATCTCAACGAGCTGATCGGCGTGGTGGAGACCAATGATGTGCGGGGCTCCAACCGTGGAGCAGAGGCTTTCAAGGGCCCTTTGCTGACCGTGCATGACAGCAGCAACACATTGAAAGCCCTGCCGCTGGACACAGCCACGCCGCCCGCAGGCGCGGCCGGGGCCGTGGTTCCCGACAGCGGCACCTGGGTGGTGACGGAAGAGAGCACCGGCCAGCCCGGCCGGGGGCTGAGCATCGACCCGCAAGGCGGGCAGGTGCTGGTGCAGGTGTTCAACTACGGCAGCGACGGGCAGTCGACCTTCCATATGGGTACAGGCCCGTACCAGCAGGGCGCCGCAACCGTGGCGCTCAAGCAATACCGAGGCGGTCGTTCCCTGGGCGGTGCGGCCGCGTCGGGTACCGAAATGGGCGAGCCCCAGGCGATGGGCCTGCAATTCGATACGGCCACCAGCGGCTGGGTACAGTTTCCGGGCGAAGCGGCAAAGCGCATCCATCGCTTTCAGTTTGGCGTGAACCATTGGTTTGTTGAGACCAGCAGGCAGCCATTGATGTATCTGGAAGGGGAGTGGTCTGCGGTATCAGCCGATCCCAACATGGCGCTGCGGACCAAGCTCTCGCCGGTCAACTGGCAACCAGGGGTCAATCCGCCGACTTCGTACGAAAACGTGCCCGATATCAACTCCAGTGAAAAAGTGAAGTGCTGGTACGAGCAAACCGCCGACGGCAATGTGCGCTGTAAGGTGACGGACAAGCGGCTGGGCAGCTATCCGGAGCTGGAATACCGCTTTGCGCTCAGCTACCGGGGGCGCAGCCTGGCCACCGTGTACCGGCTGCTGGGTGACCAATCGGTGCTGCTGCTGGGGCAGGTGCCTTTGATCCGCACAAGCAATTTTTACACCGCATTTGACGAGGGCATTGGTTTGCCCAGAACACGCTGACATGGCGAGCCGTATGGAAGACGGGGATTTTGTATGAAGCGTTTGCGTAGACAGATACTGTTGCTGCTGGGGGTTGCCGCAGGCATGGCTCCGGCGTGGGCCGCGCGTGATTTCACGCCGCTGGCGGGCACATGGGTGATCGATGCCGAGCTGGATGGCAAGCCAGGGCGCGGTCTGGCGGTTGACGTGCAGGGCAATGCCGTCGTGCTGCAGGTCTATGGCTACGAGACCGATGGCGCCGCCACCTTCTACATGGCTTCTGGCCAGATGGACGGAGACAGTGCAGTGCTGCCGCTGCAGAAGTTCAAGGGGGGAGTCGCCCTGGGCGGTGCGGTGCAGGATGCAGCGCTTGCCGAGAGCGTGGGCAATGTGCGGCTGCAGTTTGCCAACGGCGTGCAGGGCAGCATCCAATTGCCTGGTGAGCCCGCGTATGCCATGCGCCGCTTCATCTTCAACCCGCGTGGTGAACAGCCGACCTACCGGCGGCAGCGCTTTGCGCTGGCTGAACTCGATGCCGAGCGCCATCCCGTTGGTTTATGGAATCTGGAGGTCTATGGCTCGGGGCGCTTGATCTTGAAAGGGCAGGCTCCATCGGCATACTGGTACTTTGTATGCCAGCCAGCCGATGAACACGGCACCGTGGAGTGCAGTGGAGAGGTGCCAGCTGACACATCCACCAAAAAAGTTCGGCTGAGTTACCAGCAGCATCTGTATGACCTGAGCGTCCTGATGGAGGTCGAGGGTGAGCCCGCTCGCCGGATGGTTGGCGCTTACCAGGACACTGCGACACCGAGGTCGATGCCATCAAGTGCCGATCAGATATGGTTTTCGGGATTTCAGGGAGGCTATGGAGGGCAGCGCATTCCAGAGCCGGGTACCTGGATCGTGCGGGATGAAAAGACCGGCAAGCCCGGTCGCGGCTTCAGCCTGGATGTGCAATTTGACCAGGCACTGCTGCAGGTCTTCAATTACCGGCCCGATGGCCGCGCCACCTTTCACATGGGCTCGGGAGAATATGCCAAATCGAAGGCACAGATTGCACTCAAGACCTACCAGGGGGGGCGCTACCTGGGCGGGCCGTGGCAATCGGCCTCCGAGGCATCCGATGCAGGGTTGACGACTGTCAATTTTGACCGCATAGACAGCTACAAGAACATGAATGAAGGCTCGATTCGCCTGCCGCAGGAGCCGCTGCGCGTGATCGAGCGTTTTGAGCTGCAGCCAACGCGTCCCGATCTCGCCAGCCTGATGGGCGATTGGATCTTTACCGACAGAGATCTAGAGTTCTTTGTTGCGTTGAACAGGATCAACGGCAAGGTGCTGAGCAATGAGGCTGGAGATTTTCAGTGCCAGTTCATCGAGCTGCTGACGGATACCGTGGTCGAATGCACGAGCGTAGCTGCCACTGATAAACGGGCCGTTCGTTTCAGCTTCCCTTTCAGCTACCGAGGGCGCAGCGTGGCCACGGGCGGCATCGCCTTTCGAGTCCGTGACAGGTTTGGCAATCTCACAGGCGTGGGTCCACTCATCAAGCAGTAAACACGTTCTAAGCAAGTGCGCTGGCAGATGAACGGTTGTGGCGATTGCGCAGTTGCGCCTATTTTGCGAAATGGTGCAACAGGTGCTGCCATTGCAGCAGGCTGGGGTGATCGCCTGTAGCGGGCGGGCATTCCCTGGCTGTGGGCCATTGAAGGCCGCTGTGCAGTTGCAGAGCCTGTTGCGTGTACGGATGCGCCAGGTGCATGCCCCAGGCATGCAGCCATAGCCGCTGCAGGCCCAGGCGCTCGGCCCACCAGCGGTTGAGCGGACCCTTGCCGTGGGTGGCATCGCCGATGATGGGGTGGGCGATGTGCTTGAGGTGGCGGCGAATCTGGTGGCGGCGCCCGGTGTGCGGCTCGGCCAGCACGAGCGACAGGCGCGTGCCGGCAAAGCGGCTGTCATAGGCATCGGGGTGTTCCAGCGCGGCCAGCCTCGAAAAACGGGTCTGAGCAGGTTGGGCGGGGGCGTCAGCCGGTGCGTCGTCGGGGCGCAGGGCGTGGTCTACCTCACAGTGCTCCGGCGCCCAGCCGCGCACCAGGGCCAGGTAGCGTTTGTGGATCTGGTGGTTTTCAAACTGCGCGCGGGTGCGGCTGGCGGCTTCGGGGTGCAGGGCCAGCAGCAGCACGCCGCAGGTGCCTTTGTCCAGCCGGTGCAGCGGGTAGACATGCTGGCCGATCTGGTCGCGCAGGGTCTGCACGATGAAACGTGTCTCGCCCGCGTCCAGCCCCGTGCGATGCACCAGCCAGCCCGCTGGCTTGTAGATGGCAATCAGGTGCTCGTCTTGCCACAGCACGGGCAGTGGGCTGCCCTCGGCATGCGTGTGCGCAACAGCGGGGTCGATGGTTGGAAGCATGGGGTGAAATTGGGCTGTAGCGCTTGTCAGTAAAGCGCAGCAAGCTATCTATTTTATAGTTTTGTGCCTTGCCGTGCTTGCCACAGCCCAAACAGCACCATGCCTGCCAGCATGGCAGCGCTGAAGATGGCGGCCGATTCCATGCCCGCTGTGATGCCGACCAGCGCCGGGCCGGGGCAGTAACCGGCCAGACCCCAGCCTATGCCAAAGAGGACCGAGCCCACGACAAGCGGCGCGTCGAGCGCCTTGCTGGCTGGCAACTGCATGGCCTCGCCCAGCAGGCTGCGCTGGCGTTGGCGGGCCAGTGCAAAGCCGGGCAGCCCCACGGCAATGGCGCCGCCCATCACCAGGGCCAGTGAGGGGTCCCAGGCACCGGCCAGATCGAGAAAGCCCAGCACCTTGTGAGGATCGGCCATGCCCGATACCAGGAGGCCCAGGCCAAACACCAGGCCCACGATGGCAGCAATGATGGTGGTCATGACAGTCTCCTTACAGAAAGTGGCGCGCCACAAACACGGTGGCAAAACCGGCAGCCATGAAGCACAGGGTGGCGACCAGCGAACGCATCGACAGGCGGGAGAGCCCGCACACGCCGTGCCCGCTGGTGCAACCCGAACCCAGGCGCGTGCCAAAGCCCACCAGGAGCCCGGCGATCACCAGCACCGGCCAGCTTGCCGGGCTGGCTGCCGCAGGCATGGGCGCAAACAGGCCATAGACCCAAGGCGCAGCCAGCAGGCCAATGATGAACGCCACCCGCCATGCCTCACCTGACGCGCGTGGTGGCAGCAAACTGCCCACAATGCCGCTGATGCCGGCGATGCGACCATTGAACAGGACGAGCAGCACGGCGGCCAGGCCGATCAGGGCGCCGCCAAGCAGGGCGGCCACAGGGGTGAAGGCGGTCATATCAATGGTCATGGCGGGCTTTCGTGGGGGGGAAGGGGTGCAGTGCATCAGGGCGCGGGGCAGTACTGGGTGTACATGGTCTGCAGCAGTGCCAAAAGGCGAGCGTCGGCGACCTGGTAGTAGATGTTCTTGCCTTCGCGCCGTGTGGTGACGGCGTTCTCGCGCCGCAGCACGGCCAACTGTTGCGACAAGGTGGGTTGCAGAATGCCCAGATGTGACTCCATATCGCTGACGCAGCATTCGCCCTGGCTCAGGTGGCACAGCAGCAGTAGTCGGTCTTCGTTGGCGAGCAGCTTGAGGGCCGCAACTGCCTGCTGGGCGGCGTGGCGCATGGCTTCAGGGGGCAGGTGGTGGGCGGTAGGACTATCAGTCATCGAAAGGCAGGTTGACATGGAGCCTTGCACAGAGGCCTGGTTTTCATTATATTAAAATATATATTGTTTTTTGTGAATGTGTTTTTAACCATGGTATCTTCCGCTCCATTCGGCATTCAGGCGTTTTTTGACGAGGTGACGGGCACCGTCAGCTATGTGCTGCACGATGCCGCGAGCCGTGCGGCGGCGGTGATTGACCCGGTATGGGACTTTGACGCCAAGAGTGGCCGCACCAGTACGGTATCGGCCCAGCGCATCGTTGATTACCTGCAAGCGCAGCAGCTGGATCTGCGCTGGGTGCTGGAGACGCATGCACATGCCGATCACCTCTCGGCTGCCCAGTGGCTGCGCGCGCGGGTGCCTGCCGGTACGGCCCGCATAGCAGCACCGGTTGTGATTGGTCAGCACATCATCGCTGTGCAGAAGGTGTTTGGCGGCATTTATGCAATGGATGATTCCATCGCACCACAAGGGGCAGACTTTGACAGGTTGTTGGGCGATGGCGATGTGCTGCAACTGGGCGCCACCCGCATACGCGCCTTGAGCGTGCCGGGCCACACGCCCGCAGACCTTGCCTATGCGGTAGAAGGTGGCGATGGCAGTGGTGTTGGTGCCATTTTTGTGGGCGACACCCTGTTCATGCCCGATGTGGGAACGGCGCGCTGCGACTTTCCGGGCGGCGATGCGCACCAGCTCTATCGTTCCATCCGCAAACTGCTGGCGCATGCGCCGCACACCGCGCTGTACGTCTGCCACGACTACCCGCCTGCAGGCCGTGCTCCCGCATGGTGCAGTACGGTGGCCGAGCAGTGTGCCCACAACATCCATGTGCACGACGGCATTGATGAGGCCGCGTTTGTTGCAATGCGTCGGGCACGCGATGCAACGCTGGCTGTACCGCAGTTGATGCTGCCTTCGGTGCAGGTCAATATCCGTGCGGGCAAGCTACCGGAAGCGGACGCGCAGGGCCGGTGCTTTCTCAAGCTGCCGGTGAATGCGCTCTAGCGGCGGTAACTGTTCTCGCCTTATCGGCCGGCAGACTGGTGCTGCGCGTCTTCAAAGCGGTTCACATTCCACAGGCTGGGGAAAAGCCGCGTCCACAACCCCACCACGGCCAGCGTGCACAGCCCGCCTGCCACGGCGGCGGGCACGGCCCCCAGCAACGCAGCGCTGCTGCCCGCGCGGAACTCGCCCAGTTCATTCGAAGAGCCGATGAACAGCATGTTGACCGCGTTGACGCGGCCCCGCATGCCATCGGGCGTGGCAAATTGCAGTAGTGCGCCGCGCACGTACACGCTCACCATATCGGCCGCACCGGCCACTGCGAGCGCGATGCAGGACAGCCACAGCCAGTGCGACAGCGAGAACACGAGGTTGGCGATGCCGAAGATGGCGACAGCCAGCATCATGCGTTTGCCCACATGCGTGCCAAAGGGGCGGTTGCTCAGGTACAGGCCCGCGCAGACCTCGCCCATGGCCATGGCGCTGCGCAGCAGGCCCAGGCCTTCGGGGCCGGTGTGCAGCACTTCGTGCGCGTAGATGGGCAGCAGCGCCACCACGCCGCCCAGCAGCACGGCAAACAGATCGAGCGAGATCGTGCCCAGCACCATCGGCCTGCCGAAGATGAAGCGGATGCCGGTACCAAAGCGCTGCCAGATGGTGTCGGCGGGTGCATCCACCCGGTCCTTCGCACGGGGCGCGGCATACAGTACCTGCACGCGCAGCAGCAAGACGGTGCCGACCGCAAACGCCAGCAGGCAGGTGCCATAGGTCCATTCCGCGCCACCTGCGGCATACAGAAAGCCGCCCAGCATGGGCGCGCCGATGGCGGCGCACCGCATGACCACGCTGTTGGTTGCGATGGCCTTGGGCAGCAGTGCCTGCGGCACCAGCTGTGGCAGCAGGCTTTGCAGGGCCGGGCCGGAAAACGCCCGCGTAGCCCCATACAGCACCAGCACGGCATAGATGCCGGCGACGCCCGCATGTCCATGGCCCGACAGCCACAGCAGCAGCGCGCTGCAGACGCCGCCGATGGCCCAGCTGGCTGCCAGTACCTTCTTGCGAGGCAGGCGGTCAATCAGCTCGCCTGCCGGCAGCAGCAGCACCAGCATGGGAATGAACTGTGCCAGGCCCACGAAGGCCAAGGCCATCGGATTGCGCGTGAGGTCATACACCTGCCAGGCCACCACTACGGCCTGGATCTGCGTGGCGCCAACGGCAAACACGCGGGCCACCAGAAAAGTCAGAAAGCCGCTGTGTTGATCGCGCAGCAGGGGAGGGTGGGCTGAGGTGGGTGGAACGGGCATGGATGGCAATGACACGCGTCTGGGCCGCATGGCGCAATCGAGGCAACTGCAGTGTTGTTGGTGGTTGTGGCGCCATTCTGCCACGGCGGCTCAACTCTTATATAAGAGTTAGGCTTCGCAAGCGTGCAACAGGGTGTTGCCCAAAAACTGGGCAAGAAGAAAATGTGCTTGAAGATCAAGTATCTTGGTCGCTTTTGCCAAGCTTATGCACAGAAGCATCCCCGCTGGATGGGAATAACTGCGACTGTTGCAAGAGCGCCCTCGGCCAAGCCTGGCGGGCAGGAGCGGGCTTTGCATTGCAGCGGTAGAAGGGGCAGCGCGCGGCCATGAAAAACCCCCGGCAAGCCGGGGGTGGATTTGGTGTTGCGTGCAGCGCTTACTTGGTGCGCTCGGATTCCACCGTCATGTCCAGCACGTAGGCGTAGCGCGAGGCGTCGGCAGGCGGGTTCTGCACCGTGTAACGCTTGACGCGCAGCACATTGCGAATGCCCGGCTCATGCTGGTAGCCTTCGATGTTGCCGTAGAAGTTGCCCCACTCACCAGTCGTGGTCTTGCGGCCGGCGCTGTCATAGTGCACATCACGAACCTGCAGGCACTGGGTTCGCATCACGCCTGCGCTGCAGGGCTTGGTCTGGGGGCCCACTTCCAGGAAGATGGTCTCGCCCGCATTGCCATACTTGGTGGCATTGGTGGGCACGGCCTTCAGATTCCAGCGGCTGCCGTCATTGAAGCTGAGCACCATGCTCTGCGGGTTGGCATCTTGCGCAATGCGCACGCTTTGCGCGCGCGGCAGTTGGGCGCCAACGGCTTGTTCCAACTGCATCACCCGGCCGTCGGCGCAGGCCATCTGGGTCGAGATCATGTTGCCGATCGTGATCTTGTCGCCATCGAGTTGGTAGCTGCCGCCGAGGTTGTTGCAGATCTTGGTGGAGACCAGCTGCTGGCCAGGCTGACTGCCCGCAGAAAAGTTCAGGCGCACGGCAGTCTTGGGGGCCAGCGCGGTGAAGCTGGGCAGCGCGCGGCCGGATTGGTCCTGGGCGCTTTCCAGGTCCCAGTGGTAGGCCTGCAGGGTTTTGTTGAGTGCAGAGGAGTTCATGCCGGGATTGGTGGAGGAGGATGCGCCAGGCTTGCTGGTGGAGGGGTCGGCCGAGCCCGTGCTGCTGCAGGCAGCGATGCCGAGCAGGGCGGTGGAGGCGAGAGCGGCGAGAGGCCAGCGTGTCATGGTGGATTCCTTTCTGGATGTGGGATGGTAGCCGATGGGGCTGCCAGCCGGTGGTTGGAACGCAAACACGTTCAACAGGGGTGTGCGCCATCCTAGAGGATGGGCATGTACGCAGGTTGTAGGCTGTTATCCGTTTTGATGGCCTGCGTGTGAGGGGATGCTGCGATGCAGTACTGCACAAAAGATGAGCAGTGATCAATAATTTTTATAAAACAAAGGCTTGCGGGATTGTCCCCAGGCTTGCCCACACCATCGCCCACAGAAGTGAGGGATAAGGTGGGGGCGATCAGCCCGGCAGGAAGAGCGCCGGGTCGACCATGGTGCGGTTGAGCATGACGCCCCAGTGCAGATGGGGGCCGGTGACTCGGCCGGTGGCTCCCACCTTGGCAATGACGTCGCCCGCCTGCACTGCGTCGCCTACGGCGCAATCGATCTTGCTCAGGTGGCAGTACATGGTCAAAAAGCCGGAGCCATGGTCCAGCCATACGGTATTGCCGTTGAAGAAATAGTCGCCCGTGTCGATGACCTTGCCTGCGAGCGGCGCCTTGATGGGGGTGCCGGTGGGGGCGGCGATGTCCATGCCGCTGTGCGGATTGCGCGATTGGCCGTTGAACACGCGGCGCAAGCCGAACGAGCTGGAACGCCGCCCCGGCACAGGCGCGGGCAGCACCATGCCGGCTGGAGAAACATTGCTGAAGGTGGCCATGACCTGCTTGAGGTGGGCGCTTTCCCGCTCATAGCGGGCATTGTCCTCGGCCGAAAGATCGACCGTCTTGGGCGCCACCTTGAGCCGCTGCTCGCTGTACTTCTTGTCTCGTACGGTGTAGGGAACGGTCCGGCTGCCTTCTGCAGTCTGCACGCGGATACTGGCGGGCCCCACGACGGCAGACAGTGGAATACCCACCAGGGCCGTCCATTCAATCGCGTCACCCAGCACCAGCACGGGCATGTCGCCGCTGAATGCCTGGGGGCGGCTCGCCGCGGGCCCCAGCGAGAGCCGCGCCACGCCGCCTGGCACCCGTGAATCTGCCGGCCAGCCATCGGAGGCGTGGGATGGCGCAGCCTGGAGGCCAGGCGCAAGCATTGCAGCCGCGCAGCCCAGCACCATCTGGCGGCGGCTGAACCCCTGGCTCGTGGCAGTGAGGTCTGCGGATGTAACTGAATGGAACATGGCGAAGATCAGATTCTGTGAGTTGCTTTAAAAAGCATAGCGCCTTGCGCTTACCCATAGAGCGCAAACCTTGCATTTAATATGCAAATTTTGGTAAACCAGACGATGTGTAACCCCGATGGCTACGGGGGCTGGTAGCATATTTGATGCTATCCTTTTTGCAAATGGTAAAGCGACTGGTGGACTGGCAGGCACGGGATGTTTGCCGGTGCGACTGCAGTAGCCCATCCATCCGTTACAGTAACAGCGGCCATGGGTGCCAGGGCGTTTTCCGCAGAACCATATTCCGGGAGTTGGTGTCGTTCATGTTGGGCAAGTATTCAGACAGACCTTACCTTGCGCGTGCAAGCGGCAACCTGCGGCTTCGCACTGCAGCATGGGTGCTGATGGCTGCCGGTGTGGCCCTGGTGTCGGGCTGCGCAAGCCTGGGCGGCAGCCAGGACGGAGCCCATTACAACGTGGTGGCACGCGAGACCTTTGGCTCGGCCAACACCTATTCACGCCTCTTCGATGCCTCGCCCGAGCGCACCTGCGAAGCGGCACGCCGCGCGCTCCTGAGCCAGGGCTACCTCATCAACGTGTCCAAGGACAAGGAAGTGGAAGGCCAGAAGACCTTCCAACCTGCGCCGGACAACAACCAGGTCATCACCATCCGCGTGGTGTGTGCCCCTGACAGCAAGGACGGCAAGGTCAGCCTGGGCTTTGTCTCGGCGCTCAAGGACACCTACAACCTCAAGAAGAGCAGCAACTCAGCCAGCGTGGGCGTGGGCGCGCTGGGCTCGCTGTCGCTGCCATTCTCTGCCGGCAATGACTCCCTGATCAAAGTTGGCAGTGAAACCGTGAGTTCGGCTACGTTCTACGACAGCTTTTTTGACCTGATCAAGTCCTTTCTCCGCCAGGACGACAGCCTGCGCCAGCAGAGCCTGCACGACGGTGAGGAGTTTGTGGAATAGCGGCGGCAATGCTGCGGCGCAAAACGGATACCCCATGAAAAACCGGCTCAGGCCGGTTTTCTTCTTTGGCGAGGCGGCTCCCCCGCTCATGGGCTTCGCATCGCATGTTGAGCAAAGCAGCGCTGCACTTGCAGGCAGCCAGGTGCTGGGTTAAAAACAGCCATGAGCAACACAAGTGTGGAGCGTGCGAAATGCCTCTGAACCATGAAGTGCGGGACGAGATTACGGTGCTGGTGCATGGCGGGTTTGAAGATGCCTCGCGCATCGTCGAAATCATCGTGGACGAGATGTACGAACCTGGAGAACTGGACGAGGAGGAGGTGCAGGCCTTTGTGGGCCAATGCTTTGCTGCATTGGAGCTTGCCAAAGGCCAGTGGCCGCGCGTGACCGACTGTGATCGCCTCGACCAGGCCTTTGACCAGCTGGAGCAGCAGGGCGTGGTCTGCCTGCAAAACGCGGGCCATACCCAAAGCGATGGCTATGACGATATCCGCGAGGAACTGCGAGAGCGCAGCGATGCGACGCGTTTCATCGGCTATTGCTTTTTCCACGGACAGGACCTGGCGCGGGCGGTGCGTGGGGGCGGGCTCTACCTGGCCTTTGGCCCGCTGGACGCGGCACTGGAGCATTCGCTGGGTCTGGAGGTCGGCCAGCGTGTGATGCGTGCGCTGGTGGCAGCAGGCCTGCATGCGCAGTGGAATGGCTCGTTTGATGAGCGCATATCCGTGCCGGTGTTTGACTGGAAGAGTCGATGACACAGGTCAATTGCTATATTTCGATAGCAATGGCGTAGAGGCTTGAAGGAGATAACCGTTCCCTCATCGGTGTCTGCGCTCATCGCAGTATGCGCAGCGCGTGGCACTGCTGAATCACACCGGGTTTCGTGGAGGTAGTTTGATTGGAATCAGACGGTCATCGCAGTGGTCTGACTGGAGAGTTGCCAATAGCAGCCGGTCTCGGCAGATGCAAGCAGACGCTCAACGTCCCGGCTAAACGGGCGAAGACGCCGGGCCACTAGGCCCAGGGCCGTGATAACGGCTCCGTTACGCGTCCGATGGAATGAAAAGTTGGGCTCGGAGACCCAAGGATGTGACAACCATATGGTGTGGAATGCACGATGGCAGGCCAACATCAAAAGAGATTTACAAAACCGAGAATCGTCGACCAGGCCAGCTCAAGCAAAGCCCACGCGGAAAACAATCCGTTCACCACAAGAAAAAGCGCGCCAACGACAATCACTAAAGCGATGAGTTGCACAGCCTTCATGCGGTGAAGTCTCCCGAAAAAACCAATTTCTTCATTGGGCATGTTTGGCTCTTGCCGAGATGCCGTAACGTGTACCGTTGACCAATTTTAGATTGGTTGTGCACTGTTCTCTTTGGGGCGATAGCCGTCATCTTCCACTAGTGATGCAGGTCAATCCTGGCTGTGGGTGAGGGGGCTTCGCCGGGGTGAGGCGGCAGTTGCCTAGCTCTCCAGTCGCGCGGTAAGGGCAATAGCCTGGCGCTGGTGGCATAGCGCTCGGGCGGCAGCTTCGTGTGCTCTTTCAAGATCCATCTTCAGGCTCCTTGGCTGCTGCCATATTCTGCAACCAAAAATGGAACGCACCCGGGATAAATGCTTGAGCTGCAGTCTTAACTTTGCTTCGCTTTTGCTACAGCGGAAACTGAAAAATTGGTCTGGAAGACTGTGCAGATCAACAGTTTGCCGAAGCAGAAAACTACAGTATTGATAGCGTGGAATCGTTGCAGAGACTGGCCTGCCCGACTGGAATCGAACCAGTGACCCACAGCTTAGAAGGCTGTTGTAAACTCAAATTTAATAGCATGATACCCTTACTTCATGCTGTTCTTACGAGGTTGATCATTTGTCAAAAGCGGAGCGCTCCGCTTTTTCAAAATCTGCAAATCTATACTTGGCGGTTATATAGACTTAGGGCTGTCACTTTGTGGGTCTGACCTGAGGCCCTCGCCGCAGATAGTGACGCTTGGTGGTTTGCACCGAGGTATGCCCCAGTTGGTCTGCTGCGGCTTGCTCTCCGCGTTCGTCCGCGACATCGTCCGCCGCCTTGGCGCGAAGGTCGTAGAACCAGAATTTGCGAATATCGTTGGCGAGTTGCTGGTTTTTCGCGCCTTCGGCTTTTTCGGCTGCAGCAGCGCGCGCTGACTCAAATGCGTCCCGCAGCATTTGCTTTGTCATTGGCATTCCGTGGATGCTGACAAGCAGGCATTCTGTGCCTGCATTGATGCGGGCCTTGCGATCCGATATACGCTTTAGTAGGGCTTGTAGCTCTCCCTCGATGATGAAGCGCAGAGGTGCAGCCGTCTTGCTCTGCTTTATAACTAGTCGACCATCTTGGATATTTTTGGTTGTTAGCTTTCTCGCATCGCCTGGGCGCTGGCCAGTCAAATAGGCTAGATCCATTGCGTCACGTAGCGCATCGTCCGCGACTGCATAGACTGCCTGGTATACGGCATCGGTGATGTAGACCTCTCTTTTGCCGAGCGCGAACCCCTCAATGCCTGCGCATGGGTTTTCGTTTTCGGTCCACCCCCAGGCGCGGGCTGTATTGAACATGTGAGAGAAAACACGCTTGAGGCGGTTTGCGGTGGTTGGCTTGTCTTTGGACCATTGCAGCAGCTGGTAGACATGTTTTGGTTTGATCGCATCCAGCGGGGCTGGGGCGGGTGTGCAAAAGAACTCCACAAGTTTCTTTATGTCACCACGTTGTGTTGCCTGGGTCGACATTGCCTTTTCAGGAAGGACTTTGGCGATGTATGACGCCGCGAGATCAGCAAATGTTTTTTGCGGCGCTGCTTCTGAACTGTTTGATAGCTCAAGCCATCGTTCTACGGCCTTGAAATAGTCTTGACCGAGGGCAATTTCTTTGCCCGATTTCCCGGTGTCGAAATAGTAGTAAGTCTTGCCAGAGCGCTGTTTGCGGGCCCGGAAGTTCGGCATTGCATTAACCATGGCCAAAGGCCGGTTCCCAGGCGGGCGCGGCCATCTCCTTCTTATCTTTCCCTTCAATGAAGGCGCGGACGACAACTGGGCGCCCTGCGGCGTTCAAGTGGAAGGGTATTTTCATTGAGCGCAGACAGTCTGCTTGCCGTTGCTCGCGTGTGCGTCCGGGCTTGCCGCCTCTGACGCCTGTGAGTTCTTTGATTTCATCTGAAGTGAGAAACAGGGTCATATCCATTCCTCCAAAAAAGAACCCCGCTCATTGGCGGGGCTCGGGTTCGTCTTGTTCGGGGAGGGGTGCTCGTTTGTCACCCCATTTGCGGGAGCGTTTGGTGGTCATGTGACTTTGCCCCCAGCCTCCTTGATTGCGGCCAGAACGGCATCAAGCTTGTCTTTTGGGCATTCAAGGGTTCCGTAGGCTGTGTTTTGTGTTTTCCGCCAGCGCCTGAAATAGGCCTCGAAACTCGTGCCGTCTTCACCGGGCCAAGGCGCTCGTCCGGGACCAGAATAGAAGACTACTCCGCCCGCGATCGAAACTGCCAGAGCGTCTGGGATTTCGGAAATTTCGTCTTCTTGAGAGCCGTCCTTTGACAGAATCAGCACATCCTCATGCCACACGCCATCCAGCCAAAAGCTGGGGTCGTTGTAGAAGCGCTTGAGCTCGGCGCCAGTTGTCTTGGTTGTCATATTTTTTCTCAGTGATAGTTGGAAGTTGTTTACATGCGAGGAGATGGCCCGCCGTCCTGCACTGGCAGTGGCTCCCGCTCAGGTGGGGGAGGGGCGGCTGAGAGCATGGCTGACCAGCAGTCATGGCAGGGAAGCACCCATGTTTTGGTGTTGCCTGCTTTGATCATTTCCTCAGTCGGCTCCATTGGCACCAGGCGCCACCCATCCGGCACAGCCTGCCGCGCTGATAGCTGGGCCAACTGCTCGCGCGCATCGATGTTCAGTCGATTGGCCATGTCCAGGCGCTGGGTTAGAGCGGTGACTTGCTGCTCGGCTGCTGCGGCGCGGTTGGTCTGGGAGGCGCGCTCGGCCTTGAACTGCTGTATCTCTCCAATCAACACTTCGAGGTCAGAGGTAAGCAAAATCGCTTCAGATGATTCGCCCGCGTCGAAGCCGTGGATGTGATCTTTATCCAGGCCCCTGGATTGCTTTCGGCGGTCGATGTAGGTCTGCACCCGCTGCTGTGCTTCGGTCGTGTCGGTCATTCCCGCTTCTCCTGTGTGATCGCAAGCGCTTGCTCTGCGCTTCTGAGTGCGTCGCGCTTGTTGTCTTCGCTTCCCCAGGCGTTAGGCTGAAAGAATGTGTGCATGTCGGAAAGCGCAGACTCCAGTTCTATAGCGCGGGCGAAGAGCTTATTGAATTCGACGGCACTGACATAGAAGCCTAGGCCTTCAATAACTTGGCACTCTGTTCTTCCGTCCGCTGCGTATACCTTGTCGGTCATGGGGCCCTCACATCGATGGCGTAAACCTGCACTGCTTCCAGGCCGAAGTGCTGGTGGGTGATGGTCTTGATCGTGAAGCCGCGCCAAGGGCGCACCAGGCGCCTGGCGTGGTCGCCTCGGGCGGGGTAGCCCAGGGTCAGCACGATCTCGTTGTAGGTGCGGCCCTCCAGGCGCTTGGCCCAGTGTGGTGTGCACAGCCTGAATTCCTCGGTCTTGGTGCCGTCTCGGATGGCCTCGAAGTATTCCCGCTTGAGAGGGAGGTGAAGGGTTGTCATGGCGCCTCTTTCCGGCGATGTGAGTGGTTCATGAACCCCCACCCACCGCTGGGCTTGGTGGTGTCGGAGTGGCCTTCACAGTTTGGGCACAAGGGAGCGCCGCAAACGAACTGGCCGGTGTGGTCGCATTCGTGGGTGGCCTGCTCACCGCAGACGGTGCATTTGACTGCCTTGTGCTTTTCGCAGTGGTTCCCCTCGCAGGCAGCTTTGCATTGGCCGATCCACGAAAGAACGTAGGTGCATTGGGTCATGGTGCCTCCTTGGGGGCGGGCTCATCTTCGTTATCAATCTCAATCACCATGTGCATGAAATGAATCTCGTTGTTCGGCACATTGAAGAGCCAGTTGAAGAATGCGACGAATGCGGACGCTAATGGATCGAGGCCGAGGCGTCGCAGTGCTTGGTAGCGTGTCACTCTTCCTCCTTCTTGGCCTGGGCGGGCTGGCCCTCCCTCTGTTGGGCGCGCTGGGCATCTTGAAGTACGGTTTCTATTTCAACGCCGTGATGAATAGCGCGCAGAGTGAGTTGACCTCCAAAGCGCTTGTGCAAATCGGCGGCAATGTCTTCCTGATAGCCCTCGCGGTGTAAGGCACAGGCCGTCTTTATGTGCTCAACAAACACCTTGCCCTGGTGCTGCAGTTCCAGGCTATAGACGATCTGCTCGCCATTGGCTGGACATGCAGCCACGAATGTGTAGCGGTAGGTATTCAAAGCAGAGTTCCTTGTTCTGGCTCCAGTAGGGCCGGTGCTGACTCCCACGTAGCAGGAGCGTTGTGAGCTTCAATCCGAGCGCGCATGACAGCGGCGCGGGCTTCTTTTGTCGGCGGTGTGTAAGTGCCGCGCCATGCTTGGTCGATGCCGATATTTCGACCGATATTGGTGCTATCCGCGCTCGCAAATGGCAGGCGCGAGAACACAGCGGGGTTGAGCATCCGTAATCCATGCAAGCGCACGCCGGGGCGGCCCTGGTCGTCACAGACGACGGCCATGGCTTCGGAGATACGGCGCCACCACTCTGCTGTGCCGACCACTGCGTATTCGCCAGAACTGCCGATACAGATGCGGTGCCAGTCGGCGGCCAGGCGTTCCAGTCGGTCCAAGCCTTCGTGCATGTGCCAGACCGGAGCGCCGAACCAGCGCGGCAGCGGCCACTCAGCGAGCAGAGCGTCGTTCGCAGCCTCATCGCCATCGATTACGTCGGGGATCACGGCAAAGTCGCATGAAGGGATGAGTAGCGCATCGCCAGCCCAGGCGTAGAACCCGCTCCAGTCACTGACTGGCTGGCCAGACTTCCACGCCGAGAACGCACCGTTGTCCACGGCGAACGACTGGCAAACGCTGGCCACCAAGCCCAAGTTTCGCGGTTCGGCGAATGAAACGAAGCCGTGCCCGGCCTGTAGCACTTGCGCGGCGGCAGTTTCAGGCGTGATGGGGAGGCCGTGATAGTGGATCACCTGTCACATCCCCTTCGCGGCATTGCCGCCTTCCTGGGCTGCAGCCATGGCGGCGTCGATTGCAGCTGCGTCTTTGCAGTGGCTGATGCGAAGCGAGTCCATGTCGATGTGATCGCATGCCAATTCAAGCGCATGCAGCAGTAGCGCATCGGCGGGCTTTGCGTTTGCGGCTGCCGGTGTGGCACGGTAGGCTGCAATAGCTGCGCGTGCTTTGATCATTGACGCATCGCTTGGTGCGCCGTCGAAGTCGAGCGACTCGCACACATCGACCATGGATTCCAGCGCCTCAAGCAGCGCGTCTGCTGCAGGCGCTGCTGGTGCCGCATCCAGCGCATCAGCGGGCTGGGCCTGGGGTGCTGTGTAGAGCGGCGTCCAGTCGAAGTGATCTGGACAAGGCGCAAGCACCACCCCATCTTCCCGGCCAATGCGTAGATCATCTGCAGATTGCCCGGCTGGCTTGAACCAGAAGTCGCCAAAGCTGTCTCCATGCCTCTTGTAACGCCACGCCACCGGCTCGGCCTGCACCTCTGTCTGGGGTGGTGTAACTGGGCTGTTTGCAATCGCGTACATCAGTGCAGCATGTTCATCTACAAACTGAGCGAAGGCAGATTCTGGGATGCGCGCATCAAGGTCCCCTTGAGACTCATTGATAGGCTCTGCTGCGCTGTGCAGAGCCGACATTGCATCTTTGGCGCGCATCAGAGCGGCTTGCTGCCAGTCGATCAGAGAGGAAAGGTGACCGATGGAAGCAGTCAATCCAACTATCTCAACATCGCGCACATCTGGCTCCGCCAGGTCACCTGCCGAGGAACCCTCGGTAGCTGGAAGTGCTGGGGTGGCGGCAATGGCGGCGTGCAGCGAGAAGCCAGTCCAGGCGGCCTGCACCCACGGGCTGGCGTACTGTCCGTCATGACACTCCAGGCTTGCATGCGGGCAGTGCTTGCGTATCTCCAAGGCAAAGGCCTCACGCTGATCATGCACAGCCATCGCTGCGGGCGCCTGTGCTGCCACGGCCTGGGAGGCCAAGTGGGAAGTACATGCATCCCAAGCGTCTTCTGCTATCCCTTTTGGATTTGTGCAGTCAATGCCGCCGTGGTTATCACAAGCGTCGTTGTGGTAATCCGAATACCACTTTTCAAATGCATTAAGGGGCGCGGAGGATGGGGTAGGTTCAGCCATGGTGGGCTCCAAAATGAAGAGCCCGCCGTGATTGCTCAGGGCGGGCTGCGAATAGGTGCCCACTGTGGGCGGTAGACTAGCGGGCTATGACCCTCTACGACTCGATGCTTGGCGCTCTACGTGAGCACTGGAAAGCCAACGGCAATGCCTATCCGCAGTGCTTTGAACTGACCAAGATTGCCCTTGATGACTTGAATGCAGGCCGGACTCTGATCAGGAAGTCTGTTGGACTGAAGCCGCTTGAAGGCAATGACTTCAACGAGTTCCACGGCGTCAAACTCGTAGTCGGAGAGAGCAATGCGCTGGTTGCAAAGGATGGGACGCGGGTTCCTCTGCAGGCCTGAAGCTGGAAAAAGAAACACCCCGGCAGTGCGGGGTGTGGAATAAAAAGGCCGACTCTCACGAAAGTTCAGGAACTGGAAAAAGGAGGAGTGATATGAGGTCGGCTGAGAAACCTAACTCCATGATTAACAAACGTTTAATTGTTAATTGATCCTGGATGGACTGCAGTTTGCCAAATCAAAAAACTCGCATATGTGCTGAGTTTTCCAATGTTGATGTCGGCTAATTCCTACACACTCTCCGTGCTTCAAAATGGCACATCGCTGTCATCGCCGTAGTCGTCTCGTGATGTCTGTTGGGGTGCTGCAGTACGGCTGTGTTGGCCTGGCCGTTCGTGGTTGCCGCCTGGTTGCTTGTCCTTGCGCTTCAAAGAGAGGCTGAGAAATGGATTGCCGTTCTGTGATTGCTTGATCCAGCCGTCGACGAAGTATTCCACCCCTTCCACATTCAGTGTGCCAGTGCGATCAGGTTTGCGATCGCCTTCTTGCTTGCGGTCGTTCACGAACATAACGCCGCGGTTGGTGTTGTCGTATCCAGTCATGGTTTGCCTTTCTTCCCTCCAGCCTTCCCGGAGGGTGTTGATTAACGGATGTTGTTCAGGATTTGGTGGACGAGTCCGATGAAGTCTGCTCGGCGCTGCCTGAGGCGCTCGATATCTGCGGTGTAGTCACTGCGGTGCAGTCGGTGCACGATGAGCTGCTTGCCCTCTTTGAACTCGCCGCAGTAGCTGATGAAGTCCACCCAGTCACGGGTGGTGCAGTCAAGATGGCCAATGAGCTGCCAGCGGTAAGCCGGGTCAAATGACTGGCGCATCAAGGTGGCGTAGTGGACTGCCGCGGTAACCGACTTGATTTCAACGACTCCATCATCCCCGACCAGCCCGTCTGGAGAGTCGCCATAGTCCCCCCAGTCAAAAAAGCCTCCATTGCCTACGCTGACGAAGTTCTCCTCCTCGTAGAGCATGCGGGCAATCGGCTCTTGCTCATGGCCGCGCTCGGTGTGCTCGCTGGAGAAGCTGTACTCGGCCTTGCGCCCGGTATCGATTTCCAAAGCAATCTGCAGAGCATATTTTTTAGCGGGTTCACCGAAGGCTTTGCCATCATTCGCCATGAAGAGGCCAAAGCTAGAGCAGGTGGCTTTGCCGAGACGGAGGGCTAACCAAGCCTCGGTGTTCTGCTGCACATCATGAAACTGCATCGGCTTGCTCCGCACATTCACGCGCAATCTGTTCCTGGTGCTCCGCGCTCATATCAACACGGGCAAGCACTTGACCTAGGTGTCCGTCTCGGCGATATGCTGTTTTGGCATTCTCCCAGCCCTTCGCATTGGCTGGAGTCAGAACCTTTTTCTCGGGAGTGAATGGGCTGATGCGCAAGCCCTCTACCGATTCTTTGCCAAAGCGTACGTTGTGATCCACATAGACCGTGATCCTGATGTTCTGCCAGTCGTCAATGAATGGCGACCCGGTCAACTGACGCATAGTCTTGCTGTTGGTGGCATTCAGGATCATTGGCTTAAGCTTCTCGCCCGGGCGCAGATCGCGCTCGGCAAAGAAGGCCGTGTTGAAGAGATCCTTGGTCTTCTTTGTCTTGTCCGCCTCCAGGGATACGCGGGCCACAGTGAGAACGGTTGGCTCTACGATGTCAGCGCTACTCAGGTAGGGGGAGTCGAAGGCTTTCCGATAATGGGTTTTCTCGCTCATATGCTTCCTTAACTTGCCAGCCTTGCCTGCGCCACGCACACAATCAGTAGGGCAGTGGCGAGTAGAAATAGAAAGGGCGGCTTACGAGGCCGCCCTAGTTGGAATGGTTGGTAGATCATTGTTTGTTCTGCAGCGCGATCAGGCGCCGGTACTTGTCGAATGTCTTGCGGATGTCGGTTGCTACAGCCGGGGTGTAGCGGTTGGCCTTCTGTCCTGGCAGTGGGCAAAGAGGGCGGTTGGGCATGGTGAGCATTGGGGTTTCCATGATGCCTCCCGTTGTCAAAGCTGGATGATCTTCACCTTGGAGCGTTCGCCCAGGTTC
Organism: Comamonas odontotermitis; assembly: GCF_020080045.1. Taxonomy (NCBI): domain Bacteria; kingdom Pseudomonadati; phylum Pseudomonadota; class Betaproteobacteria; order Burkholderiales; family Comamonadaceae; genus Comamonas; species Comamonas odontotermitis. Next base: position 1,449,396 of record NZ_CP083451.1, read on the forward strand.
ATGCTGAGTACGAGGTCATATGCCTCCCATCGATCGATGCAAGGCACTTTAGCGAGGGTTGCATCGTTGATCCAAATCTCGTAGTAGTTCATGATTTAGCTCTCCTCATCTGTGCCCGCTTGGTTGCCCATTTCTGCTCAGTAACGATTGCTGTAGCACGGTCGCTTGCAATCTCAGCATGCCCGCAGACATGACGGAAGCAGTAGCCGTTGCTGGCAATCAGGTCGCCGTCTTTGTCTTGGTAGGCGCGACTCTTACCCTTCCAATACGGCCAGTCGCGCGCCAAAATCTCAAGTAGAGTCATCTCACACCTCCTTGTATGTGGCGAGTGCAGCTCGGGCGCTCTTTTGCGTGTCCGAGTCTTGGTGTCCGGCCGGTTTGAGGAACTGATATGAAGCCTCCAAGTCTTGAAGAGTCTTCCGCAGTTCCCTGTACCCCTCCAGCAGCTCCCGAGGGCTCAGGCCGCACTCGTGAAAAACTGTTCCGGCCTCGGCGATGAGGGTTGCGCTGTCATCCGCTTCTGCGCTGTCGCCTTCAATTCGTGCAATCACCGGCCCGGGCGCTCCATTGCCTGATGGGGTCATGCGCGACCATATGGTCCAAGGGCTGAATCCTTCGTTGTCATCAGCAATCCAAGGCCCCGGCGTTGGTTTCAGCTTCTCACTCGTCATCTTCAATCCCCTTAACTTTGAATTCCCAGATCCCGGGGTTCACGATCGTGCTGGGCCGCAGGAGTGCTGCCAGAGCAGTGCTGGATGCATCGAAGAGTGGTATGAACTCGTCGTCATAGGGCGGTTTCACCAGCACTTGCTGGCCGCTCGCTAGGGCCCGCAGGTAGGGCGCATTGGTGTGTTCCATCACCAGTCCCTCCCGGCTTCCTCTGCCTCTGCTTCCAAAATGTCATCACACTCGTCCTGCATGACTTCACGGAGGTAATCGCGCAGCATTTCGCCAGCCTCAAGGGGCTTGCTCGCTTTGAGCAGGCAGAAGATCGCGCCGAGAGTGTCGGGATCGAAGTTTTTGAATGCTTCCTGGTGCACGCTGTTGAAGCGCTGGTCGAAGATTGAATTGCTGGAGCGCTGCTTTTCCAGCCAAGCTGCCCGCGCGTCTTGTCGGTCAACGCCTGCTTTGTGGGCAGAAGCAAGGCGGGAATAGTGAGCGTCAGAAAATCCGTTCATTTCAATCTCCCAGGAATAAAAAAGCCCGCATGTAGCGGGCGAATCCAGCGTGGTAGTGCTGGAGTGTGGTTAGTGAATAGATAGTCCAAGCCAGATTGCTTTGCAGATCAGTGGCTTGCGGTCAATATGAATAGATTGGTGAATAGATTCGCCAGGATTGGCAACATCTATGAATAGGAGATGGTGGCAGGTAGCGATCTCCTGCTTGTCTATGCCGCGCCTTAGCTGCCACCGCCGAAGCGGGATAAGAAGTACACGCGGTTTATTGGTTGCTTCGGGCTTACCGGATATTTACGCAGCTGTGTCTTACAGCCCGACTTCTTCAGCAACCATCGACTCTTCGCCTGCGCATCGCAACTGCGCATTCACCATCATTTGAGCGGGCTGGTGGTTATTCCAGCGATCTGCTGCAGCAGCCGTGCCGTTCCTATACGCGCCCCGCCGCTCAAATGATGACCCTCTTTCGAGGATATGAGTACCAAAAGCATCAAATCATCTGAAATGATGCTCTTGGGTAGCTTATGTGGTTGCCTTGGCGATGGCTTCTTGGGCTACCCACGTTAGATCTGTTGTGCGACCGACTGAATCTGGTTTGTAGACCTCAGGGTTTGCGTAGAACTGCAGCGCAGCCAGCAGTTCAGGGGCTGCAGCAATCAGGCGGGCGTTTGCCTCCTGAATGCTCAATTCTTCGCCTGAGATCGTTTGGGCCACATCTGAGTAATGAGGGGTGTATGTTGCGCCTTCTGCTTGCGATATGTTGAAGCGCAAGCCTGCACCTTGATACAGTTCAAATTCCTCGAAGCGCCATGGCCCCGGCGTATGTTTCGCTTCCATCTTCATCCTTCCGCGCCTGTGCGCAAAAATTGAAAACGCCCTGAGTAGGGCGCTTGGGGGTTACTTGGGGGGGCTGCTACCATTTGCACATCAACGCCTTCTGGAGCGCGAGTGCAGCAATGATCACAACTAGTACCAACAGGTTCAAGTACAGAGCTATGGCAGCAGCAGGCTTCAAAAAGAAGTCCACGCTCCAGGCTCCTGCTATGACCAAGAAGGTACTTCGTTGGGCCATTCGAAGCCGTTCGCGCAACCTGTATTTGGTGTTCCTGTCTTGGCCATACATCGCGATCTTTCTCTCGGCAGTTGCCACTGCGCTGTTTCTGCCTGCATGGATGTACTGGAGCATTGCATTGCTGTCGCTCACGAAAGCAATTAACCGAATGCTTGTCGCAGATGCCGCTTGGAAGCGCAGAGGCAGACTAGAAGACCAAAGCACTCACTGAAAAGCGCTTTGGTTTTCTCCCCCGGCCTAACCGGGGTTGGCTGATCTATACCCGCCGAAGCGGTCCCAGCACTTGGCCTATTGCGGTAGCCAATCCTCCACCCTTCGCACTCGCCGGAGCATGGGTCGCCCTCGGGTCATAGCGGTTAGCTCCGCGCTGTCTATCACTGCACTTCGCTATCGCTGCAACTCCCACTGCGCTCCACTGGAGCTAGACCTTCCTCTTGCATCGAGTCGGTTCAGGGGCCGGATCGCTACCCCTTCGGTCGTTTCGTGGTTGTTGCTGCGATGGGTGAATATTAGCGTTACGCAAAATGTATGTCAATAGCGTAACGCGAAATTGGCGCGAAAGTTTCTGTTCGCTCGCAATCGCCGACTCGGCGAAGCAGGAAAATGTGGTGTGTAGGGTGTGTGCAGCCCCAACCCAGCCAGCAAAAAACCGCCCGGAGGCGGTTGTGCGGTGCTGACGCAGAGTGTCTAGGCTTCCCGTTCTTCGAGCCAATGCGATCCGGCCCCATACACCTCATTGCCAACCTCTACGAGAGTCTCAAGCATGCAGCGGTTATATGCATTGTCTGGATGCCACAGGCCCGCGTAGACCGGGTGCCCCATTTGGTCAAATCTTCCTGCAATTCGCCATGCGACACGGATCTCTGCCATGCGCTTGGTGGCAGTGATTGGTTCAAGCTGTTCTGTGGCGTTCATGATAGGGGATGGTAAGGCCAAAGCAAAAAAAGCCCGCATCAGCGGGCTAAGCACCTACAGCATAGTGCCATGGTGCCTCCGCTCCCAGAGGCAAGGAGATGGTAGGGCACTAGTGGGGAGGGCGCTTTGAGATGGGTCAAGAGCAGGAACACTCTGGAGAAGCGGGCGCAAAAAGGCGAAAACGCTTGAAGCGAACGCCATCGAACTCCACCTCGCCATCCGGCTGAAATCCCAGTCTTCCTACCCCTTTGATTCTTGTTCTTGAGAGCGGCAGAAGAATGGTTATGAAATCCAACCCCATGGTTGTGAATGCGCGTTTGATGATCTCTTCGTAGATAGCTTTGCCGCTTCCCCAGAAGTGCGGGTGAAGTACCAGTGCGAGATCAGCATCGCCTTCCTCGTACTGCAATCCGCCCCAGCCTGCAAACTGATGATCGATGAAGAATGCCCACGGGCCATACCCGTGCTGCTCCCACTGGGCATCCTTCTGCTTCACCCATTCCTTCGCCTTCACTTCGTCAAAATCTGGGCTGCCAAGGGGCATTTGGCGCAACACGTCAGGGTGGTTGTTGAGCGAGATGATGTCTTGCAGACTGGCTTCGGTGAGTCGCTTGAACTCTAGGTCCATTGTTCTATATCAGTGTGATCTCTTATCGCTATATCCAGAGCTGCCAGGGGCGGTGAAGCTTGGTCGACTTAGCAAAAAGCCCGCGCGAGGCGGGCCAAAGTCCTATCCATGAAGAGTCCTCATTCTAGGTCACTTCACCGGGAGTTGTCAGCCTACAGAATCGGCGGCTTGTAGGCAAAAGAAAAGCCACCAGGCGGCGGCTTGATGTGTATTAATGAGGTGCACTCCTAGCTTCTGAATGCCACCTTTGTGAATGTAATCTATTCCATGCCTTTTCAATGTGAGCAGGCTTCATGGTCTGGCTTTTTCGAAGATTCCACTCTTGTATTGCTTTAACTGCAATGCTGACTGATTCGTCAGCATGCGGGACGCGGCACATCACCCAATGGACGGAGCTGAGTAATTCCATGCCATAGGTGTCTTCGAATCCATCAATGAGCATTTCTACACGCTTTACGCGTGCAGCAACATCAGAGTGTTGCTTTAGTAGATCTGCAGATTCCTCGGTCGCCCCCTCTAGTAAAAAAAGTGGCTTAGATGGCTTGTCGTCTCCATCGCCAAATCCCTCGATATAATGCTTCTCCATACGATTAAGAACATGGCGTAGATTTAATGCATAAGGACCGTAATAATGCTTTTTATAGTTTAATCTTAGATTCTCACCGGCTTCTTGTAGAAAATACATTAATTTCTGTGCTTCTAGTACAGTAATGAATGGATCCATCAGCCCCTCTCGATACTTGCTAAGCATCATAATTAATGTAGCCATTGCTACACTTAATTTAGGCTTCTCTGTCATGTTTGGCATATCCTTGGCATCTGGGGCTCCACTCGGTGGATAAACCAGAACGCGAACATTTTGGACGGACTTTAGCTTATCTTCGATAATTGGAAGAACAACAGACCAATCCAAACCTCCGTTGCCACATCCGAGTGGAGGGACTGCAATAGATTGGATATTAAGTCTTTTGATGTTAATCACAAGATCATCTAGTCCAGCTTCTATGTCTGAAACTTTACTTTTTGATCTCCACTTTCCTTTTGTCGGAAAATTAATTATCCACTCAGGTCCTTCGCCGAAACTTGATACATGATAAATATGCATTTTCCCAAGCTCGACATGTCCAGCTTTGCAAGCGGCTGCATAGTCCTTGAACATATCCGGAAACATATTCCGAAATTGCAAAGCTATACCTTTGCCCATTACGCCTTCGGTGTTTACTGTGTTCACGAGGGCGCTAACTGGAGCTTCTAGCAAATTACCATTGGTGATTTCAATCATCAGTAGTACCAATCACGCTTTGTTGCTACAGGAATTGAATGACCTGATGCGTTTAACATCGACTGAACTCGACGAGTTACGTCGTCATTATAGCAGCCAATGCCCTTAAATGCAATAAGCGGGAAAAAATCAGCAACTAGAAATTCAGCTTGTTTTTCGAAAGTGACATCGCTCCAGTATCTGGCTTGAATCGCATCCCAGTTCAAACTATCCAGGCTCTGCAGACTATTACTAAACTGCGCCGCATGCGAGCCTGCATTTCCATCTGAAATTGCCCATTGGGATTTGCCGCTTATGGCAGAGGCTACACTTGAAACAAGATGTACCACTTCGCTCTGATGCCCCCTAGGCTTCCCCGTTTCTCCTTGATTAACTATGAAAAGCATAATTGATCTAGGGGAATAATAAAATGGTACAAATTCGCCAACGAATTTATTGCCGCAGCAATCTACTTTTATTTCTTTTGCACGCCTCTCTTTTATGTGTGAGTAACCAATATCACTTTGAGGGCCACCCATTTCTCGCATTGATATATCTGAATATAATCCCCCCTGATTTATGATTGCGGGCAAGTTCGCTACATCTGTAATGTGATAGATCCATGTGGTTTCAATGTTTTTAGTCATAGATTTTTAATGTACAGCGTCTAGTTCCTTTAGCTAAGCAGGGAAAAGGCGATCCAACACCGCCATCCTTCAACCCCGCCCCCTTATATCCACCCCAGCCTAAGCGCACAGAACAGCCCCACCCAGAGCAGCATCAAGGCAACGAACGCAAAGGTAGGGCCGCAAGAATGTCTACCATGGTTTCAAGGGAATTCATTTCGACTGAGCCAACCGATCAATTTTGGCTTGAAATCGAGCAGTGACCTTAGCAAGGTGCTTCCCATTGATTTCAGGCCAAACTCTATAAACTTCCGCTGTAGCGAATGTGTTCGCTGACACGAGTGCCTGACCCGTGCCGGATGAGTAGAAGGCTATGGCATCCTGCAATTGCTGCGAGGAAAGCATCTTGGCATATGACGCTGACAGGACTTCAAGAAATTCGCTCTTGGTAGGTCTCGAGCAGGCCTCTAGGAAGTACTCTTCATAGGCAGCAACAATGGCTGGCCATTGCTTATCGCCAGGGCGAATGCCTCTGAAATAGTTTGGATTCTGCGCAACAAGCGTGTGAGGTGAGACAGCGCGATGCGTTTGAATGCAGGCATCGTGGTACTTGCTGTATTGATCTTCGTATCTCAGTAGATCCACGAACTGCCTGGCCGAGTCCTCGTGGGCGCTGGCTGCTTTTGCGCTTACCGCCATGAAGAGAATTGCAAAGACTAGCGGTAAGCGAAGCATAAAGAAATCCTGCTGAGTTAAGGCCAAAGTGCACATGGACAATAGATTTGAATGCACTGTGATCATCTTCGCCGAGTCCACGGGAGCACTCAACGATTCATCTGAGAGCCCTTGCGATACTCCAGTCGCAGGGGCTTTCCTGCTTTAGGGGGCTACTGTTCCCTCCAGCCTCACCAACCTCTGAGCCAGCGTCTCTGCGTCATAGAGCATGGCCTCTCGTAGTGTTGTTCCGACACTCACAGGCCCGTAGTACACATTGAACGCCTTCGGTGCTGGCTGGTAGTGCCTGGCAGTCTCTCCGATCACATCAGCAATGGTTGACTGCCACACCTCCCCAAGCAGCTCCCGACCATCCAAGATCCTGCCGTGGTACTCGCCTTGGTCTATCTTCTCTATGCGGAGGGTGGGGAGCATTTACTGAGGGCGTTGGTTAGCTTCATCTCGGCGATTGATGGCATCGAGAGAGTACCGAATGGACTCGCTGTCTTTCATCTGCTTTGAAAGCTGCAGCACCCGAAAGATTACATATGGCACTACTGCAAAAGCTACAGCCATAGCGGCTGCAGCTGCCTCTTGTGGAGCACTCTTCGCGCCCATGAATCCCAAAATAAGAGTGAGCCCTCCAACCAAAGCTCCGATGATCGAAACAATCCCCATGAAATACATGTTGCCTCCTTAAGCAGCCGCGCATCGGCTTGCTGTAACAAAAAACAACATTCTATCGACCCAATCCTTACGGTAGCTTACAGCTGTTGGCGGAGAGCAATTAAAAGTCTTTAGTGTTGGCTTTAAGCCGCTTCTCGAAATCTTCCTTCCGTTGAGCATCTGCGACTCTTCCTGATATTTCCACTTTCCCCTCATCTACCACAGATGAGCGGTAAGTCAGGACCAATTTCTCGCCCTCAACAATCCACGTCTTCTCTGCATTGGGAATGCTGTTGCCCATCTTGTTCATGAATGGTGTAGAGTCAATCTTGTCCGGCTTCCCATACTTTTGTGTAAGGGTCGCGTCGAGCACAGCCATTTGGTCCGTGCTGATAGTCAATGAAACTGATGAAAGCTTTCCCTCGGAGAAAGTTGCATACCCATATTTGGGCGCTGCCCCGCCATAAGATGTGCCTAGTGCGCACTCTGCGGATGAGGCTCTAGGGGCTGAAGAGAAGCTGCTTTCGCAAGATGATTGGAAAAACGAACAAGCGGACTCGCGACAGGCATAGAGCGGTATCTTAAATTTAAAGCGCGCTATTGAATCGCCAATTCTCACATTCTTATATGAAAGGCGAGGATCGTTCTCAGGTGGGTCAGGCTCAATATATGCTTCATTTACCGGCCTCGCGAGCGTCTTTGGATTTTTTTCTAATTCCGCTTTGTATTCACTAAGAGTCAGTGTCCTTGCTCCAGTGAAAACTCGCTCTACTTGAAGCGTATCTCTCCCAACTGAGCAAACGATTTTTTGACCCTTAGATATCAGGGCAACGTTCACTGCATACTGTCCAGAGAGATTTTGGATGCCATCATTATGAGTGCCCCAAGCATCGGGAAACTCATTTTTGCATGCCTGCACATACAGTGGAAACTTAGCTTCAGCAGCGTTTCTTGTCGCCTCCACCTCAGCCTCAATCCTCTTTTGTTCAGCAATTGATATGCCGCCATTGTAATTGGCGGCGCACCCTGATAAAGCGGCTATAGCAGCCAAAGCAATTACAACCTTCTTCATAACCCCTCGCAATAGATATTAGAACTGTTCACTTCGCCATACAGTTAGCACCTTCCCAATCACTTGGAAGTGCTGATTCTTCGCTGAAATGTCGTAGGGTGGATAGTCTGGGTTTTTGGAAATAATTCGGTAGACGAATCCTGGGCCTTCAAATTCAGGAACGCGCTGAACAATTTTGATGAAGCCTTCGTCGCCCACTCGGAAGAAGTAGATTCCTTCATGATTGACGGTGCGCACCCCCCGATCCACTAGTAGAGGATCTCCGGGGTTAAACATTGGCCTCATGCTTGGCCCGAAGCCCGTGACGATGCAAAGATTCTTCAGCGAACTGTACGAAGGTACATTCAAGTGGAGCCAATCAGCACTAACGTTCCAACTACGAATCACGCCAGGTTGATCCTTCAGAAGAAGTCGGCCGCGGCTCCCCATCCCTCCACCAGCGTCAAATTCTGTAATGACGAGGTCTCCATTCCCAGAAGGATCCTCATGCGGGGCAGGGGCAATGCTCTGCAATTCAACATTGCCTGAATGGTCCTGATCCAGCCAGCCCATAGGCTTTCCAAAAGCGGACTCAATGCGGCGAGCAGTTTCCTTGCGCATTCCTCGTGGCTTGCCTGTCTTCGAGTCTTTGGCCCCAACCCTGAGATTGGTGAACTGAGCAGGGGACATGTCCAGGAGCTTAGCAGCGGCAGATGCCCCATTGGACTCTTCTTCAAGAGTCTTCAGGTTGTCTCGCCGGATTTGGTCTATATCACGCATTCTTTAATTTCATAGCACAACGCTAAAGATGTCTATGTGCGTAACGCTATTGCTATTTGTTTTGCGTTACGCTAAACTGATTCGCATGACGCTATCAGACTACATCAAGACTCAAGGACGGGGCGGTTTGACATCCCTGGCTAGAACGATTGGCGCGCACGCTCCAGATTTGTCTAGGTGGGCAGCTGGAGAGCGCCCGGTCCCCATCGAGCGCTGTGTAGCTATCGAAGCGGCCACTGGCGGCGCGGTTTCGCGCATTGACTTGAAGCCCAACGACTGGCAGCTGATCTGGCCCGAACTCACCCCCAAGCAAAAGGAGGTGGCATGACTGCATCACGCCTCCCACTTCCGATGGCATACGCAGACCCTGCATTTGATGCCTGTGTCGCAGTGGCCCTGGACACCCCTGAACTCATCGCCGAATTCGACCGACTCTATGGCGCTGACCTGACGGGCGGCAAACCCGAAGAGGGCGACATGCGTGTCTTCGTGAACTTCGTCCATCGAAGTCTGTATCTGGCTTTGCCCGACGAGTCGATCCATTCCATGCGCAAAGCGGCGCTCGCCGCTATTGCTTAACCCAATTTCAACTTCGTGTTTTTTAAGAGAAAGGAAGAACACACCATGTATGCGAACCCCGTCCACATTCGTAGTGAACGATTCAATTTGTCGCTCACCCCTGCAGAGCGTCGTCTGGTTGAGGCGGTTGCCGAGTTGAACGGCACCCAGCCGTCCGTTCTCATGCGAGAGCTGGCTATCGAGGGTTTGAAGCTTTTGCATGGTTCCAAGTCTGCCGTGGTGAGCGAAGAAAAGCGACACGCACATGCGTAACCCACCAGGAACTCTCCAGTGCATCCAACCCATGACACCACATTTGCAGGCAATGAACTATCCGCACTAGAGGCAGAAGCAGCCGCCCAAGGGGTGACTGTCAGCGAACTAGTGAGCCGTCTCGTCTCGTCAGAGATCCAGCGCAGGTATGTCATCCCTCGACTGTCTGCTGCTCCCGTAGTGCCTTTCCCAAAGAGACGCACCCTTCCAAACACTTTCGCGTAACGGATTTGTGATGAATGCCTTCACCAAGCGTAACGAATCAATCGCCACCCACTTCAAGCCACCTCGAATCCTCAAGACAGTAGACCGCAACCCTCGATACCACGGCTACTACATCGAAAGCGGGGCTAAGGCCCAGGAATCAACCCTCAAGACCCAACGAATTTTGAAAGGAGCACTGAGATGAACAACGTCCGAGTAAACGACCCAATTACTAGCGTGATGGCTGGTGAGCGTGCTGCTCGTTTTGCTGGCAAGCACTACCCCCGAATTCTCGCTGCGCTGAATGACGAGAAGGCTCTGACTGCAGGAGAGATTGCCCAGATCACGGGAATGTCGGTAGAGCAGGTCTGTCGCCGTCTGCCCGAACTAGAGCGTGAGCGCCAGGTGCGTGTTTTGCAGTTTGAAGGCCATGACCTTATCCGTGACGGATACCGCGTATGGGAGGCCACATGAACGACGACACAAAAGAAAAACGCCTGCGACTTCTTGCAAAGCGTGCAGGCGATTTATCTGTAGCGGCTTATCTCGGCGGCAACCGGGACAAAGCCATTTATCTCAACAAAGTGATGAAGCGGATTCTAAAGATGTTGAAGCCATTTGACAAGGGGCCAGCGAATGCGTGATTACGGCGTTGTCTCGCCCAAGTTCTGGATCGGAGATACCGGCAAGGCTTTGCGCGGCAATGCTGCTGCGCAGGTGCTGGCCCTGTATCTGATGACCTGCCCACACGCCAACATGATTGGTGTCTTCCACTGCCCAGTCCTCTACATGGGCCATGAAACCGGACTTGGCTTCGAAGGGGCTTCCAAGGCCCTTGCAAGCCTAATTGAGTGCGGTTTTTGCACCTATGAAGAGGCTTCTGAGACTGTTTTTGTCCATCGCATGGCTGCATTCCAGATCGGCGATGCACTGGCCCCAGCAGACAAGCGATGCAAGGGTGTTGAGCGTGAATGGCAAAACATCACTTCCGCCACTTTGAAGGCTGCATTCTTTGCTATCTATTCAGTAGCGTTTCATCTGCCAAAAGCTGGTGAAGAAGCAAGCCCCTCGGAAGGCCCTTCCAAGCCCCATGGAAGCCAGGAACAGGAACAGGAACAGGAACATGTAGATGCTCCTTCTGCGAAGTCGCCACGGGCAACATCGCTTCGCGCTGACTGGATTCTTCCTGATGACTGGAAGTTGTGGGCAGAAAAGGAGCGACCCGATCTGGATGCGCTAGCGGTAGCCAACGTGTTCCGTGATCACTGGATTGCAAAGCCTGGAAAGGATGGCCGAAAGCTGGACTGGCAAGCAACCTGGCGAAACTGGGTGCGAAACCAGCGCGGAGGTGTCCTGCCTCGCAAGCCGCAAGGCGGCGGAATGGGGGCTTTCGTATGAATGGCATGGCCCAACTGCTGGACCTGCGCCGGAAGCGCTTCAAGCCCGCATGTGCTTACGTCTTTGACGACAACTCCTGGCTGTTCAGGGTAGAGGCGGATGAGTGGCATTCCCAGCCAAACCGCTTTGATGGTAGCCAGCTCTACGCCCACATCCAGATTGATGAAGAAGACATACCAGAGCGGATTGATTTTCGGCCATTAACCGGCTTGGAAGTCCACCTAATGGGCTATCGCAGTGACGAGCGCACTTTGCGACTTTACGAGGCAATTAAGCGCGTTGGCCCGCTGATTTTGGCAGCGCCAACCAGCACCTCAGTAATGATTTTCAAGAAAGAAACCGGCGATGAACTACATCCTAACTCCTGATGACATTGACTTCTCCGCCTACGAAAAGGAGACAGACGCACAGCAAAAGGTCAAGCCTGCTGGTGACTATGTGCAGGAACTGATTGACCGCATCAAGTCGCCTGTGCGCCCAAACCATCGTTACATGCCATGGGGCAAGACCTACGGCCTGTTCCAGTTCCGTCCGGGTGAGGTGACTGTGTGGGGTGGCGCAAACGGCAATGGCAAGTCAATGGTGACTGGCTTTGTGTCATTGGGCCTGCTGGCCCAGGGTGAACGCTGCTGTATCGCCTCGTTCGAGATGAAGCCCATCCGTACCTTGGAGCGCATGGCCCGCCAGTTCTCTGGCAACAACCCGCACGATCCCGCTTTTGCTGGCAGCGATGAAGCCAAGCGCGCCTTGCTAGAGCTCTATGGCCAGTTCAAGGACTGGACCGACAACCGCCTGTGGCTCTATGACCAGCAGGGCACAGTTACCGCATCCCAGGTGTGCGCAGTTGCCCGCTATTGCGCCAAGGAGCTGGGCGTAACGCAAATGTTCATCGACAGCCTCATGAAGTGCGTTCATGGAGAGGATGACTACAACGGCCAGAAGGCGTTTGTTGACGAGCTGACGGCTATTGCCCGTGACTACTCGATCCACATCCACTTGGTGCACCACATCAAGAAGCCACCCAGCGAAGACCAGAAGCCCGGTAAGTACGACTTCAAAGGCACGGGGGCTATTACTGACCAGGTGGACAACGTGATCGCTGTGTGGCGCAACAAGCCCAAAGAGCGCAAGCGTGAGGCAGGCCAGCAGGTGGACGAGAACGAACCCGATTGCCTCCTGATCTGCGACAAGCAGCGCAACGGCGAGTGGGAGGGAACCATCGGCCTGTGGTTTGACAAGGAAAGCCAGCAATACCTGCCTAACCCCAATCAACGACCAATGGAAATGTCAGTGCCCGGTGGTGCCAACTACTGAGAGGAGCAGAAATGATCAAACAGCACCAAATCTACACGCTCCCAAGCGGGGCCATTGTGAAGGTCAACAGCAAGGTGGTGGGTTGCCCGGATTGGAACTGCATCTACCAAGACAAAGGGCGTCTGGGTGTGCAGATCAGCCTGAGCGCGGCATTCATCAGCAAGTTCGGGGAGGTGTGGGCGTGAAACTCTCTACAGAACTACAGGAACGAAAGCGGGCATTCCAAGGCTACGGATACCTGATGGAGGCCAAAAGTGCATGGCGCTTTATCGAATGGAGAGCTTTCAAGCGCAACGTTCTCTTTGGATGGAACTTGAGCAGAAATGGTCCGTGGGAAACCTTGAAGGCGAGCGGGACTGCAACGGTCAACTACTTCGTAATTCAGCGGCTTCTGATGATTTCAAAAGACGGCGAATTGCTCCAGGGTTGGCAAATAGTTTTAGGGCCTTTGTTGGTCAACTTTTCTGTGATGAAGGAGGCCTAGTGACATGTACCCAATGCCAAGCAATTTCAAAGCACCAAGCCGACCCGGCGAAGAGATCCATGTTCAACCCAGCATGCCTGTGGTGTGGAGCAAGGGCAATCCAGTACACGCAACGGGTTCTGCTGATCGGTCGAGATGCAAAGGTTCAACGGTGCCGGGAGGTTCTGGCCAGGTGGCTGGAGTTGGGCCACTCGGAGGCAGAAATCAGGCGGCTGGCAAAGCAGGGTGCATGGGCTGTAGAGCCTGCAAACCGAGTAACTAAGAAGTAGGGGGTTGGCTGTGACTGACTTTTCTGTACGCCCGTCGCATGGGAATCAATCTTCTGACGTGCTCTGCTGCACGGTATCTGCGCCTCAAGTGGCGGACATACCAGTAGCAATCACTTTGGAGCCAGCCGAAAGCCAGAGCCACATAGAAGGCGGCTACCCAGCTATTGAATCCACTCTTCGCAGTAAGGAAGCCAATGACTGATCCCAGAACAATCACTGACCTCAGCCAGAACTTCAATAAGGCGATGGTCAAGAAGCGCCGCTGGCGGTACAGCCGGAATTTATTGAATGCTATAGGCGCGATCTTCATTTTGGTTGGGATGGCCTGTGAGGGCGCTCTAAGTCTGTTGATTGGCGTCGGATTCGTCTGCTGGACTGCGGCAGCCTACATCGAGACAAATTGTATTGGAGACCGAAAGAAATGAGCGCACTAGATACCCAGATCGGCGGCGATCACTATAAAGATATGGCAATCCAGCCAATGGAGTACAGCATGGCAAACAAGCTGGATGCATGCCAGCACACAGCCATCAAATACATCACCCGTTTCCGTGAAAAGGGCGGTATTCAGGACCTGGAGAAAGCCAAGCATGTGATTGACATGTTGATCGAATTCGAGCGCAACGCAGAAGACGAGGGTGTCAAAACTTGGCCTCCACTCACTGAGGGCATCTTGAAGGGCAAGCCAGGTATCGAGTTTGAGGTGCGAGAAGTGGTAGGCCAGCATGACTGAGCGCATCAGCCTATCCCTGTGGGAGCCTGTGCAGGCTAAGCAGGCGGTAAATCACATCTGGAATACGGCCAAGGCGCTAATGCTGGCAGGCCATAGATTGGTGATCACTCTGGCGCCAGAGACGCGGACGCAAGCGCAGAACCGCCTGATGTGGCCCTTGCTCACTGCGTACTCCAAGCAACTGCAATGGCCTATCAATGGGCGCTTGGTCTACATGACGCCGGATGAGTGGAAAGATGTTCTGAGTGCTGCATTCAAGGGCGAGACGGTGCGCCTTGCAATGGGCCTGGATGGCGGAGTGGTGATGCTGGGCCTGCGTACCAGCAAATTCAGCAAGAAGCAGTTTGCAGAGTGGATTGAGTTTTTGTACTCGACCGCTGCGGCGCGTGGTGTCGATCTACCGGCATGGGAGGGTGAAGAGTGAAGCCCTTCAGCCCTAAGCCCCGCCAGTGCAAGGCCTGCCCGCAAACCTTTGTGCCGGTCCGCCCGATGCAGACGGTCTGCTCGCCACGCTGCGCGGTGAAGAAGGTGCGCCAGGACAAAGCAGAGGAGCGCGCAAAGGTCAAGACGCGCAAGGAGAAGAGCCTGACGCCATCTCAGCGCCGGGCTCGCGCCCAAGTGGAGGTGAATGCATACGTTCGGCTGCGCGATGCCGACTTGCCATGCATCTCCTGTGGTCGATTCCATGAAGGTCAATGGCACGCTGGGCATTACAGAAGCCGTGGCGCTGCTATCAATCTCGCGCTTGATCCCCGCAATATCCACAAGCAGTGCCAGCCATGCAACACCCACTTGCATGGGAACGCCATCGCCTACCGCGCTGGGCTTGTAGAGCGGTACGGGCTTGCATTTGTGGAGGAGCTGGAGGCGGACAACACTCCGCGCCACTACACCGATGCTGATTTCGACGCCATCCGGGATGAATACAGAGCAAAGACGAACCAATTGAAGAAAGAGAGATTGTGATGGCTGAAATTATTACGACGCAAGAGCGCTATGCCGCCGCAACTCAATCGTCAAGCCTGCGAGTGCAGGGGGAGAACATTCCGGGCGATGCTGACTATCTGATTGCAGCCGGATGGTGCAAATCTCGCTTTGGTGCTGCCTTGATGCGGTTGCAGGCTGAATGGGACGGTGCCGAGCGCTGGGGCATCAAGGTTCCTGTGAAGCCCACAAGGAGAGCAATCATCTCCGAAGCCCAGGTCACCATCAAAAAAGGGATCCGCAAGATCACAACTGAAAGTATGGAGGCGGCGCGGAAAAAGCTGGAGAAGCGCTATGAGACTGAATTGGGCAAGGTGATGAGGGCTCTCAAATCCCTGCCGGAAGTTGCCCAAAGCCTGCAGATCAGATTGCTTATGGATGGGCATTCTGCTGATTTGGCTGCTCCTTTGCTGTTGCATTGGCTTGATCCTCAGTGCAAGGCGTGCCATGGAACAGGTCTACAGGCCCAATCGGAGCGAGGTTGCGGCAAGTGTCGAGAGCATCCAGGCCTGGCAACCACTCCTGGAGACGAGATCGGCAAAGAGATCATTTCGTTTCTGAATGGGTGCGCGAGTAGGGCAAGCGGAGAAACGAGAAGCTATTGCAAGCATTGACAAGGTGTGGTAGCATGCGCACATGGCTCGCAGCGAAAAATATTCCAGCCCGCCATGTCATCGTTGAATGCCCTGTACTTAGCCCGTAGCAGTACAGGCAGCTAGAGATGGGTAGCCGCGCCCTGAGAGATCAGGGCCATCACACATGCTGATTGCGAACACCTAAGACGTGGACCTCTGCCCCAGGCCCGGAGGAAGTGCAAGAGATTCCGGCCAGTCAGCAGTTGTGATGAAGAAAGGTGCCAGTAACCACTGCTTCGGGAGGTGGGTAACCTGGTTGTTTATCGACGGACGAACTTGGCTGTGCACGGCTGGGGTAGTCGCTGGAACCGTCACCAGCAGCCCGAATCATCCTTTAAGCGGCGGCGTGGAGAGCAGACACGCAGACTAAGCAGTTTGGTGCGTACTTCCTACAGGCATAGCCTGATTAACGGGGTTGTTCGGAATCGCATCCAGTCGGGTTAGCAACCGGCCCGCTTAGAAGATGGTCAAGCAGCAATGTAGGTCCGGACGTAACCGGGCGCCATTTAGTCCCAGGGTTTAAAGCCTGGGCAGATCAATGACCTCATGCGTGAGGATTTCATTGGCAGCAGGTGGGAGCCCTGTACATGACTGCTCGTAGATGCGTCAACGATCAGGGTTCGCAGTCCTATCCCTGATGCTGGATGAAGCAATTGCTATCCTAGGACGGCGATTAGCAAACATGTAACCAGCACTAGCATCCAGCCTCGCCAAGTGCGGGGCTTTTTCGTTTTAGCTGTCACCAGATGCTCTACCGCCCCAGCAATCGAGCGCCAGTATGGGGAGCGCCTGTGTGACGGCTTCTGATTTTGGGGCCTGTCGTTCAACGGATAGGACTCCCGGCTTCGAACCGGGCGATGAGGGTTCAATTCCTTCTGGGCCCACCAACACCCAGCCTCGCCTAGTGCGGGGATTCCTTTTTTGACCATGTGTGCTTCGTGGATGGGTAATAAGTCACTTACATCCGGTTTATTGTCTGGAATGAGCGTACTGTGAAGACATGGGGGTAAATCATTGCTCCCTGAACTAGACCGGAGGTCTACATGTCATTCCTTTCCAATCCTCACCTCAGCAACCGACCGACGAAGATAGTGAATGCAGATCAGTCTCCAAAGCCTGATGACAAAAAGCCGGAAGAGAAAAAGCCTGAAGAGCAGCAGCCAAAGAAGGCAGCAGACTCTGCCTGACTCTCCAGATAGTTAGTACGTGACACCACAAGTAGGAGCTTCGGCTCCTTTTTTCATTTCCAGCTGCAGCAAGCGCGGCCCACTCCAGAGTGGTTTGATGGAGTGGCATCTCCTTCCCCAAGCTCACGGGGTGCTTGTAGAGCGAACGGCATCCCTTAGCCCATGTGGGTAGTCCGATAAGGGCCCTATCAACTAACGCCCGCCTCGTGCGGGCTTTTTTATGTGAGTTGCAGCTCGGAATGGTTCGGGCTGCGACCCGATACAAGGAAAAACATGTCAAACAAGACTATGACCGCAGGTGTTGCGGCTTCTGCTGTGCTGGGTGGATTTGCCGCGCTGCTACTGAGCTTTGTTTGGGTTGCCGCATGGTCTGGCTTCACTCTGTCAGTGCTATGGGGCTGGTTTGTGGTGCCAATGTTCGGCCTGCCTGCGCTGTCTGTGGCCCAGGCATACGGGTTCGCGCTAGTGGTTCGTGCCGCCAAGGGGCTGGATACACGCACTGAGAAGAACCCAGATAGCTTCGGCGCTGCTCTGGGCAGGGCTTTTGTACTTGCGCCGATAGCGTGTGGACTGTTCCTGCTATTCGGATGGGTGGCGAAAAGCCTTGTTTGATCAATCTCTGGAGAGCGTATGCCCCTGACACCTAAGCAGGAGGCCTTTGCCCTTGCTTATGCGGAAACGGGCAATGCTTCCGAAGCGTATCGGCGTTCGTACAACGCTGAGAACATGAAGCCTGAAGTTGTTGCCAACAAAGCCAGTGCATTACTGAAGAAGGGTGATGTTAGGGTGAGGGTTGAGCAACTACAGGCAAATGCGGCAGAGCGCCACGATTTGACCGTTGATGACCTGTTGCGTGAGTTGGAAGAAGCGCGGACAGCAGCAAGCACTTCGGACAAGCCACAGGCGGCAGCAATGGTTGCAGCAACGATGGGCAAGGCAAAGTTGCTCGGCTATCTGACGGAAAAGGTAGAGCACTCAGGCGAGATCAAGACGCCGGAATTGAGGTTGGTGCTGCATGGAGCTACATCTACAGCCAAAACAAACGGAGGCGTTTCTTAGCCAGGCAACCGAGATTCTCTATGGCGGAGCGGCGGGTGGTGGCAAGTCTCATCTGATGCGCGTGGCCGCAATTGCTTGGTGCATGGATATACCTGGATTGCAGGTGTACCTGTTTCGGCGCTTGTCCGATGACCTGCACAAGAACCATATGGAGGGGCCTACCAGCTTCCCATCACTGATGGCTGAATGGATCGATCAGGGTCACGTCAAAGTCAACTGGTCCAAGAACTTCATTGAGTTTTGGAATGGGGCGAAGATTCACCTGTGCCATTGCCAGTACGAAAAGGACGTGACTAAGTACCAGGGTGCTGAAATCCACGTTCTTCTGATCGATGAGCTGACCCACTTCACGGACAAGATCTATCGATACCTGCGCGGCCGCTGCCGCCTGGGCGGGCTTAAGCTTCCTGAGAAGTACAAAGGGCTGTTCCCCCGCATCAATGCCGGATCGAATCCTGGCGGGGTGGGGCACAACTGGGTGAAGGCCACATTTGTTGATCCTGCCAAGCCTATGGAGATCGTCCAGCAGACGAAGGAAGAGGGTGGCATGCTTCGGCAGTACATCCCCGCCAAGCTCGCAGATAACGCGGCACTGCTGGAGAACGACCCGGACTATGCGGATCGGCTGGAAGGCTTGGGCAATGCTGCCCTAGTGAAGGCGATGCGTGATGGTGATTGGAACATCGTTGCAGGCGGAATGTTCGATGATGTGTGGATCGAGGCTATCCATGTACTGGAGCCGTTCGATATCCCATCCACTTGGCGCGTTGATCGCTCGTTTGACTGGGGTAGCTCCAAGCCATTCTCTGTGGGCTGGTGGGCTGAATCTGATGGTTCGCCTGCCATGCTCAGAGATGGTACTGAGAGAAGCTTCCCCCGGGGCACGTTGTTCCGCATAGCGGAATGGTACGGCTGGAATGGAAAGCCCAATGAAGGGTTGAAGCAGAGCGACTCAGCAACGGCGCAAGGCATTCTCAAGCGTGAGCAAGAAATGCGCATTGAGGCCAATGTTCGACCAGGGCCTGCAGATAACGCAATCTTTGACGAGGTCAATGGCGATAGCCCGGCCAAGATCCAAGAGAGGCACAAGGTGCGCTGGGAGCGCTCAGACAAGTCACCTGGCTCTCGCAAGCGCGGGTGGTCGGTGATGCGCGAGCGCCTGCGGGCCTCGATGGCGGAGCGAATGGAAGAGCCTGGCCTGTTCGTGTTCAGCACCTGCAGGCAGTTCATCCGCACTGTTCCAGTGTTGCCGCGTAGTGAAACAGACCCTGACGATGTGGACACCAAGGCTGAAGACCACGTAGGCGACGAAACGAGATACCGGGTGTTGGCCGTCAAGCGCACAGCCAAGGTTGAACCATTCCGCTGGTAAGGAAAACATGACAGCAATTAACTCAAAAAACGCTGCCGTCGAGCGGATGAGCAAGGCTTGGGCGGTGATCGATCCGCTGATGGGCGGAACCCAGGCAATGCGTGACGCTGGAAAAGCGCTGCTGCCGCAGCAGCCCCGCGAAGACGCCGCTGACTACCAGTATCGCCTTGATACTGCAACGCTGTTCCCGGCCTACCAGCGCACCTGCACAGTGATGTCGGGAAAGCCGTTCTCCAAGCAGATGACCATCAATGAGGATGTACCTGCAAAGGTGAAGGCATTGTTGCCAGACATTGATGGCCAAGGCCGCTCTATCCATGCATTTGCCTCCCAGCTCTTCGCTGAGGCGCTGTCGCACGGGTTTGGCGGGGTGCTGGTGGACTACCCGGCAGAGGGCGGAAAGCGGCCTTACTGGACGCACTATGCGCATGACTCCATTCTGGGTTGGCGCCTGGACACCTCCGAAGGGGTGGCGCGACTGACCCAGCTCCGGCTGCATGAGGCCGCTGAGGTTGAGGATGGCGACTACGGGGTGAAGATGGTGCAGCGCGTGCGGGTCCTGACTCCTGGCGGCTGGGCGCTGTACGAGCAAGGCACGGACGCATGGGCCTTGGTGGATGAGGGGGTGACCTCTCTCAGCTACATCCCATTTGTGCCGTACTACGGCAGGCGTATCGCTTTCATGGAAGGCGCGCCGCCACTGGTTGATCTGGCGCATCAGAACATCAAGCACTGGCAGCAGCAAAGCGACCAGGACGATTCTGTGTTGTACGCCAGAAAGCGGCTATTGGTCTTCACTGGCGTGAATGATGGCGAATTGTCTGCTCCAACCTCTGGTAGCTCATATGCACTGCGTTTCGAGCGTGCAGATGCGAAAGCACAGGTGATCCAAGGCTCTGCCGAGTCGGTGACTGTAGGCCGCACTGAGCTGGAGGCGCTGGAAGACCAGATGATCCAGACGGGTGCCGAGTTGCTGGTGAAGCAGCCAGGCCAACGCACGGCGACAGAGGCATCCAACGACGCCGAGGCCAATAAGTCCACCCTGCAAAGCACGGTTGAGGACTTCGAGGACGCGATGGATCGGTGCCTACAGATCACCGCAGACTGGCTGCAGGCTGGCAATGGTGGAACTGTGTCGCTGTTCAAGGACTTTGGAGCGGCGACCCTCACTGATGCCTCTGCACAGTTGATTCTGGCGCTTCAAGGTGCAGGCATGCTGACTAAAGAAACCACCATCGTGGAAATGCAGCGCCGGGGCGTTGTAGGCCCAGATGTGGACCCTGAGACGGAGATCGAGAAGGTTCAAGCCGAAGGGCCAAGCCTGGGGAGCATGAATGGTGACGGTGAATGAACTCCTCGAAGATGAAGCTGTTCGGCATGCTGTGGGCCTCCAGGGCTACTCCAACGGCGTTTTAAACCGGATCATGGCCATCTTGAACCGGTCGGACAAGCGGATGCTGGATGAGTTGATCTCAATCCTGTCCGATGTTGACCCGATCACGTTCAAGGCAGAGCGGCTAGCCTCGATGCTGGCCAGTGTTCGGACGATCATTGGCGCGGGGAATACTGAGGCTGGGCAAAAGTTGCTTGAGGAGCTTAGGCAGTTCGTTGACTACGAAACTGCTTATCTACATCAAATGCTGTTGGCCAACACACCAACGGCGGTTCATGTAGCTGCGGTATCAACTACTGCGGTCTACTCAGCAGCCATGTCCAGGCCGTTCCAAGGCGTACTGCTCAAGGAGGTTTGGAAGGACTTGACAGCACAGCAATTCAAATCCGTGCGCCAGGCCATTGCTCAAGGCTACTTGGAAGGTAAGACGACGGAAGCCATCATTCGCGAGCTGCGCGGCACCAAGGCAAAGGGATTCACTGATGGGCTGCTGGAGAAGTCACGGCGCGATGTTGAGGCAGTGGTGAGAACCGCCATCGCTCATACAGCTGGGAATGCTCACGATGCCTTTTACGCGAAGAACTCCGATGTGCTCAAGGGCTTGAAGTGGTCTGCCACCCTGGACCTGCGTACAACGCCACAGTGCCGGATCCGAGACGGAAAGCTCTACACGCCGGAGACGCACAAACCAATAGGTCATGAGATACCCTGGGGCGCTGGGCCTGGGCGATTGCACTGGCGATGCCGGTCGGCTTCCATTCCAGTGGTGAAGTCCAACAAGGAATTGGGGATTGATCTGCCGGAACTGGAGCTGCGCAACAAAAGCAGGGCGAGCATGGACGGTCAAGTGCCACCTGACACGACCTATGGAGACTGGCTGAAAAAGCAGTCTGCAGCGCGCCAGGATGAGGTTCTAGGCCAGACCAGAGCGCGACTTATGCGTGACGGGAAGCTAGATCTGGCTGATATGTACTCTCACAAGGGCGTGTTTCTCACCCTGGATGAGCTTCGGCAGCGTGACAAGCGGGCTTTTGAATTGGCCGGTCTTTGAGTAGACTTGGCTGGTGACCAAACTATCCATCGTTCCACCCCGAGAGCAGACGCCCTCTGAAAAGCTGCTGAGCGGCATCAAGGGCATCAAGCCACCGCCTGGAGTGCTTCAATGCTCCAAGTGCGGCAGTCGCACGGTTATGACAACCACGACCGGGGCGAGCATTGATGAGAATGGCCGTTACAAGCGGGGCATCGTGTGTGACGACCGCATCTGCTACCACTGCGACAAGATGGGCGTTTGGTCGCCGATGATGCCGCAGACGCCACGGGTGTTCAAAGAACGGAAGCCGAGGGCGCCAAAACCTAAAGTCGTGAAGTAGGATAGCCATTCATTTCATAGGAGGGTGAATGAGCTACGTTCTTGCAACAACACAAAGCAAAGTCAAGTGGTACAAGTTCAGCTTCGGGCAATCAAAGCCCGGCGAGCAAGAGCTTGTAGACGTTCTTGATTTAGATGTGGTTCCAATATTTGGGGATAAGCAAACAGCAAAACTGGCCGCTCAGTCAATCGGCCTCAAGACATGGCGATACGTCAAGATTTAATAAATTCCAAGCCAGCCTAACCCGCTGGCTTTTCTTTTTCCTGGCCGCCAACGAGCAATCTGAGGCGGCATTTTCGTGGCCGCTCAGTGTGATGCCCTGGGGCCTTTTTCATGCCCGAGACGGGCGTATTCAACTGCGCCAGAGATTGGCGAAACCAACATGACTTTGAAACTCACCGTCGATTCGCTCGACTCGGTTCCTGAAAACGTGCGCGATCTATACAAGGAAGTGGACGGGAAGTTCCGCCTTGATCTGGATGGCTACGAAGACCCGGCAGGCCTCAAGTCTGCGCTCGACAAGGAGCGCCAGGCGGCAAAGGATGCCAGCAAGCAGGTCAGCGCCTGGAAGGCCCTGGGCAAGACGCCCGAAGAAATCCAAGCACTGCTGCAGCACCTGGAAACCGATGAAGACACCAAGCTGATTGCTGCAGGCAAGCTCGATGAAGTGGTCAAGAAGCGCACCGAGCGCATGCAAGCTGATTACGACAAGAAGCTGCAAGCTGAAGCTGACAGCCGCACCAAGGCAGAAGGCAAAGCTGCAAAGCTGGCTGACCGCACCCTGCAAGCCGTACTGCGTGATGCAGCGGCCCGCGCTGGTGCCTTGCCTGAAGCGCTGGACGACGTTGTGCGCCGTGGCGCTGGCACCTGGGTGCTGAACGACGACGGCGATGTAGTGGCAATGAACGGTGACGAGGTCGTGTTGGGAAAAGACGGCAAGAAGCCGCTGACGACTCAAGAGTGGGCTGAATCCATTCGCGAGAGCGCTCCGTACTTCTGGCCTGCAACGCGTGGCTCTGGCGCTCCCGGCTCGGGTGGCGGCGGTGGCAATCAATCTGGCAACTTTGGCGGCAGCAAAGCCGAGCGAGTGGCCGCAATCAAGAAACTCACTTCCAAGGCCTGATAACAGGCAGAAAGGCAAGCTATGGCTTTGTCCGATATGAAGGTATTCAACGAGTACCTCAAGAGCGCAACCATTGAAACCCTGGCCCAAGATGTGGCCAAGTTCAATGCCGCATCCGCTGGTGCGATCCAGCTGACCACTCAAGGCATCGACGGCGACTTCCTGCAGGAATCGTTCTGGGCTGGTGTTCACAGCGCCCAGCGCCGTGTTGACCGCTATGCCGCCAACGGCGCCCAGGCTGCAACGCCCTTGGCCCAGAAGCAGTACGACAGCGTGAAAATCGCTGGCGGCTTCGGCCCGGTGCTTTTCGAGCCCAGCCAACTGAGCTGGATCCAGAAGTCGCCCGAGGAAGCGCTGGAGGTGATCTCGCGCAACCTATCCGAAGCGATCATGTCCGACCAGCTGAACACCGCGATCGCTGCCCTGGCTGCAGCCATTGGGAACCAAGCTGGTGCAGTCAACGATGTTTCCGCGACTGCTGGCGTGACCTATGTGGCCATCAACGGCGCGCATGCCAAGTTCGGCGACGCCTCGGCCCGCATCATCGCGCAAGTGATGACCGGTGCGATGTACCACAAGCTGATCGGTCAGAACCTGACCAACTCTAACCAACTGTTCCAGTTCCAAGGCGTGACCATTGTGGACATCCTGGGCAAGGCCGTCATCGTGACGGATGCGCCTGCATTGTTCACTGCAGGCACCCCTGACAAGGAGAAGGTGCTGTCGCTGGTGAGCGGCGCAGCAGTGGTGTCGGATGGCTCGGATCTGATCACCAACGTGCAGACCGCCAACGGTAAGGAGCGCATCGAAACCACGATGCAGGCCGACTACACCTTCGGCCTGGGCCTGAAGGGCTACACCTGGGACACGGCCAACGGCGGCAAGTCGCCTACCAACGCTGAGCTGGCGACCGGCTCCAACTGGGACCTGGTCGCAAACAGCATCAAGGCTTCGGCTGGTGTGATGACCATCGGCGACGCTGCCAAGTAAACGAAAGGGGCTCCGGCCCCTTTCTCTTTGGAGAAACCATGACCGAAAAGATTGCATACGAGAAGCATCCTGTGTCGCCTGAACGCAAGGCTGAGCTGCGCGCCCAAGGCTTCAAGATCATCGACGCCCGATTCAAGCCTGAAGAGGACCGTGTTCTTTCCGATGCCGAGCAGCGCGCAGATCTGATTGCGGAGCTGAAGGAGCGTGGTGTGGAGTTTGACGAGGATTGGCCGACTGACGAGCTGCGCGCCCTGTCCGTCACGCCAATACAGCCTCAGGAACAATCTGGAAAGCGCGGCCGCAAGCCCGCGCAGCCTCAGGAGTAAGCCATGCTGGTGGTCGCTCCAGAAGATGGCTATGACTCGCTGGTGTCGCTGGCTGAAGCGCAGAGCTATATGGAGCGCATGGGCTACGACTGGCCTGCAGAGGTGGCGAAGCAAGAAATCGCTCTGCGCCGTGGCACTCAGTATGTCGTGACCATGTACAGCATCCGGCCTGAATTCCTGAACCCGGTCGCTGAAGCCGTGAAGCACGCCACATGTGAGGCAGCGCTTCGTGCTTCCGATGGCTCACTGTTCTCCGACGTGGACGCCCAGGCCGTGACCGAGGAGTCGGTAGGCCCGATTACCACCAAATACGCCCAACCAGCAAACGGCGGACAGAAGCGCTTCGGCGTGATTGATGCCTTGATGCGTGGCATGACGGCTGGTGGGGTGGGGCAGGTCAAGTTTGTGAGGGCTTAGATGGCAGTCGTCCCCTTTATCCGCCCAGCACCTGAAGTTCAGCACGGCGCAGGGCAAGCCTTTTGTCTTGGTTGCGGGCATGAGTGGACAGCAGTCGCTCCAACGGGCACAAATCAACTGGAGTGTCCCTCCTGCAAGGCGCACAAAGGTCGGTGGAAGTTTGAGTTTTCGCCAGCCGAAGGCCAGATGGTGAGGGAGTGCAACTGTGGCAACCAGCTTTTCTACCTGACGCCCGACGGCCATATGTGCGCCAACTGTGGGATTTATCAAGGGTACTGATATGGCCAAGTTCGACTACTCCCGCCCAGCGGCGACTGCCAAGCGGCAGCTGGATCGATTCGGGCAAGACGGAGAGCTTTCACGCTCTACGCCTGGTGGCTATGAACCAGAAACGGGCCCAACCGCTCCTGTAGAGCTGCAGTCACCATGCACAGTCGCGCTGCTGGATTTTGATAACCGTCAGATTGACGGGGAGTTGATCCGGATCGGCGACCGCCGCGCCTTGATCGCTCCTGATGTCAGCTTCGAGCCGCAGGCCGGTGACTCATTGACTGTTGGCAGCGATGTTCTGCAGGTAGTGAGAAACCGGCCCGTGTCTCCTGCTGGTTTCGTCGTGCTCCATGATTGCGTAGTGAGGGTCTCATGAGCTTTGCTGATGATCTAGCCAAGTACTGCAAGGCGGCTGGCGACAAGGTGGAGCAGGTCGTTCGCAAGAGTGCGCTTGAAGTACTGGCGGGAATGATGTCTAAGTCGCCCGTTGACACTGGGCGTTTCAAATCGAACTGGCAGTGCGGCATAGGCGGCATCAACTCAGATACCAGTGCAGCGCCTAACAGCGATGCTTTGGGGCGTACAGGTGTTGTCCTGGAGACTTGGCGCCCAGGGCAAACGATCTTTCTGAGCAATTCGCTTCCTTACGCGAAGCGCCTAGAAAACGGATGGTCCCAGCAAGCACCTGCAGGGATTGTTCGCCTGACAGTCCAAGACTTCGCCCAGGCCGTCAAGCGCGCTGTGGAGGCTGCGAAATGAAGCTAACTGAGATCAAGGCGCTGCTGGAGCAAAAGCTGCTTGCTATGCCTGGAGTGCTGCCTACGGCCTTCGAGAACGTGCCATTCAAGCCGCCTGATGGACCGTATCAAGCTTGCTATCACTTGATCAACTCGCCTGTTGATCATGCCATGACCATGGATATGACAGAAGAGAGGGGCATATTGCAGCTCACTGTCCGTTATCCAGAGGGTAAAGGCAGGCAGCAGGCTGATGCAATGATCGACCAAGTCAAAGCGCACTTCAGGCCGCACCAGGTCATCAATGGTTCTAACTTCCGAATTGAGCTGACCAAGACACCAAGCGCCTCATCTGGCGTGCCTGACGAAGGGCGCTGGTGCATCCCTGTGTCCATTTATTGGCGAGCTTTCCAGAGCTAATTGCCATCTGTTCTAGCTGAGGCCCTCCGGGGCCTTTTTTTGTGCCCGAAGAGGGCGAAACCGACCCGTCATGCATAGCTGCTGGCGGGTTTTTTCATTCTGAAAGGCCCAACATGGCTTACTTTACCCCGGTCGGTTCGAAGTTCCTGTACTCGACCACCTTCGGATCGGCTGTTGCCGTCAACTCGATCTCCAACGCCTATCCGGCAATTGCGAATGCTCCAGCCCACGGCTTTGCGCCAGGCGCTGAACTGCTCCTGAAAAACGGCTGGGAGGACGTGTCCGACTCGATCTACCGCGCTGGCACTGGTACTGCTGGAAGTGTCATCACCTTGGACGAGCTCGATTCGGAAGACACCCAGTGGTATCCATCCGGCGCTGCCTCAGCTGGCACGGTGCAAGCGGTCAGCAACTGGCAGGAAATCGGCCAAGTGCTGGATGCCACTTCTGACGGCGGTGGAGCCAAGAACATCGAGTACCAGCCGCTTGCGCTGCGCAACTCGAAAAAGATGCCTACCGGCTTCGAGGCAGCCAGCTTTACCTTGACGCTCGGCTATGACCCAGCGCGTGCGGATCAGAAGGCTTTGAACCGTATCAGCCGCAACTTGAATCAACGAGCAGCATTCAAGTTCCTGATTGCCGGTGGCGCAGCCATCTACGCCTACGGCACGATTCAAAAGAGCGTGATCCCTCAGATGTCTACCTCGGATGTGATGAAGGTCACTGTGAGCGTGAACTTCGATGGGTTGGCCACCGCGTACGTAGGCTAAGCAACCCCAATAGTCCAGACGGCGCAGTTTCTTCTTCTTTGCGGGAGAAGGGCTGCGTCGTTCTGGCTTTTTCTTTCCCGCAAAGGATCAAATTATGTCGAATGAAGCAAAGATCGTAATCAAGTCTCTGACTGGAGAAGACAAGCCGTTTGTAGTGCCCGTCGATGTCGTAACCCTGGCTGGCGATGCCGCAGTCATCAACTTCAAGGGCATTGCCCGCAACAGGTCTGACTGGCTGCCAATTGCCAATGAAATGATGAACTCCCGTCTGGAGAAGGCTAAGAAGGCTCTTGAAGAAGCGCCAGTCGATGATCCAGATGCCAAGCCGGAGACAGCAGAGCAAGTGCGCGCGTTGCGCAAGAAGCGCGTCAAAGAGCTGACGGAGATGCAAAAGCGCGACCTTGCCAAGGAGTACAAGGGCACGGTGGATGACCAGATTGAGGAAGCCTTGAAGGTCGCCAGTGGCTGGGAGTTGGATGATCCATTTACCAAGGCGAACTTGGCGCTGGTCGAGGCGAAGTACCCAGGCTGCCTTGTTGCACTGGTGGACAAGTACGGTCGCGTTGTTAACGGAGAACGAGTAAAAAACTCGTAGAGGCTGTGTCCGCGCTCTACCCTAGGGGTGGCGGCGCAGCCAAAGTGGGAGCTGAGATCAAGATGGCAGGAGCGCACAACCTGGTTCAACAAGAGCCGGTTGCGCCCCGGTCAATTTGTCTGTTCATAGACAACATCCGCTCCTATGAAATCTTCCGACGCTTCCGCTCGCAGGTTGTGTCGGTGGGGATGGGTGGGATAGTTGGCCTCAACTATGTGCCTGTTCATCACTACTTGGATAAAACAGCCAAGGATGATGATGAGTGGGAAGACTTGTTTTCAGACTTCCAAGCCTGTGAGGCGGCAATGGTTGAGGCAATTCAAAAAATAAGGGACTGAGGCGCTGGCCACCATTCGGGAGTTCGCGCCGAAGAGCGATAAGAAGTAACCGAAAATGGCGGCAAGCATCTTGGAGACAGGGTGCTTGTTGAGGGGTGGTGACGCCAACAAGCATAGGTGGCGGATTTGTCTGCATAAGCTAGTATGACGCCTTTACTTACATGTTGAGGGTGCCATGGCAGGGGTTGACGGAGAAATTAGCCGCGAGGCACTGGAAATTGTCTCAACTGAGTCGTTCGCTCAGAATGTTGCCAGCCATCGATCACTGTTGCTTAAGTGGGAAAAAGAGGTCAAGGAGTCAAGGCCTAATTCAAAGCGTGCGCTGACTATCTATAAGGACGCCTTTCTCTTGCAAGGAGTCATCGAGCAACAGATCGCGGACGCAGGGGATAACGCGAGGCAACTGGGTGTTCCACCAGAAGCACTACAAGACAATCTTCGAATCTACAAACGAGTGATGGTTCTCGTTGCTTTAAAGATTGGGGCCGAGCTGGATTTGAATTCGCCCCAGGCTGAGCGGGTTCTGCAAGTTGCTGGAGATGATGGCGCTTCGGAAGAAGTCAAAGGCTTGGCGTCAAACATAAAAATGGCTAGGCTGTCGCTGGATAAGATCACAACGGCACCACAGGTTATTGATCTAATCGGTGGCGCCTTCTTGCAGTTGGCGCAGCAAATTCAAGGTCAGCTTGATGTGTATGGCGGTTTAAGCGCATTCAGTGGCACAGAAGCGAAAGCGCCAAGCTTCGACGCGGCACCGCCAGTTCCGCCAGGGGTGCCTCCGCGCCCTTCGGGAGGAGGCGACTCTGGTGGAGATTTGCCTAGGCGAGTCGACAAACTGGAAGAGAAAGTTGACAAGCTAAACGAAGGAATTGGCGACCTCAAGGTTCAACTTGGACGCATGGAGGAGCGCCTAATGCACTTAACAACCAAGTCTGATGTTGCGGCTGAACTGGGGCCTGTAAAGGTTTCCATTTCAAAAATTGATGAGCGCCTTACACATGTTCCTACCAAGTTTGATTTGGTTAAGGCGGCGATTGCGATTCCAGGGGCAACATGGCTTGTCACTAAATACGGCGACCCATTGCTGAATGCCATGCTGAGCTTTTTTAAGTAGTGGGCAGGCTATCGTGCTATTGCTGCAAATGGCGTAGTAATCCATCGCAAGCGCACATTGGCATTCCCAAGCCCTCCCTGGAGGGCTTTTTGCTGCACCATTGAATTCTGATTCATAGCCGCCCCCGAGGCGGTTTTTTTACGCCCGAACCCGCCCAGTGCGGGTTTTCTATTTGAGGCCCAAGCATGGAAGAAGTCACAGCAATCGGCGTCAAGATGCCGACAGATGATATTGAACGTGGCATCAAGAAGCTCGAAGAGCTATCCAAGCAAGGCCCCAAGGTTGAGCAATCGATGGCAGGCATCGCCGCCGAGAGCAAGCGTGTGGCGAAGTCCCTTGCTGACCTTGGCATTGGCGCTGGTGATGGCCTGAAGAAGACTGGTGATGCTGCGCAGAAGGCGGCTACTGGCCTGAAAGCTTCTGGCACTGCTGCGCGTGAAGCAGTCTCGGATACGGCCAGCCTGGCGCGTGCAATCTCTGGCCTCACAGTTGAGGAAGAGAAGCACATCCGCAAGCTGATTGAGGAGGCAAACTCTCTGCGCATGACTCGCGGGGAGATGGAGGCCTACCGCGCAGCTCAGAGAGGCATGAGCACTGGCGCGCAGGAGATCGCCAAGGCAATGGGGGATCGGATCTCCGGCCTGAAGGCAGAGCAAGACGCCCTCGCTAAATCAGCCTCTGCCACTGCAAACCTTGCATCGATCACTGGTGTGCTTGCGCGAGGCTTGGCGATCATTGGTGTTACGGCCACGGTTGGCGAGTTCATCAAGATGGCAGATGCCAGCACGAACGTCGCATCCAAGCTGAAGTTAGTCACTAACTCAAGCGCCGAGCTGCATACCGTGCAGGCAGAGCTTTTCAAGTCGGCCCAAAGCTCACGGGTCAACTACGTGGAACTGGTTGGTACGTACGCCCAGATGGCCCGAGCCACAAAGGAGCTGAATGTCTCGCAAAAGGACATGCTGGCCATTACACAGACAATCAGTCAGGCGGTGACTGTTAGTGGTGGTTCCGCACAGGCTGCACAGGCCGCACTGGTTCAGCTCTCCCAAGGTTTTGCTTCAGGCACTCTGCGGGGCGAGGAACTGAACTCTGTAATGGAGCAGACGCCTCGCTTGGCTATGGCAATCGCTCAGGGTATGGGAGTTTCTGTTGGTGAGCTGCGCAAACTAGGCTCAGAAGGCAAGCTGTCTGCTGAGGCAGTGGTGGAAGCACTGAAGAAGTCAGCCTCTTCGGTTGAGCGTGACTTTAGCCAGATGACTGTGACAGTCGAGCAAGCCTCTACCAATGTCACGAACAGTCTCACCCGTATGGTTGGGTCGTTTGACCAGGCAACAGGAGCGACCGGCGCGCTTGCTTCAGGCATGCAGTACCTGTCTCGCACCATGGATGAGGCTTCCGGCGAGATGGATCGCTTGGCCAAGGCCAAAAAACTGTCTGACTTCTTCCTGCTGGTGTCTGACACGACAGCCACCATGAATGGGAAGATTGGTGATGCCAAGGCAGAACTGGCTCGATTGGAAGCACAACTTGCCAAGAATCCTAACAACCTATTTTTGCAGGCGGCAATTGGCCGAACTCAGGATCTGATCACCAAGCTTTCCGAAGCCAAGGCGCATATGGTTGCGCTGGAGACTGGAAAGGATGTTGACCCGACAGGGCGCACTGGCACGCGCACAAGAAGCGATAGCTTTGCTGCATATGCGGATGCACAACGCAAGTCTGAGCAGGCGCTGATGGATGTGAGAGCGAAGGCGGCTGGCGTCAACAAGGACTACTTTGCCACCTTGAAGACATTGCAGGAAGCCAAAGCGCTGGGAACGATCAGTGAAAAGTCATACCTTGAGCAGGTCACGGCACTCGCTAAGGCCACGTGGGACTCTTCGACGGCAGGCAAAGAAGAAGCCAAGTCCAAGCGAGAAGCTGCTTCTGCAAGTAAGTCTGCTGAGTCGGCTCTGCAGAAGGAAATCCATGCGTACAACACCTTGGTTGCAGGGATTCAGGGAAAGATCGACGCTAATAACGAAGAGCTGCGCTACGCGGGCCGATTGAATGAAGCTCAAAAGGCTGAGGTCAAGCTAAACGCCGAACTAGCGTCTGGAAAGCTCAAGATCACAGCCGCCCATGAAGCCGATCTGAGAGCGCGCATTGCAATTTGGAAAGCTCAAGAGCAAGCCAAAGAGCAGACCAAACGTGACGTTGAGCTCTACAAGGAGCAGGTAACCGCTCAGGATGAAGTCAGTAAGGCCTATGCAAGGCAGTATGACGAAGTCACGCGGCTCAGGCTTGCGATCTACGAACTTCGTTCAGCCACCGAAAATGACACAAAACGCCTCCAACTGGAGGCGTCTCTTATTGGGGCGTCGAATGCTCAGCGACAGATTGCCATCCAACTGTATGACTTGCAGATCGAAAAGGCCAAAGAGTTAGAAAAGGTTGGCAAGGCAAACTATTTTGGTTCTCCTGAGGAGGCTCGGCAAGCCCGCGCAGAAGCGGAGGCTGAAGTAGAAAGAATCTACGCCCAGAAAGCTGCAAACGTCGCTGGCAAAGCATACATAGACGAGTGGAAGAACACCGTAGACCAAGTCGAAAACATCTTCGTCTCGGGCTTCGCTGACATGATGAACAACGGTAAGTCCGGCTGGGAATCGTTCTGCAAGTCACTCAAGACCTCGTTCTACACGTTGGTAGCGAAGGAAATCTACGCGATGTTCGCCAAGCCATTCGTGGTGCAGTTGGTTGGCGCTTTTCTGGGAATTACTGGAGGGGGAGCCGGAAGCGCCGCGATGCAGGTCGCCAGTGGTGGAAATGGAATGATGGGCTTGCTCTCCATGGGCAAGGACATCTTCTCTGCAATCACAGGCGGCTTCAACGCCCTTTCTGGTCAAGTCGCGGGCTACGTGCAAAGCGGCATGAACTGGATCAGTGGCTCTGGCGGGATGATCTCTCAGGGCCCTATTCAAGTAGGCGGTTTTGCATCAGGAGTCGGAGCGGCTGCAGCGTATGGCGCGGGGGCCTTAGGTGGCATCTATGGCGGTCGATTGATTGGTGGTGGCTACTCCCTAAATGGTGGCTCTGGAAATGGAACCATCAACGCAGGAACTGCAATAGGCGCAATCTTTGGCGGTCCTTTGGGAGCGCTTTTGGGTGGCATGGCTGGTGGCCTGGTCAACCGGCTGTTTGGTCGAAAGCTCAAGGAATCTGGGATCGAAGGTGAATTTGGTGGCGATACCGGGTTTGAGGGGCGTCTCTTTAAGTACTACAAGGGCGGACTCTTCCGGTCGAACAAAACGACCTACGAAGATTTGCCTGAGGAAATGCGCAAGGGTCTGGGCGATCAGTTCTTGGCAATGGATGAGTCCATTCGCACGATGGCTGATGCTGTAGGCCTGGGTGGGGAGGCTTTGGACGGGTTCACTGCCAAGATCAAAGTCAATCTCAAGGGGTTGAGCGAGGAAGAGGCCGCCAAGAAACTGCAGGAGGAATTCCAGAAGATCGCTGATCAGATGGGAGCCTTGGTGCTGACGAGTGAGGAATACACCCAGGCCGGGGAAACCCAGCTTGAAGCGCTCACCCGCTTGTCTACCTCGATCACACTGGCGAATGAATGGTTCAAGGCTGTCGGCGACACGTTGTACACGGTGGGCCTGGCGGGCGCTGACATGGCATCCGACCTGATGGATGCATTCGGCGGTGCAGACAAGTTCGCTGCCGCGACCAGCAACTACTACGACAAGTTCTTCTCGGATCAAGAGAAGGTGGCGAATCAAACGCGCCTGCTCGATGAGCAGTTGAAGAAGCTTGGCGTGGAGACAATGCCAGCGAGCCGCGAAGCGTTCCGAGATTACATCAACTCTATTGATGTAACCACGGAGGCTGGACAGAAGCTCTATGCGTCCCTGCTGCAGATGGCCGATGTGTTCGACCTGATTTACAGCTCAGCAGAGAACATTGCTGGCCTCAAGGAAGACCTGAACGTGCAGCTCATGCGCGCGAAGGGCGACGAAGAGGGTGCAACTCGCCTTGAACGAGAGAAACAACTTCGTGAGCTAGAGAAGTACAAGGACCCTGAACTTGTACGTCTGCAGGTTGAAGTCTGGGCGGCTGAGGACAAGTC
The DNA here is from genome assembly GCF_020080045.1 of Comamonas odontotermitis. Lineage (NCBI taxonomy): Bacteria > Pseudomonadati > Pseudomonadota > Betaproteobacteria > Burkholderiales > Comamonadaceae > Comamonas > Comamonas odontotermitis. Next base: position 1,482,737 of record NZ_CP083451.1, read on the forward strand.
CAAGAAGGATGCAGAGGCAAAGCAAGCCGCTGACGATATGGCTGAGAAACTGGCTGCTGCTCAAAAGGCGGCGCAGGACTTGGCCTTGAAGAACCTGGAAGCTGCCATCTCCCGTGAAAAGGAGTACTGGAACCAGTTCTCGGCAGACGCCAAGGACGCCCTGTCCAAAGCATCCAGCTACTGGACCCTTGTCACGGATGCCGCCAAGAACCTGCGCGGCTCTACGGAAGACATTTCTTCCTGGAGCGCCGCCCAGGGCATGGTATTCATCGAGCAAGCAGTTGCCAATGCCCGCAAGGGACTGGGGCTGTCTGATTACGACGCAACCAAGTCGGCCATCGACTCCGCCACTTCTGGACTGAGCATAGACAAATACGCCACTCAGGCGGAGTTGGACTATGACAAGAAAGTGCTGGCGGGGCAGTTGGACGAATTGGGTGATTTTGCAGGGTTGGCCAAGTCGGATGCCCAAAAGCAGATCGACTTGGCAACCGACCAGATCAAGCGCCTCGATGACACGCTCAAGTTCTGGCAGGACTACGGCAAGGAACAGGTGAATGCAACGCTTTCGGTGACGGAAGCAGTAAATGCCCTGTACAAGCTGCTGGATCCCAAGGAACAAGAGCGCATCCGCAAGGAAGAGGCAGAAAAGGCAGGCCTGACCGGAGGCGCGAAGCCGCCTACTTACACAGGTGGTGGAACGCTGGGCGGGACGGTCACTGGCTCGTCCTCGGGCACCAGCATCTACGGCTATGACAAGGACGGTCGCGCACTCTACTCGGATGGCTCCATTGGGGCCCGTCCAGGCGAGTACGACAAGAGCGGCGTGAGCAAGAACGCCTCCTTGTCTGAAGAGCAGTGGGAGCGCCTGAAATCTGGCCAGTCTGTCTACGACGGCTACTGGCTGGGTGGCAAGCAGTATGGCCTGGAGTCTTACTACTGGGATGAGCAAAAGCAGGCCTGGCTGAAGAAGGGCTCGTTTGCCGTTGGTACGAACTACGTGCCTTACGACATGACGGCCAACATTCACCAGGGCGAGCGGATCATCCCGGCAGCCGACAACCGGGCCTTGATTGCAGCGGTGCAGGGCGGAGGCAACTCTTTGCAACTTGCAGAGGTTGTAGCCGAGTTGCGCTCGGTCAAGGAAGAGCTGCAAGCCATCAAGGCAAGTGCCTCTATCAGTGCAGAGCAAAACCGCAAAGCTACTGACGTACTCAACCAGGTGACGGATGGCGGAAACGGCATGCGCTCGATCACGATGAACAAGGTTCTCACGGTCAGAACGACTTAAGAAAGGCGGGATTATGGCAATTGTCCTAGTCCCCATTCCCATCACCGACACCATGTTGCAGCCGGGCACCGTCCCGGCTGTTGACGTTGATGCAGGTGAATTGGCATGGGTATCAGGTCAGACGGTGACTGTGGGGAGCGAGCGGGTCTACAACAGGCGTATATGGAAATGCGCCGTTGTTCCTGTCAATCCAGCAGTCTCACCAGATAACGACCCAATAGCTTGGAGTGATATGCGGCCCTCAAACAGGGCCGCTCCTTTTGATGCGCAGGTGCAAACCAGGGCGGTCGGAAGGAAAGGTTCAGCCAAGTACATCATCGCAACAAAATTCGTGTCTGGGCTGGAGGTTCGCAACTTTGCTGGCCAGCGGCTCAAGATCACGGTCCGAGATGCGACGACCAACGAGGACCTGACGCCAGCGGTCGACCGGACGCTTAAGACCTCTCGTCCAAGCTTCTGGAACTACCTCTTTGGCTCCAAAACGCTCATCTCCAGCCATCGGATCGAAGGCATAGAAATGCGCCCCAGGGTGCTAGTCACGATTGAAGTAACGGGCGATGCGGCGGAGGAGGTTGGCATTGGCTATATCTCAATTGGCTCTTGGGTCACCTTGGGTTTGATGGATGGCCAGCCGGGAACTCTTTATGGCGCCCGCGCAGAAGCAGTGAACTACACCTTCCGAGAGGAAGCTCCAGATGGTTCCTATCGGCAACTTCCACGAGGCAGTGCAACCAATCTAACCCTGCCTGTGGCCATCAACCCCAACGACGCAAACCGGGTTTGGTCATCCATCCAGCAACTCAAAGACACGCCGGTGTCTGTCTATGCAAGCAAGTTGGAGAAATACCGCTATCTCTCCACAGTGGGCTTTGTGACAACCGATTTGTCCCCTGAGAACGGCGTAATGACGAAAGCAAATATTTTTGTGAAGGGAGTCGTGTAATGGCGATTCAACCTGTACCACCCATTGATCCGGCACTGCCAGACTTCCCCGGGCCAAATACGCCAGAAGCTCAGTACGACGATGCAGCATATAACTGGGGCTCGGCGATACCTGGCTACGGCAATCGTGTGAAGGCCATTGGGGATAACGTCTTCAACAATGCAAATGCTGCCGCTTCAATCTTGGAGCTGTGCGAAGATGCGCAGCGGCTTACAGAAATGGCGCGCGATACTGCAATGGGTGTCGCAAACTTCAAGGGTGATTGGGTAAATCTATCTGGCCCTTTGTCTCGACCTGCTACCGTTCAGCACAACAACAGCGTATGGCTGCTCATGCGCGATGTTGCCAACGTCGCAGCAGAAGTTCCGGGAGTGAGCACGGCTTGGGTCAACCAGACTGCCCGAGTTAGCTCCGTCAACGGTCGCACTGGGGATGTTGTCGGACTAGTAGAGGCATCAGGCCCTACCTACACCAAGGCTACGCCAATGTCCGCGGCTCCCATTGGGTGGGCGACATTTGCTGATGCAACTGGAGCGGGTACAGACTGGCCGACTACGCTTGCAAGTTCATGCTGGAACGTGTTCACATACGGCACATCAATCCGCAAGACGCAGCGCGCCTCACAGGTTTTGGCAGGCGGTCAGCAAGGATGGGTGTTTGAGCGTCAACTGCAAGATTCCACTTGGAGCCCATGGCAGCGCTTGTTCAGTGATCGGGCTTTGATTGAGTTTCATGCTCTGTTCGAAGCGCGCTCTGCTACAACCAATATCAGCTTCAGCAATGGATCGATCCAGACGATCACGCTGTATCAGAACACCAGCATAGTGATGCCCGCGCCACGAGATATTGGTGATCAGCTCACGCTGCGGATTATTCCCACTGGTGCGTTCAGTGCAAGCTTCTCTGGCACCCCAATTCGCCTGCCGATTGGCGCTTCGTTGCCGACCGTTGGGCCGTTCCAGCGTCTGACCCTGACATTTGTTCCTCGATACGACGGAGCGGTGTGGGACGCATTCATTGGCGGGGTGCATGAATCATGATGGCAAGAAACCTCATGATGAGCAGCGGCAGTGTTGGGATAACAATTGCTGCGACAGTGCGCAGTCCCGACATTGCTGCATTGGCCCGTGCGCGTGGCTGGAATGGCTATGGCCTGATAACTTGCACGATCAATGCCGGGGTAGACGTAGCCACTTTGAGCATTTCCGGCATTCCACATGATTGCCTGACGATCATCAACAACGGTCGTATCGGTGGTGTTCTTAACAGTGGCACAGGTCTCTACACACGCACCCGCATTCGTGTCTATAACTACGGAACGATCTTCGGCGGCGGAGGCAAAGGCGGCACGGGTGGTGGAGCGAGCGTCTGGCTGACATACGACCCAATTAACTATAAAGCGGATGCCTTCGGAGGCAGTGGTGGTAACGGCCAGGGCTTCTCTACGTCTGGATCTGTCACGCTAGTTGGCGCAACTGGCGGCGCGGCTGGTACGACTGGCTATACCGAGCGCTCGGGATCGGGAACTGCTACCGCTTACGGCGGCACCGGAGGCACTGGCGGTGCAGTCGGCCAGGCAGGTGGCCCAGGAAGTTCGGGGTCGTACACCGGCACTGGTGGCTATGGAGGTAACTACCTCGCTGGCGGCGCTGGCATAGCGGCTGGAGCCTATGTTGACGGTAATAGCTATGTGACTTGGGTAGCAAACGGCACGCGCCAGGGATTGGCTATCAACTGAGGATCAATATGTTCTACAACACAGAAACGGGCGACTTTGGCCTGACTGAGGGGGATGTGCGCTCCTATTTTGCGCAGTCAGAGTTCCTTATTGTCTGGCCTGAGCCCTTTGCGCCATACGAGCCTTTTGTGGCGGTCATCGCGGCAGAGAAGCCAACACACAACCTGGCAACCCACAAGGTGGTCGAGATCGCGCCCAAGGACACGTCAGACGGCTGGTTGCAGCAATGGAAGGTGGTCAAGCTGACCCAGGATGAACTAGCTCAGATCGAGGCCGAGCGTCTGGCAGCTGAGCAGGCAGCAAAGGATGCGGCGCGGATCACGGTCACCAAGCGACAGGTGCTTTTGGCCTTGTTCCTGCGAAAAGGGATCAAGGCGGATCAGATCGATGCGGTGATCAACGCCATTCCAGACGAAACCCAGCGCTACATGGCCCGGGTTGACTGGGATGGTGCTGCGGCCATCGAGTCGGACAGCCAGACAGTAGGGATGCTCTCCCAGGCACTGGGGCTGACAGAGGCGGAAATGCCTGATCTATTCGAATTCGCCCAGGCGCTTTGACCAGCAAAACACAACACATACCCGCATGGTGCGCCCAGCGGGTTTTTTCATTTTGAGAGGCCTGAATGAGCAATACAACTGAAAGTGCAGCGATTGTTGCCGGAAAAACTGCGGCCTACGGAGGGGCAACCACTGCGGTTGTGAGCGGTATGTCACTGTCAGAGATGGGGATCATTGTTGGCGCGATTGTCGGCGTTCTGGGATTGATCTTCGGTCAGTACTGGGCCTGGCGCAAAGACCGGCGAGAGGCGCGCGAGATGGAAGCGCGCATGCAGCACAAGTTTGGTACGGGATGGGATGAGCTATGACTGACGCATTGATTCCGAAAGAACCGAGCATTCCGGCTTCGCTGGCGCGCAAGGGGGTGATCCCTGCAGCTTTGTTGGCCGCGCTGACCAGCCCTCTGGCGTACACCACGTTGGAGCGCTGGGAGGGCAATATCAAACAGGTGTACGCGGACAACCTGGCGCATGGCATCCCCACGTACTGCGCTGGCCGTACTGACTGGAACGCCAAGGTAGGCGACAAGCTCACTGACGACCAGTGCCGGGCGGTGAACAAGGCAACGCTGCTTGAGTATGGCTTTGCCATGCTGGGGTGCGCAAATTGGGACTACCTGACAGCCAAGCGCCTGATCGGGTTGACCATGTTCGCAATCAACGTGGGCAAGGAGGGCGCTTGCGGCTCCCAGGCCGTCAAAAGTATCAACGCTGGCCAGATCGTGCAAGGCTGCAATCTGATCGCCCGCACGCCTTCTGGTGCGCCTAACTGGTCAAACGCTGGCGGAAAGTATGTGCAAGGCCTGCAGAACCGCCGCCAAGCTGAGCGCGCTTTGTGTTTGGAGGGACTGTAATGCTCCTGTTCTTCGCATTCATAGCCTGTCTGGCTGGTGCGCCGCTTTGGGGAGCGTTCTGGATATTCCTGCATTTCCTCATGAGGTGAGCCATGACCCTGCAGATTCAACTAGCGATAGCGGCCCTGGTGGCCGCTTTGTCATTTGGCGGAGGCTGGATGGTCAACGGCTGGCGCGGCGCATCCAAAGTTTCCGAATGCAAGACCGAGCAGGCCCAGGGCGTGGCCACCCGCGCCGAAGCCGCCCGGGCCGACGAAACCCAAACTGCACAACTGGAGAGCAAGCATGCCCAAGACACAATCTACAACGCTGACAAGCTGGCCAGCCTCAAAACTGGCATTGCTGTTGATGTGCGCTCTGAGCTTGAGCGTGCTCACCGGCTGCAGCTCAGCGCCGACAGCCGAGCCGCCACTTATCGCGCGCAAGCCCAAGCCGACGCCGCTGCCCGCAGCGATCTTGCAGATAAAGCCTCAGCCCTCGACCGACAGCTTGCAGAAGGCGTCGGAGTGGTCGCGGAACTCGGAGGCGCTCTTAAACAGCGAGACGCCGAAGTAGCTGCGCTGTGCGACCAGGTGAACATCGAACGGAGACTGAATGGTGAGGACAGCAACCAGGCCTGCAAAAATAGTTTGTTTGTTGATGAATGAATTTCTTGGTTGGCCCGCTTTATGAAAGAAGGATAGAAAACCGACAGATCAAAGAAAAAACCGAGAAATTACCGAGATTTCGGGGTTCTAACGATAGACAAGGCAGTGTTTTTTTGGTTACAAATTCAAGCATTAGTTAACAATCACTCCGCCCACCATGTCACTCCTCTCTCACTCATGGCTTGCCAGAAGCCTTATCAAGCTGGCACTTCCTGCTTTATTGACACTCGGGATGCTGGCTGCTCCGGCTCGGGCGCAGAGCATTGATACGACGCAAGTGGGTTACGGCGGTGTAGGCGCATTTGGTAAGAGTTTCACGCACACCTACGGTCAAACCATCACTGCACCTGCGCAGGCAGCAGTGCTGCACGGATTCAGTATTCGCATGTCCGCGCCTAGCAGCGGTTTGCCGTTTAAATTTTACGTGTACGCTTGGGATGACACTAGTAAACGCGCCACTGGACCAGCGCTGTACGTTGGTGCAGAGCAGATGACGACGGCAAACCAGTTCTATGGAGTTACTGGTCTGAATATCAGCTTGGTGCCTGATCAAAAGTATGTGCTGTTTGCCAGTGTCCTTGAAACATCCTGGCCCGCTCAAGCCGGTGCAATGTGGGGTTTCTGGAGTAGCGACATCTACCCGGGCGGTAATTTCGTTTACGGCTTCGATGCCACCACCGTATCCGAACTGACTACGAATGCCTGGGAGCAATCAACCTCTGGAGATCTGGCCTTTACCGCCGAGATTGCCTATACATCTCTGCCCATTGCACCCAATCTCTCCCTTGCTTCCAGAGGGGATAGCCAAGCCACATTCACAGTGAACGCTTCGGATTCTGGCGCCTATCCTCTGAAGCACTATGCTGTTAGCTGCACTCCGCAAGGTGGTGATTCGTCGGTATCTGCCACAGGCGCGAGCAGCCCGATCACGGTTACCGGACTGACGAATGGAACTACATACGACTGCACCGCGACGGTAACCAATCAAGGTGACATAACGGGACCAGCCTCGGCCGTAGTGAGTGTCACGCCCATCTCGGAACCTGTAATCACAGTGCCAAGCACGCTAGCAGGGCGCATTAACCAACTCTATAGCGTGACTCTACAGGCAACAGGCGGAGTTGCGCCCTACAACTGGTCTGCCTCAGGCCTACCAGCGAATCTGACGATTGACCCTGTATCAGGCATCATTAGCGGAACACCGACGGCAGCAGGTACATCGCAGGTTACTGTCACAGTTGCGGATGATGCGAGCCAAGTAAAGAACACATCTTTTGCAATTGTCATTGACCCGCTCGACCTGACGATTCCTGCTGATGGCCAAGCACTGCCTGCAGGGCAGGTTGGCCAAGCGTACAGTGCCCGCATCGTAGTTGCCGGAGGGGTGCCGCCATACTCGTTCACCTTGAGCGGAGCGCTGCCTGATGGCCTGACCCTGGACCCAGTAACGGGCGCGATCACCGGCACGCCAACCAAGGCGCAGACCAGCAATTTCAGCATCACTATCTCGGACAGCACCCAGGTAGGCGCGGCCAGCGTGGCCAAGGCTGCGGTGAACAATCTGACCCAGAGCTACAGCATCATGATTGCTGCTGAGCCTGTTGTCACTCCTACGCCAACTCCTGTACCGACTCTGGGCCTGTGGAGTGTGATCTCGTTGTCTTCATTGCTGGCGGTGTTTGGCCTGGTGCGAGGCCGTAGACGCTCAGCTTAGTCTGCCGAAATAGAGCGAGCCTCTCAGGTGCCAAATGCGGCGCCTGGGAGGCTATTTTTTCGTTTGTGCGGTCAGGTTGCTGGAATCACAGCAATGGACAGCTCTGAATCCATGGCATGGAAAGCAGCAGCCAAGATGTCAAAGTGTCTTTGTAATAGTTAAGGTGGGCTATTATTGATTTAAATTTTCTGTATTGCTTTTGTCCGGATCGAGATCAAAAGCTTTAAATATTTCTATTTTTATTTTCTGATTCTCAGGATTTCTTAAATCAAATTTTCTGTCATAACACTCTGTTGTACATGTCCAATATGGTTGATTGGATTTCTCTGTTATGCAAGATTGAAGAGTATTAATATTTAATCCGAATCCCGAGCTTTCTTTTCTGTATGGATTTTCTAGATGTCCATTGTATAGGGATTCATCTTCATGTGTGAGGTATTTGTTAAATTTTGAGATGTCGAGTTCTTTGTAAATAAGTCCGTGCTGTATGTAGACTTTGTTGCGATCATCGCTATTGATACTTTGGCTATACGAAATTGGCATATCAAGCTCATCGGTTGTAAGAGGTTTGTGACCAATTATCAAGTTTTCTCCATAGTAAAAATGATTGTCCATGATGAACTGCGATGGGAGTGCCATTGTTCTCGAAAGCTCATCAAGATCGACATTTATGCTGTTGCTTGTTTTGTGATACACCTTCACGACAAGGCACTTTCCCATCAAATTTGTCAATCCATAGTGCTCATTTCTTTGGATTTTCTTGGTTTTTATGTTCTTTTGTACATCGAATAGTATTCGTCCAAATCCCCATTTTCTTCTCTCTATTTTGAAGGCAAAGAAGTCGCCTTCTTTGTATTTGCAGTGAGTTCTGTTGGCAGTTCTGAATTTTTCGATGTCTTGAAGATCATCTTTTGATGAATCAGCAATCCACTCTTTAAGCCACAACTTCAAATACTCGATATTTTTATTGGTAAATCTTTCACTGTGATATTCAGTCTGAGTTGTGTAGTTGGAGATAGTAAGAAAGCTTTCAGAGAATGAAAAATAGACCCCTATTCCTTTGAAGGTTTGGGTGGCAGTGAAGTTAAGCTTCTTGGGTTTTCCTTTTTCCGTTTTTGGGAGTAGGATGGTTCGATTCTCTGTCGTTGTTTCTTTCAAATTTCTTTCTGTGTAAGAGTTTTCGCTGGAGGTAATTTCTTTGCGGATAATATCTCCATCAAAATACACATAGCTGTCGAATAATTTTACAAGCTCCCAGCCTTTTTCAATAGGATCAAGTCCTAAATATCTGCGTTGTTCGTTTGTTAACTCAAAAAACGGTTTTTCCATCTCGATTCTCCTTTTTCGGGTTGGGCTGCATTGCAACATTTGCATTTCCCTAAGATTACATATACTACAGCGTGTTATGTATTTGTCGGAATAGATGGGCTTTGCTGAATAAATTGACCTGAGGCCGAGCTACCCCAAACTCCAGAAGCAGTTATGCCACTATCGTTGTTTGGAGCCCCCCAGTTCGGTGAATCGATTGAGGGGAGATGCCCGAATGTTGAGTTCGGCTTTGAGCATGTGAGCATCGGAACCACCCCAGTCCTGCACATGCAGAACGACCCGGAGACGCTGGCCTCCAAACTAAAGCTGCTGCATGGGCAGTTCTGGGGGTGAAGGGTGACGAAGAACCGCCATCAAAACGGCACATCCGGCCCCAGATCACGGCAGACTTCCCGCATTTCCGCAGGTGTTGGTGCGCAGCGCCAGATCATTGAGCCGAGAACCTGCATGGCCTCGGGGTGCGACGACTTGATGCTGTCCGCGCGCTCATGCTCCTGCATCTTGACCCATTGATCTTGTGGCTTGATGTGCCATTGCCAGTATCTTGATCCAATCATGTCGATCTCCAAAACACTGTATATTTATACAGTAATCTGGAGTTGCCATGGAATCATTTGCACACTTTGAAGTCGGGGATTTGCCCGGTAGGTTTAATCAGGGCAGGGCCTCTCCTGGAACTGACGGGTACATTGCAGCCAAGAAAAAGGCAGGCTATCCATCCTGTGTTCTGAGGCTGCAGCATGCTGGCGTGTTTCTGCCTGTCCATCTGTTGCAATTCAGACCAAGACTGCATGGAAATTTGGTCACGACCCGCGCCCATAACGGTTCTGACTGCACCTGCTTGGTGGATCGCGAAGATCCTGCGAGGTTGCTTTGCCAGGCTTTGGAAAAGGCAGAGGTGTGGAAGGAGCGGGACAATGTGCTCTTGCTTCGTGGCATCGAGTGGGATGAAGCAGAGTTGCAGCAATGGCCTCAGATTTGGATCTGTGGACCTTCTCCCGCTGAGATTGGGAGCAGTCTAAAAATCCTGAGCCCTTGGCTTGAGAAGCAATACATGAAGGTCAAACGGCCTCCATATCCTGAATTTCCACGGAGGAAATAGTTTTGGTTCTACGCGCGCTGTAGGTGCGGAGGGCAGTTCTTCCACTTCACCCCCCCTTCAATCTGGAAGTTTTCTGTACTGCCACCCTGGAGCCAAGAGCTAGGGCGGCGACCTCAACTGTTCTAAAGAGTCATCTTCCGGCTCCTTGGTTGCTGGCACATTTTGCAACCAAAAATGGAATAAACCCGGGATAAATGCTTGGGTTTTAGACGAAATTTTGCTTCGCTTTTGCTACGGCGAAAACTGAAAGACTTGGCTGGAAGGCTGTGCAAATCAACAGTTTTCCGAAGCGGAAAACTATAGAATTGATAGCATTGAATCGTTGTATAGGCTGGCCTGCCCGACTGGAATCGAACCAGTGACCCACAGCTTAGAAGGCTGTTGCTCTATCCAACTGAGCTACGGGCAGGAGTTTGATTTGATTGAGGAAAGTTGACTTTTCCGCAATTGAAATTTTGACCAGATGCGGAGCGCGCCGCATTGGCCAATCAGCGATCTTCATGACCGCTTGTTATTATGCCCGGAATTTAGGGACTCACCTGGTTGCTTTGGCTGGGGGACGCCCACCAGTTGCCAGCTTGGCAACGGACATCCGGCCCGGGCGGTTTTGCTACTTTGGAGAGCCTATGGCTTCAAAGATGTGAGACGCAAGTTTTCAGGAATGCATGGCCTCGGAACAGACTGATTTTGACAAGCACAGAATGGCAAAGCCAAGGAAGGCCGAGCCGGAGGTGGCAGCGATGCTCGTCAAAAACAGAAAGGGCCTACTGGGTAGGCCCTTCACTCACTGAAACTTACCGATAGCAGAGGGCTTGAATAGGATTCAGTCGTGATCTCTCTCTAGATGGAGTTTCTGGTGAGTGACTCAATTGTGTTCTTCTTGCTCAAAAGGTTTATAGGTAAAAACCCTTGTGCGTTTGGCAGGGAAGGGCTGAGGGATAGCTTGAGGTAGTGCGGAAGGCGGATGCCAAGGAAACCGCCTAAGCCCTGCACCCGGCCTGGATGCAAAGCGCTTTTGACTAATGGCAGTGGCAGATGCCCAGCACACCCCAAGCCGAAATGGGAGAAGAGGCCGGACGCTACCCAGCGGATCACAGATCGAAAGCTCCAGTGACTGAGAGAGAGCGGAGCGGAAGCCTGCATGAGAGCGTCAGTGAGCACCCCATTGCGATCCTTGCGCATGTCGGCAGGTACCCGCGCCCTTCAGGCAAAAAAGAAGCCACCCGAAGGTGGCGCGAGTTTCGCTGTAAAAAAGCCGACCCTGGGTTACCAGGGATATCGTGCAAGTATAGAGAGGGAGGGAGGAGAGCACGAACTCGGCGCAAATCGAGGAATCGATATTAGCGCATCACTATCGATTCTTGAAAAATATTTGTATTTTTTCTCGTTGCGGGGCAAAAAAAGAGCCTGCTATGCGCAGGCTCAAAGCTGAACTAACTTTTTGTCGTGGTATTCCCTCTCTCTATAAGGGTGCAATGATATATTAAATTTATAATAAATTGAATTTGATAATTTTTATAAATATCATTACTTGGCCGGTGGGTAGTGGGCGCGCGCCACTTTGGGCGAAGCCCAGCAGTGGCCCGAGCCCTTGCACTGCCGTCGTTGCTTTGCGAGATGCCCGTGAAAGCATTCTTGCACGCAGGCATTGCAGAAGTGAGGCAGCGAAACGCTCGCAGCAGTGCCAGCTTTCCAGGTCGCTTAGTCCAGGTTCGCTATCATGACTTCATGACCCATCCCTTGAGCCCCATTGCCAGCACCCTCTGCGCTCTTGCTGTCAGTGCCTGTGCGCAGACCGAGCCGCAGCCCCGCATTGGCATGCCCAACCCGGCCTCGGCATACTGCGTCAAGAGGGGTGGGGCATTGCAGATCAAGGATACGCCCCAGGGGCAGGTAGGCATCTGTGTGCTTCCCGACGGCTCGCAGATTGAGGAGTGGGAGCTTTTCAGGCGCGACCATCCGCTCTCGCCCAAGCAGTGAAAGCGCACTGGTGATAGGCTGCGAGGCAGTTAACATGGCCGAGTACCTCGTCGAAAGCCCTATCTATGTCGCCTCCATTGTACTGTCTCCTTTACACAAGCCAGATAGCCCCTGATCTGGACGTTCACCAGGTTGGACAGATCGTCAAGCAGGCCAGAGAACTCAACGCCATCCAGGGCATCACAGGGATACTGGTTTTCGACGGAGAGCGATTTGCGCAGTATGTCGAAGGACCCGCAGAGGCGATTTCACCCCTGGCCACCAAGCTGGCAGTGGATGCACGGCACAGGCATTTCAACCCGTTGCTGACGCAGGAACTTGCAGGGGAGCGCCGGTTCGCCAGCTGGGCGATGGGGTATTCCGATGTGGATATGGATGCGCTCGATATCGAAGCGCTGAGCAGCATGGAGGCCGGCAGGGCGCTTGAATACTTCTGCGCCACGACCACGGCCATCGATAGTTTGTAGCTGGCTCCTGATTGCAACCGCCGCAGCGGATGTTATGGCAAAGAAGCGGCATGGTTAAAAAGAGCTTCGTGTGGTAACGTTGGCTATCAGTAGATATCCAAAGCATGCAAGCCTGCGTTTTCAAACCGAATGAAATGCGCAATGAAAAGCGCAATTTGCACGGATTTTTCCGTACTTTCCTCACCCATCCATTGTCTTCCCATGAACAAAAACGCCTTTTTCCGAAACTTCGCTGTTGCCTGTGGACTGGCTGCATCGGCCATGCAGATTTCCGCGCAGGTGGCCCCCGCTTTTTTTCTGAATGACACGATCATCCGGAATATTCCGGCAAAGGATTTGCCTTCGTTTCGTTCGGCCCTGGGCAGCGTGCTGGAGAGCCCTCAGGATGGCGTGGCCAAGTCCTGGAGCAGCACCAACGCGGTGGCATCCAAGGCCATCAAGGTGGTTTTGACGCCTTTGCAGACGGCGCAGACAAAATCTGCCAACACATGCAGGCTGGTCAAGGCCGATGTGGCAAGAGGCAGCCAGTCGGAAAACTGGCAGTTCTGGTTCTGCAAGCAGGGTGACGGTGCCTGGAAGGCAAGCGGAAGCTCCACTCCGCGCTGAAGGACCGACGTATGGCGATCTCCAAACCTACCAAGGGCAATTGCATGCATTCCTGCAGGAGCCGGTTCCTTGGTATCAAGCCATTGCTTCTCAGCCTGGCGTTGCTGAATGCACTGCCCGGCGCGTCGGCATGCACGAGGCTGGTCTTTCTGGGCGATGGCGGGCAAGTGGTCACCGCGCGCTCCATGGACTGGAAGAGCGATATCACGAGCAACCTGTGGGTGATGCCGCGCGGTATGGCGAGAAGCGGTGAAGCAGGGCCGAATTCGCTGCGCTGGACGTCGCGTTATGGCAGTGTCGTCACATCGGGCTATGACATCTCCACAACCGATGGCGTCAATGAGGCGGGCCTGAGCGCCAACCTGCTGTGGCTCGTGGAGTCGCAGTACCCCAAATTCGATTCGAACAGCAAGCCGGGGTTGAGCATCGCTGCCTGGGCACAGTATGTTCTGGATAATTTTGCGACCGTCGAAGAGGCGGTGGCCGCCTTGCAACAGCAGCCTTTCACCATTGTCACGGATAGCGTTCCAGGCGAAAGCCGGCTGGCTACGCTGCATCTGTCGATATCGGACGCCAGCGGTGACAGCGCCATCGTTGAATATATTGATGGGCGTCAAGTCATTCGCCACAGCCGCAGCTACCAGGTAATGACGAACTCGCCTGTTTTTGACCAGCAACTGGCGCTCAACAGCTATTGGCAGCAGGTGGGTGGAACGACGATGTTGCCGGGCACCAATCGCGCAGCAGACCGCTTTGCCCGCGCCTCGTTCTATGTAAACGCCATTCCCAAGGACCAGGATGCCAACAAGACGCTTGCAAGCGTCTTCAGCGTCATCCGCAATGTCTCGGTGCCCTATGGCTTGACCACCCCTGGCGAGCCCAATATCTCGTCGACGCGCTGGCGCACCGTGTTTGACCACCAACGCAAGCTGTATTTCTTTGAGTCGGCACTCACGCCCAATACCTTCTGGGTGGATCTCAAGCGCATCGATTTCAGCAGCGGCAAGGGAAAGGTGCTCAAGCTTGATCTGGGGCCCAACCAGGACCATCCCTTTGCCGGGGATGCCACCAGTGCCTTCAGGCCTGCCGAGCCGTTCAGGTTTCTCGGAATCTGAACGCTGCGGGGGTGTGAGCGCGTTCCGCAATCACAAGGCTTGATCTTCATGCGGGGCCCACGCTGTGGGCCTTTTTCATGGCTGCTCGCTCTCCAACGATTCCAGGGTTGACTGCGCATTGGGGTAGCCACTGTCCCTCGCTTTTCGTGCCCAGTAGATGGCTCTCTCGTAGTTGTTCTCATGCCGGTAGATCTGGGCCAGGATGTATTGCGAAGACGGGTAGCCCAGCTCGCCGGACATCAAGAGCCACTCCATGGCCTTTGGCTGGTCATTGGCGGTAGATCGGTAGTACGTATACACGTTGAAGGCGGCTCTGCCGTCACCGTTGTTGGCCAGTCCTTTCTGGCGTGTCAACTCGGCTGCTGACATGGTTGGAATGCCGGTGATGGATGCCTTTGAATCGTACCGGATGCCCGTGTCCGGGGGCGGGCGGTTGAAATGAGGAATATTGGTGCATGAGGCGACGCTCAGAACTGCAAGTGATGCGATCAGGTGGTGTTTCATGGATTGCCAATTTGCCTTGGTTTAGAGGGTGTGCCGTTCAGCGCTGGCTCAATCGCCCAGTATCAGCAGCTCCGCCAGCCGCTGCTGCAGCCATAGCGCGGTGCCGTCCAGCGTTGCGCCCTGCAGGCTGAGCATGCGCACGGCCAACGGTGGCAGGCGCAGTTCCGGGCAATCGAGTGCGACGATGCGCGGCTCGATGCCCGGTGCCTCGGCAATGTTGCGTGGCAGGATGCCCCAGCCTATGCCGTCGGCCAGCATGTCGGCGAGCACGTAAAAGCTCTCCGAACGCCAGATGCGCGGGCTGATCACGAGGTCTTCAACGTCTTCGATGTGCATCACCAACTGGCGGTGGCTGGCCAGGTCCTCGCGGGTGATGCGGGTCTTTGCAGCCAACGGATGGTCTCGCGCCACGAACACCATCTGCGGCACGCCTGCCACATAGCTCTGGGCAAACTGCGCGTCCGCAGGCCCGCGCACGAACTGGAAGGCCAGCGCCGCCTGGCGCGACTGCACGGTTTGGGCCACCTCGGCTGCAGTGCCATTGAGCAGGGTCAATTCCAGCGCAGGAAACTGCTGCGCCAGCTCCCGTAGCAGTCTGGCGATTGGTGGGTAGGGCAGGGCCTCGTCAATGGCCACGCACAGCTGTGCGGCCTGACCGGCGGCCAGCGCCTGGGCGCGCAGATCGAGCGCCTGGGCCTGGTTGAGCAGGGCCCGCGCCTCCACCAGCATGACTTCCCCCGCCGGCGTGAGGTGCACCGAGCGCCCGATGCGCTGGAACAGCGCCAGCCCCAGGTCCGCCTCCAGCAGGCCCATGGCCATGCTCACTGCCGACTGGGCGCGCCCCAGCCGCCGCGCAGCCTGGGTCATGGAGCCGCAGTCGGCCACGGTGACGAATTGGTTCAGGCGCTCAAGAGTCCATTCCATGCATCAATTTTACTGATTAATCTAAGCTTTTATCAAATATAAAAATGATAGACCATGGGGTTTTATTCAAGACAACCTCCCTCCACAAGAGGATTCCATGCAAACCACAACACGCTCCACTTCGCTGACTCCGGGCCTCGGGTCTCGCCGCTGGCTGGTGCTGGGCATCGTCTCCGTCGCGCTGCTGCTCATCGTCATCGACATGACGGTGCTGTATACGGCACTGCCGCGTCTCACCCATGACCTGGCTGCCACCGCATCGGCCAAGCTCTGGATCATCAACAGCTACTCCCTCGTCGTCTCCGGCCTGCTGCTGGGCATGGGCACGCTGGGCGACCGCCTGGGCCACAAGCGCCTGTTCATCGCGGGCCTGGCCGTATTTGGCGGTGCCTCGCTGGCGGCGGCCTTTGCGCCAAGCGCGGGCGTGCTGATCGCGGCCCGTGCGCTGCTGGGCGTGGGCGCGGCCATGATGATGCCGGCCACGCTGTCGCTGATCCGACTGAGCTTTTGCGACGAGAAGGAGCGCGCCCTGGCCATCGGCATCTGGGCCTCGGTGGCTTCTGGTGGCGCTGCCTTTGGCCCGGTGCTGGGCGGGGCGCTGCTGGAGCACTTCTGGTGGGGCTCGGTGTTCCTGATCAACGTGCCCATCGTGCTGATCGCCTTGCCGCTCGCCTGGCGGTACATCCCCGCCAGCCAAGGCAATCGGGAGCGGCCCTGGGATCTGGTGGCCTCCATCCAGGTCATGCTGGGCCTGATGGCAGGCACCTATGCGATCAAGGAGCTGGGCAAGCAATCACCGGACTGGGCCTTGGCTGCCTTCGCG
Organism: Comamonas odontotermitis; assembly: GCF_020080045.1. Taxonomy (NCBI): domain Bacteria; kingdom Pseudomonadati; phylum Pseudomonadota; class Betaproteobacteria; order Burkholderiales; family Comamonadaceae; genus Comamonas; species Comamonas odontotermitis. The sequence continues at coordinate 1,499,333 of NZ_CP083451.1, forward strand.
TTGTTGACAGGTATTGGCTTCCTGTGGATCTTTGTGCGCCGCCAGCGCAGCAGCAGCCACCCGCTGCTCGATCTGGCCCTGTTTCAGGACAAGGGCTTCAGCACCGCCGTGATCTCGGCCCTGGTGGCGGCGGCTGCGCTGCTGGGCATGGAGCTGGTGTTCAGCCAGCGCCTGCAACTGGTGCTGGGCTTCAGCCCGCTGGAGGCTGGCTGGGCCGTATTGCCGCTGCCGATTGCAGCCTTCGTGGCAGGCCCTATTGCCGGGCGCCTGCTGCCGCGCTGGGGCAGCAGCCGTCTGCTGGCGCTGGCACTGCTGGCCTCCGGCCTGGGCATGGGGGCCTATCTGGCACTGCACGAGGCGACAGCGCTGTGGCAGTCGCTGAGCCTGGTGCTGCTGGGTCTGGGGATTGGCGGTGCCATCACGGCGGCCTCGGCCACCATGCTGATGCGTGCGCCTGCCGACCGTGCCGGCATGGCAGCCTCGGTGGAGGAGGTGTCGTACGAGCTGGGTGGCGCCCTGGGGGTGACTGTCATGGGCAGCCTGCTCTCGGCCGTCTATGCCCATTCGCTGGTCGTGCCAGAAGCGGCTGCTGCGGCTGCATTGCCACCTACGGTGCGCGACAGCCTGGACGAAGCCCTGCTGGCGTCGGAACGCATGCCGCTGGATGCCGCCCAAAGCCTGGTGCAAGCGGCCAGCGCCGCCTTCGATAAAGGCTTTGCCGCGGTGCTGCTGCTGGCGACCCTTTTGCTGCTGGTCACCGCCTGGGTGGCCTGGCGCACACGCACGCGCTAAGGAACCTCTGCAAAACTCCCTGCCGTGGCCTGAACGCGGTCTCGGGCGATCCGCTGCGTTGTCTTCCTCGGCAATAGCTACGGCTATTGCCGAGGAAGACGCCTTGCGGCTCATCCCGATCCGCGTCCATCCCATCTGGCGAGGGTTTTGCAGAGGCTCCCTAAGCGGGCAGTTGCTCATGGCAAAGAATTTGAAATTGATTAGAAATTAAAAAGGATTGATTCATGAATACGAATATTCAACTGAGGCCACTGGAACGTGAGGATTTGCGCTTCGTGCACCTGCTGGACAACAATGCCAGCGTCATGCGGTACTGGTTCGAGGAGCCCTACGCCACATTTGATGAGCTGACCAGCCTGTACGATGCCCATGTGCATGACCAGGGCGAGCGGCGCTTTGTGGTGCAGCACGCGGGTGAGCGCGCTGGCCTCGTGGAGTTGGTGGAGATCAATCTGATCCACCGCAGCGCAGAGTTTCAGATCATCATCGCCCCCGACCAGCAGGGCAAGGGCATTGCAGCCCATGCCACGCGACTGGCGTTGGACCATGGCTTTCGTGTGCTGAACCTGCACAAGATTTACCTGTACGTCGACAAGGAAAACGCCAAGGCCATCCACATCTATGGCAAGCTGGGCTTTCAGCCGGAGGGCGAGCTGGTGGATGAGTTCTTTTCGAACGGCCAGTACCGCAGTGCGATCCGCATGTACATGCTGCAGGGGCCTTACCTGCAGCGAATAGCCTGACGGAGCCAAACAAGAAAGAGGAAAGAAGAAAGCCACCCTGGCATGCCGGGGTGGCTTTCTTGTTCAGGGCTGCCGGTCAGGCCGTGCGCACGAGGCAGCTCAATCCGTTTCGTCGTACACCAGCGATGGATTGTTCATCGACCGGGCCACATCGCTCAGGCCGGTGATGATGTGATTGGCAAAAAAGCTGCTTTGGGTATCGGGCTCCAGGGCGGCAATGGCCAGGTTGGCCATGGGCTGGTTCAATGGCACGTAGTAGCTGCCTTCCGGCACATCGATGGCAATGCGCTGCAACTGAACCTTGACCCGCTCCACCGAGCGGGAAGAGGGGCCCAGCACATCATTCTTGGCGCTGCTGCTGCGTTCTACTTCCTGGTAGGTGTCTGCCAGCATATTGCCCGGCTCGGCCACCCGCAGTACCTGCAGCCCCAGGGCGCGCAGCTTGTCGGCGGCTTCACCGGCATTGGTGGACAGCCAGTAGCCGCAAGGGCGGGCACGGCTCTCGCCCGGCTGCAGCTTGACGGACGACTTCCAGTCCACTTCCTGCGGACGGTCCTCACCCGTCTGCGGGTCGAGGAAGACGATGCGCCGCTTTTCGGTGGTTTGCTGGGATTCGAGGGTGAACTGGCCCCGGCAGGCCTGCGAAGCCACGTCGCGGGCCACGAATGCGCGCACCTGCTCCAACTCCTTGGCGCGCTGCGCCGTGGTCTGCAGTGCTGATGTGAGAGCCACCACATGGCTGTGGACGCGGCGCTGGATATGGGCGCGACCAATGCCGACGCCACGGGTCTCGATCAACAGGCTGGGCGCATTCTTGAGGGCATAGACATTGCGGCCGGTATCGGGGCGCACGCCGCCCATCGACAGTGTCAGGTCGTCGGCCTTCTTCGTGGTGGTGTAGTACCAGTTGGTGCTCATGCCCTGGTCGGTCAGCGCCTTCTGCATGGGCAGCAGATACCATTCATTGGCGGCCTTGCCCACAAATTCATGCGTATTGGCCGTGGTCGGGGTCTGCAGCAGGGCGTCGTAGCGCTGTACGGCCTGGAATTTTTCCAGATAGCGTCCGGCAACGGTGAATTCATGCGAATCAAATACCGCGACGGGACGGTAGTTGCGGCTGAGCTTGGCCAGCGCATCGGCTTCAGGCGTCTGCAGCAGCAGGTGGTCGCGGTTCATGTCGATGCCGTTGGAGGTGGTGCGTCGGCCCGAGGCAGCGCCATCGGGGTTGGCGCGCGGCACCAGCAAGACATTCAGCTTGTCGAGCAAAGGCCCAAGTGGGCCCTGCGCGAGGGATTGTGCCATGGCAAGCAGGGCTTCGCTGCCGGCAGGCTCGTCACCGTGCTGCTGGCCGATCAGCAATACCGTTGGGCGTCCGCTGGCATCGAGGTCGTGCAAGCTGGTGCCAGCAGCGCGCGTGAGCAGCAAGGCATGGATGGGGGTGCCTTCCTGCGAGGTGCCGGCCGTGATCAGCTCGGCCTTGGTTCCCCCAGCCGGTGCTGACGCAATCTGGCGCAGCATCTGGCCCAATTCCGCATTGCTGGTGAATGTGGTGCGTCCGTTGGTCAGGCCAGGGGTGCTGTAAGGGGTGGCCGGGTCTGGAAACCGTGCGGCAACTTCGGGGCTTTCCTGCCACACGCTCAAGGGGACGGCCTGCAGCGGCGTGGTTTCCACGGGGGTGCTGATGACCCCCGGGTTGCTGACACCGGGGATGTGCACGGGGGCAGGCCCCTGGCTCTTGGGGGCGGTGGTGACCGTGCCGGGCGTTGCCGTGGGCGCGCTCGTCCAGGGTGGCAGGGGCGTGCTGGTGCATGCGCTCAGCAGGACTGCTGCAGAAACGGCACTGAGCGTCATCCAGCGCGAGGCAGTGAGAGAGGAATGGGGTTGCATCATTGTTGTTGCGTGACGAAGCACGGCCCTCCTGAAAATTATGTTGCCATTATGCAAAACAGAGGCGGGTGTCTGCGTAGGATGGGTGCGAAAGAAAAGCCGACTGCTGCTGTGGTTGCAGCCGGGAGTCAAGACCCTTCGAATGTACCAGCGACCGGCGGGGCTCCGGCCGAGCCGGGTGGGCTGGCTGCCTGTTCCTTGTCCGGGATGCGCAGGCGCAGCAGGGCGCGGACAAACCCGTGATCGGAGCGTGTGCGGTCGCGGCCTTCATGCAGGTGGTCGTTGAAATAGTCCACCCGGCGCACATCGCCAATGGAATGCTTGCTGCCCGGGTCAAACTCCTCGCTCACCAGAATCTGGTCGAGCACGGCAGGTGCGCCCTGGTGGATGTGCGAATAGGCGACATCCTTCTTGAGGGCCGCATCACCAAGCAGATCGTAGGCATTGAACAGGGCGCGGTCGCGTGCTCCCCGGTCATAGGCGACCTCGGATGTGGCCGCAATCAGCTGCGTGGTGACGCTGTCGGGCGTGTCATTGAAGTCGCCCATCACCACCAGGGGCATGCGCGTATGGCGCAGCAGATCGATCACGAGGCAGCGCAGGGCCAGGGCTTCCACCCCGCGCATGATGAGCGAGCGTAGCGAGGCGAGTGCCGCAATCTTGGGGTTGTCGCGGTCTTCGAGCGGATTGCCTGCTTCGTCCTGCAGGAATTTGGGGCGCTTGGATTTGAGGTGGCATGTGAGCACCGACACCACCTGGCCGTGCTTCATCTGCAAGGTGGCCACCAGCGGCGGGCGCTCGAATTTGTCGTGCATGCCCAGACCCGGAATCGGCTGGCCAAGGCCTGCCGGGAAATCTGGAAAGGAGCGGCAGGCCAGCACCTTGAGCCTCGTGGCAATGCCCACGCGGGGTGTACCGCTGGCGCCAGGCTGTCCATCGGTGTTCTCTGCGCCCGGCACGCTCACAAAGGGGTAATGCAGGCCACTGATCTTGAGGGCCTCCTGCAGCGCGGCGGCATCCCAGACCTCCTGCACGGCCAGGATGTCGGCGTTGAGCGTCTGGAAGCGATTGCCCAGCCACTGCACCTTGCGTTCGTACTGGTTGCGCGTGTAGGCGTCCTGGTTGGGGTAGAACATGCGCTCGGCAAGCGCCAGATTCAGGGTGTTGCAGGTCGCAACCGTGAGGGTGTCAAGAGGTACAGGTGAAACAAAGGGCCGCATGGAAATCTCTTTCTGATGCGGCCCTACCGTAGCGGAATCTGGTGACTAGATCAACGAAAAGAAGATTTGTTCACCATGCAAATGCTTATCTTGAAAACGAATGGTTACGATTTCCTCGCCCACCATTGCCGCCATTGCGATTGCCGCCGCCAAAGCCGCCACGACGGCCGCGTTCGGCCATGCTGTCTACGCTGGTGCGCATGGGGTCGGGTTGCGCAGCGCCGCTGCGGCGGTGATCGCGGCCATCCACGGTGCCACCAAACTGGGTACCCAGATGGGCATCGGCGCGGGGCTGGCGCTCATCCTGGCGTGGAGCGCGCGGGCCGCTGTGGCGCGGATTGGCACCCTGTGGGTGGCGCGGCTGTGCACCTTGGCCACCTGGCCGACGTGCCTCTCCGGAGCCGCGCGGGCCCTGGCGGTTGGCATCACGGCGTGGAGGGCGCTGGTCGCGGCGAGGCTGCTCTGCGCCTGCGGGCTCGAATTCGCCGTTGGCTTCTGCGCGAGGGGCCGCACCGCGCTTGGCGTTGCGTTGGCCGCCATTGGCATTGCCTGCGGTGCCCGTGCCGCGGGTCGACTTGGTCGTGCGGATGCGCTCCATCATTTCCTGGCGCGCAGCCTTGGCAGCCGCTTGCATCACATCACGGCTTGGTGGCTTGCCGGCACCGCCCCAGATGGTTTGCCGGCCCATGGCGATGGGTTCGGCCTTTTCGCCTTCTTCAGGGCCAAAGCCGTCGATCACCTGCACCGGGATTTCCTGCTTGGTGAAGCGCTCGATGTCCATCATGAAGCCTTCTTCATCCATGCACACCAGGCTCACGGCATTGCCTTCGCGACCGGCGCGGCCCGTGCGGCCGATGCGGTGCACGTAGTCTTCCGAGACATTGGGGATCTCGTAGTTCACCACGTTGGGCAGCTCGTCGATGTCGATGCCGCGTGCTGCAATGTCAGTCGCGACCAGGGCGCGCAGATCACCCGTCTTGAAGCCTTCGAGGGCCTGGGTGCGTGCGCTTTGGCTCTTGTTGCCGTGCAGGGCCATGGCAGAGACGCCATTCTTGGTCAGAAAATCAGCCACATTGTTGGCGCCAAACTTGGTGCGCGTGAACACCAGCACCTGGCTCCAGTTGTTTTCCTGGATGATGTGCAGCAGCACCTGCTTTTTCTTGCCGCGGCCCACAGGGTGGATCACCTGCTTGATGCGCTGCACCGTGGTGTTGCGCGGGGTGACCTGGATGGACTGCGGGTTCTTCAGCAGGCCATTGGCCAGTTCGCGGATCTCGTCGCTGAAGGTGGCGGAGAACAGCAGGCTCTGCTTGTCCTTGGGCACCAGGGCCAGCACCTTCTTCACATCGTGGATGAAGCCCATGTCCAGCATGCGGTCGGCTTCGTCCAGCACCAGGATTTCCACGGTGGACAGGTCCAGAAAGCCTTGCTGCTGCAGATCCAGCAGACGGCCAGGCGTGGCCACCAGTACGTCGATACCTTTTTTGATGCGGTCGATCTGTGGCTTCATGCCAACGCCGCCAAAGATGACGGTGGATTGGATGTCCAGATGCGTTGCATAGTGGCGCACGTTCTCTTCCACCTGGGCTGCCAGCTCGCGGGTGGGCGCCAGGATCAGCGCGCGGATGGCCTTGCCGCCCCATTTGTTGCGGCTACCTTCGGATTGGGTGAGGCGGTGCAGCAAGGGCAGCGTGAACGCTGCGGTCTTGCCGGTGCCGGTCTGTGCACCGGCCAACAGGTCTCCACCTTGGAGCACCACGGGAATGGCCTGGGCCTGGATGGGGGTAGGGGCGTCATAGCCCTGCTCGCGCACAGCCTGCACAATGGCTGGTGCCAGATTCAGTTCTTCAAATGTCATTGGATCAGATGCGTCCAACCTGGACGCTGGGTATCAGCCTTGTCTCAGCAATTTCTTGGAGTTATTGCCGCCAGTCAAAGGCAGATGGGTTCAAAGAGTGGAGCCTGGAACTGATGTCCGTCGTCCCCAGCATTAGCGCTGAAGTCCTAGGCAACTGGAGCCTTTGACTGGGGGTATTGTCGCATGCACCGATAATCCTGGGGTGGCCGCGACCAAAAATCGCATATTTTTTTACTGATTTACCAAAACAACACATGGCTCAATACGTTTTTTCGATGAACAACGTCACCAAGACGGTTCCTCCGAAGCGACAGATTCTGAAGGGCATTTCGCTCAGCTTCTTCCCCGGTGCCAAGATCGGCGTGCTGGGCCTGAACGGCTCTGGCAAATCGTCGCTGCTCAAGATCATGGCGGGCGTGGACAAGGAGTTCGAAGGAGAGGCCATTCCCATGCAGGGCCTGTCCATCGGCTACCTGCCGCAGGAGCCACAGCTCAACCCCGAGCACACCGTGCGCCAGGCCGTGGAAGAAGCCATGGCCGAGGTGAACAACGCCAAGGCGCGCCTGGAAGAGGTGTATGCCGCCTATGCCGAAGAAGACGCCGATTTTGATGCGCTGGCTGCGGAGCAAGGCCAGCTCGAAGCCATCATTGCAGCTGCTGGCACTGATTCGGAACACCAGCTCGAAATCGCAGCGGATGCGCTGCGCCTGCCGCCATGGGATGCCATCGTTGGCAAGCTCTCCGGTGGTGAAAAGCGCCGCGTCGCGCTGTGCAAGCTGCTGTTGTCCAAACCCGACATGCTGCTGCTCGACGAACCCACCAACCACTTGGATGCGGAATCCGTCGACTGGCTGGAGCAGTTCCTGCACCGCTTCAGCGGCACCGTCGTGGCCATTACCCACGACCGCTACTTCCTCGACAACGCCGCCGAGTGGATTCTGGAACTGGATCGGGGCCACGGCATTCCCTACAAGGGCAATTATTCCGATTGGCTCTTGCAGAAGGGCAACCGTCTGGAGCAGGAACAGAAGGGCGAGGAAGCCCGTGCCAAGGCGCTGAAGAAAGAGCTGGAATGGGTGCGCCAGAACGCCAAGGGGCGCCAGGCCAAGTCCAAGGCCCGTATTGCCCGCTTCGAAGAGCTGAGCGACTACGAATACCAGCAGCGCAACGAGACGCAGGAAATCTTCATTCCTGTGGCCGAGCGCCTGGGCAGCCGCGTGATCGAGTTCAAGAACGTCTCCAAGGCCTTTGGCGACCGTCTGCTGATCGACAACCTGAGCATGAACATTCCCGCTGGTGCCATCGTCGGCATCATCGGCCCCAATGGTGCGGGCAAGTCGACCCTGTTCAAGCTGATTGCAGGCAAGGAGCAGCCCGATTCCGGTGAAGTCGACATCGGCCAGACCGTGAAGATGGCCTATGTGGAACAGAGCCGCGATGCCCTCTCCGATGAAAAGACGGTGTGGGAAGACATCTCCGGCGGCCTCGATATCATCAATGTGGGCAAGTTCCAGATGGCTTCGCGCGCCTATGCCGGGCGTTTCAACTTCAATGGTCAGGACCAGCAGAAAAAGGTCGGCAACCTCTCCGGCGGGGAACGAGGCCGCCTGCACCTGGCAAAGACCTTGATCCAGGGGGGCAACGTGCTGCTGCTGGACGAGCCGTCCAATGACCTGGACGTGGAAACCCTGCGTGCGCTGGAAGACGCTTTGCTGGAATATGCAGGTACTGTGTTGGTGATTTCCCACGACCGTTGGTTCCTTGATCGCATCGCTACCCATATCCTTGCTGCAGAAGGGGATAGCCAATGGGTATTTTTTGATGGAAACTATCAAGAATACGAAATTGATAAGAAGAAGCGGTTGGGTGAAGAAGGGGCGGCGCCAAAGCGTATGCGCTACAAAGCCCTGAAGTAAAGCCAACCACCGCCCGCCGCTTCGCGCAAGTGCCGGGCGTTTTACTTTGGGGGAGTGATTACCGTGGAACAGCGCGCAGCATCCGTATTCGATACCTGCCTGGAGCAGGCTTTGCAGGAGGCAGAGCCCTTGATGAAGGCCATGGGCAATGCCGCCCTGGCCTCTTTGCGGGCCAAGTTGTTGGATTCAGCCAACAGTCATCAGGAACCGGTTCTGCAAGATGCCATGGAGCAGCTCAAGCGCCGCCGAGACACCTTGCCGGTAGGTTACGCCAGGCGGCTGCGCGAGCTGGCCTTTCTGATTGCACAGGGAAAAACGGCCGATTACCACCAGTTGATGGGGGGGGACGGCATGGCCTTTGCTGGTGTGCTGGAGTCGGAGATGCTGCGGGCCCAGATCGAGTGGGGCCGTGCCCAGATCAGCCTGCTGCAGCAGACCGAGGAAAGCAGGACTGCACTGGAGCGTGTGTACCAGCCGCTGCGCAAGATCACCCGCTACTGGCGCAATGGCAATCCGCTGCACCACACGGTGTACCTGGACAGCCTGCAGGCGAGCCTGCAGGACCAGGGCATCTCCATCGAAGTGACTTCGCTCTTCCTCGCCGACATGGTGGGCGTGATGGCCGATCACCTGCAGATCAGCTACCGGCGCATCATGACTTTGGCGATGAACAGCTATGCCGAGCTGCTCTCCAAGGCCGAAGCAAAGCGCCAGGCGGATAAAGCCAATACCAAGGCGTTTGCGCGCAAATTGAAAAAGCTGTTCGCGATACCGGAGCATTGCCCGGTGGGCGCCGTGCGTGCCTACAAGCGGCTGATCCCCGTGCTGGAGCGCCTGTCGGAGCACGATGCCGGCTTCTGGACGGATGCAGCGCACCCGGCGCGCCTGCTGGTGCAGGCCATCGTGGACAAGGCCACCACATTGAAAGAGGGCGGCAGCACCGTGTCTTACCCGCAGTTTCCGGGCGTGGTCTTGGAGACGGTCGAGACCTTGTCGGCGCTCAAGCTGCCAGCCAGCGCGGATTTTGCGCAGGCGCTGGTGCGGTTGAATGCTGCCGCACCCGTGGCACCCCGCAAGACGCCTGTCAGCATCAGGGCTGGCCTTGTCGGCGAGCCCAGCAGCATGCCCATGGAAAGCCAATGGGATGCCTCCGAGCTGATCAGCATCCATCCCGAATCCGAACTGGCGGCATCGGATGGCGTCGGCCTGGAATCTGCACTCGCACCGCTGGCAGAGCCATCAGCACGCGCCACGCCTGCAGGCAGTGCGCAACCGGCGCACGCAGGCAGCCTTGACGCCATGGAGCAGGACGTCATGGCCATGGTGGCTGTGCATGTGCGCAGCATTGACGTTGATCCGGCGGTACTGGCGGTGCTCACCAATGCCTGGCCCCGGGTGCTGTACCAGACAGCACAACGCGCGGGCATGGATTCGTCGAGCTTCCGCGCCTACCGCCAGGTGGTGCCCGAGGTGCTGGCATTGGCTGATGCCCACGCCGGAGCCGGGGTACGCATCGAAACGGACATGCTGATCCCGTCCTTGCTGACCCGTCTGAAATCGGGGCTGACCGGCATTGGCTGGATGCCGGAGCGGATTGCACCTGTACTGACTGCGGTGGCCCATATGGCACCCAGTGCCATTGTGGAGTTGCAGGTCGTGCAGGAGGATGAGGTGGCCGAGGTAGCAGAGGTGGTCAGCGGCTCACCGCAGGCACCCGCTGCCGTGGCGCAGGCACCCGCTGCCGCGCCTGTTTCGGTGGCGCAAGCAGCTCCGGCGGCCCCAGCCGCTTCGGGTGCAGCAGGCCTGCACATATGTGGTCGCAAGGTGCAAAAAGGGGTGCGCCTGGAGTTCCTCAGCCGTGGTGAATGGGTTGCCAAGGAGCTGAGCTGGTCCAACCCGCAGGCGACGATGTTCCTGTTCACGGCCAGCAATGGCGCCAACCAGTCCATTACCCGGCGCATGCTTGAAAAGCTTGAGCAGGAGCGAGCCGTTCGCGCCACCTGATCCGGCTCCTTCACACTGAGGCTGGAACCGCCTTGCGCCGCAGCGCCGGTGCGTCGTTACGCCGGGGCGGCATGCAGGCGTGGGGCAAGGCCTTTGACAACCGGGTTCGCGACCGGTGACTGCTCGCCTGCCCATCCATGCATGCATGGCTGCACGCCAAGGCCCCGGTTCCGCTGGATGGCCCATGGCACAATGGCGGCCATTGGTGGTTTCCGGGCAATTACGACCGGCGCCACCTGCCGTCATGTGCGGCTGCGGGCAACGATCCTGCCGCTGTGCATGCAGCGCCACACCCGGTGAGCCTCTGCAAAAATCCCTGCCGTGGTCTGAGCGTGGTCTCGGGCGACCCGCTGCATTGTCTTTTCGTCGATAACGATGGTTATTGGCTTCAAAAGACGCTTTGCGGCGAGTCCCGATCCACGTTCAGCCCATCTGGCGAGGGTTCTGCAGGGGATCCCTGGCAAACAAACCGGTCTGCCGTGCTCAGCGGCAGGCTCTCAAGGGGACAAACATGAGCCATATTTCTCGCCGCGCCCAGGGCCTGGGCAATGCCGCATCGCGCCGTACCGTTCTGGCCGCTGCACTGCTGGGTGCCAGCGCCCTGGTGCCTTTGGCCGCGCAGGCAGCCGACGTCAAAAAATACCCGGAGCGCCCCGTGCGCGTGGTGGTCGGCTTTTCTGCCGGCGGCACCACCGATGTGGTGGCCCGCATCATGGCCAAGGAACTGACGGCCGAGCTCGGCCAGTCGTTCGTGATCGACAACAAGCCCGGTGCGGGCAGCAACATCGCCACCGAACAGGTGGCGCGCGCTGAGCCCGATGGCTACACCTTGCTGTTTGTCGCGGTGACCAGCGCCATCAACCAGACGCTGTACCCCAAGGTGCGTTTTGACCTCGTCAAGGACTTTGCGCCGGTCGCCCTGGGCGCCAAGGTGCCCAATGTGCTGGTGGTCAACCCCAGCGTGCCCGTCAAGAACGTGCAGGAGCTGATCGCCTACGCCAAGGCCAACCCGGACAAGGTGTCCTACGCTTCTTCCGGCAGCGGCACCTCCATCCACATGGCGGGTGAACTGTTCAAGCTGCGCACCGGCCTCAAGACCCAGCACATTCCCTACAAGGGCAGCGCCCCCGCGCTCACCGACCTGATGGCTGGCCAGGTGCAATTCATGTTCGACAACATGCCCTCGTCGTGGCCGCATGTGATGAACGGCAAACTCAAGGCGTTGGCGGTTACCACCAGCAAGCGCTCGCCCACGGCGCCTGACCTGCCCACCATGGAAGAAAGCGGTATCAAACCGTTTGATGTATCTTCGTGGTTCGGCCTGATCGCCCCTGCAGGTACGCCGCCCGAGGTGGTCAACAAGCTCAATGCCGCCATGAACAAGGCCTTTGACAAGCCCGAGGTAAAGGAAGCCTATGCCAAGCTGGGCGCCGTGTCGGAAAAGAACACCCCCGAGCAGTTCGGCGTTTTCATCAAATCGGAAGTGGCCAGCTGGGCGCCTGTGGTCAAATCCTCGGGTGCCACGGTGGATTGATGGGGCATGCCGCGCGTAGCGGCCACCGCAATCTATCAAAACGAGAGCTGTCAGCGCTTGTTGGTGTTGGATTTCATGGTGTTTAAATTCTGAAATCAAGCAATGACACGCGCGGACAGCTATTATTTTTTTATAGCCAACCCCTGGGTGGTGTGGCGTGCCATGTTTTCCGCCCTGCAGGACTGATCCGCCATCGATGAACGCCCCCGTATCGCCAGCCATCACCCCCGGTCTGATGGTGATCCACAGCAACCACCCCGAAGCCCTGCGCGATCTGGTGGTGGCCTGGATGCGGCGCTACCCGCTCGCGCCGCTGGAGAGCGAAACCATTCTGGTGCAGAGCAATGGCATCGCGCAGTGGCTCAAGCTGTCGCTGGCGCAGCCCGTGGCGCAAGGCGGCTGTGGGGTGACGGCTGCCGTCGATGTGCAGCTGCCCGCGCAGTTTCTGTGGCGCGCCTACCGCACCGTGCTGGGCAAGCACCAGGTGCCCGAGATTTCGCCGCTCGACAAGCAACCGCTGACCTGGCGGCTGATGCACCTGCTGCCTCAGTTGCTGCAGCAGGACACCTTTGCCGCGCTGCGCCGCTTTCTGCAGGATGATGGCGACCAGCGCAAGCGCTACCAGCTGGCCGAGCGCATTGCCGATTTGTTCGACCAGTACCAGGTCTACCGTGCAGACTGGCTCGAAGACTGGGCGCAGGGCCGCGATGTGCTGCGCACGGCCAGAGGCGGCGAGGCACCACTCGCGGCAGACCAGCGCTGGCAGGCCGCGCTGTGGCGCAGCCTGCTGGGCGACGTAGGCACTGCAGGCATGCAGACCAGCCGCGCTGCCGTGCACCAGCAGTTTCTGGGCTTCTGGCAGGCACCGCACACCACACCCCTGGGGTTGCCGCGCCGCATTGTGGTGTTCGGTATCTCGTCCATGCCTGCCCAGACCTTGCAGGCACTGGCTGCCATTTCTTCTACCTGCCAGGTGCTGCTGTGCGTGCACAACCCGTGCCGCCACCATTGGTCGGACATCGTGGCCGACAAGGACCTGCTGCGCCACCAGTACCGCCGCCAGGCCCGCAAGCGCAGCATGGCCCATGTGCTGAGCGATGACGAACTGCACCAGCATGCCCACCCCCTGTTGGCAGCCTGGGGCAAGCAGGGGCGCGATTACATCCATCTGATCGACGAGTTTGATGACTCGCGCCAATGCGCAGCGCAACTGGCACCCATCAACGGTGGCCGCATCGACCTGTTCAGCGACGATGAACCTCGCCACATGCTGGCCCAGTTGCAGGACGACATTCTGGACCTGCGACCGCTCGCAGAAAGCCGCGCGCGCTGGCCGGTGTTCTCGCCTGTGCAGGACGGCACCATCCGCTTTGCGACGGCTTTCAGCCCGCAGCGCGAGGTGGAAGCCCTGCACGACCAGCTGCTGGCGCGCATGGATGCCGACCCCGCGCTTGCGCCGCGCGACATCATCGTGATGGTGCCGGACATCAACGACTACGCGCCGCATATCGAGGCCGTGTTTGGCCGCATCGGCCGCGACGACCCGCGCTACATCCCCTACACCGTGGCAGACCAGGGCCAGCGCGGCCGCGCGCCGCTGCTGGTGGCGCTGGAGCATGTGCTGGCCATGCCGGAGAGCCGCTTTGCCGTCAGCGAAATTCTGGATCTGCTGGCGGTGGACGCCGTGCGCCAGCGCTTTGGCATTGGTGAAAGCGATGTGCCGCTGCTGCACCGCTGGATCGAAGGCGCGGGCGTGCGCTGGGGGCTGGATGGCGCGCAGCGCGCGCGCATCGGCCTTGCACAGGCCGGAGAAACCAACAGCTGGCGCTTTGGCCTGCGCCGCATGCTGCTGGGTTTTGCCGTGGGGCAGGGCGAGGCGCTGGCAGACATCGAGCCGTACGACGAAATTGGCGGCCTCGATGCCGTGGCGCTGGGCGGGCTGGCCGCGCTGCTGCGCGCGCTGGAGCAATCCTGCACCCTGCTGGCCGAGCCGGTGTCGCCTGAGGAATGGGTGGAGCGCGCCCGCACCGTGCTGGAGCTGCTGCTGGCACCCCGCCAGGAGCGCGAAAGCCTGCTGCGCGATCAGCTGCTGCAGGGGCTGGACAAATGGCTCACCCAGTGCAAGGTCGCGGAGTTTGCAGACGCGGTGCCGCTGTCGGTGCTGCGCGAGGTGTGGCTGGCGGGCATGGATGCTGGCAGCCTCAACCAGCGCTTCATGGCGGGCTCGGTGAGCTTCTGCTCGCTGATGCCGATGCGGGCGATCCCGTTCAAGCTCGTGTGCCTGCTGGGCATGAACGACGGCGCCTACCCGCGCCCCGTCTCCGTACTCGATTTTGACCTGATGCGCCAGGAATACCGGCCGGGCGACCGCTCGCGCCGCGACGACGACCGCTACCTGCTGCTGGAAGCCGTGCTCTCGGCGCGCGAGCAGCTCTACATCAGCTGGGTGGGGCGCAGCATCCGCGACAGCACCGTGCGGCCTGCCTCGGTGCTGGTTGGCCAGTTGCGCGACCATCTTTCACAAGGCTGGCGACTGGCGGGGGGTGGCGAGGCGCCGGACGGCAGCCAGCCGCCCACCGACGCGGAGCGCGCACGCATGCTTGCCGCCATCACGCTGGAACACCCGCTGCAGGCCTTCAGCCCGCGTTACTTCGCGCAGCCTATGGCAGGCGGCAACCCCACGGGCAGCCTGTTCACCTATGCGCAGGAATGGCACGGCGTGCATGCGCCTGCAATTCTTGATGAATATCAAGAGGCAGGCGCAGGTCTGCTGCCGATGGAGGAGCGCGATACCGCAGTGGGATTGCGCATGCTGCAGGACTTTGCCCTGCAACCCGTGCAGGCCTTCTTCCGCCAGCGCCTGCGCGTCTACTTTGCCGAGGAAGACCTGACCAGCCAGGACGACGAAATGTTCACCCCCGATGGCCTGCAGGCCTGGCAGTTGCAGGCCCGCCTGCTGGCGGATGTGCAGCCCTGGCTGGAGTCGCAGGACGCCCAGGCCCTGCAGGGCCAGAGTCTGCCGGGCGATCTGGCAGCGCAGCTGGCACTGTCAGCAGCCCGCCTGCAGCGCGAAGGCATGCTGCCGCTGCAAGGTTTTGCCGAATGTGCGGTGCAGCCTGCCACCCAGGCGGCCCAGCGCGGCCTGCTGCATTACGCCCAGGCACTGCGCATCTGGCCGCAGCGAATGGGCGAAGCCTGGGAGCTGCGCAGCAGCGATGCCGATGCCGGTATCGACGTGGCAGACTGGCTGCGCGGCCTGCGCGCGGCAGCGGGCGTGGCCGAGGCCGACCTGCCCCGGCCAGACCTCACACGCCCCGAGCAATGCGCGCGCATCACGCTCTCCGCCGGGCGGCTGCATTCAGGCAAGGAAGTGCGGCATGACCGCCTGCTACGCCACTGGGTGGAGCACCTGGCCTGGCACGTAGCCGGGCGGCCGCTGGTGAGCGTGGTGTGCAGCGAATCGGGCATTGCCGTATTGCCGCCGCTGCCCGGCGCGCAGGCCCGGATGCACTGGCACGCCCTGCTGGCGCTGTGGGCTGAAGGCATGCGCGAGCCGCTGCCGCTGGCCGCACGCACCGGCATTGCCGCTGCGCAGGGCATGCAGGCGCAGCAGGTTGCCAGCGTATATGACGACGCCTACCGTGGCACCGGAGAGGTGCAGCGCCTGCCCGAGCTGGCGCGCAGCTACCCCGATTTTGACCACCTGCAGGCCGATGGCCGATTTGCGCAACTGGCGGCGCAGCTGTATGGCCCGATGCTGGAATGCGTGCGCCTCATCAGCAGCCACGACCCCGCAGCGCTGGGTCGCATCGCCCGTGGCGAGGCAGATACGGGAGGCGCGCCATGAGCGGGCAGGGCAGCGTGCCGCAAGGCCTGGCAGACGCGGTGCAGGCGCTGCACCCCCTGCAGTTTCCGCTGTGGGGCAGCCGCCTGATCGAGGCGAGCGCGGGCACGGGCAAAACCTACACCATTGCGGCCCTCTACCTGCGGCTGGTGCTGCAGCATGGCGCAGGCAATGCCTATGGCCGCCCGCTGGTGCCGCCAGAAATCCTGGTGGTCACCTTCACCGACGCTGCGACCCAGGAGCTGCGCGACCGCATTCGCCAGCGCCTGGCCGAGGCAGCTGAGTTGTTTGGCCGCAACCCGGCAGACACCATCGGGCTGGATGCGGTCGATCCCTTGCTGCTGGCGCTGCGTGCAGACTACCCCGACGCCCAATGGCCCGGCTGCGCCCGCCGCTTGCGTGAAGCCGCCAACTGGATGGACGAGGCCGCCGTCTCCACCATCCACAGCTGGTGCTACCGCATGCTGCGCGAACATGCCTTTGACAGCGGCAGCCTGTTCCAGCAGCAACTGGTGACCGACCAGACCGAGCTGCTCACCCAGGTCGTGCAGGATTACTGGCGCACCCAGTTCTACGGCCTGCCTGCCAGCGCGTTGCGCAGCCTGCAGACCGTGGTGGCTTCCCCCGCGGCGCTGCAAGATGCGCTGCAAGGCATGCTGGCGCGGCAGGAGGCCGAGTGGCAGTTCGAGGGCCAGGCGCTGCCAGCATCTGCGGAGGTGGATGTTGCGGCGCTCCTGAACCAGGCTGCCGAGCAGACCGAGCGCTGCGAGCAGCTGCAGGCAGTCGCTCGTGATGCCTGGCGTGCCCACCGCGCCGATCTGGAGCAACTCTTTGCCACGCTGCTGCCGCACTTCAATGGCACCACCTACCCCAAGAAAGACGAAGAGGGCGTGTTCGACGGCTGGATGGCCGGCATGGCCGCATGGAGCGAAGGGGCCGATGCACCCGCAAAGATCCGCGCCTTCAGCCAGTCGGGCATTCGCCTGAAAAAGGGCGCCAATGTACCCACGCACACCGCGCTGGCAGCGCTGGACGACTGGCTGGCTGCCGACGGCGAAGCCTTGCCAGCCGCAGCGCAGATCAAGCCGCTTTTGCTGCGCCATGCGCTGGGCCACGTCAGGCGTGCGCTGAACGCCGAAAAGCAGCGCCGAGCCGAGCTGGGTTTTGACGACCTGCTGCAACGCCTGGACGCCGCCTTGCAGGCCGAAGGAGGCGAGGCGCTGGCAGCACGCATCCGCGCGCAGTTTCCGGTGGCGATGATCGATGAGTTTCAGGACACCGACCCGCTGCAGTACCGCATCTTCGAGCGGGTGTATGCCATCGACGCCAACGACGCCGCTCTGGGTTTTTTCATGATTGGCGACCCCAAGCAGGCGATCTATGCGTTTCGTGGTGCAGATATCTACACCTACCTGCGCGCCCGTGCGGCAACGGCCGGGCGCCACTATTCGCTGGGCACCAACTACCGCTCCACCACGGCGGTGGTCGACGCCGTCAACCACTGCTTTGCCCATGCCGAGGGGCATGACAGCGGTGCATTCCGCTTTCGCCAGGGCGCAGCCAACCCGGTACCGTTTGTACCCGTGGGCGCCAATGGCCGCAGGGATGGCTTGTTTCTGGAAGGAGCCACCCAGCCCGCCATGACGCTGTGGACCGTGCTGGCACCGGAGCGGGAAGCGGATGGCGAAGGCGCGGAGGGGGCAGGCGGTGCAGAGGATGCCGCCGCCAGTGCCGCATCCTCACGCACCGGCGTGCCCGAAGGCCAGTACCGCCGCCGCATGGCAGCGTCTGCGGCTGCGCAGATCACCGAATGGCTCAATGCCGCGCAACGCGGACAGGCCGGGTTTGGCACCGGCCCCGATGCCCTGCAGCGGGCGCTGCGCCCGGCCGATATCGCCGTGCTGGTGCGCGGCCGTGCCGAGGCTGAGCTGGTGCGCGATCAGCTCGCGCTGCGCGGCTTGGCCAGCGTCTACCTGTCCGACCGCGATTCGGTCTTCCAGACTGCAGAAGCCGCCGACATGCTGCGCTGGCTGCGCGCGGTGCATGCGCCGTCTGATGACGGCCTGCTGCGCGCGGCCCTCGCCACCGCCGCCATGGGCTGGTCGTGGCAGGCGCTGGACCGGCTCAACCACGACGAACAACACTGGGAGCAACTGGCCCTGCGCATGCGCGCGCTGCAGCAGCTGTGGCAGAAAAAGGGCGTGCTGCCCATGCTGCGCCAGTGGCTGCTCGATTTTGACCTGCCCGCGCGCTGGCTGTCGCAGGCCGGAGGCGAGCGCCGCCTCACCAATGTGCTGCACCTGGCCGAATGGCTGCAGCGCACCTCGGCCGCCGTCGATGGCGAGCAGGCGCTGATGCGCGCCCTGGCCGAGCAGATGGCGCGGCCCGAGGGCGACGAGGAAATCCTGCACCTGGAAAGCGATGCCGATCTGATCAAGATCGTCACTATCCACAAATCCAAAGGCCTGGAGTACCCGCTGGTGCTGCTGCCATTCATCAGCAGCTGGCGCGATTTCGATGGCAAGAGCCGGGGCTATGCCCAGTTTCACGACGCGGCCACGGGCGCCCTGGTGGTGGAGCTGAGCAACAGGCACGCGCCCGCCGTGGCGGGCCACAACGACGAACGCCTCAGCGAAGACATGCGCCTGCTGTACGTGGCGCTCACGCGCGCGCAGTACGCGCTGTGGCTGGGCATTGCGCCCATCGCCAAGGGCAGCAGCAAGGCCGGTACGCTGGAGAAAAGCGCCGTCGGCTACCTGCTGGCGGGCGGCAACAAGCTGCCGGATGCGACGCTGGGTGCCACCTTGCAGGCGTTTGCCCAAGGCTGCACAGGCATGGCCGTGCAGCCGCTGCCACCAGCAACCAGCCCGGACGCTGTGCGCTACACACCGCCGCCGGCCCCCGCACTGCATGCGCCGCGCCAACCGCAGCGTCGCTACGACGAACACTGGTGGATCGCCAGTTTCTCGGCGCTGACCGACAAGCTCGGCCCTGTTGGAGCGGTTGGCCCTGTTGGCGACGTGGCAGGCCTGGCCCCGCAGCCAGTGGATGCTATTGATTTTGATGCCTTGGCGCAGGATGGACGGGTGCCAGAGCCCGAAACGGCCCAGGAAGACCAGTACCTGGAGCTGCAGGACGTGGCCCCCGATACGCCAGGCGCTACGCTGCCCGTGCGTCCAGCCGCTGCCGAGCCCGGCAGCCTGCACGCCTTCCCCAAGGGGCCGGATGCCGGTAATTTTCTGCACGGCATGCTGGAATGGTGCGCGCAGGAAGGCTTTGGCACCGTACTGGCGCAGCCTGCGCAACTCGACAGCCTCATTGCCCACCGCTGCAAGGTGCGTGGCTGGGCCGACTGGGCCGAGCCGCTGCAGGGCATCGTGCGCCAATGGTTGCAGGCGCCGCTGGTGCTGCAGGGTGAAGCCGGGCCTTCGCTGGCCCAACTGGCGCAGTGGCAGGTCGAGATGGAATTCTGGCTGCCCGTGGTGGGCCAGGCATCGTCTGCCCAGCTCGATGCGCTGGTGCAGCAGCACATTGCGCCCGGCCAGCCCCGGCCTGCGCTCGCTTACAACCGGCTCCATGGCATGCTCAAGGGCTACATGGACCTGGTGCTGGAGCACGGCGGTCGCTACTACGTGCTCGACTACAAATCGAACTGGCTGGGCACGGACAGCACGGCCTATACACCTGCTGCCATGCAGGCTGCAGTGCTCCAGCACCGTTACGATGTGCAGTATGTGATCTACACCTATGCGCTGCACCGCCTGTTGCAGCTGCGCCTGCCTGGTTACGATTACGAGCGCGATGTGGGTGGCGTGGTGTACTGGTTTCTGCGGGGCGTGGATGCTGCGGGCGCCGGCATGTATGCCGACAAGCCGCCGCGCGCGCTGATGGATGCGCTCGATGCCCTGTGGGCGGCGCCGTGATGAAGAATGCAATGACACGAGAAGAACAAGATCTGACTGTGAACACCCCTGGCCAGGAGCACCGCCAGGAGGCGCAGGCGCGGCCTGCTGCGAAGGTGGCCGCCGACAGCGCCACGGCCACCCTGCTGCACACGGTGCAGCGCTGGACGGCGCACGGCTGGCTGCGCAGCCTGGATGAGGCGCTGGTGCTCTTTCTGCACGAGCTGGACCCTTCTGCATCGCCGCTGGTGCTGCTGGCCGCCGCGCTGGCCAGCCACCAGCTGGGGCGTGGCCACGTCTGCCTGGACTTGCGCGCCACCCTGGCCGGCAGCCGTTTTGTCCTGTCGCTGCCGCCCGATGCGGCTGACCAGGGCAGCGGCGCGGTGGAGGCTACGCCCCTGCCATTGCCCAGCGAACTGCTGGCGAACGTGAGCCTGCCCCAATGGCAGGGCGCGCTGTTGGCCAGCGCACTGGTGGCGGGCGAAGGCAAGGCCACGCAGGGCGGCACGCCGCTGGTGCTGCAGGGCGACCGCCTGTACCTTCGCCGCTACTGGCAGCACGAGCAGGACGTGGCGCGCGCCGTCGGCCAGCGCATCGATGCCAGCGGCATCCTGCGCGCTGCGCGCACGCCCGCGCAGGATGCCGCGCTGCGCGAGGCGCTCGATGTGCTGTTTGCCCCGCAGAGCGCAGATGCCGAGGGCCCTGACTGGCAGAAAATGGCCTGCGCGCTGGCCGCCACCAGCGCCTTTGCCATCATCACCGGCGGCCCGGGCACCGGCAAGACGACCACCGTCGTCAAGCTGCTGGCGCTGCTGCAGCACATGGCCTTGCAGCCCGATGCGGCCAGCGGCAAGCCTGCGCGTCCGTTGCGCATCTGCCTCGCCGCGCCCACGGGCAAAGCCGCCGCGCGGCTGACTGAATCCATCGTGCAGGCGCTGGGCCGCATTTCTGACGCTGAAATGCCCGAGACGCCGCCGGTGGTGATGAACGGCGAGTCGCGCAGCCTGAAGCAGCTCATTCCCGCCGAAGCGCAGACCCTGCACCGCCTGCTGGGCAGCCGGCCCGAGAGCCGCCACTTTCGCCACAATGCGCAGAACCCGCTGGCGCTCGATGTGCTGGTGATCGACGAGGCGTCGATGGTCGATCTGGAAATGATGGCCGCCGTGCTGACCGCGCTGCCGCGCGATGCGCGCCTGGTGCTGCTGGGCGACAAAGACCAGCTCGCATCGGTGGAGGCGGGAGCCGTGCTGGGCGAGCTGTGTGCGCAATCGGAGCGCGGCCTGTACTGGCACGAGACTGCGCACTGGCTGCAGCAGGTGACTGGTCAGCAAGTGCCCGCGCAACTGCAGGACATTGCGGGCAAACCGCTCGACCAGGAGGTGGTGATGCTGCGCGTAAGCCACCGCTTTCATGCCCAAAGCGGCATTGGTAGGCTGGCGCGCGAAGTCAACGCAGGCAACGGCAAGGCCATCAAGGGCCTGCTCAAGGAGCAGTACCCCGATGTGGCCGCCTACCCGGTGCCGGACATCACCCACTCATCGCTGGCGCAGCTGGTGATTGATGGCGGCGGCAAGCGCTTTCCTGAAAGCGTGCAAAAGCAGCAGGGCGGCCCGGTAGGCTATGGCCATTACCTGCAACTGCTGCGCGCCATGCCCCAAGAAGGAGGCCAGGCCGCGCTGGATGAGTGGGCCCACGCCCTGTTGGCCGCGCACAGCCGCTTTCAGGTGCTGTGCGCGCTGCGCAGTGGGCCCTGGGGAGTGGAGGGCATGAACGAGCGCATTGCCCAGCTGCTGGCCCATCGCGACCTGATTGCGCACAGCAGCGGCTGGTATGCCGGCCGGCCGGTACTGGTCACGCGCAACGACTACAGCCTGAAGCTGATGAATGGCGACATCGGCATCACGGTCGAAGTTCCGCTACACAATCAGGAGCTGATGGCGCATGCTGGTCGGGCGCAAGAGGCCCATACGTCTGCAAACCCGGCGCGCGGCCTGCGCGTGGTATTTGCCACCGGTGAAGGCCTGCGCTGGGTGCTGCCCAGCCGCCTGCAGGCGGTGGAGACGGTGTACGCAATGACCATCCACAAATCGCAGGGCTCGGAGTTCGACCACGCCGCCGTGGTGTTGCCGCCGCAGCTCTCGCCCATCATGACGCGCGAACTCGTCTACACCGGCATCACCCGCGCCAAGAACTGGCTGACGGTGGTGGCAGGCGGCACCAGCAGCTTTGCGGTGCTGGAGCAGGCGAGCCACCTGCAGGTCAAACGCGCCAGCGGTCTGCGGCAGGGCGAGCTGTGATGTGATGCACAAAGGCTGGCAGGTGGCGCGGGCAGAGCCCCGTGCGCCTTGCGCAGCGACTGAAAAAGCAAAAAGCGCCGACAGTGCAGACTGCGGCGCAATGGAAAGCGGAAGCCAGCCCATGCCGGATGGGCAGGGTGCGACAGGCTGAGCGACAAGGCACTCAGGGGCGAAATCGTTTCATCGAAAAAAATGCGTGGCTACCCGACAAGTCGTTGGCTGGCTAAAACGACCCCGAAGCTGAACAGGCCCCGAGTGTCGCCCCACGATGAAACAATCACTGTTGCGTTGGCACAAGCGCTTTTTGAGGGAGCGTTTGCGCCGTCTGCAGCGGCGATGGGTGAACTATAACACTGAATGAGAATAATTATCAATAAGAATGTGGATGAATTCTTTGCCAGACCCCAGTTTTGTGTAAGTGTTTGTTTTTGTGTTGGTTTCTGCCGCAAATTGCGCATAGGCAGAGGTGCGCGCGCTGCGAAATTTTGGTAACTTCTAGCTATCAATACAACAAAATTGCGGAGGATTGCAATGATGAACAACAGCGAGAGTTTTCGATCGAGTGTGGTGGCGCTTTTGGCGCTGACGGCTTCTGCATGGTCGCACGCAGCGTGCTACACCGTCTACAACGCCAAGAGTGAAGTGGTGTACCGCAGCGTAGAGCCGCCGGTGGACATGTCCAAGCAACTGCACCAGACGCAAAGCCAGCTGCCTGCCGGCAGCCAGGTGGTGTTTTCGCCCAACAACAGCATTTGCGTGACCGAGGTGAACGAGCTGCAAAAGGGCAAGGGGTTCAAGTCCACCAACGCCAATATGGTCACCGATCAGTTGAATCTGGGCAGCATGATCACCGCCCAGTGATCCGGGTCGTAGAGTCATAGGCAGCTTGCCTGCCTGCAAAGCCAGCTTCGTGCTGGCTTTTGTTTTTTGGGGAGTAGCGCCGGGCCCGCCTTTTGCGCGCTGCGCCTGCCCATTCCGGCTGAAATTGCCAGAGGTTTGCTTTGGGCCATTGCCCGGCCTGCGAAAATAGCGGGATGAGTGAAGCGCAGACCCCACCAACACATCCCACCCCACCCCCGACAGCCGCCGAAATGGCAGCCGGCATTGCCGCCAGCGAAGCTGCGCAATTTCCTGCAGATGCCCTGTGCATCACCTCCATGGACATGGACGCCCAAGGCGTGGCGCGCCGCGCCGACGGCAAGGTCGTGTTTGTCGACGGTGCCTTGCCTACCGAATGGGTCAGTGCCAAGACCCGCCGCAAGAAAAACAACTGGGAGCAGGCCGATCTGCTGCAGATCCACCGTGAATCCTCGCAGCGCGTGCGCCCCGGCTGCCCCCACTTTGGCCTGCATGCCGGCGCCTGCGGCGGCTGCAAGATGCAGCACATGCACGTAAGCGGGCAGATCGCCATCAAGCAGCGGGTGCTGGAGGACAACCTCTGGCACCTGGGCAAGGTGGTGCCCGAGACCGTGATGCGCCCCATCGAAGGCCCGAGCTGGGGCTACCGCTTCCGGGCGCGCCTGTCGGTGCGCTATGTGGCCAAGAAGGGCAAGGTGCTGGTGGGCTTTCATGAGCGCAAGAGCCGCTACATCGCCGACATGGAAACCTGCAAGGTGCTGCCGCCCCATGTCGATGCTCTGCTGATGCCCATGCGCGAGCTGATCGCCAGCATGGATGCGCGCGAGACCTGCCCGCAGATTGAGGTGGCCTGCGGCGATGAGGTGACCGCGCTGGTGCTGCGCCACCTGGAGCCGCTGTCCGATGCCGACCAGCAGCGCCTGCGCGATTTTGCCGCTGCCCACAACGTGCAATGGTGGTTGCAGCCCAAGGGGCCGGACACCGTGCGCCTGATGGACGAGGGCGGCACGCAGCTGTCGTACGGTCTGCCCGATTTCGGCATCACCATGCCTTTCAAGCCGACCGACTTCACCCAGGTCAACCCGCACATCAACCGCGTGCTGGTCACCCGCGCGCTGCGCCTCTTGGATGCGAAGAAGACCGAGCGTGTGATCGACTGGTTCTGCGGCCTGGGCAACTTCACGCTGCCGATTGCCACCATGGCGCGCGAAGTGCTCGGTATCGAGGGATCGGACACGCTGGTACAGCGCTCGCATGAGAACTACGCGGCCAACAATGCTGCAAGGCCAGCTGGTCAGGCGCTTGCTGCTACTAGCTTTGTAGCGCGCAACCTGTTCGAGATGACGCCCGAGATGCTGGTGGCCGATGGCCAGGCTGACAAATGGCTGGTTGATCCGCCACGCGAAGGCGCGTTTGCTCTCTCCAAGGCACTGGCGGACATCCACAAGGCGCGTCACCAGGTGCCCGATGCGCCTGTGCTGCCCACATCTGCCAAGGAATGGACGCCGCCCCGCCGCATTGTCTATGTCAGCTGCAACCCGGCCACGCTCGCGCGTGATGCGGGGCTGCTGGTGCACCAGGGCGGTTACCGTTGCGTGGCAGCGGGCGTGGTCAACATGTTCCCGCATACGGCCCACGTCGAGAGCATGGCCGTCTTCGAATGGGACGGCCACCCGCCCTCCGTCAAGACAGACGCAGAGGCAGACCTGGCCGCGCTGGCTGCAGAGAGCGAAAACAACCTCATGGATGCCTGACAAGGTGGATTACCACCTTTTCAGGCACAAATGATGTGATGACGGCGACGGATTCCATCTGTTCATAGCCGGTTATGCTTGTGGAACGAGGAATGTGCGCAAAGTCCCCTCCTGCCCGGGAAAGTGGCTTTGGACACATCCTTTCCATCTGAACTGAGTTGAACCGATTCGATTGAGGAGAGACACCATGAAAACCAAACCCGTGCTGGAACTGGCCGACGTCAAGGCCATCCTGAACGCTGCCGAGGCCGAAGCGGCCAAGAACAACTGGGTTGTCAGCATTGCCGTGGTGGACGATGGCGGCAACCTGCTGGGCATGATCCGCCGCGACGGCGCAGCCCCCGTGTCTGCCCACATCTGCCAGGCCAAGGCGCGCACCGCTGCGCTGGGCCGCCGCGACACCAAGGGCTACGAAGACATGATCAACGGTGGCCGTACCGCATTCCTGAGCGCTCCCGTGATCGACGGCATGCTCGAAGGCGGCCTGCCGGTCATGAAGGATGGCGAATGCCTGGGTGCTGTGGGCGTGAGCGGCGTCAAGTCCAACGAAGACGCGCAGATCGCCAAGGCCGGTATTGCTGGCATCGGCCTGTAATCACCAGCTTCACTGGCAGGAGAGCAATCTCTATGCGCAAGGCGGCCGCGAGGCCGCTTTTTTCATGCAGGAGCGCTACGGCAAACTGCCCGGACTGCTTCCTGATACATGGCGGCTTGCAACCACCGCCTCCGGCGGGTCAGCTGCAGGTATAGCTCGATGCCTGGTTCACATCGCCCGAGCCGTTGTACCGAGGGTAGAGGGGATGCCGGCAGACCGGCTTGCTGCGGGTTGTTGTGCCGCTGGTGGCGGTATAGATAAGCTGCTGGGGCGCTGCACCTTTTTCTACCCAATCCATGATGGCGCTGGCCCAATCCACCTCCCACAGGCTCTGGCCCACTCCGTGGGTGGCGCCCGGCACAATGAAAAAACGTGTTGCCGTCCCCGGGTCAGCCAGGCCCTTGGACTGTGCAATGCCAGCCATGGCTGTCCAGTTGCGGTAGTGGTCGGCCGGCGAGAGCAGTCCATCGCTGCCGCCATGCCAGGAGATAAGCTTTCTGCCCGATGCCACAAAGCCGGCAATGGCCGCTTTGTCGTGGTCAGCGCCAATCTGTGACAGGCCGGTCTTCAAAATCGGGTAGTCCGTCTCCAGTTGGAAAGTCGATTGCCTGGCAGGCGTGAGCCAGACCGCATCGCCGCTGGCCAGCAGCGCAAAGCCGCCGCCGAGCAGCTCCCAGCCTTGGCCCAGTCCGCTGGACCACCAGTAACCCGAGAGCAGGCTGGTGCCGTTCTGCAGTTTCAGATCGGTAAAGTAGGACTTCATCGTTGCCACCTGCGGCGCGCTCAGGCAAATGGCCGGGTCGGGGCTCGCCCCTGCTGCGCCGCACTGAAGCGCTGCGGGGTCAAACCTGCAGGCCATGGGGTTGGCAATCACCTCGTCTGCCACACCATCCAGCCCATCGCAGGCAGCTACGGCGGCACCATGGGCCGCATTGATCTGCGCCGCACTCAGCGCGGCTGGCGTTCCCTTGGCAGCAGCTTCCTGCAACCACGCACTGGTCTGCCCGGCCATGTCCATGGTTTCGCAGCCGGACACGATGCCGTCAAACTCCTGGGGCCAGCGCTGTGCGGCGATATACGCATTGCGCCCGCCATTGGAGCAGCCATTGAAGTAACTGTGGCTTGGTGCCTTGCCGAAGAAGGCCTTCGTCACTGCCTTCCCGAAGTGGACCGTTGTACCCAATGCCGCGTATGCATAGTCGGTGGCCGATTGGCGGCCCTCCGGACTGGTACTCGCCCAGATGCCGGGCGCCGCCTGCGCAGCCACGTTTGCGCGGTTTCCGCCATTGGAGGCGGCGTACACCGCGCCCTTGTTCGCCACGATGGCACTGAGCGCCGTGATGGCGCCACCTGCGTCAGTCGTGACTGCGGAGGGGATCTGGCCATCGAAGCCGCCACCCCCTTGCTGCCAATAGCGCCCGGTCCAGTGATCCGGTACATCGATTTCGATGTCGAGATAGGGCGCACGCGTTCCCAATACCTGGCAGAAGCCGGGCGAGGAAACAGCCGCGTTCGCTTCATGGCGCGTGGTTTTGGTGATGGTCACCCCTTCAATGACCTGACCGGCAAGGCTCAGGCAGGTCGCCTTCAACTGCTCGGCAGTCGGCGGGGTGGGCGCCGGAGAACCGCTGCCCCCGCCACCACAGCCTTGCAGGACCAACCCCGCCGCAAGCAACAGTTCACTCAGGGGCAGGGCGCGGGGCAGGAGTTCTTCGCTCATGGTTGTCTCTCCGATCTGTGCGTAGCGTAACAGAGGCCGAAGGGGCAGATGCCGTTGGATGACCTGCATCAAGTGTCGCAAGCTCTACCGTGCGTGCCGTATGGCAGAAGAGGGATCACCAAAAGCACAACGGCCGCAATGGCGGCCGTTGTGAGTCTGTGACGGTGGGGAAAAAAAGTGCCTGGCTACGTGGCAAGCCTCTGGCTGGCAAATACGACCTTTGGAGGGTGTGTTGGCCTCCTAGAGTCGCCCCACGATGAAACCTATTTCGTCAGAATGAGCTTGCCCAGCTTGGTGGCCTGCAAGCGGTAGATGGCGCCATTGTGCAGAATGGAAACGGCTTTGGCGCCTTGCAGCAATTCGCTGCTCTCCAGGGTACCTGCAGGGCACACGGGCTGGGCCGTGCTGGCAGTGCTGAGCGGAGCAGTCGTTGGAAGGGCAAGAGGTGCGCTGGTTTGCATGGCAATCGCTTGTTGATTCAAAACTTGATCAAATGATAACGATTCTTATTTCCAAAGTCCAGGGGATCTTTCGAATAACCATACGGAACGTCAGAAAAAGCCGCCACAGCAATCCCTGGCTCACGGGCTGATCCAAAGCACATCAGGTCGTATGCATCAAGGGATAAACGGCCAGCCCCAGTAGCGCAGCGGCAAGTACAACGACAGGCTCAGGCAGCTTTTTAAATCGCAAGAGCAATACCGCAGTCCCTACAGCCAGACATGCGGTGACCCAGTCACCAATTGAGCGCTGCCCAATGACAATGACGGCCCCAATGATTGCTCCGATAGCTGCAGCGGTAACACCGTCCACAAATGCCACAAGAGCAGGCACTTTGCCGTATTTTTTGAAGTAGGGAGCTGGAATCACGGTAAGCAAGAAGCATGGCAGAAATGTGGCAATCGCTGCAACCACGGCGCCCCAAAAGCCGGACACTAGAAAGCCAATAAATCCTGTAGTGATGACAACCGGCCCTGGCGTAATCATTGCCACTGCGACAGCGTCCACGAACTGGTGGTCGGTCAACCATGCGTACTCTTTGACGACGCCCGAGTACAGGAACGGAACGATGGCTAAACCACTACCGAAAACGAATGTCCCGGCATAGGCAAAATAGCGCCCAATTTGAGCAATTTTTTCCAAGTCAACATTGCTCAATGCAAAGAACCCAATCACTGGTGCCGCCGATACATGCAGGGTGCGTTTGGAGATCCAGGCCGGAGGCGCACGCAGCAACCAAACGAGAACCCCGGAGCCGATGAAAAGCCACAGTTCCTCGGACTGGGTGACAAAGGTAACGCATGCACTTGTGGCACATATAAGCCATAGAAGCTTGTCTTTGCCGATGTTCTTGGTTGTGAGCTTGTACGCGCTGATGCTGATGATGCCTATCACGCATGCCCCAACGCCATAGAAAACGGCTTGCATCCATGTGAGACCTCCGTACGTTCTGTAGGTAACACCAAGCGCCACGACCATGACAAACGAAGGCAGCACAAAGGCAAGGCCGACGAGAGAAGCTCCAAGCAGGCGATATTGAACAAATCCAAGATAGATTGCCAACTGAGCAGCTAGTGGCCCAGGCATCAACTGTGCAAGTGCGAGTCCTTCTTTGTAATCGGACTCAGTGAACCATTGGCGTCGCTCTACCAGGTCGCGATACATGTAGCCCACAAGCGCGACTGGGCCACCGAAACCCCAGGTGCCAAGGCCCAGCATGTAGAGGGTGAGCTGCCACAACGTATAAGGTGTTGGGCTTGCGACCGTTTCAGGTGTGGATGGGGTGAGGGAGGGGGTGGGGGATGTCAAGATACGCTCCTACCCGGGCATATAGCCCGAAATTAGGAGCAGCACTTGGGACAGAGGCTGTCCTTGGTGGCGGGGAGACTGCTCAAATCCCCAACTGCGAAAATTCTACCTTTAAACAGTGGACTTTGCGAAGAGAATAATGCTCTCAGGCTCAACCGGTGATCCGGCACCGCTATACGAGCAAGTAATTGGCTGCGACATATGGTGACATCGTCCAAGTCCTGACCGAAAACCAACTGGAAGGAAGCCATGAATGCTCTGACAAATCGGGGTGTGCTCGCTGCACTGGGCGCCGCAGTTCTCTTCGGTGCGGGAACACCTGCCGTCAAGCTGCTGCTGGAACACGCCAGCCCATGGCTGCTGGCAGGCATCCTTTATTTGGGTTCAGGAATTGGCTTGCTGATTTACAGGCTGGTGACTCACGCTTGTCCTGTTGAGCTCAAGAGCAATGAGATCGGATGGCTGGGCGGGGCTGTCATCGCAGGTGGCATGGTGGGCCCACTTTTGCTAATGACCGGTCTTACTGGAATGGCTGCCTCCGACGCCTCGCTGTTATTGAATGCCGAAGGCGTACTGACAGCAGTCCTGGCCTGGTTCGTCTTCAAAGAAAACTTTGACCGCCGAATTGCCCTTGGAACGCTTGCCATTGTGGCTGGCGCTATTGTTCTCAGTTGGCCCAATCAAAAGAGCGCGGCAGCGCTCTGGCCATCGCTTTCTGTGATGGGTGCGTGCCTTTGCTGGGCGATTGATAACAATCTCACACGCAAGGTCTCTATTGCTGATGCGTCCTTCATTGCCATGGTCAAGGGCCTGGCTGCAGGGGCAACCAACCTGGTGCTTGCACTGGTAACAGGTGCTCACTTGCCATCATTCCCCATCATTGCCATAGGTGCCGTCATCGGTTTTCTCAGCTATGGCAGCAGCCTTGTACTCTTTGTCATTGCATTGCGCAATCTCGGCACAGCGCGGACTGGCGCCTATTTTTCCATTGCGCCGTTCTTTGGTGCAATTCTCGCTATCGTATTTCTGGGCGAGACTGCTTCACCTCAGCTTTTGATTGCAGGCGTTCTGATGGGGGTTGGCGTCTGGCTGCATTTGACTGAAACGCATGAGCATGAACACACGCATGAGCTGCTGGAGCACAGCCATGAGCACGAACATGATGAGCACCACCAGCATGCGCACGAGGACGGGTCAAATTTGACAGGAAAGCATGTTCATTGGCACCGTCACGAACCAATGACACACAGACATGCGCATTTCCCGGATGTACACCATCAACACCAGCATTGAGCCAAAGCGGGTGGAGCAGGCTGAGCCGTTGCAAGCGGCCCGACCTGGCTGCAACCCGCACGGTATCTGCCCTGCAGGCATGTATTCCTCCATGGGGCAAGCAACTACATCTGCTTTTTCTGCTGGTCCTGCTTCTGCTGATCGGTCTGTTGACCGGGCTTCTGAGGATTCGATTGGTCTTGCTGTTTTTGACCAGGCTTCTGGTCATGCTGATTGGGCTGCTGTTGGTTGGTCATGTCGATCTCCTGATGAACGTGCGGTGGATGGAGCAGCGTCTGCGCTGTTTCGCCCTATGGAGGGCTGGCGGACACTGCAAGTTCAGAGTACGCCTTGCCCGGACATGCAGCTGTAGTCCGCCGGGCCGCACCGACGTAGTGCCATCTGGTCAGAACAGCTGTTCGAAGTTGAAACAATTGATGCCTCTGAGCGCAGATAGGCGTACAGTGAATGGGTCATTTGCCCAAGCAGGGGAGTCCTGCAGCAAAGGGGGACAAAATGACAAATCCAGACAGAACAGGAATCAAAGTCTTCCAGTACCTGCAACGCTTGCAGGAAGAGTTCAGGCAATTGCAGGTCTTGGAGCCTTTGGTAGGATCTTTACAGCATGATCGGATGAAAATAGTTGAGCGAGAGCTCTCTGAGTTGAAAGCAGAGCAGCCAGTACCAGCGTTGTAAATCGAAATTGCGAACCAAGCCGCCCACATGGGCGGCTTTTTCAATGTCGGCGTGCAGCTCGCAGCGTTCTGCATTGAGTGCGGGCGGATTCCTTCACCTATCCTTCAGTGGGCTTCTTGCTGCCCAATGGGCGTCCATCCGTGCCCCTGGCGTCGGTGTTTTCGAGCCCACGCTTGACATCCTTGAATGCCTGCTGGACTTCCGGATGCGGATCCTTGCGGGTCGCGCCGATCGATTGGTCGCGCTCATGGGGAAGTTTTGCAGACGAACCGGGGTTGGATGGTGTCTGCTGCGAGGTTGTATCGACTTCAACTTCTGGCGTGGTTGTGCCTTTGACTGGTTTTCGAGTCATGGAGCCTCCTCAAAAGAACCATTAGGCCGGGGCCCGAGCGCAGGGGGCGTAGGTCTATCGCTCAGTTGCTTGGCTGGATATCTCGATGAATCGCTACTCCACACGCCATCCTGCATGGGGGCTCCTACAGTGCAGCGAACCTGATGAGGAAAAAAATTCGCTGGTACCGGCTTGTTTTCTGGAGCACCAGGCAGGCTTGCACAGAGATCTTCTGGAGGATTTCCTACCTGAAACCGCCTCTGGAGCACCTATAAACAAGGTTTCGAAAGGGAGTTCCATGGAAAGAAAGCTGCCTTCTTCGCGTCGCTCCACGTCTTGCGCTGCAACATGCATTCTCACGGGAGGCGTCGCTATCGTCGCCGGATGGTACTTTGCGCAGCGTGTTTCGGTACCGGACGATGTGCTTCCGGTCGAGGATTTTGACCTTGAGCGCTATCTGGGACACTGGTATGAGATAGCCCGGATCGACTACTTCTTTGAACAAGGGCTCACATCATGCACTGCAGACTACCGTCTTGGCGCTGATGGCTCGCTGCGTGTGTTTAACCAGGGGTTTGATCCCGAGAAGGGCGTCTGGAAGTCTGCAAAGGCCGTAGCCCAATTCATCGGGGCACCAACGGATGGTTCGTTGAAGGTCTCGTTCTTTCGTCCGTTCTACTCCGGATACTACGTGGTGCATGTGGACGACGACTATCAGCACGCGGTTGTCGTCGGAGATGGATGCAGGTACTGCTGGGTGTTGTCACGCACACCGGAAATGGACGACAAGCTCTATACAGGCCTGCTTTCAGTGGCTGCGGCCAATGGAGTGGACATCAGCCGCATGCACCGGGTTCCCCATGGTGCCTTGCTTGACGATGGCCGCTGAACAGGCCGGCCATTCAGTCTGAGAGCCAGACACACCCAGGTATTCCCCTGACGCCGAAAGGCGCGGTTTGTTTCAAGAGCCCAGCTCTCTGAGTGAGAGGTGCAGTGCCGGTAGGAGGTGTTTGCCGCTTGCGCATCGTCAAGGTGCAGGGCTGCCCATACGCAGCGCGCTCGGCGACATTGACTGGGATCAAGAGGCAGCAGGTTCAAGCCTCATGGCTGATGGGGCCTGGAGGGCCTTTTCTTGAATCGCTATTCCAAAATATAATAGCGATTGCCGAATGGTTCGCTGCCGGCCTCATGCAAAGACGGATTCTGTTGCAGGGGGCGGCGGGATCTCGGCCTTCCGCTGAGGTTTCGTCGTTGAACCCTACAAGCAACTTCCCATGCCGGAGATGCCATGCCCATGCGCGCAGAATCGCTGCCCACAGATTTCCACCTGGTGGATATTGCGCCCCAGTTGCTGGCCTTGCAGCGCACGCTCGACTGGGGCGGTGCGGCACGCGCTTGCGCGCTCTCCCGCGTGGGGCTGCAGGAGTCGATTGCGCGCGCAGAGGCGGAATATGGGCAGAAACTGGTGGTTTGGGGAGACCCATTTGCAGGGTTCACCGAGCCGGGTCTCCAGGTGCTGGAATGGGCCCGCAGCCTGACCGATTCCGTCGAAGAGCTCAAGCAGGTTTTTGCGGCATCCAGAAAAAGAGCGGCGCTGGCCGCGCTGATGGGGCGCAGATCCATTTCGCCCAAGCGCCTGGGTGAACCTGGGCCTTCGCAGGAGGACATGGATCTGATGATTGAAGCGGCGCTCTGCGCCCCCGACCATGGCAGCCTGCATCCATGGCGCGTGCTCACGTTCGAGCCGAATCAGCGCCAGGCATTGGCCAGTCTGTTCATGGAGGAGAAGCTGCGCCGCGACCCGCTCGCCTCCCGGGCCGACCTTGACCGCGCCATGGAGCACGCAACGCGCAGCCCCGTTCTGCTCGCCTTCGTCGTGTCGCTGCACGAGCGCAGGAATGTTCCCTTTCGTGAGCAATGGCTTGCCGCCGGCGCCGCAATCGGCAACTTTCTCAACGCGGCGCACCAGTTGGGCTTTGGCGGCATTTTGCTCAGTGGTGATCGCTGCTTTGACCCCACGCTCAAGGCGGCCCTGGGTGTCGGGCCCCATGAGTTTCTTGCTGGATTCATCAGCCTGGGGAGCATCGCTGCAGCGCCTCCGGCTCGCCGCAAGCCGCAGGCGCAGAGCATGCGCAGCCAGTGGGCGCCTGTTTTTCCCGGTCCGTCCTGCGCTTCGGCCTAGGTGGGCTGCACGCCCGCGTCCTGCAGCAGTTGTTTCCAGATCGGTAGCTCCCGCTTCCAGTCGGCTTGGTATTTCTGCGGGCTGTCGTCGGTCAGTGGCACAAAGCCAGCCATCAGCACACGGGCGTTGACCTCGCGGGTCTGCAATGTCTTTCGAATCTGTGCGCCCAACTGGTCTACCACGGCCGCCGGTGTGCCGCCAGTGGCCGCCACCCCCAGCCAGCCCGAGACGGTGAACGCATCCTGCTGGTGGCCCAGCTCGGCAAAGGTGGGAACGTCGGGCAGGGCAGGCACACGGGTGCGGCCGGTGAAGGCGATGGCACGCAGCTTGCCGCTGTCGATATGCTGCTTGAGCGAGAGGATGCTGCCGATGCCGATCATCAACTGGCCGCCCACGAGGTCCTGCACCATGGGGGCCTCGCCCTTGTAGGCGATGTGGGTCATGTCCGAATCCGTGACCTTGCTCAAGGTGGCCAGCGCCAGATGGCCTTGCGAGCCGATGCCGTAGCTGCCGTAGGTGAGCTGGCCCTTGTTGGCCTTGGCGTGGGCCATCAGTTCCGGCAGGCTGCGTGCGGCCAGCTTGCTGTTGACCACGAGCACGATCGGTGCCCAGCAGATGCGTACCACCGGCACCAGGTCCTTTTGCGGGTCATAGGACAGTTTCTTGAACATGAACTGGTTGGACAGCATGGTGCTGGTGGTGCCCAGGGTCAAGGTATGGCCGTCGGGCGCCGCCTTGGCGACGGCGTCGCATGCGAGCAGGCCTGCGGCGCCCGGGCGGTTGTCCACGATGGATGGCTGGCCTATCTGCTGTCCCAGCTTGTCGCAGACGGCGCGGGCGAGGACATCGGTGGCGCCCCCTGCGGCAAAAGGCACGATGACACGCACAGGCTTGGTGGGGAACGCTGGTTTGTCACCCGAGGCCAGGGTCCAGCTGGTGGCGCCTGCAGCGGAGGCAGCCGTTGCCAGGCGAAGCAGTTGGCGGCGGCTCAGGGAGGGGAATGGTTGGCCGGATTCAGTCTTCAAAATGTCTCCTCATTGCACGGTAACAGGTCAGGGGAGGCGCTGGAGAGTGAATGCCAGCCGCTGCTTCGGCCAGTGCAGCTCGCCCAGGATCCTGAGACCAGTGTAGAGGCTGGTCCGGCAGGCTGCTTTTGGGGTAAACCTGAGGGCACGGTGTTGTGGAACGAGCGGCCCTGACGAAACACAATGGCATTGATTGCTATCAAAATAATAGCTATATGCGTATGCTGCATTGGCGCATGCGTCAGGAAATGGTTGAAATGCCGTTGAAATGCCTTGCGGGCACCGCACGGGTGTCGACAGGGGCAGGGCATGGGCGCGATGAGAGCGGCAAGAACGGGCTGCGGCCACTGCAGTGCAAAACAGAAAAGGGCTCCTGCAGGAGCCCTTGTTGTGGTGGCGATACCAATTTTGCTTACTTGGCAGCCTGGTCGGTGATGAAGCCGATTTTCTTGATGTTGCTGCGCTGGGCAGCGGCCATGGCCTGCGCCACCTTTTCGTAGAGCACATCGCGCGCACCACGGATGTGCAGCTCGGGCTGCGGTTCCTTGGTGGCTTCTGCCTGCAGCTTCTGCTCCAGCTCGGCGTCGGTGACGGCCTGGCCATTCCAGTTGTAGCTGCCGTCCGAGAGGATGGCCAGCTGGATGGTTTCGGGCTTGGTCTCCTCCTGCACATTCTCGGCGCGCGGCAGGTCCACGTTCACCGAGTGCTTCATCACCGGCACGGTGATGATGAAGATGATCAGCAGCACCAGCATGACGTCGACCAGCGGCGTCATGTTGATCTCGTTCATTACCTCATCGGATTCGTCTTGGGTTCCGAAGGCCATGTTCAGGCCCCTTTCTTCAGCGGCGTCACCACGGCACGGGCGCTGCCACCTTCCACATTGAGGCGTGCACCGGTCACAAAGAAGGCGTGCAGGTCATGGGCAAAGCTGTTCAAGCGGTTGAGCACCGACTTGTTGCCGCGCACCAGCGCGTTGTAGCCCAGCACGGCGGGGATGGCGACTGCCAGGCCCAGGGCCGTCATGATCAGTGCTTCACCGATGGGGCCGGCCACCTTGTCGATCGACGCCTGTCCCGACAGACCGATGGCGACCAGCGCGTGGTAAATGCCCCAGACGGTACCAAACAGGCCGATGAAGGGAGCGGTGGAGCCGACGGAGGCCAGCACGGCCAGGCCCGATTGCGCACGGGCGGTGAACTCGTCGATGCCGTTGCGCAGGCAGCGCGTCACCCAGTCGCTGATGTCGAGCGAGTCATGCAGGTGCTCGGCCGTCTTGCGGTGGTGGGAGGTGGCTTCACGGCCTTCCAGGGCCAGTTGGCGGAAGGGGTTGTCGGTTTGGGCGCCCAGCTTGTCCAGGCCAGCGGCGAAGTCGGCGCTGTGCCAGAAGTCCTGGGCGCTGCGGGCGTACTTCTTGAAGCGCACGATGTCCAGCGCCTTGATGATGATCACGATCCAAGAGGCGAGCGACATGCTGACCAGAATCAAGGCGACTGCCTTGGTCACGAAATCTCCCTGGGCCCAGACGTGGGCGATGCCGAATTGCGAGTCCATAGCTTTTCCTGTTTCCGAAATATTTAATTGAGTTCCCACTTCATGGGCACATTGACCCACATGGGTTGAGGGGTTCCGTTGGACGTGCCGGGCTTGAAGCGCCACTTGCGGATGCCATCGAGTGCAGCCTGGTCCAGGCGGTCATAGCCGCTGGATTTCTTCAGCTGAATGTCGAGCACCCTGCCTTCTTCGTCGATGTGGACGCGCACGATGGTCGTCCCCGTCTCGCCCATGCGCTTGCTGATGCTCGGGTAAGGCGGCAGCGGATTGCTCAGGTAGGCGGCATTGACATCGGGCAGGCGGATCACCGGCTGGGCAGGCGGCGCGGGAGGCGCCGGCGGCGGAGACGGTGGGGTCGGCGGCGCGGGCGGCGTCGGCGCTTCGATGGGCGGCGCTGGCGGCTGCGGCTCTGCACTGCCCTTGACGGCGTTGGGCGCTGGCGTCGGGTCCTTGATCGCCTGCGGCTTGGGCATGGGCTTGGGCGCTGGCGTGGGTTTGGGCTGTGGTTTGGGTGCTGGTGCGGGAGGAGGCGGCTTGGGCGCAGGCGGTGGAGGCGGGGCCACCACGGGCATGGGCTCAGGCGCGATCAGCTGCACCACCACGGGTTCAGGCTTGGGCAGTTCGACGGCAGCGCTTTTGAGTAAGCCCGCCTGCAAGGCCCACAGGCCGGCAACGTGTGCTGCCAGCACCGATCCCGCGACCACGATGTTACGCCCCGTATTCTTGGGGGGGCTGGTAGGGTCTGAAGGATGCATAAGGCGATAAAAAGTGCTGCGGGCAGAGTGCCGCAGCACGGCAAATCAATGGCGGTTTACTTCTGAAAGACCCACCAGATGGAGGCAGCGACCAGGATCAGGCTGCCTGTGACAGCGGCGAGGAGTTCCATGCTTTGCTTTCCGTAATGGCTTTGGCAAGCTGGACCGGCTGTGTCATCGCTTCGTTACGCAAAGCGGCAACCGGGCGCGACGCGCTGCACTGTTCGACCACATCGCGGGCGCAGCCTTCGCAGCAACCGCATTGCAGTCCAACACCCAGTTCGAACTGGATTTCATCAAACGACATGCCTGCATGCGCGTGGCGTGCAATCTCTCGATCCGAGACCCGACGGCAAACACAAACGATCATGGTGTGATGAACAGCGTGGTGGCTGGCTAGTGATAAATGTTGGGTGAATTATAAATAAGAATTTGTCGCATTCGCAATAATCACATGAAAGCGATAGGGATGCTGTGTTGCGATAATGCGCATTGGCTATGACCTTTTCTGGATGAAATTGATGTCAATCCCAATCAGGATATGCGCTATTTGCTCCTTATTTTGAAGTGAAAAAGTCCTGCTTTGCTAGCTGCGCCAGTCCCCAGCCAGCAGGGCAGGGCCGATATCGGCGATGCTGCGGCAGCCGGTGAGCGCCATGACGGCCTCCAGCTCATCGCGCAGCAACCGGATGACATGGGCTACACCGGCTGCACCGGCGGTGGCCAGCCCATACACCAGGGGGCGGCCCACCAGCACGGCCGATGCGCCCAGCGCGAGGGCCTTGAAGACATCGGTACCGCGCCGGATGCCGCCATCCACCAGCACGGGAACAGCGCCGCCCACGGCAGCCACCACGCCGGGCAGCAAGCGGGCGGTGGCAGGCATGGTGTCCAGGGTGCGACCGCCATGGTTGCTGCAGATGATGCCGTTGGCCCCCAGTTCCACGGCTTGCTGCGCATCCAGCGGATGGGTGATGCCTTTGAGCAGAATCGGCAAAGTCGTCTGATTGCGAAGCCAGGCAATGTCATCCCAGGTGGGGGCATGGCGCAGCAGGTCGTCAAACAAGGGGCTGTCGGCAGGGGTGAGCTGTACCGACTCGGCAGCAGGCAGACCCTCCATGTTGACGGGGCCAATGCCTGCGGGCAGCCTGAACTGGGCACGCCGCTCGCGGTCGCGCACGCCGCTGGTCGGGGCATCTACCGTCACCACCAGGGCCTGGTAGCCCGCCGCTTCTGCGCGGCGCAGCAGGTCGATGTTGAAAGCGCGGTCATGCTGCAGGTAGAGCTGAAACCACAGCGGGCCATGGGCCGCGTCCTGCAGGTAGCTGTCGGCAATGGCATCCAGCGGCTGGCTGGCCTGGGTGCTGACGACCATCCCCGCACCCATGGCGGCGCAGGCATAGGCCATGCCGATTTCACCCGATTCCTGCGCCAGACACTGAAAGGCCATGGGAGCTGCCAGCAAGGGGTGTGCCAGGCGCTGGCCTAGCAGTTGCATCTGTGTATTGCCGTGGGCCAGCGGGCGCAGCACGCGGGGCGCGAGCTCGATCTGCTGCCAGGCGCTGGCATTGGCGCGCAGGGTGATTTCATCGCCTGCACCGCCGCTGAAGTAGGCCCAGGCATTGGCATCCATGCGCGCCTGTGCATGGCGTTCGTAATCGGCCAGGTTGATGGTGCCCGGTGGAATGGGAAGCAGGGTGGGCGTGGGGGCGGTCATGTCCTGAAAGCTTCAGTTTGCTATGAATAAAGTAGCTAATCGCGCTTTATACATCTGCCCAAAGGCGCAAAAGATTGTGGTAGGTGCCTGTGAGGCCGATGATGGACGGGTTCTGTTCACCCACTTGCTGGCGCAGGCGCAAAAGCTGCATGTCCATGTCAAACAGCATTTGGCGCTGCTCGGTGGAGCGCACCATGCTTTCCACCCAGAAGAAACTCGCCAGACGTGTGCCGCGCGTCACCGGCATGACCTGGTGCACGGTGCTGCCGGGGTAGAGGATCATGTCGCCAGCGGCCAGCTTGATCTTTTTTTCACCAAAATGCTCGCGCATCACCAGCTCGCCGCCTTCGTATTCGGTGGGTTCGCTGAAAAACAGGGTGCACGAGATGTCGCTGCGCACCCACTGCTGCGTGGCCCTGGAATGCAGCACCGCGCCATCGACGTGCTCGCCATAGAAGTTGCTGGCGCCGCTGTAGCGGTTGAACAGCGGGTTGAAGATGCGCTTGGGCAGGGCCGCAGAGAAGAACAACGGGTCTCGCTTGAGCGCTGCAAGCACCAGATCCTGCAGCTCGCGCGAGGCATCGCTGTCCTGCGCAAGCTGCTGGTTGTGCTTTTGGTGCACGGCCTGCGCTCCGGCGCTGGTGGCGCCATCGCTCCAGTGAGGGCTGTGGTCCAGCAGTGCGCGGGCGCGGTTCAATTCATCTGGGGTCAGCAGCTTGGGGA
Source organism: Comamonas odontotermitis (assembly GCF_020080045.1). Lineage (NCBI taxonomy): Bacteria > Pseudomonadati > Pseudomonadota > Betaproteobacteria > Burkholderiales > Comamonadaceae > Comamonas > Comamonas odontotermitis. The sequence continues at coordinate 1,538,321 of NZ_CP083451.1, forward strand.
CGTGAAGAAACATGGCAGAAATCGATGGGCAATCCGGCGATGAAAAAAGGGCGTGCGCTGGATGCGCACGCCCTCAGGCCTTGGAGACTGGCTGACTTTAGAAGCGGTGCTTCAGAGTCATCTGTACGGCGCGCGCAGCACCTGGCTGGTAGAAGCCACGGTACAGCGTATCAGCATACAGCTTGTCGGTCAGGTTGGTGACGTTGAGCTTGAGCGAAGTCTTCTGGTCGAAAGTGTATTCGGCCATGGCGTCGATCGTGGTGAAGCCCGATGCCTGCACCTGACGGGCGCCTTCCGGGCTTTGCGCGCTGCGATAGGTCAGGCCGGTACCAATGCGCAGCTTGGGCAGAACCTGGTAGGTGGTCCACACGCTGCCGCTGTGCTTGGGGGTCAGGCCTGGGCGGTCGCCTTCCACCTGGGCGCCGCCACCATTGGCAGCCAACACCACATTGCTCTTGTCGATCTTGGCACGGGGAATCCAGGTGTGGTTCCACATCACTTCCCACTGAGGTGTGATGCGGCCGGCGAAGTTGAATTCCACGCCTGCAGCGTGGCGCTTGCCAGACAGCAGCTCTTGCGTGGCGGTGGTGTCCGGGTCGGTGTTGCGCTCGTTGTACTTCTCGCTGTAGAACAGGGCAACGCCGGCCAGTGCCTTGCGATCGAACAGCTCCCACTTGCCGCCGATTTCGAAGTTGCGGCTCTTTTCCGGGTCGGTGTTGGCGGTACGGCTGGTTCCGTTGCTGATGTTGACGGCGTACTGGTAGGTATCGCCCGAGGTGTTGTACGAGGTGCCGTACGACATGTAGTAGCTGCTCAGCTCATCGGGCTGGAAGATCAGGCCGATGCGGGGGCTCCACAGGCCGTCGCTACGCTCGCTCGACAGGCTGCCGTCCGCATTGCGGTACGAAGCCTTGAAGTGGTCATAGCGCAGGCCACCGACCAGCTTGACGGTGTTGGTCAGCGACATGGTGTCCTGGGCATACAGCCCCAGGTTGCGGGCCTTGAAGGTGTTGAAGGGAATCGGGCCACGGTTGTCGGGTACCCAGTCGCCATTGTTGGGCGTGCCCACGCTGGTGTTGGGGCGCGTGCCAGGGTTTGACGCGTTGCTGTTGCGGTCGGCATCGTCGTTGTAGAAGTCGAAGCCGGTGATGATGTCGTGCTTCATGCCACCGAGCTTGATGCTGTTGGTGTAGTCGCTCTGCAGCTGGGTCATCGTGCTTTCGCCGATGCGGCCCTTCGAGCCACGGGTCAGCTGGGTGCTGTCGGTGATATCGCTCACCACGGTAGGACGCGGGTTGGCAAAGCCGATGGTCGAGGCCAGCAGGTCACGCTCGTACTTGCCGTGACGCACGCGGGTCTTGAGCTCGCCGCCGTCGTCAAAACGGTGGATGTGGCCCAGGGTCAGGTACTTGGCCGAGGTGTTCAGGTGGTCACCGTTGAGGCCGTAGAAGTTCTTGGCAGGCAGGGTTGGAATGATCTTGCCATCAGCCGTCAGCCAGGGGTGGTTGTAGCTGGGACGGCCCTTGATGTCCAGATAGTAGGCGCCGATCGAGAATTCGTCGCGGGTGCCGATGCCCCACGAGAAGGTGGGCGCAATGCCGCGCTTCTTCTGGAAGGCACCATAGTTGTAATCGTTGTTGATCATGGCGTTCAAACGCAGGGCTGCGTTCTCGCCAGTCACAAAGTTGAAGTCGCCGGTCGCGCGATGGAACTGGCCGGTGCCGAAGGTGTAGCTGACTTCCTTCTGGTCGATCAGCAGGGGCGACTTGTTGACCTGGTTGACCACGCCGCCGGTCGAGCCCTTGCCAAACAGCATCGAGGCAGAGCCCTTGAGCACTTCCACGCGGTCGAGGTTGAAGGTGTCGCGCTCGTAGAGAGGGGCATCCTTCATGCCGTCCACATAGATGTCGCCAGCCTGACCCAGCGAGAAGCCGCGCAGGCGCACATCTTCTTCACCGGTTTCGCCCGCCTGGAAGGTCACGCCGGCGGTGGTACGCAGCACGTCGCGGAAGTCATCCTGGTTGCGGTCGGTCATCAGCTTTTCGGTGAACACCGTTACCGATTGCGGAATGTCCTTGATGTCCTGGTTGCCTTTGCCGACCGTGGTCTTCTTGACCATGATCGTGTCCTTGCTCTGCACTTCGGCTGCATCCTTGACCGTCACCGTGCCCAGCGTGGTCTCCGGGGTTGCGGCTGGGGCTGCAGGGGCGGGCTGCGTCTGGGCCCAGCTGCTGACGGAGGCGGCCAGCATCAGTGCGCCCAGAGGCAGTATGGCTTTGTCAGCCACGTTGGACACTGGTGCTGCAGAGGCACACACAGCGAGGCTCGCCTGGTGTGCGCGCTGGCGGTTTTGGCGTTTCTTGGACAAGTTTTTCTCCTAAGGCAGGATGTTATGAAGCTCTCAAACGGGAATGCCAGCGTCCCAAAAAGACGCTGGCATGACAGATGTTGGCTGGCAGAGGGAAAAGGCGAAGGCGGCGCCATCAGTACGCAGCGCAGACCCTCGCGCTCTTCTTCACTCGCTCGGATCGTAATGCTACGCCAAATGAGTCTGATTCTTATTTTGAATTTTGCACAAAAGCAACAAAAAACCTGAAAATCTTCACAATTGTGCGCTGCGGAATGGAGCTTTCGAGGGGAGTGTGCGCAAGTTGCGCTGCCCATATGTAACCGGAACCGGGTGGCCGCAGACCGAAACAGCAGCCGCGAAGCAGGGTGCAATGGTGGAGAAGGGCCAGGTGATGAGGTGAAGCGGGGTTGCATGGCCGGGGAACCGCTTTGCCGGAATCAGGAGATCCGCCCGAAAGAGAGCGTCTTTGTGCACGCATAAAAAAACCAGCACGCATGAAGCGGCTGGTTCTTTGGCAGTGCCTGCCTTGTGCGGCAGGCCTGCGGGGCCGGTAACTGGTACAGGACTTACTTGACGTGCTTGCCGATCAGGCCAGCCATTTCGAACATCGAAACCTGTGGCTTGCCAAATACCTTCTTGAGCTTGTCGTCGGCATTGATCATGCGCTTGTTGCTGGCATCTTGCAGGTTGTGCGCCTTGATGTAGACCCACAGCTTGCTGATGATTTCGGTGCGTGGCAGTGGAGCGGTGCCCACCACGGCGCCCAATTCAGCGCTGGGAGTCAGCGGCTTCATGAAAGCAGCATTAGGGGTGCGCTTCTTGGCAGGAGCAGCAGTCTTTGCAGCGGTCTTGGATGCAGTTGCCATGTGTTGGTTTCCTTGTATCAATATCTTTGTCTGCCAGACAGAGATTCCCTCCGCTGGTTACAGCCATGCTAACGGTAAAAAAAGGGCTTTCCAAGGGAGGGGAGCAATTTTTTGCCTCGAAATGTTGCTTCTTTCAGGCCCGCTGACCTTTGTTGATGGATTACAACTATCAATCAAAAACAGTTTTTATTTGATTTCAATAAAGAATTGCGTCTTTTTCGCATCTCTTCTGTAATACCGGCTGCTGGCGAGGAAAACCTTGCGAGGTAACAACACCTGCCGACTCGTGGGGTCATGCCTGGGGCATTTGGAGCCGCTAACACAACTACAACTCTTGATACGTCGTTGCTTTGCCGGGGGCGCTTCGTCTCAACCGCAAATCTACGATTTGCTTGGTTGTGTGAGTGGCGCTTGCTGCAAAATGCCCTGCCGAGGTCTGAACGCGGTCTGGCGCGGTCCATGCACATTCCATTTGCCGGGGTGTGTGCAAAGGAGGCTCAGGCCGGGCTGCGTTCGCGCCCGGGCAACGGAGCCGTGGCCAACACGAGGCTCGACACCGCTATCGCGAACGCCAGAAGCTGCAGGCCCGTGAGCGTTTCGCCGAGAAACACCACGCCTACCAGCGCCGTGGAGACCGGCAGCATGACGGTGAACACCGCGCTTTGCGACGCAGGCACCGCCTGCAGGCCCGTCATCCATAGCCACACGGTGAACACGCAGGCCGCCAGCGCATAGCCCAGCAGCAGCAGCCAAAGCGGTGCAGCCACGCTGCCGAAGTCGAAGTGCCAGGCCAGGTACAGGCCAAATGGCATGGTCAGTACAAAGCCCCACAGGTTGATGAGCGCGGCAATGCGCTTGGGGCTCAGGCTGGCCGTGAGTTTCTTGCCGATGACCGCGTAGCTGGCTTCACAGAACACGGCGGCAATCAGCAGCAACTGACCGATCCAGCTGTGCTGGGCGGCCTCACCCTGCGCGGGTGCGTGTGCAGGTTTGGCAAAGGCAAACAAGGCAATGCCCAGAACAGCCAGGCCGATGGCGCACAGCACGCGGCCGGTGATGTGCTCCTTGAGCAACAGCCAGCTGAAAAGCGCAATGGCCGCCGGAATGGCCGCCATGGTCACGCTCGCCGCCACGGCGCCTGTCATCGACACCCCGGTGATCATGCAGATGGTGAAGAGAAAGTTGCCGAAGAAGGATTCCAGGAACAGCAGGCCGCGCTCTCGGCCCGACAGCCGTGGCTCGCCCGCAGGGCGCCGCAGCCAGCCTGCCATGGCCACGACACCGATGCCAAACCGCAGCCAGGCCAGCAGCAGCACCGGCAGTACGGCTGCCAGTGGCTTGGAGAGCGCGACATAGGCGCCTACCAGCGACATGCTCAGTGCCAGGTAGGTATAGGCCAGCGGTTTGCTGATATTGCTCATAAATCAATAGCTGAAAGAAATAGTGCGACAGCCGCTGGAGGCTCGTTCTGCGGGTGTGCAGGGGTGGCTGTCACCGACCTGCCATGGGGCCGGGCGATCATCATGCCAGAGCCATCCGTGGCAGATGCGCCGCGCAGGCGACCAGCGCGGCGTGCGTGGCAATGAAGAGGCGATGCGCTGCGGATGGATGCCTGTCGTTGGCGCCCGGTTGCTATCGAAATTGCTGCGCAGCAGCATGATTTTTCAGCAATGAAAATGGCTTTTTGCATTATGAAATTTCAAAATGCTGCATTGCGCAAAAATTTCTCAATACGAGAAATTGAATTTCATAATGTGGTTTTAAATATGTAATTTTATGATTTTAAATGATTTAATTTTAGTCTTATATAAGACATAAGACAAAAAATAGTGGATGATCGGGCGTACAGTTAAAGCCACGGACAGCACAGCGGTCCTCCGGTTCTTCCCACAGTTTTCGACTACCACCTTTTTTTGATAGGAGTTCCCCATGTCTCAGAAACTGAACCAACAACTCAGCCGCGAACAGCAAATTGCCGCCCTGGAAAAGGACTGGGCACAAAATCCTCGCTGGAAGGGCGTCAAGCGTGGTTACAGCGCAGCCGACGTGGTGCGCCTGCGCGGCAGCCTGCAGCCAGAGTACACCCTGGCCCAGCGCGGCGCCGATGTGCTGTGGGAAAAGATCAATGGCGGCGCCAAGAAGGGCTACGTCAACGCCTTTGGTGCCATCTCTGCCGGCCAGGCCATGCAGCAGGCCAAGGCTGGGCTGGAAGCGGTGTACCTGTCGGGCTGGCAGGTGGCTGCCGACGGCAATAGTTCTGAAACCATGTACCCCGACCAGTCGCTGTATGCCTACGATTCGGTGCCGACGATGGTGCGCCGCATCAACAACACCTTCAAGCGCGCCGATGAAATCCAGTGGGGCAAGGGCGTCAATCCTGGCGACAAGGAATTCATCGACTACTTCCTGCCCATCGTGGCCGATGCGGAAGCTGGTTTTGGCGGCGTGCTCAACGCTTTCGAGCTGATGAAGAACATGATTGCCGCAGGTGCTGCAGGCGTTCACTTTGAAGACCAGCTGGCTGCCGTCAAGAAGTGCGGCCACATGGGTGGCAAGGTGCTGGTGCCGACCCGCGAAGCCTGCGAAAAGCTGATCGCCGCACGTTTTGCCGCCGATGTGATGGGCGTGCCTACCATCATCCTGGCACGCACCGATGCGGAAGCCGCCAACCTGATCACCAGCAACCACGATGCGAATGACCAGGCTTTCCTGACCGGCGAGCGTACGCAAGAGGGCTTCTACCGTGTCAAGAACGGCCTGGAGCAATCCATCAGCCGCGGTGTGGCTTACGCGCCATACGCCGATCTGGTGTGGTGCGAAACGGGTGTGCCTGATATCGGCTTTGCCCGCGAGTTTGCCCAGGCCGTGCATGCAGCTGCACCCGGCAAGCTGCTGTCGTACAACTGCTCGCCTTCGTTCAACTGGAAGAAGAACCTCAACGACAGCCAGATCGCATCCTTCCAGGAAGACCTGTCTGCGCTGGGCTACAAGTTTCAGTTCATCACGCTGGCCGGTATTCACAGCAACTGGTACAACACCTTCAAGTTTGCCCACGAGTACGCTCGCGGCGAAGGCATGAAGCACTACGTGGAAATGATCCAGGAACCCGAATTCGCCGCTCGCGACAAGGGCTACACCTTTGTGTCGCACCAGCAGGAAGTGGGCGCCGGTTACTTCGACGACGTGACCACCGTCATCCAGGGCGGCAGCTCCAGCGTGAAGGCGCTGACGGGCTCGACCGAGGAAGAGCAATTCCACTGATCTGCGGGTCTGCAAGACACACCGGGGATTGGTCTCCCCGGTGGGCAAAAGAGAGAAAGGCGGTCTGCGGACCGCCTTTTTCATGGGCCTTTAGGGTCTGCGCGGGCAATCACGCCCAGGCGCCAGCGAATGTGGACGCCAGGCGTCAACCTGTATAGCGCTTCAGAATGACTGTGGCATTGACGCCGCCAAAACCAAAGCCGTTGAGCATGGCGTGCTCAATGCGTTGCCGCCGAGCCTCGCCCCGGATCAGGTCCATGCCCTCTGTCAGCGGGTCCGGGTTTTCGAGGTTGAGCACGGGCGGTGCGACCTGGTCGCGCAGCGCCAGTACCGTGAAGATGGCCGCCGCGCCGCCCGCCGCGCCCAGCATGTGGCCCAGGGCAGATTTGGTGGCGGTGATGGAGGGGCCTGCCGCAGCGTCCGCGCTTGCACTTGAACCAGCTTCTGCACCGCCACCAAATACTTCGCGGATGGCCGCTAGCTCGCCCCTGTCGCCTACGGGCGTGGAGGTAGCGTGGGCGTTGAGATGCTGAATGTCACCGGGCTGCAGGCGCGCATTGCGCAAGGCGTTGCGCATGGAGCGCGCGGCGCCCGCGCCATCTTCCGGCCCGGAGGTGATGTGGTAGGCGTCTGCCGACGTGCCGTATCCCACGACTTCGGCCAGCGGCGTGGCTCCGCGCGCTAGTGCATGCTCCAGCGATTCCAGCACCAGAAGGCCCGCGCCTTCGGCCATGACAAAGCCGTCCCGTGCCTGATCGAAAGGACGCGATGCGCGCGCCGGGTCATCGTTGAAGTGGGTGGCCACCGCCTTGGCCGCAGCAAAGCTGCCCAGGGCCACGCGGTCAATGGTGGCTTCGCTGCCGCCGCACAGGGCCATGTCGGCTTCGTCGTTGCGAATGAGGCGTGCCGCGTCTCCAATCGCCTGGATGCTGGCCGCGCAGGCGGTGACCGGCGCGCCGAGCGGGCCCTTGAGCTGGTGCCGGATCGACACCTGGCCTGCTGCCAGATTGGCCAGAAAGGCAGGCACCGTGAAAGGCGAGAGGCGCTGCGGGCCCTTGGTGTCTGTGGTGCGCACTGCTTCTGCAATGGTGCCAAAGCCGCCCACGCCAGAGCCGATGATGGTTGCCGCGCGCTCCTGCTGGTCGGCACCGCCCTGCGTCCAGCGCGCATGCGCCAGCGCTTGGTCTGCCGCGCCCAGGGCAAAGGCGATGAAGCGGTCCATGCGGCGCAACTCCTTGGCGGAGATGACGGCCTCGGCATTCCAGCCGGCCTGGGGGTCTTCGTCCAGGCCGGGAACCCGTCCGGCAATGGCGACCCCCGTGCCTTCTCCCACCTCGCTGGCGAGGGCGCGCACGCCCGACTGGCCTGCCAGCAGCCGCTGCCATGCCATCTCCACATTGCACCCCAGAGGGGAGACCAGGCCCAGGCCTGTGATGACCACCCGTCGATTCATATCGCACCTTTCGTCTGCAGTGGCCAAGGCCTGTTTTGCAGTATTGATGATGATCGTCATCATACTGAGTTTTGATGATGGTTATCATCTAACGTATGAAAGTCAGCAAAGCCCAGGCCGCCGAAAATCGCGAAGGAATCGTGGACGCCGCAGCGCGCCTGTACCGACAGAAGGGTCTGGATGGCGTGGGCGTGGCCGAGATCACGCGCGACGCGGGGCTGACGCATGGCGGCCTGTACCGGCACTTCGAATCCAAGGACGCCCTGGCACGCGAGGCCTGCCTGCGCGCCTTTGACTGGACGATCACACCGCTCGATGGCCTGGCCGCGGCTGGTGCAGGGGATGCGGATGCGGCATCTACCGCCAGGCTGCACGCGCTGGTGCAGGGCTATCTTTCTGCAGACCACCGCGATCACCCCGGCGAGGGCTGTCCCGCTGCGGCGTTGGCTGCCGATGCCGCGCGCGCCGGGCCGGAAATGTCGGAAGTGTTTGCCCAGGGGGTGGAGCGCAATATCGCGCGCTTCATGGAAGTGTTGCCGGGCGAGGATACGGCCGCTCGCCGCACCCAGACCATTGTCACGCTCAGCAGCATGGTGGGCGCCCTGGTGCTGGCGCGCGCCACGGCAGCGGGCAACCCGCAACTGTCGGAAGAGATACTGGCCACCTTGCGCGGACACCTGACAGCGCCTACCGATGCGCCGGGATCAACTGCGGAGGGCGGATCTGGCTCGGGGCAGTCGGTACATGCAAAAAAAAGCTGATACGCATCAGCCAATTGCTGTAGATGCAATCGCTGTGGGGCATGCGCTGCCCCGTCGATAATCACTTCTTTTCCCTTTTTGAGTTTTCGCGAGCATGTCCGGCACCTCTGAAAAAACCGTCTCCATCGTTCACTGGCCCGCCAGGACCCTGGTCAACCCTGTCATCGGCAAACCCAGCCGCCCGATCAGCGGCGATACCGAGTACCAGACCATGCATGTGTTTGAAGGGCTGGGCGGCAAGGTGAGCTCCGGCACCTGGCAGTCGACCGCTGGCACCTTCCGCTCCAACATCGTCGGCTACATCGAGTTTTGCTACATCGTCGAAGGCGCATGCCGCCTGGTAGACCCGGACGGCACGGTGCATGCGTTTGGCGTGGGTGACCATTTCATCATGCCCGAAGGCTGGACGGGCCACTGGGAGGTGGATGAGTTTGTGAAGAAGGTCTACATGGTGGCCGAGACCTGACTCTGCAGACGCTTGATGAAAATGGCTTGCAGCGCTTGTTTAGAAAGCGCTATTTGCTATCGATTTTGTAGCTAAAGGCCATGCGAATGTCGCCGTGCCATTGCCGCAGGCGGCTCGGATCGCAGACCCATGCTTACTTCAGGCCCAGCCGGCCCAGCTTTTTGATCAGCCCCACGCGCGAGATGCCCAGGCGCCGCGCCGCTTCGGACTGGTTGCCGCCAGCCTGCGTCATGGCATCGCGCAGCATGCGGGTCTCCAACTCCAGCATGGCTGCATCGAGCGCGCCGTGACCATCGGAGGCAGTGCCCTGGGTGCCTGCTGCGTCGGCGCCGGGGGATTCGGGCAGGTGGGTGGTGTCGCCGTTGGCAAATTTCAGCAGCTCGGCATCTACGAGGGCGCTGCCCGGGGTGATCAGCGCGCCAGCGGATTCCACCACCGCGCGCAGCTGGCGCACATTGCCCGGCCAGTCACGCGACTGCAGCCACTGCATGGCGTCGGCGGACAGGCGCGCCTGCGGTGCCACATTCTTCAGAAAACGTGCTGCCAGAACGGGAACATCTGCCGCACGCTCGGCCAGAGATGGCGTACGCAGCACCATGCCTTTCAAGCGGTAGAACAGGTCTTCGCGGAAGGTGCCAGCCTGCACCATGGCTTCCAGATCGCGGTGGGTGGCAGCAATCACGCGCACTTCGGCGCGGCGTAGTTCGCGTCCGCCCACCGGCAGAAAGCTGCCTTCCTGCAAGAAGCGCAGCAGCTTGACCTGCATGGGGGCGGGCATTTCTCCCACTTCATCAAGAAACAGGGTGCCGCCGTGTGCAGTCTCCAGCAGGCCGGGCTGGTCGCGGTGGGCTCCCGTAAAGCTGCCCTTGAGGTGGCCAAAGAGTTCGCTCTCCAGCAGTTCGGCCGACAGCGCGCCGCAGTGGATCACGGCAAACGGCCCCTCGGCGCGCGGGCTGCATTGGTGCAGGGCGCGCGCCACCAGCTCCTTGCCGGTACCCGTGGGGCCCAGCACGATCAGGTTGACCGAGGTGGCACCCACGCGCTGCACCAGCGTGCGCAACTGCTGCATGGCTGCTGTCTGGCCGATCAGCCCCATCTCGCCCGGGTCCTGCCCCTGCTGGGCACTGCGCAGGGCGCGCACCTGCTCGTCGAGCCGGGCCTTGTGCATGGCGCGCGTCAGCACGAGGCGCAGCACATCGGGGTCGATGGGCTTGGTCAGGAAATCCCAGACGCCGCGCTCCACCGCCTGCAGTGCGATGTCGCGCTCGCCATGGCCGCTCAGCACCACAACGACCGATTGCGCAAAGTGCGGAATCAGCGACAGCCCGGCCTGCGGGTCCATGCTGGGCGGCATGGCCAGATCGAGCAGCACCACATGCGGCCGGTCGCCCGCAAAGGCCTGCAGCGCGCTGTCCACATCGCCCGCCACCGACACGCGGTAGCCCAGCTGGCGCAGAAAGCTCGCGCCCAGGCGCTGGTAGGCAGGCTCGTCGTCCACCAGCAGCACGTGGCCGGATAACGAGGGTGTGGATGGGGCGGCAGAAGTCATGGTGCAAGCAGGCCGGAGGCCGAAGAATCAGTGGGCGCAATCCGTGGAAAGCGCAGTGTGAAGCAGGTTCGCCATGGCGCGCGCTCGGTCACGGAGGCCGCGCCGCCATGCGCGGCCATGATGCGTGCCGCAATGGCCAGGCCCAGGCCGGTGCCACCGGGGCTGCGTGAGGCAAAGGGCTCGAAGAGGCGTTCGCGCAGATCGGCAGGAATGCCCGGGCCGTCGTCGCATACATGCACCAGCACCGCATCGGGCAGCAGTTCGGTATCCACCAGCACCCGCCGCTCGCCCGCCGCCGTGCAGGCGTTGGAGAGCAGGTTGCCCAGTGCCTGGTCGAACCGGGCAGGGTCGATGGTGGCCATGCGTGGCTCCTGCAGCGCGGCGCCCAGCTCTACCTCGGGGCGATGGCGCACCTGGGCCTGGATGCGGGCGTGCAAGTCGGTTGCCACCGGTGCAATCTGCCAGGGCTTGGCGTAGTCGAGCAGATCGCTGGTCAGGTGCGAGATGCGGGCAATCTGCTCGCCCACTTCCTGCCGGGTTTCGGCCGGGGCCATCGCCACGGCCATGGCGATGATGTTGAGCGGGTTGCGCACATCGTGGGCCACCGTGGCCGCCAGCGAGCCCAGTTCTGCCAGGCGCGCCTGCAACTGGCGCTCGCGCTCGCGCTGCTGGGCCAGTTCGGCCAGCTCGACCTGCGCTGCCGCATCGGCCAGAGCATCGCCAAACAGCGCAGCCAGATGGCGCTGGCCGGGCGGCGCTTCTTCAAAACCCAGCAAGTGCGTCTGCCAGTCGCCCTGAGGGCCCTTGTGGCACAGCAGGCCCGGCTGGCTGTGGTCGGTGGTGGCGGGCGGCGCGCCATCGGCCTGTACCTGCATCTGCAGCGGCGTGCCCATGCGGGTGGACAGCAGGGTGGCGGCAACCGCCTCCAGTGCTGCCATGGATTCGGCTTGCCCCATGGCACTGCGCCACTGGCGCAGATCGCCCGCAGAGGGTGTGCCGCCCGGGTACACCAGGCGCGAGGCGAACCGCCACACCGGACCGCTGAGGATGAAGCATGCGGTTGCCACGGCGGCGGCGTTGAGCCATTTCGATTCGACAGGCAGCAGCACCGTGAGCGACACCACCGCCAGCCCCAGCACGATGAAGATGGCAGACGCCAGCGCGCGCCGTGCCCAGACGTTGACGACAAACACCCGGTAGCGCAGCACGCCATACACCAGCAGCAGCGGAAACACCGGCATGGTCAGCACCGGCCAGGGATAGTGCTCGATACCGAGTGCCGCAAAGGCAAAGCCGGAAATGGCCAGAAGCCCCCAGGCACACGAGATGGCAATCGAGGCGAACTGCTTGCGGCGCAGCGGCGAGGGCGCATGCAGCCAGCCCCAGCCCAGCACCAGCAGGCCCGCAGTGGCGAGGATGCCCCAGGCCAGGCTGTGAACCCAGCCCACTGCATTGGGCACCACCACCCATTGAAAGCCGGTGAACGGCGGAAAGTGGACGAAGTCGCCCGGTGAACGCACAAGCGACAACAGCGCCACCAGCATCGCCATGGCATAACCCGCGCGCACCCAGTGCCGGTGCAATGGCGCGCCGCAGAAGATCACGCAGAAGTGAAAGAAGGCGGCAGAGGTGAAGGTGAGCGAAGACAGCAGCGCCATGGCGGCCGGCACGCTGCCCAGGCCTGCCCAGTTGGGCAATTCGTTGCCAACGATCCACGTCGCCACACCCAGGAGGAACACCACCAGCAACCGGGCACCTGCCACCTGTTTGGCCCACAGCAGCAGAACGCTGCCAAGGGCCAGGATTTCGAGCAGGGTGAGCAGCAGGGCAAGGTGGATGGCCATGGCAGGACTGTATACGGCGTTGACGCCTCCGGCAACGGTGTTGTATCTGGCGTTTACAGGTAAGAGAAAAATTTCAATAAAATCAACATTATTTTGAATGGCATGGATGCTGCATTGGTGTAGGTATGAGCACCTTGCATTCCCCCCATCCGAACATCCATCCGGCCCATGCCGATGCGTTGGATATCAGCGCGCTGGTCGGGCCCGCTGCCTGGCAGCAGCTCTCCCCCGCCATCCATCGCCGTTTTGCCAGCCAGCATGCGCCAGTGGCCTATGCCGGGCACATGGAGCTGCGCACATCGCGTATCGGCCGGTTGTTTGCGTGGGCTGCGCAACTGTTGGGCAGCCCGCTGGCTGGCAGCCGCGCTGGCCTGGTGCCGACGCAGGTGCAGGTGGCAAGCGACGGGCGGGGTGGCGTGGTGTGGTCGCGCCAGTTGGGCGAGTGCGGCAGTGCGGGCAGCCAAGCCGTGCGATCGACCAAGCGCCTGGGGCCCGGTGGCCAGCTCGAAGAGTGCACCGAAGGCGGCCTGTCGATGGCGCTGGAGGTGTGTGTGGAGCAGGGCGCTCTGGTGTTTTACAGCCGCCGCTACTTCTGGCTGCTGGGCCGGTGGCGGCTGCCGGTGCCAGCGCTGCTGACGCCCGGTGTGTGCCGTGTCGAGCACCGCGACGAAGGCCCAGGGTGCTTTCGCTTCACGCTTGAGATGACGCACCCGCTGTGGGGCCGCACCTTCTACCAAACCGGCGTTTTTTCCGATCCTCTGGAGTCCTGAGATGACTATCGTTTTTGTGTTGCTCACCGTGCAGTCGCTGCTGGGCGCGTTTGACAACTTCTGGCACCACGAGCGCGAAGCGCGCCTGCCGCAGCGCACATCGGCGCGCTACGAACTGCGCCTGCACGCCGCGCGTGAAGCCATCTACGGCCTGCTGTTTGCCAGCTTTGCATGGCTGCAGTGGCGCGGATGGTGGGTGCTGCTGCCTGCGGGCCTGCTGGTGGCCGAGATGTTCATCACCATTGCCGATTTTCTGGAAGAAGACCGGAGCCGCAAGCTGCCGCCGCTCGAGCGCGCGCTGCACACGGTGCTGGCGGTGAGCTATGGCCTGCTGGTGGGGCTGGTGGGGCCGCTGTTCTGGCAGGCGGCGCAACTGCCTGCGGGTGTTTCGGTGGTGACGCATGGCGGGTGGACAGCGATGTTCAGCGTGGCATCGGTCTGCGTGCTGGCCTGGAGCGTGCGCAATGCATTGGCTGTGCGCAAGCTGGGTGCGGCCGTGCAGCAGACCGGCCCGGTCCCTCGCGCCCAGGGCGCTGCCCTGCAAGGGCTTGGGCAGCAGACGGTGCTGGTGACCGGTGGTACCGGCTTTGTCGGCCAGGCGCTGGTGCAGCGCCTGCTGCGCGAAGGCCGCCGGGTGCTGGTGCTGAGCCGTGACCCCTTGCAGGCGCGCGCAGCGCTGGGTGAGGGCGTGTGGGTGGTGGACAGGCTGGACGACATTCCCTGCGAAACCCGCATCGACGCCGTGGTGCACCTGGCGGGAACAGGCATCCTGGGTGCGCCTTGGACGGCCGCCCGCCGCCGCCTGCTGCTGCAAAGCCGCCTGCAGGTGATGGCGCAATTGCAGAATCTGATGGCACGCCTGTCCCACAAGCCCGAGGTGCTGGTCTGTGCATCGGCCGTGGGTTACTACGGCGTGCCGCTGGATGCTGCGCCGCTGGACGAGGCTGCGCCACCGCAGCCGGGGCGCTTTCAATCCGATCTGTGCAGACTGGTCGAAGCCGCTGCCTTGCGCAGCAGCGCGCTGGGGGTACGCGTGGTCTGCCTGCGCCCCGGCATTGTTCTGGGCCAGGGCGATGGGGCCTTTCCTGCGCTGGCGTTTGCAGCCCGCTGCGGGCTGGGCGCCGTGCTGGGCGGCGGCCTGCAGCCCATGCCCTGGATCCACCTGGACGATGCCGTGGGTCTGGTCTGCCATGCTTTGGCGGAGCCCGCGCTGCATGGCCCGCTGAACGCTGTGGCCCCGCAGGCCGTCACGCAGGGGCAATTTGCCCGTCGCCTCTCGGCTGTGGTGGAGCGCCCCCTGTGGCTGCGGGTGCCCGGCTGGCCACTGCGCCTGCTGCTGGGCGAGATGTCGGAGTTGCTGCTTTGTGGCCAGAATGTGGTGCCAGCGCAGGCCCTGCGCAGTGGCTACCGCTTTCGGTATGCCAGCCTGGCCGCGGCGCTGGCCCAACTGATAGGCAGGCCATCGGCTTGAGGGCCCCCATCAGGCCATTGGGCCATCGGGCCTTTGGGGCGCGATGTGGCGTGGCGATCACGTGGACCCGTTTCTGGTTGCTGCCGTATCAGGCTGCGATGGATTCGGGGCTGGTCATGAAGCCGGTGGTGGCGTGGCGGCTACCGTCGTCAAGCACCAGTTCACGCTCGGGCCAGCGCATGGCAGCCAGTTTGAAGTCGTCTTCGGGCCGCGTGCCTGCGAGGCGCGCCGTCCAGCGTGCGCCGACGGAGAAATCAACGCAGAACACATTGTGGCGCAGGCCATGCCATGACGTGGGGGCGATGTCTGCAAACAGATCCTGGTCGCCCTTGCCCAGCACGGCACGGTCGACCGGCGTGATGCGGCGCCAGTAGTGGCCTATCAGCACGGGGGTGGCATCGGCATAGCGGTCCCACCATGCCACGCGCTCCACAAAGCGCCATTTGCCACCGGCAAAGAAGGGTTCGGTGCCACGGCGCTCCACGCCACAGGTCAGCACCTTGAGCGGGTTGTACTGCGATTTGTTCAGTTCGCTGTCGGCATGGGCGGGCATGAAAGGGGGCTGGTGCGCGCCATCTTCCAGGCTGTAAGGCCAGGCGGCACTTTCGGCAGCGGAGCGGGCCGGAATGCCCTGGGCGCGGGCATGGACGGCTGCGCCTTCCTCCAGCCGGTCGTAGTCGTCTGCCACCTCGCCGGTCGGCAACTGGCGGGCCTGGGTGATTTTCTCGTCCATCCACGCGGCATGCACGATGCGGATATCGTCGCGCTCCAGCGCCAGGGGGAGCTGGCGCAGGAACGGGAACATGGCCTGCGGAAAGTCACGGTCTGCGCGCTGGTAGGGGGCGTACTTGCGGTTGTCGGCCTCAATGCGCTCGTCAAAGAACCAGCCCGAGCCATCCTTGGCGTCGTCGCGCAGCAGGTTGATCTCGTGGTTGCCCAGCACGGCGTAGGCATGGCCTGCCTCGACCCAGCGGCGCACCAGGGCGAGTACTCCGGGGCTGTCCGGGCCGCGGTCGCAGAAATCCCCGACGAACACCAGCTTGCGGCCTGCCGGATGGCGGCCGTCGTCGTCATAGCCCAGATGCCTGACCAGCTGCTCCAGTGCCTGGCGCTCGCCATGCACATCACCGATCACATCCAACGGGCCGGGGGGCAGTGTATGTACCAGGCTCATCGTCGCTGTTCCATCAACAGTGCAGCGCGAATTCATGCATGTCATGCATGCGCTGCGGCGTATTACAAACGGATGACCCATTGTGCCCGATTATGTTGCGCTGCACCAGAGAGGGTGCACGCAAGCCGTTGCAGGACAAAAGCAGGCCTTGGCGCTTTACCTGTAAGCGCTATCAGCTATCAATTTTGATAGCCTTGTTTTGCCCGACACATCTAGGCGACAGTGCGCCGATAGCAAACAAAGCTGAACGGCAATCCGCTGGCGCTGGTGTGCGCTTCGCGCGAGGCTTGCTGCCACTCGGCGCCCAGGCTGGGCGCATAGGCGTCACCGGCAAAATCCTGGGCGATTTCGGTCACCCACACCTCGTCGGCCAGGGGCAGCGCCTGGGCATAGATCTGCGCGCCACCGATCACCCAGGCCGGTTTGCCGATGGCACGGGCTGCATCCAGCGCCTGGGCGACATCACCCGCGACGGTGACATGCGCGGATGCCGGGTCTGGCTGCCAGTCTGCCTGGCGCGTCACCACCACATTGTGGCGGCCGGGCAAGGGGCGAAAACGCGGTGGGAGCGAATCCCAGGTCTTGCGGCCCATGATGACGGTGCCGCCGGTGGTCTTCTGCTTGAAGAAGGCCATGTCCTCTGGCAGATGCCAGGGCAATTGGTTGTTGATGCCGATCACGCCATTGGCGGCACGGGCGTAGATGAGGTGGATATGCGGTGTGGTCATGCAGAAGGGCCCAGCCAGCGGGCGATCTGGCGCCGGCAGGCCTGGTAGAGAGGACGTTCGATGGAGTGATGGTACAGCGCGGCAAAGGCGACCAACAGCAGCAGCACGGCCACCGCTGCGCCTGCGCGGGGCAGGGCCTGCCAGCCCAGCGCCTGCAGCGCGCGGCTCGCCAGCAACAGCACCAGGGGATGCAGCAGGTAGATGGCAAAGGAGTAGTCGCCCAGGCGACCCAGCCCGTGCTGCAGCGATTGGAGGCGAGGGCTGTGAGGCACGGGGGCCAAGAGGGCTGCACCGACAAGTGCCACGGCGGCTGAACCTGCCCACAGGGCGCGTTCGGGCCAATGGAAGAAGCCGCTCATTCCGGGCGCGTGCGGGCTGTGGAACCAGGCCACATAGACGGCCATGCCGGCCAGCACAGCTGCCGCCAGCAACCACCAGTCCCAGTGCTGGCGCGGAAAGCGCCGCACCAGCAGGTAAAGAAAATACCCGGCAAAAAACTCCAGCACCAGCGGCGCTGCGTAAAACCACACGAGCAGCGTGGCACGATCAAACGCGCCGGGGGCATACCGGCCCGTGAACCAGAAATGGAGCACCAGAGTCGCGATGCCGCCTGCCAGGGCCGCCATGGCACGCTGGCGCCACGGCGGGGCCAGCAACAGGCTGGCAGCGACCAGCAGGTAGAAATACAGCTCGTATACCAGCGTCCAGATCACATTGCTGATATGTAGCGAGAAATTGCTGGGGTAGAGCAGGGCCGATGACAGCAGGTTGACATTGGCTGGCAGGCTGCCGATTGCGACAAGTGCCAGCAGGCTGATGCCCATTACCGGCCACCAGCCCGTGTAGATGCGGCCAAAGCGCGTCAGCGCAAACTGGCTGGCGGCACGGATGCCGGGCGCGCTGCGTGCCGTGCCCAGCGCCATGATCACGCCGCTGATGACAAAGAAGATATCCACCCCGGCATAGCCACCCGCTGCAATGGCCTGGAACCATGAGGGCGCATGGGGAAACCAGCCCCACAGCTGCGCATGGTAGACCGCAACCCACATGGCCGCCGCAAAGCGCAGCATTTGGATGGACTGGATCATGGTGGGGCGAGGGCAGTTCGGCGGGGGGAATGAAAGTGCACGATGATAGCGTTTTGATGGAGTTTTGATAGCGGCATGCGCGCTGTGGGTGTGCGCTGACAGCCTGAAACACATGAAAAAGGCCTGCAAGGCAGGCCGATTCATGGGGTGCGAGGCAGCATTGGCTGCGGCAACCGCTGTTAAGGCATTGCCGCCATCACTCCCATCATTTCTTCGCCGCCCAGCTTCTTGCCATTGGCCTTGACTTCGCCACCGGCGTACTCGATCAGTGCGCTCATCTGGTTATCCTTTTCCTGCAGCACGCCCGCTTGCATCAGGGTGTCGATGCGCAGCTTCACATCGTCCTGCACCAGCGTGGCCAGTTGCTGCACGTCGTAGTCCTCATCGCCTTCATTGTCGGCAATCAGGGCATCGCGCACCCTGCTGCTCATCAGCGACTCCAGCACGGGCTTGGGCATGTTCAGCTTGGCGTGGGCCTTGATGTCGGTGGCCGGGTTCAGCCCCTTGGTGGCGTCGCCCTGGTAGGACACGCCAGCCGACAGTTCGGCTGCGCCTTCATCCGAACGCCAGGCAAGGCGCTTGATTTCCAGCTCCGGCTTGCGCGCCAGCAACTGCTGCAGGCCGCCCATCATCAATGCCTGCAGCGCCTGCGGATTGCCCTGTGCTTGCTGCGATTGCTTGGTGAACTGGTTGAGCCAGGCAGCATCGAGGTTGCGCAAGGCCAAGTCCACAGCAATGTCGTTGATCTTCTTGCCCGGAATCGTCACCAGCTTGACGGCGGTATTGACGCCGGTGTTGACCACATCACCCTCTTGCCTGGTGTCGATGTCCATGGTCAGGCCATCGATCTGCACGGGTTCGCCGCCATTCTTGGGCTCGGTGTTCAGGCTGTCGAGCTTCCAGTTCACGCTGCCCACCATGAATTCCTGCCCCTGGGGCTGGAACAGGTCAAAGCGCATGCTGTTGCCCTTGAGCAGCATCTTGGCAGGGCCGCTGCTGTCGCCTTCTTCATCGTCCACCGGCGATGCGGTCGAGTCCAGTTGCAGGCTGGGCATGGTGGCCGTGCCCTTCATGCCCTTGAGGTCGGCAGACATTTCAAAATCTGCCGTCAGCCCTGCAAAGCTGACCTTGTCCTTGTCGAACTGGCCGGTCACGGCGGGCGAGCTCATCTGGTGCTTTGACGTGTGGGTCCAGCCGACCTGGGTGTTCCACTCCAGGGGCGACTTGTCCTTGTACAGGCTCAGCAGCTCGGGGGGCGCATCGTCATTCCAGGCAAAGCGCGAGGCGATCTCTGCGGCGTGGCCACGTGGCCAGGGGCCGTGCGAGATGTCGTGGCTGGCGGTGAAGCTCAGTTGTTCCTCGCCGGTATTTACCGTCCACAGGGTCTTGGCGGTAGAGGTGAACAGGCCGCGCTCATAGCTTTGCACCTGCACCGTCAGCGGCGGCTTGCTCCACTCCTTGGCGGTCGACTCAAACCCCTCCTGTACCTTGCCGCCCATCACGTAGCTGGTGGCAACGCTGCCCGCCAACAGCACAGCCACAGCGGCTGCAATCCCGATTCCAAGCTTTTTCATGTGTTTTCCACTGGTGTCGCACGCCTGCGTTGTTGTGTGAGTTCTATTGCGGCGCAGCAATTGATGAAGCGGGAATTGTATGCGGTGGAGGTCTGCGTGCGAGGTGTTTTTGTTTGACCTCGCGATACGACAACAAACGGGGGGATCGGGCAGTCAGGGAATGAAAAAGGGCTGCCATAGATGGCAGCCCTCCGAGGCAGACAAGGCGTGATTCCGAATCACTTGCCCCAGGAATCCTTCAGTCCGGTGATCTTGTTGAACACCGGCTTGCCGGCTGTGTGGTCCTTGCGGTCTGCCACAAAGTAGCCAAAGCGTTCGAACTGGTACTTGTCATCGGCCTGGGCCGACTTCAGCGACGGTTCGACATAGGCAGTGACTACCTTCAGGCTGTCGGGGTTGAGCAGGGCGAGGTAATCCTTGCCGCCGGCATCGGGTTGGGGATCGGTGAAGAGCCGGTCGTAGAGGCGCACTTCGGCCTCAATGCCGTCCTGCACGCCCACCCAGGTGATGGCCGCCTTGACCTTGACGCTGTCGGCGCCGGGCGTGCCGCTCTTGGTATCAGGCACCACGGTGGCCAGCACCTTGCTCACGTTGCCGTCGGCATCCTTCTCGCAGCCCGTGCACTCGATCACATAGCCGCCCTTGAGGCGAACCTTGTTGCCGGGGAACAGGCGCTTGTAGCCCTTGGGAGGCACTTCGGCGAAATCCTCGCGCTCGATCCAGACTTCGCGGCCCAGTGTGAAATGGCGCTCGGGCACGGTTTCACTTTCGGCGTGGTGGGGCAGGGCCGGCAGCGTGCATTGCTCCAGATGGTCTGCGCTGCCAAATACCTCGGCCCAGTTGGTCAGCTCCAGCTTGACGGGGTCCAGCACCACCATCGCGCGGTGGGCCTTGTTCTCCAGGTCTTCGCGCAGGCAACCATCCAGCGTGCCGTAGTCGATCCAGGCGTAATCCTTGGTCACGCCGATGCGCTCGCAGAAATTGCGGATGGATGCTGGCGTGTAACCCCTGCGGCGCAGGCCGACGACGGTAGGCATGCGGGGGTCGTCCCAGCCGGTCACGAAGTGGTTGTCCACCAGGTGCTTGAGCTTGCGCTTGCTGGTGATCACATAGGTGAGGTTCAGGCGCGAGAACTCATACTGGCGCGGCTGCGGCGCGTCGATCAGGCCGCCCGTGCGCAGGTTGTCGAGCAACCAGTCATAGAACGGGCGCTGGTCCTCGAACTCCAGCGTGCAGATGGAGTGGGTGATGTGCTCGTACGCATCCTCGATGGGGTGCGCGAAGGTGTACATCGGGTAGATGCACCATTGGTTGCCGGTGTTGTGGTGCTCGGCATGGCGCACGCGGTAGATGGCCGGGTCGCGCAGGTTGATGTTGGGCGCGGCCATGTCGATCTTGGCGCGCAGCACGGCGGCGCCGTCCGCCAGCTTGCCGTCCTTCATGTCGGCAAAACGCTGCAGGTTCTCGGCCACCGAACGGTCGCGGAACGGGCTGTTCACGCCGGGACGGGTGAAGTCGCCCCGATTGGCCTTCATCTCGTCGGCAGACTGCTCGTCCACATAGGCCAGGCCCTGCTCGATCAGGTAGACCGCGCAGCGGTGCATGAAGTCGAAGTAGTTGCTGGCGAAATACAGGTTCTCGTGGCCGTCCGGGTCCTTCCAGTCAAAGCCCAGCCATTTGACGGCGTCGATGATGCCGTCCACGTATTCCTGGTCTTCCTTTTCGGGATTGGTGTCGTCAAAGCGCAGGTGGCACACGCCGCCGAAGTCGCGCGCCAGACCGAAGTTCAGGCAGATGGACTTGGCATGGCCCACGTGCAGATAGCCGTTGGGCTCGGGCGGAAAGCGGGTGCGCAGCCTGGCCTCGTCCACCTGGCCCTGCTGGTGGTGCTGGGCGTCGCCGGGCGAACCACCCCAGTGGCGGCTGGCGTAGGTGCCTTTGTCCAGGTCGGACTCGATAATGTGTCGCAGAAAATTGGTGGGTTTGACCACTTCGTCACTACCACTGTGCGAAGCGCTCGAGACAGGTGCATTCATAAGGGGTTATTCTAAGGGACTACCCTGGTGTTTACGATTGGCAACACGATATCCTGTCTTGAAACCACAATTTGCAATCGCTTTGGTATCTTTTGAGGGTTGGCGTACGTTAAGGTTGTGATGACAATCTTTCAAGGTCACCCTCGCAAGGAGAAACAAATGACCAATTCAACGCTGAAACAGTGCTCTCGCTGGGCTGCCGCCGCAGCATTGGCGGGCTTGGGCCTGGTGTCCGGCGCCGCACATGCCAGCCGCGTTTCTTGGTCGGTGGGCATCAATGTGCCTGCGCCCGTGTATGTGGCGCCGGCCCCTGTGTACATGCCGCCACAACCTGTGTATGTGGCGCCGCAACCCGTCTATGTTGCACCGCCGCCACCGGCTGTGGTGTATCGCCCGGCACCGGTCTACCGTCCCGCACCCGTGTACTACGGTCCGCCTCCTGGCCACCGTCGCCACCACCACCGCCACTGGGATCGCGACCGCGATTACTACCGCTACTGATCCCGCCCCTATCCGCGCCTGTGCTGCGCGGGTATGCACCAGCCCCGGCCTGCCGGGGCTTTTTGTTGGCCCTCCTGTCGCCTCCAGCAATGAAGACGGCTGCTTTTGCTCTGATAATCGATAGCAAAGACTGCTTGTGGAGCCTTCATGAAAACCGTCTTCGTACTCAATGGACCCAACCTGAACCTGCTGGGGCTGCGCGAGCCTGCCATCTATGGCGCGCATACCCTGCAGGACGTGGAGCGGCTATGCGAGCAGGCGGCCACGCGCAACCATCTGGCCCTGCGCTTTCACCAGAGCAACCACGAGGGCGCGCTGATCGACTGGCTGCATGAAGCCGGTCAGATGAAGCGCGACGGCCAACTCGCCGGTGTGGTGCTCAATGCAGCCGCCTACACCCACACCAGCGTGGCGCTGATGGATGCGATCAAAGGGGCCGATCTGCCGGTGATCGAGCTTCACATCAGCAATGTGCATGCGCGTGAGGCTTTTCGCCACCATTCCTACATCGCCCCGGTGGCCAAGGCAGTGATCTGCGGCCTGGGCGTGCAGGGCTATAGCATTGCCATCGATGCCGTGGCGCAGGTGCTGCTGGCGCAGCCTGCCTGAAAGCGGCCCATGGTGGACCATGCGCCAACGTCGGCAGAGCCTATACCTGCTGCCATGCCCTCTGAGATGCCTGCGGATTACACAGCCTTGCTGGCGCGCGCAACCCGCCTGACCACGCCTTGTGGCGACGGCGAGATGGTGTGGCACACATGGGGCGCGCGCCAGCCGGGCGCCTTGCCGCTGGTGATGCTGCATGGCGGCAGCGGCAGCTGGATGCACTGGATTCGCAATATTGACGCGCTGGTGGCTGCGGGCCACCAGGTCTGGCTGCCCGATCTGCCGGGTTTTGGCGATTCTGCCGCGCCCCCTGCCGGTTTTGATGCGGATGCCATGGTCGAGCCCCTGTACCAAGGCATGCAGCAGCTGGGCCTGCTGCCCTGCAAGCTGATCGGGTTCAGCTTTGGCGGCATGACCGCCGGCATGCTGGCGGCGGCCCATCCCGATGCGGCCGAACGTCTGGTGGTGGTGGGCGCGCCCGCCATGGGCGTAGTGCCGCAGAAACAGTTTGTGCTGCGTGGCTGGCGCCATCTGCCCGATGCGACCGAGCAGCGCGAGGTGCACCGCTACAACCTGGGTGCCTTGATGCTGTGGGACGCCGCCCGTATTGACGAAGAGGCCCTGGCCCTGCACCAGAACAATGTGCAGCGCGACCGCCTGCCGCGCAGGCGCCTGGCCAATACCGATATCCTGGCGCAGTCGCTGCCGCAGATTGCGGCTCCGGTGGCTGCCATCTACGGCGCGCACGATGCGCTCTACAAAACCTATATGGGTGCGCTGGGCGACAAGTTTCGGGCGGTCACGCCACAGCTGCTGGATTTTGTGCTCGTGCCCGACAGCGGCCATTGGGTGCAATACGAGCAGCCCCGCGCATTCATGGCGGCCCTGCTGCCGCTGCTTTCCTCAACTATTGATGTAAATAATGCCTCTGGCGCTTGATAGTAAAGCGCTGGCAGCTATCAAAATATGAGTCCAACCAAGTTCACCCCCGTCATTGCCATCCATGGCGGCGCAGGCACCATCACCCGTGCGTCGATCACGCCCGTGCAGCAGCAGGCGTATCGCAATGCATTGCGCGATGTTCTGCTGGGCGCGCAGCGCAAACTGGCAGAAGGCGCGCCAGCAGAGGCTGTGGCGGTGGAAGCCGTGCGCCTGCTGGAGGAATGCCCGCTGTTCAATGCCGGGCGTGGAGCGGTGTTCACTGCGGACGCCACCCACGAGATGGATTCCTGCGTCATGCGTGGGCACGATCTGGCCTGCGGCTCCATCGCAGGGGTCAGCACCGTGCGCAACCCCGTCATTGCTGCCCAGGCGCTGATGGAGGCGGGCGGGCCGGTCTTCATGATCGGCGCGGCTGCCGAGCAGTTTGCCCAGCGGCAGGGCTGTGAAATGGTGGCCAGGGACTGGTTCTCCACCGAGCAGCGCCTCGCGCAACTGCGCACGGTGCAGGAGGTCGCCCGGGCATCGGGCAGCGACACCATGGCGCTGGACCACACTGCGCAGAGCCTGGCTGCGCCGCAAGGCAAGGGCGATGCCCCCCTGGATGAGCGCAAGAAGATGGGTACCGTGGGCGCCGTGGTGCTTGATGTACATGGCAATCTGGCAGCAGCCACATCGACTGGCGGCCTGACGAACAAGAAGCCCGGCCGTGTGGGCGACTCGCCCGTGGTGGGTGCTGGCACCTACGCCAAGAACGGCGTGGTGGCCGTATCGTGCACCGGCGTGGGCGAGGCTTTCATTCGCGGAACGGCAGCGCATGCCGTGGCTGCGCGCATCGAGCTGCTGGGCGCCGGTGTGGCCGATGCGGCAAGCGCGGTCATCCACCGCGTGCTGCCGCCACTGGGGGGCGACGGGGGCCTGATTGCCGTGGGCGCGAGCGGCGAGGTGTCGCTGTGCTTCAACTCCGAAGGCATGTACCGCGGCCAAGTGGGCGTTGCTGGCGAACCGCTGGTGGCAATTTACGAGAACGACGCATTGGCAATCGCCTAGGCCGCTGCGGCCAACCTGCGCAAAAAGGCTGCCCTGGGCAGCCTTTTTTTCATGCAATGACGGGTTTTACTTAGGTGAAAACACTAGGGTAATTTCATATGAAACCGCTTTCGGCGCTTTCTACAATGCGAGGACTGTCACCGAAGTGAGTGCGCAGATCCGTGCGATCTTGCCAAAGTGGAACCCAGTCTTCGGGGTGCCGCATCTGCTGCGGCTATTCCTTTTTTCATAGCACATTGCGCTTGCTGCTTGTGCGCTAAAGCCCAATTTTATGTCCACCCTTGCACACTCCTCCGCCGAGAATGCTGCGTTGCCCGCGGTGTTGCTGGTTCGTGACCTGTCGGTCAGCTTCAAAACCGAGCAGGGCCGGGTGCAGGTGGTCAAGAACCTGAGTTTTGACGTACATGCCGGCCAGACGCTGGCCGTGGTGGGCGAATCGGGTTCGGGCAAATCCGTCACCTCGCTGGCGCTGATGCGTCTGGTGGAGAACGGGGGCGGCCAGATCGACAGCGGCTCCATGCTGCTGCGCGGGCGCCACACGGGCCAGCTGGATCTGGCCAAGGCCAGCAACGCGCAGATGCGCCAGGTGCGCGGCGCGGACATGGCCATGGTGTTCCAGGAGCCGATGACATCGCTCAACCCCGTCTTCACCGTGGGCGAGCAGATTGCCGAATCCATTCGCCTGCACCAGGGAAAATCGCGCAGCGAGGCCATGGCCGAGGCGCTGCGCATGATGGAGCTGGTACGCATTCCCGAGGCGCGCAACGTGCTCACGCGCCACCCGCACCAGCTCTCGGGCGGCATGCGCCAGCGGGTGATGATCGCGATGGCGCTGTCGTGCAAGCCGTCGCTGCTGATTGCCGATGAACCGACGACGGCGCTGGATGTGACCATCCAGGCACAGATTCTGGCGCTGATCCAGGAGCTGCAGCGCGAGATGTCGATGGGCGTGATCTTCATCACCCACGACATGGGCGTGGTGGCGGAGGTGGCCGACCGTGTGTTGGTGATGTTCCGTGGCGACAAGGTGGAAGAGCAGGACTGCGTGCAGCTGTTTGCCCATCCGCAGCAGGCCTACACCCGCAACCTGCTCGCGGCGGTGCCGCAGCTGGGAGCCATGCGCGGCAAGGATCTGCCCGAGCGTTTTGCCTTGCTGGGGCAAGGGGCGGGTGGCGCTGCAGGAGAGGTCGCGCCGCAGGCCACCGTCAAGGCGGGCGCGCCGGTGCTGCAGGTGGACAAGCTGGTGACGCGCTTTCCGATCAAGGAAGGGCTGTTGGGCGGCGTCAAGCGGCAGGTGTATGCGGTGGAGCAGGTGAGCTTCAGCCTGCAGCCGGGCGAAACGCTGGCAGTGGTGGGCGAATCGGGCTGCGGTAAATCGACCACGGGCCGGGCGCTGGCGCGGCTCATCGATTTCCAGTCGGGCCAGGTGCAGGTGGCGGGGCGCGATATTGCGCGGCTCAAGGGCGGCGATCTGCAGGCCCTGCGCCGCGACATCCAGTTCATTTTTCAGGACCCGTTTGCTTCGCTCGACCCGCGCCTGACGGTCGGCTACAGCATTCTGGAGCCCATGCTCATCCACAAGCTCCTGCCGCGCGAGCAGGCAGAAAAGAAAGTGGAGTGGCTGCTGGAGAAGGTGGGCCTGCCTGCCGCAGCGGCCAACCGCTATCCGCACGAATTTTCGGGTGGCCAGCGCCAGCGCATTGCGATTGCGCGCGCGCTGGCGCTCAACCCTCAGGTGGTGATTGCCGACGAGGCAGTGTCGGCGCTCGATGTGTCGATCCGCGCGCAGATCATCAACCTGATGATGGATCTGCAGCAGGAGTTCGGCATTGCCTTCCTGTTCATCTCGCACGACATGGCCGTGGTCGAGCGCGTCAGCCACCGGGTGGCAGTGATGTACCTGGGCCAGATCGTCGAGATCGGCCCGCGCCGCGCCGTGTTCGAGAATCCGCAGCACAGCTACACCAAGCGGCTGATGGCGGCAGTGCCGATTGCCGATCCGACACGCCGGCGCGCGCACACCTTGAACGTGACCGAGATACCCAGCCCCGTGCGTGCGGTGAATGACCCACCCAAGGTGCTGCCCATGCGCGAAGTGGGGCCGGGCCACTGGGTGGCGACCGATGTATCTGCCGCAGCGGCGCAAAGCGCGGCTGCGGGCCGGGCGGTGGCCTGAAAAGCGCCACGAACGGATCATTTTTGAAGGGGTCTGGCGGCCACGGTGGCGTGCCAGAGTATGCAAAACCTGAAGAGGAGAGTTGATATGCAACGACGTTTGACTTCGATCGCCGCCGCCATGCTGCTGGCGGGTACTGCGTTTTCGGCCCATGCGGCCAAGGACGTGGTGGTGGCAGTGGCTTCCACCTTCACGACCACCGACCCCTACGACGCCAACGACACCTTGTCGCAGGCCGTGGCCAAGTCCTTCTATGAAGGCTTGTACGGCTTCGACAAGGACATGAAGATGATCCCCGTGCTGGCAACGGGCTTTGACGTGAGCAAGGACGGTCTCGTCTACACCTTCAAGCTGCGCAGCGGCGTCAAGTTCCACGACGGCACCGCCTTCAACGCCGAAGCGGTGAAGGCGACCTTCGACCGCGTGACCAACCCGGACAACAAGCTCAAGCGCTACAACCTGTACAAGAACATCGCCAAGACCGAGGTGGTGGACGATCTGACGGTGAAATTCACGCTCAAGGAGCCGTTTGCACCTTTCGTCAACTCGCTCGCCCATCCCTCGGGCGTGATCATCTCGCCCGCTGCGCTCAAACAGTACGGCAAGGAGATCGTGCAGCACCCCGTGGGTACCGGCCCGTTCAAGTTCGTCGAGTGGAAGCCTTCCGACTACATGAAGGTCGCCAAGTTTGACGGCTACTGGCAAAAGGGTCTGCCCAAGGTGGATACGATCACCTGGCGCCCGGTGGTGGACAACAACACCCGCGCATCGATGATGCAGACCAACGAGGCGCACTTCGCCTTCCCGGTGCCGCCAGAAGCCGTGGCCAACCTCGAGAAGAAGCCGAGCCTCGAAATCACCAAGGCGCCGTCGATCATCCATCGCTACATCTCGATGAATGTGACGCAGAAGCCTTTCGACAACCCCAAGGTGCGTGAGGCGCTGAACTACGCCATCAACAAGGAAGCGCTGTCCAAGGTGGCGTTTGCGGGCTCTGCCATCCCTGCAGAAGGCGTGCTGCCCAAGGGCGTGGAGTTTGCCACCAAGCTCGGCCCATGGCCCTACGACCCCGCCAAGGCCAAGGCCCTGCTGAAGGAAGCGGGCTACCCCAACGGTTTTGAGAGCACCCTGTGGTCGGCCTACAACCACTCCACCGCCCAGAAGGTGATCCAGTTTGCGCAGCAGCAGCTCGCCCAGGTCGGCGTGAAGGTGACCGTGCGCGCCCTGGAAGCAGGCCAGCGCGTGGCCGAAGTGGAATCGGTGCAGGACCCTGCCAAGGCGGGCGTGCGCATGTACTACGTGGGCTGGTCGTCGTCCACCGGCGAAGCCGACTGGGCCATGCGCCCGCTGCTGGCGGGTGAAAGCGCGCCACCCCGTGGCTTCAACACCGCCTACTACAACAACCCCGAAGTCAACGCCGACATCGCCAAGGCGCTGGTGACCACCGACACGGCTGCGCGCGGCAAGATCTACGCCGATGCCCAGCAGAAGATCTGGAAGGACGCACCCTGGATCTTCCTGAACACCGAGCAGCTGGTGTCCGTGCGCGCCAAGAACCTGTCCGGCTTCTACGTGATTCCTGACGGCAACTTCAACTTTGTTGACCTGGACCTGAAGTAATCCATGCATCGCTACCTGCTCAAACGCTTGCTGGGGCTGATACCGACGCTGCTCATCGTGGCAGTGCTGGTGTTCGGTTTTGTGCACATGCTGCCTGGCGACCCCGCGCGCCTGGCGGCAGGCCCCGAAGCCGGGCCCGAGACGATTGAACTCGTCCGCAAGGACCTGGGGCTCGATCTGCCCCTGCACCAGCAGTTCATCCGTTTCTTCGGCAATGCGTTGCAGGGCGATTTTGGCAAGTCTGTCCGCACCAAGCGCCCGGTCTCGCAGGAGATCGCAGAGCGCTTTGGCCCGACCTTCTGGCTCACCGTGGTGGCCATGGCCTGGTCGGTGGTGCTGGGCATGTTCCTGGGCATCGTCTCGGCGGTCTGGCGCAACAAGTGGCCCGATCGCCTGGGCATGACGCTGGCGGTGTCGGGCATCTCGTTCCCGTCATTCGCCCTGGGCATGCTGCTGATGCAGTATTTCTCGGTCAACCTGGGCTGGCTGCCCACGGTGGGGGCCGATACCTGGAAGCACTACGTGCTGCCATCGCTCACGCTGGGGGCTGCCGTGGCCGCCGTGATGGCGCGCTTCACGCGCAGCTCGTTCATCGACATCCTCAAGGAAGACTACGTGCGCACCGCACGCGCCAAGGGGCTGAAGGAGACCGTGGTCGTCATCAAGCACGGCCTGCGCAATGCCATGATTCCGGTCATCACGATGATGGGCCTGCAGTTCGGCTTTCTGCTGGGCGGCTCCATCGTGGTGGAGGTGGTCTTCAACTGGCCCGGCATGGGCCGCCTGCTGGTCGATGCGGTCGAAATGCGCGACTACCCGATCATCCAGGCCCTGGTGCTGCTGTTCTCGCTGGAATTCATTCTGATCAATCTGGTGGTTGACCTGCTGTACGCATGGATCAACCCCACCATTCGCTACAAGTAAGGAGCATGGGCATGACTACTCCAAATGCTCCCCAAACCCAGGCCAGCGCTCCGGCAGGCACCGCACCTGCCAACGCCGCCACTGCCACGCTGCCCGCCAACCTGGCCGCGTCGACACGCATGCGCACGCCCATGGCCGAGTTCTGGCGCAAGTTCAAGCGCCAGAAGCTGGCGCTGTGGGCCGGGGCCTTCATCATCGTGCTGGTGCTGGTGGCCATTCTGGCGCCGTGGCTTGCACCGTTCGACGCCGAGAATTTTTTCGACTATGACGCGCTCAACTCGCCGCCGACTGCCAAGCACTGGTTTGGCGTGGATTCGCTGGGCCGCGACATTTTCAGCCGCATTCTGGTGGGGGCCCGCATCTCGCTGGCAGCGGGCTTTGTGTCGGTGGCCATCGGTGCGGTGATTGGTGCCGTGCTGGGCCTGCTGGCGGGCTACTACGAAGGCTGGTGGGATCGCATCGTCATGCGTATGTCCGATGTGTTGTTCGCCTTTCCCGGTATTTTGCTGGCCATCGGCATCGTGGCCATTCTCGGCAACGGCATGATCAACGTCATCATGGCCGTGGCTGTGTTCAGCGTGCCGGCGTTTGCGCGCCTGGTGCGCGGCAATGTGCTGGCGCTCAAGCAGCAGACCTATATCGAGGCGGTGCGCTCCATCGGCGCGCCCGACTGGGTCATCATGCTGCGCCACCTGCTGCCCGGAACGGTGTCGTCGGTGGTGGTGTATCTGACCATGCGTATCGGCACATCGATCATCACGGCGGCCAGCCTGTCCTTTCTGGGCATGGGTGCCCAGCCGCCAACGCCCGAGTGGGGTGCCATGCTGAACGAGGCGCGCAGCGACATGCTCAACGCCCCGCACGTGGCGCTTTTCCCCAGCCTGGCCATTTTCGTGACCGTGCTGGCCTTCAACCTGCTGGGCGACGGCCTGCGCGACGCGCTCGACCCCAAGCTGGACAATTGACAATTGACAATCAACAACTGACCACCACGGGCTGATACGCAGTCTGCTATCAAAAACAAAGCTGCTCGCGCTTGATGCATAAGCGCCAGCAGCTTTTTTCATGGATATTTTATCAGCTCATCTCATTGCGCCGCATCCTTGTGCAGGCGCTTGAGGAAGACCGTGATCTCCTTGGCGGTCTGTGCGTCGCCATTGGCATCTGCCGCCTGCATGCCTTGCTGCCAGGCCGATTCCGCTTTTGCCCGCTCGCCCAGTGCGAGCCAGGCCTTGCCCAGCAGCTTCCAGGCGGCAGAGTATTGCGGGTTGTGTTCCACCGCCCGGCTCAGATGCTCTGCGGCTGCGGCATGGTTTTCTTCCCGCAGGAATGCGTTGCCCAGGCCAAAGCGCAGCAGGGCGTTGTCCTGGCCGCTGGCCAGCAGTTTTTCGAGACCTTCGCGCATCGCTCATCCTTTCGATGCCATGGAGGATAGCGGCGTGGGCTTGTCCGCAACGCGCGTGGGTGCTATGCATCAAAAACAAAGGCTATGTCTCCGTTGAGTGTGGAAAAACGCCGATAGCCGCGAGGAGCATGGCTTGCGGGGTTGACAGGCGATGGGCGTCCAGTGCGCGGCGCCAGCCCAGGTAGTTGGGCAGATAACGGGTGGCCACACCGTGGAATCTGTAGAGCCATTGGCGCAGGCGGCTGTGATACGCATTGACGTTCTGCACATGGAATGCGCCCCTGGTGCGAACCCCTGCGGACAGGTTGACCGCTTCATGCGTGATGCTGGCGTCTGCCGCGAAGTAGCGATACGCCGCATTGGAGTCGCTAACCAGCAGTGCGTCCTCATAGAGCACCGGCTGCAGATGTTCACGCAACTGTGCCTTGCTCACCGAGCCATTGCCAGTCACAAAATCCAGCGTTTGACCCATGCGATCACGTGCGATCAGCACGCACACGTGCTCCTTGGACAGCCCCCGCTTGCTCGCCGATCCACCGCGCCTGCGAGCGGCTCTCCTCAACGAGCGCTCCCCTTGTGGGATTCGAGCAGATACGTCTCATCGACCTCGGTAATACCGCTCAGGTGGGCGGGGCGGTCATCCTTGAGCCATTGCAGGAAGCGGTGACGCCAGCGAAAGCTGGTATTGCGATGCACACCGGTGGTGCGCGCCGCCTGCCGGATGGTCTGGGATTGGAGCATGCATTGCAGATAGTCCAGCCACTTGGATTTGAGTCTCAAGCGTGCCAAGGGCGTACCCGTCAGTGCATTGAAGGTCTTGCCGCAAGCCACACAACGGTAGCGCGGCAAGCCGTGCGCCTGACTATGGCGGTACAGTTCGGTGCCCGCGCAGTGCGGACATTGATGGGCGTCGCCCTCCAGACGAGACTGGATGATCTCGTGCGCTTGCTCAGGGCCGCACTGCTGATGCAGCGCGCGCTCAATCGCCATGCGTTGCTCGGGCGTGAGGTGCTGCAATCGAGTGAGCAGCCATCCGAAGGTGCGTGAGTCCATTGAAGTCTCCAAACGGTCCTACATGGATGTTAATTAGACCGGGCGCAAGCCTGCAGAGTTCAACACTTAACGGAGACATAGCCAAAACAAAAGCGCCCCGTGGGGCGCTTTGCGGCATGCCTGTCAAAGGCTCAGCGCTTTTTCTTTGCCGTGGCCGTGCTGCGCTTGGAGGGCGCCGCCTTGGTGGGCGTGTTGCGGGCCGTGCCCTTTTGTGCAGAGCTGCCCTTGCTCGATTTGCTGCTGCGGCTGGCTGCATGGTTGTTGCGGTTGCCCGCGTGGCGTTCTGCGCCCACGCGCACCGGCAGGTACAGCACCACTTGCTGGCCCGCCTTGAAGGCGGCTTTTACACCCACGTCGTTCCAGTCCGCCACCTGGGCGGCGGTGACCTTGTAGCGCTGCGCGATGCCGGTCACGCTGTCGTGCTTGCGGGCCTTGACGGTGGTGCGCCGCGTCACGATCTCGGGCGTGAGGGCAATGTGCGCGTTGTCGGCCAGGTGGCTGGAAACGTCCTGCTTGACGGCGGCCGATCGGGGCACCATCAGTGCCGAGCCGCCCTTGACCATCATGCGTGGCGGAATGTTGTTCACCGCGCGCAGGTCGCCTTCGCTCATGCCGACCATGCCTGCGGCGGTGGCCACGGTCATGGTGCTGGGCACGGTCCAGACCGTCCAGCTGGCGTACTGGCCTTTTTCATGGGCTTGCAGGTTGCGGCGGAAGACATTGGCGTTGTCCCAGGGCAGCAGCACCTGGGGCGTTCCGGCCTTGAAGATGACGGGCTTGTTGAACGAGGGGTTGAGCGATTTGAGCTCATCCATGGTCACGCCGGCGAGTTCGGCCACCTGCGCAGTGTCGATGTCGCGGTCCAGCGTGACGGCCTGGAAGTAGGGGTGGTTCTCGATCAGCGGCAGTTCGGTCTGGAAGCTCTCCGGCCGGGCGATGATGTTCTTGACCGCCTGCAGCTTGGGCACGTAGTTGCGCGTTTCATCGGGCATGTTCAGGTCGGTGTAGCCCATGCCCAGGCCCTGCTTCTGGTTGCGTGCCAGCGCGCGGCCCACGCTGCCTTCGCCCCAGTTGTAGGCGGCGAGGGCCAGGTGCCAGTCGCCAAACATGTTGTAGAGCTTTTGCAGATAATCGAGTGCGGCACGTGTCGAGGCGAGCACATCGCGCCGGTCGTCGCGGAACATGTTCTGCTTGAGCTCGAAATACGTGCCAGTGGAGGGCATGAACTGCCACATGCCGGCGGCCTTGGCGCTGGAGACCGCCTGCGGGTTGTACGCGCTCTCGATGTAAGGCAGCAGCGCCAGCTCGGTCGGCATGCCACGGCGCTCCAGCTCCTCGACGATGTGGAACATGTACTTGGAGGAGCGCTGCGTCATGCGCTGGATGTAATCGGGCCGGCTTGCATACCATTGCTCCTGGTTGCTCACCAGGTCGCTTTGCAGATCGGGCATGGCAAAGCCACGGCGGATGCGGTCCCACAGGTCATCGGGCACGGCCAGGTTGGCCACGCCATTGCGCTGCACGCTGGCGGAGTTGATGGGGCTGAGCGGCCCCCGGGGGTAGCTGGGGGTGTGGGAGGCGGTGCTTTGTGTTTGCGCCTCTGCTTCGCTCTTGTTGGCCTCAGTGGGGCTGGTGGTGGCGCAGCCGGTCAGAACGAGGAGCGCACTCAGGCTCCACAGGTGCAGGTAATTCTTCAAAATTGGTTCTTCCAGCGACGCAGCGATGCCAGTACCGATACGGAATCGCCGCTGGGGGTGGATGGATCAAATTGCTGAGCAGCATGTGCCACGGCGGGGACTGTGCTGCGCAAAAACGGGTTGATGCGCAGCTCGTTGCCAAGCTGGGCAGGCAAGGTGGGGGTGCCCTGGGCACGCAGCGCTTCACAGTGCGCCGTGTACCGGGCGATATCGGCATTGTCCGGCTCCACTGCCTGCGCAAAGCGCAGATTGGAGAGCGTGTATTCATGCGCGGCGCACACCAAGGTATGGGGAGGCAGGGCTGCCAGTGCGGACAGCGATGCATGCATCTGCGTCGGGGTGCCTTCGAAAAGGCGGCCGCAGCCTGCAGAAAACAAGGTATCGCCGCAGAAAAGAACGGGGGCGGGCAGGGGAGGCTCGCCCTCCACCAGAGGGCAGTAATAAGCAATGTGCCCGGCGGTATGGCCGGGCACATCGATCACCTGCCAGGTGTGGCCCAATAGCGGCAAGGTATCGCCGCCCCGCAACGGGTGGTAGGGGGCGGGAATGTCTTCGCGTGCCGGGCCGTACACCGCCGCTCCGGTGGCTTGGCGCAGCTCGGCAACGCCGCCCACATGGTCGCCATGGTGGTGGGTCACTACAATGGATTGCAGATGCAGCCCGAGCGCTTGCAACGCTTCCATCACGGGCGCGGCCTGCCCGGGGTCGACCACCAGCGCCTGTCTGCCGTCGTGCAGCAGCCAGATATAGTTATCGGTAAAGGCGGGCAAAGGGTGCAAGTGCATGAATGAACAAATTATAGGCACGCAAAACTGGTGGAACATGCCGTTGGGCCGCTACATGCTGGCCTGGGAGCAAACATGTTACGACGATGCGGTGGCCGACATCTTTGGCTTTCACAGCCTGCAGATCGGGCTTTTCCCATTGCAGGGGCTGCGGGCCAATCGCATGCCCCATCGGTGGCTGGCGCTCGACTCCGTGGAGCAGCAGGCGCAATGGCAGACGCTGGAAACTGTAAATGTAAACAGCTTTGCACAGGGTTTACAAAGCCCGCAGGCTGCGCCCCCTGATCCGGGGCCTGCGCCGGGGGCGTTCGAAGAAGGTGCCGGTGCGGTGCAGGCCGAGGGTTCCCAGGTGTCGCCGCAGACGGCTGTGCTGCTGTGCGCCGGGCAGGCGCTGCCCTTTCCCAACGACTCGCTCGACCTCGTGTTGCTGCCCCACACGCTGGAGCTGAGCGCCGATCCGCACGCCGTGCTGCGCGAGGTGGCTCGCGTGCTGGTGCCCGAGGGCAGGGTGCTCATCAGCGGCGTGAACCCCGCCAGCCTGTGGGGCATGCACACATGGAGCCGCCGCCTTCCCGGCTTGCAGAAGCTCCCTCCCATGCCTGATGACCGCAGCCTGATCGGCTATGGCCGCCTGCGCGACTGGCTCAAGCTGCTCGATCTAGAACTGCAGACCGCCAGCTTTGGCTGCTACCGCCCCGCCATGCGCACCGATGCCTGGCTGCGCCGCTGGGACTGGATGGACAGCGTGGGGGCCAGCGCATGGCCGATATTGGGCGGTGTGTACTTTGTGGAGGCGGTGAAGAAAGTCGCAGGTGTGCACATGCTGGCAGCGCCCTGGAAGGCGGCTGCACCCGCCGCCGTGGGCCGGCCCGTGGCGGCGCGCGATGGCGTGCTCGAGAAAAGGGATACAGGAGACGCCGGCCCGCCGAAGGGAGAGCGGCGGGAAAGGCCGATTTGAAGTGTTTTTCGTTCTGGCACTTGTCTGTCAAGCGCAGATAGCTATCAATTGTGAAGCGACTTCTGGCGCCATTCCTCCCTGAAAACCGCTTATAGTTGCCGCACTGACAGTGGCATGCGCCAAGGAGCTGGTTTGAACCAAGTTGTGATTTATACGGACGGTGCCTGCAAGGGCAACCCCGGGCCTGGCGGCTGGGGCGCATTGCTGCGCGCTGGCCAGGCGGAGAAAGAGCTGTATGGCGGCGAGTTGAACACCACCAACAACCGCATGGAATTGATGGCCGTCATCCAGGCGCTCGAAGCGCTGAAGCGCCCCTGTGACGTGGCGCTCTACCTGGACAGCCAGTACGTGCGCAAGGGCATCACCGAATGGATTGCCGGGTGGAAGGCCAAGGGCTGGCGTACCGCGAGCAAGGAACCGGTGAAAAATGTCGACCTGTGGCAGCGCCTCGATGCGCTCGTTCACGGCGGCGCGCACCGCATCAGTTGGCATTGGGTCAAAGGCCACGCCGGGGACCCGGGCAACGAGCGGGCCGACAGCCTGGCCAACAAGGGCGTGGATGTAGCGCTGGGCCGGGCTTGATTCAAGTCATATTTTACGAAGGAGCAGCCATGGGACGGGCAATGCAGATTCTGGCAGTGATCGGCGTGGTAGCTGCGCTGTACGTGGCCTACCGCTACGGTATCTTTTAAAGAGACGAGCGCTTATCCAACGTAACAAAGCCTGATGACGAAGGTCATCAGGCTTTGTTTTTGAGGGATGCGCCGCTTACTCGGCAGCGGCAATCCGGCGCAGCGCGTCCGTATCGCGCACGATCAGGCCGGAGGGCTCGATGCGGATCGACGATTCGCGCTCCATCGACTTGAGCTCCTGGTTCACGCGCTGGCGCGACGCGCCCAGCAACTGGGCCAGCTCTTCCTGCGCCAGTTGCAAGCCGATGCGGGTCTCGGTGCTTTCCTTGCCGGGCACGCCGTAGCTGCGCGAGAGGTGCAGCAACTGCTTGGCGAGGCGCGCGCGCAGCGGCAGCGTGTTGAGGTCTTCCACCATGCCGTACAGGCTGCGGATGCGGCGCGCATGCATGCGCGAGAGCGCCTGGTAAAACTCCACATGGGTCTGCAGAATGCGCTGGAAATCGGCCTTGCTCACGCATACCAGGGTGGTTTCACCGTGGGCGTACACATCGTGCGTGCGGCTGTCGTCGTCAAACAGGCCCACATCGCCAAACCAAGTGCCGGGCTCCACATAGGTGAGCGTGATCTGCTTGCCCGTGAGCGAGGCAGAACTCACACGGGCCGAGCCGCGCGCCACCGATACCCATTCCTCCGGCGTATCGCCGCGCGAGAAAATCAGCGCGCCGTCCTTGAAGCGCTTGACATACGCACAGCGCAGGATGTCGTGGCGCAGGGTGGGTGAAAGCGTCTGAAACCACCGACCGGTGTTGATGGCTTCGCGTTCTTCTTGCGTGAGGATGGGATCGTCCATGGCGTGTCGTCTCAGTGACTGAAGTTCTTTGTTTTGTCGCTTGCGCGACGGTCACGCTCGAATGTAAGGCATTGCCGTTGAATTGTTAATTGTCGTCTGACATCGTAGGAGGGCCGACAAAGGAAAATTTCCCCGTTTGGGGGCCGTTATTCAATCAGGAAATAGCGTAATTTGTATACCGGTAGTGCGCTTCCAGCTATTAGTTTTGAGAATGGGTTTTCCCTAGGTGCGCCAATGGTGAAGAGAGCCTTCTGCATCGGTGAAGGGTCGGTGATGGCGCAACAAATCAGTGGGGTTTTGCGGCAGGCCACCACGCAGCGGGCCATTTGCTGGCAGTGGCTGTCAGCGGCGTGTCAGTGCACGCTGCTACCGCAACCGCTCACATACATCAGGAGGCCGCGCCTGCGCGGCGGCGCCGCTGCTGCTGCCACAGCTCGATCAGCACCACCGCCAGGCCCGCTAGGCAGATGAGCGCCATGCCGGCCGCAGTGGTTGCCCCCGGCAATTGGCCAAACACCAGCCAGCCCAGGGTGGTGGCAGAGACGATCTGCAGGTAGTTGAAGGGCGCCAGCAAGGTGGCGCTGGTCTTGCTGTAGGCCGTGATCTGCAGCCAGTGGCCCACAAAGCCGGTGAGCCCCGTCGACAGCAGCAGCGCCCATTGCCAGGGGCTCAGGTCGAGCGTTCTCCAGAAAAACGGCAAAAGGGCCGTCAGCACGATGGCGCCCAGCAGGCCGCCGTAGAAATTGCTGGTCAGCGGGTCATCGCCCGCCACGCGGCGCGTGCTGATCTGAAAGAGCGCAAAAGTAGCGGCGGTGATGGCACCCCAGATCGCGCCTTCAGTCGACAACTGGCCACCCGGTCGCACCACGATCAGCATACCGATAAACCCCAGCAGCACGCCTGCCAGGCGGTGCCAGCGGGGCCGTTCGCCCAGCAGCCACGGCGCCAACACCATCACCAGCAGCGGCGCCATGAAGTTCATCGCCGTGCCCTCGGCCAGCGGCACCAGGCTCAGCACATGGAAAAACAGCAGGGTGGTGGCAATCATCAGTACCCCGCGCTGCAGCTGGCGCGGCAGCGACTGGGTTCTGAACAGGCTGCGACCGCGCCTGGGCAACACAAAAATCGCCATCAGCATCACGTGGCCGACATAGCGAAACCACGACACCATGAGCACCGGTACGCCCGCCATCACCAGCAGCTTGCCGCTGGCGTCCAGGCTGGAGAGAATCCACAAACCGCACACATGCAGGGCGATACCGACGATATTCATGGCTTTGCAAGGCCTTAGCGCAAGACGAGGGCGGCATTGTAGCTATGGATTTTGTAGTCGCCTGTCCGCTGCGTTTCGCGCAAAGGGCGCAATCAAAGTCAACTCCCGTCCTGACAGTGGCCTGGCAGCCCATCGCATAGCGCCCTAGCGGCGCAGCGTTGTCCGCAGCCTGCGCCAGCCCACCACCACGCCGGTGGCGCTGAGCAGCAGCCCGCCTAGGCTCAGCACGATCAGCAATACATCCCACAGCGGGCGGCGCTCCAGCAGCGGCAGCCAGTCCCAGCTGTGCAGCATGGCAAACAGCCAGCGGTTGGCGCGGCGGTGGCTGTCGAGGCTGCCCAGAACCGCTCCGGTGCGCGGATCGACATGTACCCAGGTGCGGTTGGCGTCGTCAAACACCACGCGCCAGATGGGCAGGGGCTTGTCGCTGCCGCCCGTCATGCTGTGTTCGGTGCGGGTGTAGTAGTACAGATCGTAGGCGCTCAGTGTGTCGATGCGCGCCACGGGCGCAGCCAGCAGGCGGGGCAGGGCAGCGCGCAGCGCGTCGGTGTCCACATGCCAGGGCTGCGCCGTGCGGGCATCGAGCAGTTGCGCGGTGGTGCTGGCGCCATAGGCCTGTACCACGGGCTGGCCCAGTACCATGGTCCAGCGCAACTCGCGCGTGCCGGGGCCTGCGGCCTGCAGCAGTTGCTCCGGGGTGGCGCTGGCGCCCAGGTCTGCCAATGCCTTGCCATGCAGCGCGGCTGCCTGCACGGGAGGCGCGCCGCTGCTCAGCACCTTCCAGGGGTTCATCGACATCAGGCCGCTGAAGATCCAGGTGAGGGTGACGGCGGCAAACAGCAGACCGCTGATGTGGTGCCAGCGCATCAGGCGGCCGGGGTAGGGCGTGCGGCGTCCATTGCGGTAGCGGGTGCCAAAGCGCCAGCGCATCACCCCCACCACGCTGCCGGTGATGGCGCCTGCGATGCCCAGGATGGAGAGCCACACGACCGTATCGTTCCAGTACCTGTCGAGCACGCCGCCGCGCAGCGGATAGAGCCAGTGCAGCCAGGCGCCCGCATAGTTCCAGGCGCGCTCGCTGCGGGTGGCATCGCGCACCACATCGCCCGAGCGGCCCGATACATAGAGCCAGGTGCCATCGGCCAGCGCCACCTTGTGCAGTGGCCGGTGGGCATCGAGCGCGCGCGAATGGGTGGCTGCGTCTTCCTCCAGGGTGCCCAGGTACGTGAGTTGGCCGCTGCCGCCCGCCCAGGCTGCAGCGCTGGCGAGGGCCGTGGCTTCGTCGGCGGCAGGCAGGATGCGGCCGGTGCGCGCATCCACCACCACAGTTCCCGCGCCTGCCTTCTGATGCACACCTTTTGCCGGGGTGAGCTGGTAGAGCGGCTGGCCTGCGCGGCTGGCAGACAGCCGCAGCTCCCCCAAGGGCTGCTGCCACCCGGCCAGGTGGAGCGCCTGCCGGGGTGGCAGAAGCCCCGCCTCGGCCTGGAGGGCAGGCAGGTGGGCGAGACGTTCGTGCGCGGTGAGCTTGGGGTAGCCCACGTACATCATCACCACGCCCGATACGAACCACATCGCAAACAGCAGGCACAGCGCAATGCCCAGCCAGCGGTGCGTCACATACCACCAGCGCTTGAGGGATCGTGCCATGGCCTCAGAACCTCACGCGCAGCGTTACATCGGCCGTGCGCGGCGCGCCCAGGTAGGCCATCGTGCCCACATTGGCGGCGTAGACCTTGTCGGTCACGTTGCGCACGCGGGCGACCACGGTGGTGTTGCGGCTCCATTGGTAGCTGGCGCCCAGGTCGAGCAGGGTGTAGGCGCTCCAGGTCTGGGTATTGGCGGCATCGGCATAGACCTTGCCCACATGGCGCAGGCCGGCGTTGAACTGCCACCGCGGGCCCGCGCGGTAGGAAGTCCACAGGTTGGCGACCACGCGCGGCGTATTGGTGGGCGTCTTGCCTGCGAGCGATATGCCGCTCTGCGTGAAGTCGTCGTACTGCGCATCCACCAGCGCCACATTGCCTTGCACCGACCAGGCCCGGGTGGGCTGCAGGCCCATGGCCAGTTCCACCCCGCGCGACGACTGCTGGCCTACCAGTAGCGTCTGGCTCGGCTGGTTCGGGTCCTGCGTGGCGATGTTGTTGCGCTGCAGGTGGTAGAGGGCCACCGTGGCCGTGCCCTTGCCCTGCCAGAAATCCAGCTTGCTGCCCAGCTCCACCTGGCGGCCGGTGGTGAGGGCGCTGTTGTTGCGCACGTCGGCAAACGACGCGGTGGTGAGCACGCCCGAGGGCGGATCGGCCGCTGTGGCGTACTGCGCGTACAGGTTGGCGCCCGGCGCCACATCCCATACCAGGGCGAGGCGGCCGGTGGTGGGCTGGTAGCTGCGCGAGAATTCGGCCGGGTTGGTGGCAGTCACTTCACGGCGGTTGGTCAGGTCCAGATCGATGCGCTCGTGCCGCAGTGCGCTCACCAGGTGCAGGGTGGGCGCGAGCTGGGTGCGGTTTTCGGCGTACAGCGCCACGGTGGTCACGCGGTTTTCGCGGTCCGGGCGAAAACCCGGTGCCATGCCCGGTATGTCGAAGAAGTGCTCGGTGCTGAAATCGTACGGATCGACAGTGCTGACGGTGGTGGACAGGCTATTGGGAAAGCGCGTCTGCCGGTTCACGCTTACATCCAGGCCAAAGGCCCAGTCGCTGCGCAGGCTTGCCAGCTCGCTTTGGTACTGGCCATCGACGCGGTTGCCTACCAGCCGCTGCTGGTGGCGCTGCAGCAGGGGGGACGAACGCAGCACGGCGGTGTTGTCCGGGTTGAAGCGGTAGACCTCCACATTGCGGTAATCGCGCAGTGCGTCGTAGGCGTAGAAGGTGTTTTTCAACTGCAGCCGGTCATTCACCCGCCAATCGGTCAGCGAGCGCAGCCACTGCACCCGCTGGGCGTACAGGCCGTCCTGGCTGTTGTAGTTCTTGAAGCGCGTGCCCGGGTCGATCCGCAGCGTGCCCACCATGGGGTTGAGCAGTGGCGTACCCCAGTAAGGCCGGTCCACCCGCTCGTGCTGGGCTTCGTAGGCGAGGGTGTGGGTGACGCCGCTGCCCAGGTCCGACAGCAGCGAGGCAGCCAGCTGCGTGGCCTCGGCCCGGGTGCCTTGCGTCCAGCCATGGGCGTTGCGGTGGTTCAGGTCCAGGCGCAGGTAGTGGTCGCCCGCTCCCGTACCGTCGCCTGCCACGCGCCGGTTGATGCCGACGGACGCTTCCTTGGCGGCGTGGCTGCCCAGGC
Source organism: Comamonas odontotermitis (assembly GCF_020080045.1). Taxonomy (NCBI): domain Bacteria; kingdom Pseudomonadati; phylum Pseudomonadota; class Betaproteobacteria; order Burkholderiales; family Comamonadaceae; genus Comamonas; species Comamonas odontotermitis. The sequence continues at coordinate 1,579,454 of NZ_CP083451.1, forward strand.
GCAGCTGGCCTTCGCTGAAATCGCTGCGCTCGGCCAGCTTGGTGATGATGTTGATGGTGCCGCCCACGCCCCCTGCGCCATACAGAAAGCTGCTGGCGCCGCCGATGGCTTCGACGCGGTCGTAGATCCAGCTGTCCACCGGGCGCGCTGCAATGCCGTATTGCACATTGATGCCGTTGAAGAGTTGGTTGAGCGAGCTGCCGCCAAAGCCGCGCCAGCTCACCCCGACGTTTCCGGGCGCATCGTGCGCGGTCACGCCGGGAATGCTCTTGAGCATCTCCTGTGTATTGGTGGCGCCTCGCTCTTCGATGGTGGCGCGGTCCACCACCGTCACCGCAGCCGGTGTGTCGCGCACCGTCAGGCCCAGGCGGCTGCCGGTGGCTGCAGGGGCGCCCAGGTTCAGCGTGCCATTGGGGCGCTCGGCACTGCCTTGCACCGTGACGGTGGGCAGTTCTGCTTCATGGGCGGGTGTTTCAGGAGTGGAGGCTGATTGCGGTTGCGATGGAGATTGCGCGCTGGCTGCAAGGGGCAAGGCGCCCAGCGCCATCCAGGCCGCCAGGCCAAGGGCCGAAAAAGCAACGCCATGGGGCGCGCGCAAAGCGGTGCGGGCTGGCGCAGGCGGCGCAGCCACAGAGATCAGGGAAGACATGGTTCATCCGGGTAAAGCAGGGCGCAGCCACGCACAGCGGCAGGGCCCGGTTGGTTTCAGGCAGGGGAAACGGCTTTAGAACGTGTTTACGATCTCTACGCAGCCGCGTTGGAGTGCAATCGGGATGAGTCCGAAGCGCTGGGCCGCAGCTTGCACCGGGGTGCAAGCAAGGGACAGCGCGAAGAAATCGCCCGATTTCACTCCAACCCGGAGGGACAGTGGCTTTGCGGGCGGTCTGCGTTGTTGCAGCGCTTGCCAATAGCTGGCTATTGGCTGCGCACTGCGCCGCTAGGCGCGCCCCTCGCATCCCATCCCGCAAAGCCGCTGTCGCGGCGCGAGGAGATCGTAAACACGTTCTTACACGGACGGAGGCGGCCCGCGCGGGGGCAGCGGCGCCCCCACCACGGCTGCAAGACGCGCGGCAACAATGGGCTGCACGGCCCGGCCCAGCGGCTGGGCCTGGGGGAGCTGGGGCATGGTATCGACCCCGGGCAGTGCCAGCGTGGTCAAACACATCGGGCAATCGAGGTGGTGCGGCGCCTGCGCGCTGTCGTCGCCGCTGTCGCCCACCACCACCAGCTTCATGTCACCGCTGCTGGAGCAGACCACATCCCACTGCTGTGGCGCGACGATGGGCGAGGCCATGCCCACGCCCAGCGTCAGCGCAAACCACACCAGCACGAGGCGGGCGGTCAGGCGGAGTGAGCGAAGGGCTTGCATGGCGCCGCATTATGCAGGATGAGGGGGGCAGTGGCAAAAAAGCCGCCGGGCAATGCCGGGCGGCCAAAAAACTGCCGCAATGGGAGCGGCAGCGTGCGCGGGGGGGCGGAGGGGCTCGCCACCCCGGGCATTTCGTCAGCGTCAGGCGGCTTGTGCCTCCAGAACAGGCGTGGCCACGGCACGGGCGATCTCTGCCTGGCCATTGGCGATGCCGGCGGCACGGGCCTCGGGGCCCATGCCGAGGCCTTCGGCGCGCACAAACTGCACGTCGGTCACGCCGATGAAGCCGAAAATGGTCTGCAGATAGGTTTCCTGGTGCTCCATGGCGCGGCCCGCTTCGGTGGCCGAGTACTGGCCGCCGCGCGATTCCACCACGATCACCTTCTTGTCGCCAGCCAGGCCCTCGGGGCCGTTGGCGGTGTAGCGGAAGGTGCGGCCCGCCTGCAGCACGCGATCGATCCAGGCCTTGAGCTGGCTGGGAATGGTGAAGTTGTAGAAGGGCGCGCCCATCACCACCACGTCGGCAGCGAGGAACTGGCTCACCAGCTGTTCGCTGATGGCGTTCTGCGCGCGCTGCGCTTCGGTTGTGGCCTGCTGGCCAGTGCGAAAGCCCAGGGCATCTTCATTCAGGTGGGGGGGCGTGTTCACGGCCAGATCCAGGTACTCCACCTCGGTGTTGGGGTGAATGGCGACCCAGGCCTTCACGGTCTCCGCTGTCAGTTGGCGGGATACGGAGTTGGCGCTCAGGATGGACGAATCGATGTGCAGCAGTTTCATGGTCTCAAAAATGGAGTCAAAGATGGAAATAGGCGGGCTTGCCGTCGCGGCAGCATGCTGCGCCTTGACCTAGAAATTCTGTCAGGTTTGCCTCGCGCAATTGACCCGTAAAAAGGAAATAGATTGTTCTATTTTTAGAACCATGGTGGCAAAATCTAGCCAACTGTCTTGGCCACGCACCGCGTGGGTGCGATGTGGTGCAGTGCTTTGCATTGGTATCGATTTCGCTATTAAAAATGTAGCTTCTGGCGCTTTTCTGTATTGCGCTCCAAGGCATTCTTATTCATTGTTTCTGAGCCACCACCATGATGCACGACCTCAATGACATGTATTACTTTGCCGAAGTGGTGGAGCGCGGCGGCTTTGCTGCTGCGGGCCGCGCGCTGGGCATTCCCAAATCGCGCCTGTCGCGGCGCATTGCCGAGCTGGAAGGCAAGCTTGGCGTGCGCCTGCTGCAGCGCACCACGCGCCGCCTGTCGCTGACCGACGCGGGGGAAACCTTTCTGCGCCACTGCCAGTCGGTGCGGGAGGCTGCGCAGAACGCGCAGGCCGCCATCGAACAGACCCAGCGCGAGCCATCGGGCACCGTGCGTGTTTCGTGCCCGGTCACGCTCAGCCAGGGAATCGTTGGTGCGCTGCTGCCGGAGTTTCTGCGCCGCCACCCCAAGGTGCGCATCGAAATGATGGTGAGCAACCGCACCATCAATCTGCTGGAAGAGGGGATCGACGTGGCGCTGCGGGTGCGCGTGTCGCTCGACGACAGCGGCAGCCTCGTCGTCAAGCGCCTGGGCATGACGCGCCAGGTGCTCGTGGCCAGCCCCGAACTGCTGGCCATCCATGGTGAGCCCACCTCGCCGCAGGATCTGGGCACCAAGCTTCCCACACTGGCGCTCAACAGTGCCGATGGCCATTCCACGCTGCAACTGCAGACCAGCGCGGGCGAGCCCATGGTGCTGCACCACCAGGCGCGCTATGTGGCCGACGATCTGGTGACGCTGAAATACGCGGTGATGGACGGCATCGGCGTGTACTGGATGCCCGACTACATGGTGCGCGAGGAGTTGGAGCGCGGCGATCTGGTGGAGGTACTCAAGGACTGGCGCCTTCCGGAAGGCATCTTCCACGCAACCTTCGTGTCGCGCCGCAACATGGCACCGGCGCTGCGCGTGTTTCTCGATTACCTGGGCGAGAAACTGCCGCAGCAGCACCCGCGCCTCATCAACCGGCTGGCGTAGGTGCTTTCAAATATCAATTAGGTATAACAAAACAAAAAATAATTCGTTGTGGTTTGAAGGGCCGGGCCGGACAATGCGCCCATGTCTGTCTCCGCTGCCGCTGGCTCCACGGGCTTGAAAGCCGCCCGCACCGCACTGGAAGGTTCCGCCTTGCTGGCGCGCCCGCTGGTGCGCAGCGCCTCGGCTGAGAGTGCCAGAGGCGCTGAAGACAACGGTGCGGATGTGGGCGCTCAGCCTGTGACGGTCATCATCGTGCCGGGCTGGCGCAATTCCGGCCCTGGCCACTGGCAAAGCCTGTGGGCCGAGCGCATACCGGGAGCGATCCGGGTGCAGCAACTGGATTGGGCCAAACCCCACCGCGCCGCCTGGGCAGCCGCCGTGCAGCAGGCGATTCTGGGCGCGCCGCATCCCGTGGTGATTGCCGCGCATTCGCTGGGCTGCATTGCCAGCGTGCATGCGCTTGCCAGCCTGCCGCCCGAGGCCCTGGCACGTGTGGCGGGGGCCCTGTTCGTGGCGCCGGCCGATCCGGAGCGCCGTGCGCTGTTTGAGGATTTCAGCCCCGTGCCAGCGCAGCCGCTGCCGTTTGGCAGCATCGTGGCAGCTGGCAGCAACGACCCCTATTGCCCCATCCGCATGGCCAGCGCCTATGCCAAAAGCTGGGCCAGCACCTTTGTGCGGGTGCCCGATGGCGGGCACATCAACATCGAATCGGGCCACGGCGAATGGCCGCTGGGCTGGGCCCTGCTGGGCGCCCTGGTGGCGCAGGCACGGGTGCGGGCGCCCATACGGGCGGTGGCCTGAGTTGCTGGCTGGCCTGCAAAGCGGGCGCCTTGCCTGTCTCGCGCTTGCGACACAGGGGCAGCACGGGCGTGCATTCGCTGGCGTTGCGCCGACAATGCCGCCATGGCCATCAACACGCCCCAGATCATTGACACCGCCCGCCAGGTGCTGGAGATTGCGGCGACCATTGCGTTTGCGCTCTCGGGGGTGATCAAGGCCGCGCACAAGAAACTCGACGTGGTGGGTGTGTGCGTGGTGGCCTTCATTGCAGCGTTCGGTGGTGGCACCCTGCGCGATCTTCTGCTCGACCAGCGGCCCTTCTTCTGGGTGCGGCACGAAAACTTCGTCTGGGTCGTCATGCTGGTGAGCCTGCTGGCCGTGGGCTTCATGCGCCAGCGGCACTTTGCAGTCACCGAGCGCGCCATGCTCTGGCCCGACATGCTGGGCCTGGGCCTCTTCGCCGCCGTGGGCGTGGACATGGCGGCAGAGCAGGGCATGTCGCCACTGATGTGCGTGATGATGGGGGTGATCACCGGCGTATTTGGCGGCGTGCTGCGCGACGTGCTGTGCGGCGAGATTCCGCAGGCCTTCCGCGACCACCAGCCCTATGCCGTGTGTGCCTTCATCGGCGGCTGGGTGGACATCCTGCTGCGCAACTCCCCGGTGCCGGAGATGGCACCCATGCTGGCCTGCGTGTTCGTCACTGCCGGATTGCGTGCCATTGCCCTGTGGCGGCAGTGGCGCCTTCCGAGCTGGCGCGTGGAGTGAAGGGGCAATGGTTGTGTCGCGTTGAATAAAAAACCACCGCTGCACGGTGGTTGGTGAAGAGAGGATGCAGCGAGGCGCAATGCGTCAGGCCGCTTCTCCTTCTGGCGTCAGCACGAGGCGCCCGACGGCCTTGCCCTGTTCCAGCGCCACAAGCGCTGTGAACGCCTTGCTGAAATGCATGCAGGTGGTGGGCACCGGGCTCAGGTTCTTGTCCTTGACCAGCTGGATCAGCTCCTGCAGATCGCGCAGGTTGCCTACGTAGGTGCCCTGGTAGGTCAGCGCACGGATGGCGTGCGTGGGGGTTGGCAGGTCCACATGGCCGCCGAACAGACCAATCTGCACCAGATGGCCGCCCTTGGTGAGCAGGTCGATACCGGCCTGCACAGTCTGGCTGGAACCCACGCAGTCGATGATGGCCCAGACGGCGCCGCCAGCGGCTGCCTTCACATCGGCCAGGAAGGTGGGCGACTTGGGGTCGATCACCGTGTCGGCACCGGCTTTGAGCGCCGCTTCGTGCTTGCTCACGTCAGGCTCGATCACCACCACGCCTGCGCCGCCCATGGCTTTCATCAGCAGGATGGCCATGAGGCCCAGGCCCCCGGCGCCAAACAGTACGATCTTCTCGTCCTTGAACACCTGCGGGTCAATCTTCTTGATGGCACTGTAGGTGGTGAGGCCCGAGCAGGCATACGGCGCTGCGCGCTCGGGCGGCATGTCGCCGATATCGACCAGGTAGTAGGCGTGCGACACCAGCACATGGTCGGCATAGCCGCCGGGCTGGTACACGCCCATCGATTTGCCTGCAAGGCACAGGTTCTCATCACCACGCTTGCAGACCTTGCACTGGCCGCAGCCGTGCCAGGGGAAGACCACGTATTTCTTGCCCACTTCCACGCCCTTGGCGTCGGGGCCCACGGCGATGACTTCACCGGCAATTTCGTGGCCCATGGTGAGCGGCAGCTTCATGCCACGGTCGGCCATCGACAGCTTCTTGCCATTGCCCAGGTCGTACTCGCCATGCCAGATGTGCAGGTCCGAGTGGCACACCCCCGCTGCCTCGATGCGCACCAGCACCTGATCGCCGGTGGGCACTGGGGTTTCGCGCTCGGTGCGCACCAGGGGTTCACCAAAGGCGGTGACTTCGTAGCTGATCATGGACTGTCTCCTTCGTAGTCGAATCGGTAATGGTGCGACCCGCTTGCGGGCCTTGCAACAATTGATGGTAGTGCCAGCCGCCCTGCGGAGAAACTGCCCCGGTGCCGCACCAGTCACCTAGGGGATAAAGCGGTGCAGGCCGTTTTGGTCAAGAAGTGGTTGAAGAGCGCCCATGGCCGTTGCCTGGTGCCATGGACTGGGGCGGCCTAAGAACGTGTTTACGATCTCCTCGCGCCGCGACAGCGGCTTTGCGGGCACCCGGCTAGGGGCGCCCGGCTAGGGCCGCCCCTGACCGGACGAGCGCCCCTAACCGGGCGTCCCCAAACCCACTGTCCCTCCGGGTTGGAGTGAAATCGGGCGATTTCTGCGCGCTGGCCCTTGCTTGCACCCCGGTGCAAGCTGCGTCCCATCGCTTCGAACGCATCCCGATTGCACTCCAACGCGGCTGCGTAGAGATCGTAAACACGTTCTAAGGTGTTTTTGCAGGCGCAATGAAAAACGCCCCTTGCAAGGGGCGTTTGGTGTGCGTGCGATGGGTGTGTGGCTAGCGCGTTCTCGGCGCCAGATTGCATCAGCGCTTGGCTTTGAAGATGGCCAGCAGCAGTACGACGAAGAACACCGTGAAGGCCACGAACGACCAGTTGGCGATGGAGCCGCCCAGGAAGGTCCAGTCAATCGCCGTGCAGTCGCCCGAGCCACGGAAGATCATGGGCAACGAACGGCTGATGGGGTAGTTTTCGATCATGCCGTAGAAATCGCGGCCGCAGGTTGCAAACTCGGGTGGATACCACTGCAGCCAGCTTTGGCGGGCGGCGGTGAAGGCGCCAAAACCGGCAAACAGCACCGCCAGCCAGGCAAAGCTCTTCCACCAACCGGCGGTCGATGGCTTCAAGCTGCCGATCAGCGCAAACACGCCAACAGCAATGAGGCAGTAGCGCTGAACGATGCACATGGGGCAGGGCTCCAGGCCCACCACATGCTGCAGGTACATGCCAAAGCCCAGCATGGCCGCGCAGGCCACAAAAATCAGCGCCAGGGTGCGGCGCGGTGCGTTCCAGATCCAGTTCACGATGTTGTTGTCCTTGTTGCTGCCTTATCGGGGCGAGCCCGATATCCGGCCATCTTAAGCGAAGCGGTCAACTCCGCTCAACCCGTCACAGACAGGCAGTTGAGGCAAGGCAGGAAACCTTGTTGCAGCAATGCAGCAGCGGGGTTTCAGCAACAAAGCATCAAAAGGGCAGTGACCAGGCCAGATTAGATGTTGGCAGCGTAATCGACGAAAACCTTGGCTTGGCGCGGTGTCACCACCAGCGTTTCGCCTTCCTTGAGGCCCATGGCACGGTATTGCTGCGCAGGAATCTGCGCTTCAATCAACCGTTCTCCATCGGCACCCTGGGCTTGGTGTCCGTTCGTTGGAATAAGTTCCAGGCGCGCAATCGGCCCCACGACAATGGCACGGTCGAGCTGGGCGATGATGCCGCGCGGGCGGCCCTGGGCGTCCTTTTCCTGGCCGGGCGAGTAGCGCTCCACGTCCAGCTCGTGCGGGCGCACGTAGGCCAGGGTCTGGGCGCCGTTGGCTGCATTGGCGGCAGCCAGCTCGGGCGAATCGATCTGCACGCCGCCTTCGACCACGGTGTGGCCGTCCACGGCGCGGCCGTGGAACAGGTTGACATCGCCCAGAAAGCCGTAGACGAAGGGGCTGGCGGGGTGGTCCCACACCTCCTGCGGCGTGCCGCTCTGCTCGATTTGCCCCTTGTTGATGACGACCACGCGGTCGGCCACCTCCAGCGCCTCTTCCTGGTCGTGGGTGACGAAGATGCTGGTGACGTGCAGTTCGTCGTGCAGGCGGCGCAGCCAGCGGCGCAGCTCCTTGCGCACCTTGGCGTCCAACGCGCCAAAGGGCTCGTCGAGCAGCAGCACCTTGGGCTCCACGGCCAATGCACGGGCGAGCGCAATGCGCTGGCGCTGGCCGCCCGAGAGCTGCGAGGGGTAGCGGTCGGCAATCCAGTCGAGCTGCACCAGTTTGAGCAGGCTCATCACCTTTTCCTTGATCTGTGCTTCGCTGGGGCGTTCCTTGCGCGGCTTGACGCGCAGGCCGAAGGCGACGTTCTCGAACACCGTCATGTGGCGGAACAGGGCGTAGTGCTGGAACACGAAGCCCACGTTGCGGTCGCGCACATGCACGTCCGTCGTGTCTTCGCCGCTGAACTGGATGGTGCCGCTGTCTGCGGTTTCCAGCCCGGCAATGATGCGCAGCAAGGTGGTCTTGCCGCAGCCCGAGGGGCCGAGCAGCGCAATGAGCTCGCCCGACTGGATGTCGAGGCTCACGTTGTTCAGCGCCTGGAAGCTGCCAAACGACTTGGAGATGTTTTGGATTTCGATGCTCATATCCAAACTTTCAAAATTTTATGTATTCAGGCGGCCACGGCGCTGTCATCGCGCGGGCGCTCGGGTGGCAGACTGGCGGCGGCCTGGCGGTCTTTTTCGGCCCGCCACTCGGCAAAAGTCTTGAGCACCAGCGTGACCAGTGCCAGCAGTGCCAGGAGCGAGGCCACGGCAAATGCGGCTGACGATTGGAAGTCGGCATACAGGATTTCGACCTGCAGCGGAATGGTCACCGTCTGGCCCCGGATCGCGCCCGAAACCACCGACACCGCGCCAAACTCGCCCATTGCACGCGCGTTGCACAGGATCACGCCGTAGATCAGGCCCCACTTGATATTGGGCAAGGTCACTTTCCAGAAGGTCTGCCAGCCGGTGGCGCCCAGCACAATGGCGGCCTGCTCCTCATCGCTGCCCTGGGCCTGCATCAGCGGGATCAGCTCGCGGGCGATGAATGGGAAAGTCACAAAGATGGTGGCCAGCACGATGCCGGGCACGGCAAAGATGATCTTGGTGTTGTGCCCCTCCAGCCACGAGCCGAACCAGCCATTGGCGCCAAACAGCAGCACATAGGTGAGGCCCGCCACCACGGGCGATACCGAGAACGGCAGATCGACCAGCGAAGTGAGCAGCGCCTTGCCCTTGAACTCGAACTTGGCAATGGCCCAGGCTGCCGCCACGCCAAACACCAGGTTCAGCGGCACGGCGATCACCGCCGTCAGCAGGGTGAGCTTGATGGCCGACCACGCGTCGGGCTCGGTCAGCGCCGCCACGTAGGTGTCCCAGCCCTTGCGCAGGGCTTCCACAAACACGGCCAGCAGCGGCAGCACCAGAAAGATGAGCATGAAGACCAGCGCGGCACCAATCAGGCTCCAGCGTACCCAGCGCGGCTCGGTCACCGTGCTGGTGGGTTGCGGGCCCTCACGGTGCGATACATACAGGTAACTGGCGATCACCGCGCCCAGCACGGCAACCACACCGGCCAGCAGATACAGATACATGGATTGCATGGTTCAGATCCCCGCGCGTTTGCGTTGCCAGCTTTGCAGGCCGTTGATGAGCAGCAGCAGCACGAACGAGATCACCAGCATCACCATCGCAATGGCGGTGGCGCCTGCGTAATCGTGCAGCTCCAGCTTGGCCATGATGACGAAGGGCGTGATCTGCGACTCCATCGGTTTGTTGCTCGAGACGAAGATGACCGAGCCGTACTCGCCCACGGCGCGTGCAAAGGCCATGGCAAAGCCGGTCAGCAGGGCAGGGCCGATGGCGGGCAGGATCACCTTGTAGAAGGTCTGCCAGCGCGAGGCGCCCAGGCTGCCTGCGGCTTCTTCCAGCTCTTTCTCGAAATCTTCCAGCACGGGCTGCACGGTGCGCACCACAAAAGGCAGGCCGATGAAGATCAGCGCAATCACGATGCCCACGTTGTTGAACACGAGCTGGATGCCCAGCGGCGCAAAGTACTGGCCGATCCAGCCGTTGTCGGCCAGCAGGGCGGTGAGCGAGATGCCGGCCACAGCCGTTGGCAGCGCAAAGGGCAGATCGACCAGCGCATCGATGATCTTCTTGCCCGGAAAGCTGTAGCGCACCAGCACCCAGGCGATCAGCATGCCAAACACCAGGTTGACCACCGCGGCAATGGCCGAGGCGCCAAACGTGACTTGGTAGGCCGACACGGCGATCGGGTCGGAGATGACTTTCCAGAACTGCGCCCAGGTCAGCTCAAAGGTCTTGACGAGCAGGGTGGCCAGCGGAATCAGCACGATGATGCTGAGGTAGAAAATGGTGTAGCCCAGTGTGAGGCCAAAGCCCGGTAGCACGCGCCGGGCAGCACCCCGGCGGGAGGCTGGCGCGGCGGTGGCCGGGGCAGTGAGTGCAGCAGACATGAATCGCAGTCCGGTATTTACTATGAATGCAGGAGCGCATAGCGCCCGACTGGCGGGCGCTATAGACAAAATTGACTCTTACTTCTTGTCGCCGGTGAACAGCTTGTCAAACTGCCCGCCATCGCCAAAGTGGGTCTTCTGCGCTTCGCCCAGGCTGCCAAAGTACTTGGCGACCGTGAACTGCTTGATCGGCTTGAACACATCGGCATGCTTTTTCAGCACGGCTTCGCTGCGGGGGCGGATGGCGTGCTTGGCCGCAATTTCCTGGCCCTCGTCGGAGTACAGGTAGTCCAGATAATCCTTGGCCAGGGCGCTGGTGCCCTTTTTCTCGACGGTGCGTTCAACCACCGCCACAGGGTTCTCAGCCGTCACGCTGACCGATGGATACACCGCATCGACCTTGCCCTTGCCGAATTCGCGCTCGATGGAGACGACTTCCGACTCGAAGGTGATCAGCACGTCGCCCACATTGCGCTGCAGGAAGGCGGCGGTTGCGTCGCGCCCGCCCTTGGCCAGCACGGGCACGTTCTTGTAGAGCTTGCTGACGTAGGCTTGCGCATCGGCGTCCGAGCCGCCCTTCTCACGCACCTGGCCCCAGGCGGCCAGGTAGGCGTAACGGCCGTTGCCGCCCAGCTTGGGGTTGACCACGACGACCTGCACGCCGGGCTTGACGAGGTCATCCCAGTCCTTGATGCCCTTGGGGTTGCCGTTGCGCACCAGGAACAGCATGGTCGATGTGGTGGGCGATGCATCGTTGGGGAACTTCTTGGTCCAGTCCTTGGCCACCACGCCCTTTTCGGCGAGATACTCCACGTCGGTCGTGGTGTTGAAGGTGACCACATCGGCGGCCAGCCCTTCGGCCACGGCGCGAGATTGCGCGCTCGATCCGCCGTGCGACTGGTCTACCTTCACATCGATGCCCTTGGTCTTTTTGTAGTGGGCGATGAAGGCGGCGTTGTAGTCCTTGTAAAACTCGCGCGCCACGTCGTACGACACGTTGAGCAACTGGTTCTGGGCCAGGGCCGAACCACTGGCCACCACGGCAGCCGCTACCAACAAAGACTTGATTCCACCGAATTTCATGTTCTGCTACCCGCTTGTATGGATTGATGTAGCAAATTGTGGACTTCTGTTTTTAAAACTCAAACGAATATATTCTTTTTTATTTATGGTGTTTTTGGAATATAGAGCGGGTGAGGCGTGGATGCGCCCCTTGGGGTGCCACCAATCGTGAGGACCGAGCGGGAGGGCTCTGACCCCGTTTTTGGTGCTGGTTTCGGGTTCAAACGGATATCAAATGGCATAAAAAATAGCTGCGAGCGCCCAACCATCAAGCGCCAGCAGCTATTTATTTTGTAGTGTGAACGCCGCTGATTCAGGCGGATGCCTGGCCTTCCAGCGTATCGGCGTCTGCGGGAAACAGCACACCTGCTTCGTCCGGGTGCCAGGCGGGGTACTTGTTCATCACCTGTTCAAACAGGGCAGAGTCGGTCAGGCGCGTCACCCATGCTTGCAGATGCGGCCAGGGCTGGGCCTGCCAGGCGGCTTCGTCGATACCGGCGAACTGGCGCACAAAAGGGCGGATCGCCATGTCGGCCAGGCTCGGGTCGCGGCCAAACAGGTAGCCGGTAGCAGCAAGCTGCTCGTTCAGCCCCGAGAGGAAGGCTCGGGCGGCGTCTTGTGCAGCAGCGGCGTCCGCTTCGGGGTGGCGGTTGGGGTATTTGCAACGGTCCAGTGCCTGCTTGAACTCACCATCATTGCGGGCAATCAGGGCGCGCATGTCGTCCATGCTGCCTGCCGTGGGGGCGAGCCAGCCGTCCGGGTCGTTCTGGCCAAGCGCCCACAGCATGATGTCCAGGCTCTCGTCGATGACCGTGCCATCGGCCAACACCAGCACCGGCACGGTCGCCTTGGGCGAGGCGGCCAGCAGGGCCGCAGGCTTGTCCTTGAGCACCACCTCGCGCAATTGGCACTCTACGCCCGCCTGGGCCAGGGCAAGGCGCGCGCGCATGGCATAGGGGCAGCGGCGGAAGGAGTAGAGCACCGGCAGGCCCTGCAAGGCGGTGAGCTGCTCGGCCATCTTCTGCTGGCGCGGCTGCTGCGAGCTGGCCTGCGTATGGCCCAGGTGCGATTCGCCACGCGCGGCGGCCAGATCCATCTGGCGCTGGCGCTCGGCCAGGGCGGCTTGCTGCTCGGGTGTGCGTGTGCCATGGCAGTAGGGGCAACTGACGCCGCGCACATAGTGGGGGTGCTGCATGTCCGCCTCGCCCAGGGGCATGCGGCAACTGCGGCACAGCTGGTGCGGGCCGCGCTGCAGGCCGTGGCCCACCGAGACGCGCTCGTCAAACACAAAGCAGTCGCCCCACCACATCGATGCGTCCTGCGGAATCTCTTCGAGGTACTTGAGGACGCCGCCCTGCAGGTGGTAGACGTTGTCAAAGCCCTGCGACTTCATGTAGGCGGTGGATTTTTCACAGCGGATGCCGCCGGTGCAGAACATGGCAATCTTGTCCTTGCCATGCAGCACGCCGCCCGGCTGCGATTGCTCGGCCACCCATTGCGGAAACTCGGTAAAGCTCTTGGTGTGCGGGTTGACCGCGCCTTCAAAGCTGCCAATGCCCACTTCGTAATCGTTGCGTGTGTCCACCAGTACCACATCGGGCTGGCTGATGAGGGCATTCCAGTCTTCGGGTTTGACATATTGGCCAGCATTCAGCGCGGGGTTGAGCTCTGGCACGCCCAGCGTGACGATTTCGCGCTTGAGGCGCACGCGCATGCGGTAGAAAGGGTTGGCGGCCGCAAAGGCCTCCTTGTGCACCAGATCGGACAGGCGCGCATCGCGCTTGAGCCAGTCCAGCACCGCGTGCACGTCATCGGGCAGGCCAGCAATGGTGCCGTTGATGCCTTCGTGGGCGAGCAGCAGCAGGCCTTTGACCTGGCGGGCGTCGCACAGGTCTTGCAGGGGCTGCTGCCAGTCCGCGAACTCTGGCAAATCGATGAACTGGTAAAGCGCGGCGGTAAGGTATTGCTGAGGCATGGGGCCAAGATGATAGCGCCCGGGCCGTGCTGGGGTGGTCTGCATGGTTTAAAAGCCGCCCAGCCTGCCGCGCTATCTGCCACTGGTTTGCGCTGCATCGAACGGGCTTTGATTGCCAGTTGACGGCAACGAAAAAGCCCGGCAAGGCCGGGCCTGGGTGCGCGTGCGTACGGGCAGCTTACTTGGCCTGCAGCCCGGTGATGTCGTAGAAGTTGATCTTGTTGCCATCCGGGAACATGCGGTCGCCGGGCTTCATGCCAGCCGGGCAGGCACCCATGTATTCGCCCTTGATGTTGCGCGTGGTCTCGACGATCTGGCCGTCGGGCATCTGCTGTTTGGTGACCGAGAGCACATGGAAGTTGGTCTGGAAATCGCCGGTGATCTTGCGGCTGGTTTCGATGCGCTGTTCGGTCTGGCCGACCTTGCAGTTGGAGGTGAACTGCCAGCCATTGCTGTCCTTGTTGCTGCCGGTCTGGCACTGCTGGACGTCGTGCTTGGCCTTTTGCAGCTCACGGGTCTTGTAGAAGGTGTCCTTGTCCATGCAGTCCTGGAACGTCACGGTCTCACCAGTCTGGTCGGTCGAGCTGACCTGCCAGTGGCCGGACTTGGGACGGGGCAGGTCTTCGATACCGCCGGTGGAGGCGCAGCCTGCAGCCAGCAAGGCAGCGGCAATGACCGACAGGGAAGTGGTGTAACGGATGGGTAGCATGTGATCCTCTCAAGGTGAGCCATCCCGCAGGGGATGTTTTTGCTAGGGTGTTATGTCTTGATCCTAGGAGACCCGCTGGCAGCACTCTGTCTGACGAGTGCCGCCTCTCGTGTAGGAGAGGGGAGCGGGCTGAACTGACTGTAACTGAATTTGCGGCGCTTTCCGGGAAGGTTTTAAGCGCTGTGCAATTCATGGCCTTGGGTGCATTGCTGCTGCAGCCAGGTCTCGAAAGTCTGCAGGGCGAGCGACGGCGCGCGAGCCTTGGGCTGGGTCAGCCAGTAGCTGCCAGTGTCCAGCGTCTGGGGAAAAGGGGCGATCAGGCGGCCTGCCTGCACGTCACGGGAGAACAGGCGCATGGGCAGCAGGGCCACGCCCAGCCCTTGGGCAGCGGCCTCGGCCAGGGTCAGCGACGAATCAAACACCGTGCCGCGCAGTGCAGGGCATTCCATGTCGGCATGGCGGAACCAGTCGTTCCATTCGCCCGCGCGGTAGGAGCGCAGCAGGGTTTCGCGGGCCAGATCGGCGGGTTGGGAGAGGCGCGCGGCGATGGCAGGGGCGCACATGGGCGTGAGCGGGGCATGCAGCAGCAAGGTGGCAGCGGTGCCATGCCAGGCGCCATCGCCAAAGCGGATGGCGCAATCGAGCCCTTCACCAGCCAGATCCACCCGGTTGTTGTGGGTGAAGATGCGCAGGTCGATGAAGGCGTGGGCTTCCTGCAGAGCGCGCAGCCGGGGCAGGAGCCAACCGACGGCAAAGGTGCCGACCACGCCGACCGACAGCACCTCGCGTGGGCGCCTGTCGTGTACCTGCTCCAGTGCGCGGGCAAGGCTGCCGAATGCGCCGCTGACCACGGGCACCAGGGCCAGGCCTTCGTCGGTCAGCGCAAGGCCGCGCGGCAGACGGCGGAACAAGGGCTTGCCCAGCTGTTCTTCCAACTGGCGGATGTGCTGGCTCACCGCTGCCTGGGTGACGTGCAGCTCCAAGGCTGCCCGGGTGAGGTTGAGGTGGCGGGCGGCAGCTTCGAAGGCGCGCAATGCGTTCAGCGGTAAATGCATTTGGTATAAGTTTTTCTATGGGTTCTTCTTGGTTTTCATCGTTGGTCAAAGCGGCCTATTCCTTATAAATTCACGCCATCCTCAACGAATGACTGATTTTAAGGATTGAAGATCATGAAAAGAAGAAAGTTTTTCTTGGCTATCGGCAGTGCCGGCATGGTGGCTGCAGCGCATGGGAAATCTCCTGCGCCCAAGGCGGCGGTCAGCGAGACCCAGCGCACCTTCACCAGCGCCATGCAGGCGATCGAGCAGCGCGTGGGTGGGCGCCTGGGCGTGGCGGTGCTGGACACGGGCTCAGGTCTATCCCTGGGCTGGCGGCAGGGTGAGCGGTTCCCGATGTGCAGCACCTTCAAGATGCTGCTGGCCGGACAGGTGCTGTCCGAGGTCGATGTGCGGCGCGAGCGGCTCGACGCCGAAGTGCGGTTTGACCGCTCCATCCTGGTCGAGCATTCGCCGGTGACGGAAAAGCACGCCGGCATATCGCCGATGACGGTGGCGCAGCTGTGCGATGCGGTGATGACCATCAGCGACAACGGGGCGGCCAACCTGCTGCTGGACCGTGTAGGCGGGCCAGCGGGTTTTACCCGCTATATGCGCAGCTTAGGCGATACGGTGACGAGGCTCGACCGGATCGAACCCGCCATGAGCGAGTCGCGCCCGGGCGATGTGCGTGACACCACCAGCCCCGAGGCCATGCTGACCAGCATGCGCGCGCTCACCCTGGGCCGTGCCCTGAGCGTGACCGGGCGCAAGCAATTGGTGGACTGGATGCTGGCCAACAAGACTGGGGACAACTGCCTGCGTGCAGGCGCCAAGAGCTGGACGGTGGCCGACAAGACCGGCTCCGGCCCGGGCACCCGCAATGACGTGGGCCTGCTCTGGCCGCCCGGTGGTGGCGCGCCGATTCTGGTCACCAGCTTTCTGACAGCCACCAAGGCAGAACCCCCGGCCCGCGATGCAGTGTTGGCCAGCGTTGCGGCGCAGATCGTCCAGCAATGGGGCTGACGCTGCGGAGCGTTGGCAGGTCTACAGGTACTTGACCAGCACCTGGCTCTTGCGGCTCCAGTTGTACTTGGCCTTGCGCTGCTCGGGCAGCCAGTCGGGGTCGACCGGCTGGAAGCCGCGCTTGATGAACCAGTGCATGGTGCGGGTGGTGAGCACGAAAATGCTCTTGAGGCCGATGGCGCGGGCGCGCTGCTCGATGCGCTTGAGCAGCTTTTCCCCATCACCCGTGCCCTGGCTTTGCGGCGAAACGGTCACGGCTGCCATTTCGCCCGTCTGTGCCTCGGGGTAGGGGTAGAGCGCCGCGCAGCCGAAGATCACGCCATCGTGCTCGATGATGGTGTAGGCGGAAATGTCGCGCTCGATCTCGGTGCGGCTGCGCTTGACCAGCGTGCCATCCTTTTCAAAAGGCTCGATCAGCTGCAGGATGCCGCCCACGTCGTCGGGCTTGGCTTCGCGCAGCTCTTCGAGGCGCTCGTCAATGATCATGGTGCCGATGCCATCGTGCACATACACTTCCAGCAGCAGCGCGCCATCGGTGGAAAACGGCAGGATGTGGCTGCGCTCCACGCCATCCTTGCAGGCCTTGACGCAGTGCTGCAGGTAAAAGCCCACATCGGTGGGCAGGGTGGCAGGCGGCAGCTCGGCCAGCAGCTTTTGCGCAACGTCCAGCGGCAGCTCGGTATCGATCGGGTTGTCTTCGCCCTCGGGCTCCAGCGGCTTGAGGCGGATGCCCGGCACCTCGGTCAGGAACATCAATTTGTCGGCCTTGAGCTCGATGGCAATGCGCGTGGCGACTTCTTCCATGCTCAGGTTGAACGCCTCGCCCGTGGGTGAAAAGCCAAAGGGCGACACCAGCACCATGGCACCCATGTCGAGCGTACGGTGGATGCCGCCGACATCGACCTTGCGCACCAGGCCCGAATGCATGAAATCCACGCCATCCACAATGCCGACCGGGCGCGCGGTAACAAAATTGCCGGAGATGACGCGCACCGTGGCCCCGGCCATGGGCGTATTGGGCAAGCCCTGGCTGAAAGCGGCCTCGATCTCGAATCGCAGCTGGCCCGCGGCTTCCTGGGCGCAGTCCAGCGCAACGGAATCGGTCACGCGGATGCCGTGCGAATAGCGGGGCGCGTGGCCTTTGGCAGCCAGTTGCTCGTTCACCTGCGGGCGAAAACCATGCACGAGCACGATCTTGACCCCCAGGGCCTGGATCAGCGCCAGATCCTGCGCAATCGATTGCAGCTTGCCTGCCGCGATGGCTTCACCGGTGATCCCCACCACAAAGGTCTGGTTGCGGAACTTGTGGATATAGGGTGCCACTGAGCGGAACCAGGGCACGAAGGTGAAATTGAATACAGCGGACATTGGGTGGCGTGGAGTATCTCGGTGGCAAGTGACCTGGCCTGCGTGGGGAACTGCAGGAATTCGTCAACACATTCGTTGGCCGCTATTGTTATACAAACCCAGGCCCCGCGTGCACAAGCGCCGCGCTTTGTGCCACTGAAAAGGCGGAAAAACTGTAGCCTATGCGATACGCCGTTTTCGCCCTGCGGAAGTGGAGGTTTGGCAAACGCAAACCGCACGGTGCACACAAAGCGCGGGCCTGCCCCGATGATGGCGGTTTTGAAAAACCAGAACCGGAGACAAACCATGGCCATCCTCAATCGCCGCCAAATGCTGGCCCTCGGCGCCTCGCCCCTTGCTGCCGCGCTTCCCTGGCAGGCGGCGCACGCGGCAGACTACCCCAGCAAGCAGGTGAAATTCATCGTGCCGTTCCCGCCTGGCGGGCCGGTGGATACCACGGCGCGGGCTTTTGCCGTGCCGTTGGGGCAGTTGTGGGGCCAGGCCACCTTTGTTGACAACCGCGCAGGCGGCGGCGGGATTGTGGGTGCCGAAGTGGCCGCCAAGCAGGCGCCCGACGGTTACGGCCTGTTTGTGGGCGCCATACACCATTCGGTCAATCCTTCGCTGCATGCCAAGCTGGGCTACGACATTCAGAAGGACTTTGCGCCTATCAGCTTTGCCGCCATGTTCCCGGTGTTCCTGGTCGTCAACCCCAGCGTGCCGGCCAAGAATGTGAAAGAGCTGATAGCCCTGGCCAAAAA
Source organism: Comamonas odontotermitis (assembly GCF_020080045.1). NCBI lineage: Bacteria > Pseudomonadati > Pseudomonadota > Betaproteobacteria > Burkholderiales > Comamonadaceae > Comamonas > Comamonas odontotermitis. The sequence continues at coordinate 1,597,720 of NZ_CP083451.1, forward strand.
GCCGGACAGCAACCTCAGCTTTGCCTCGTCCGGCAATGGTGGTGGCACGCACCTCGCGGGCGAGCTTTTCAACATGCACGCGGGCACCAAGCTTTTGCATGTTCCATACAAGGGCAGCGCGCCTGCCATGACCGATGTTCTGGGTGGCCAGGTGGCCATGATGTTCAGCGACGCGCCCTCGGCCATTCCCCACATCAAGACTGGCAAGGTGCGGGTGCTGGGCGTGGCCAGTCCCCAGCGATCGGCGCTGCTGCCCGATGTGCCCACCATTGCAGAGCAGGGCCTGCCCGGTTACGACGCATACTCGTGGGCCGCCCTGTTTGCACCGGCAGGTACGCCCAAGGATGTGATCGCCAAAATCAACACTGATTTCAACAAGGTGATGCGAGACCCGGAGGTCAAGCAGCGCCTGTATGTGGCAGGCGCCGAGGCCGACCCCGGCACACCCGAGGACATGGCCAGGCGCCTGAAGTCCGAGATGGACAAATGGGCCAAGGTGGTCAAGGCGGCAGATATCAAGATCTGAACCTGGGCGCCCCATGCCGGGTGAGGCCGGGTGGGGGCCAGAGGGTATCTGCGCTGCACAATAGGACGATCTGAAAGCAGTGTAAAACTATGAATTCAATAGCAGGTACCGCACAACAGCTGGGCGCTGAGACCTATTTTCAATCCGTTCCGCTGGAGAAGGCCTACCGGGTCCTCAACCATGGGCCGACGGTTCTGGTGTCTGCCCAGCACGCGGGCGAGTGCAATGTGATGGCGGCCGCCTGGGCGTGCGCGCTGGATTTCAGCCCGCCCAAGGTGACCGTGGTGCTGGACAAGGCCACCAGAACCCGGGCGCTGGTGGAAGGCAGCGGGCGCTTTGCGCTGCAATTGCCCACGGTGCCGCAGGCTGCCATGACGGTGGAGCTGGGTACGGTGAGCGCCCTGCAGCAACCGGACAAGCTGGCGCAATCGGGCGTGCAACTGTTCTCTGCGCCTGGGCATGACACGCCCCTGGTTGCCGGTTGCGCAGCCTGGCTGGAGTGCCGCCTGATCCCCGAGCTACACAACCAGCAGGCCTATGACCTGTTCATTGGCGAGGTGATGGGCGCCTGGGCCGACAGCCGTGTGTTTGCCAACGGCCACTGGATGTTCGAGACCGCTCCGCCCGAGCTGCGCACCCTGCATTACGTGGCAGGTGGGCACTTCTACGCGACGGGCGCAGCGGTGGTGGTGCCGTCGCAGCCGTGATGGGCCTTGAGCCCGGCCAAGGCGCGGCGGCGGTGTTGTTCAGCCAGAACGGACCGTTGCGATAGCGACGTTCTGGCCAAGGCCCAGGGTTACTTGCTCATGCCATCCTTGGACATGGCGTCTTTGCCCATGGCGTCCTTCTTCATGGCGTCCTTACCCATGCTGTCCTTGGACATTGCGTCTTTGTCCATGGCATCCTTACCCATAGCATCCTTCTTCATGGCGTCTTTGCCCATGGCATCCTTCTTCATGGCGTCCATGCCCATGGCCGATGGTTTGTCCATGCCCATGGCGTCCTTGGCCATCGGATCGGCTGCGAATGCGGAAGCGGTGCCCAGAGCCAGACACAGGGTGAGCGCGGTGGTGGTGAATGCGTTTTTCATGATGGAACTTTCAAAGTTGAGGTTGCAGGAAACGGCAGAAGCCGTGGGGAGAAAACGGCATGTGCCGTGGGGAAACGGAAACGCTGGCAGTCATCAGCTGCCGCCGAACCAGTTGTAGCCCTGGTCTTCCCAGTAGCCACGGTTGTAGGTGTTGCTCACGAAAATGGCTGTGATGTGCTTGGGGTTCTTGTAGCCCAGCTTGGTCGGCATGCGCAGCTTCATCGGAAAGCCATAGCGGGGCGGCAGCGGCTGCCCGTCCCAATCAAGAGCCAGCAGCGTCTGCGGATGCAGGGCCGTGGCCATGTCGATGCTGGTGTAGTAACTGTCGACGCATTGAAAGCCGACGTAGCGAGCGCTCAGATCGGCGCCCACGGCGCGCAGGAAGTCGCCAAAACGCGGGCCGCCCCACTTGCCGATGGCGCTCCAGCCTTCCACACAGATGTGGCGCGTGACCTGGCTGTGCTGGGGCAGGGCGCGCAGCTCGTGCAACTGCCAGCGGCGCTTGTCGGCGACGAGGCCGGAGACTTCCAGCCGGTAGCTGCTCGCATCCACGCGCGGTACCTCGCTTTCGGCATAGAAGGCATTGAATGGGAAGGGGCGCGCGATCATCGAGTCGGGGTAGGTCGGCGCAAGGCGCGAGCCGTCGAACAGCCAGCCCTGCACGGCATCGTTGACGCGGGAGATGCGTGTGAGCGCGGCTTCGGCAGTGGCGCTGTCGTCGATGCGGCAGCCGCTGAGCAAGGCAAGGCCGCCCAGCGTGAGTCCGCGCCTGAGGAATTGTCTGCGCGCATCCTGCGGCAGCTGTTTTGTGATCAGCTTGCGTGCCTCGGACACGATTGCGTCCGCGTTATTACGTTGCCAGATGAATGGGTTCATGCTGCGCTCTCCGGTTGTGTTTTGCGTTGCAATGTGGAGCGGCCCAGCAGCATGGTGAGCAGTGAGCGCGGAACCAGCACGACCATGGCGATGTGCACCGCGATGAAGCCGACCAGCAAGGCCATGGCTATGAAGTGAATGCGCCGCGCCATCTCGTAGCCGCCCAGCAGCTCGCGCAGCAGCGGAAACTGCACTGACTTCCAGATCACCAGGCCGCTCACCACCAACAGCACCAGGTCTGCCACGGCAAACAGATAGGCCGCGCGCTGCACCTGGTTGTAGTGGCCCAGGTCTGCATGGGACAGCCGCGCGGTCAGTGCAAGCCATGCATCGCGCAGCACGCCGCGCGGCGAGACGGGAAACATGCGCCGTGCCCAGCGGCCGGTAAGCAAGTTGAGCAGCAGGTAGGCGAGGCCATTGAGAGCCAGCAGCCACATGCCGGCAAAATGCCATTGCAGCGCGCCGCCCAGCCAGCCGCCCAGGGTGATGCCGGCGGGAAAGCGGAAATCGCCAAAAATGGGCGAGGCGTTGTAGATGCGCCATCCGCTCATCACCATGACCACGACGGCCACGGCATTGAGCCAGTGGGTGATGCGCAGCCACAGTGGCTGCAGAGGTCTGTGCTGGTGCGGAGAGGCGGAGGTGATTTGCTTTGGCATGGGGTGCATTGTTCGATGCGGCTGTTCCCCAAGTCCTCACCAAAAGTTCAATAAATCGTGATACTTGATCGTGCGCTTCTGCGGGAGAATGCACTGATGGACTCCCCAAAACGCATCCTGATCGTCGAAGATGACGAACACATCGCCGAGCTGCTGCGCATGCACCTGAGCGACGAGGGCTTCGAGGTCGAGCATGTGGCAGATGGCCACCTGGGCCTGGCCGCCGTCGAGCGTGGCGGCTGGCATGCGCTGGTGCTGGACCTGATGCTGCCCGGTGTGGATGGCCTCGAGATCTGCCGACGCGCGCGGGCCATGGCCCATTACGTGCCGATCATCATCACGAGCGCACGCTCCAGCGAGGTGCACCGCATCCTGGGGCTGGAACTGGGCGCCGACGACTATCTGGCCAAGCCGTTCTCCGTCATGGAACTGGTGGCCCGCGTGCGGGCGCTGTTGCGGCGCAGCGAGGCGCTGGCCCGCAACGCTCGGCTGGAAGCTGGCGTGCTGGCGCTGGGCGGTCTCAGCATCGACCCGATTGCGCGCGAGGCGCGGGTGGATGGGCAGGCGGTCGAGCTCACGCCGCGCGAGTTTGATCTGCTGTACTTCTTTGCACGCCAGCCTGGCAAGGTGTTTTCACGGCTCGATCTGCTCAACCAGGTCTGGGGTTACCAGCACGATGGTTACGAGCACACCGTGAACACGCATATCAATCGGCTGCGCACCAAGATCGAGAAGAACCCGGCCGATCCCCGACGCATTCTCACCGTCTGGGGCCGTGGCTACAAACTCGTGGAGGAAGCCCTGTGATTGCAAGCCTGTCGCGCCGTCTGCAGCGCCTTTCGCTGTCGCAGCGCCTGTCTTTCGTATTCGTGGCGCTGCTGCTGGCCTGCTGCGCGGCGTCGGTTGCCCTGCAGATGCGCGGCAGCGAGCGCCATGAGCAGGAGGTCATCCAGCGCCTGTCGCTGGACCTTGCGCCGCAGATTGCGCTGTATCCGGAGCTGATGGAGCCGCAGGGCTTCAACCCCACCGCAGTAAGCGGCCTGTTCGACAAGCTCATGGCGGTGAATCCGAGTGTTGAGGTGTATTTGCTGGATGCTGCAGGCCGCATCCGTTCGTATTCGGCACCCGAAGGTGCCGTCAAGCGCGAGCAGATCGATCTTGCCCCTGTACACCGCCTGCTGGGTGGCAGTGCATTGCCGGTGTTTGGTGATGACCCGCGCAGTCCCCTGGGCCACAAGGTGTTCAGCGCTGCGCCGCTGCAACTGGCGGGCCGCGACGCGGGCTATGTGTATGTGATTCTGCAGGGTGAGAACCGCGAGACATTGGCCTCGCGTGTGAATGCGGGCAGCGCGGCAAACGCCATGCTGTGGTCGATGGCGCTGGTCGCCTTGCTCGGTACGGTCGCGGGGCTGGCAGCGTTCCGCCTCATCACGCGCCCACTGCGTGCACTGACCGATGGTGTGCGCGGGCTGGAAGTCAGGGGCCTGTCGTGGCTGCCGCAGGCCAGGCCCTTGCTGCACCGCGCGGCGCGTGGCGGCGGCGAGATGGCCTTGCTGAGCCAGAGTTTCGAGCGGCTCGCAGAGCGCACCGAAGAGCAATGGCAGGCGCTGAGGCAGCAGGACGAGCAGCGCCGCGAGCTCTTTGCCAATTTGTCGCACGATCTGCGCACGCCGCTGACGTCGCTGCACGGCTATCTGGAGACGCTGCGCATGAAATCCGAGGTGCTGGCGCCGCACGAGCAGGGCCGCTACCTTGACATTGCACTGGAGCAAAGTCGCAAGGTGGGGCGCCTTGCGCAGGAGATGTTCGAGCTCGCGCGGCTGGAGTACGGCGTGGCCAAGCCGGACATGGAGCAGTTCTTTCTCACCGATCTGCTGCAGGATGTGTTCCAGAAGTTCGAGTTGACCGTGCAGGCCAAGCAGCAGCGCCTGATGGCCGACATCGCACCCGATCTGCCCCCGGTGACAGCCGATCTTGCGATGATGGAGCGCGTACTGGTGAACCTGATCGACAACGCGGTGCGTGCCACGCCAACCGGCGGCGAGATCACGGTGGGGCTGCAGCCGCATGCGGCCGGAGGCATTGAAGTGACAGTGCGCGATACCGGCCCGGGGGTATCGTCCGCCTTGAAGAAGCATTTGTTCGAGCGCCCGGTTGCAATGGATGCCGCATCACCGGGCGCGCGCGCAGGAGGTTTCGGGCTGTTGATCGTGCACCGCATCCTGCAGCTGCATGCCAGTAAGATACGGCTGGTGCCGGAGGCTGGTAGCGGAGCGGTCTTTCACTTCGTGCTTCGATGATTGCAGCCTGTACAGGAGCAATGGCGATGGTTGAAGGCACCGCGTAAGGGCTTCAACAGGCTAAGAACCTGTTCAAAGAGGTGTTCTGGATGTATCTGGTTTGGCTGGCAGGTGCGGTGGCACTGGTCGTTGGGGTGTGGTGGCGCAGGCGTATGGGGCGCTCTCGCTTGCGGCAGCAGCGTCTGCGCTATGTGCAGGCCTATGCATTTCAGCCACGCTACCACGATGCGCTGCGCGTCGCCTATCCGAGGCTGGACGCGGAGGGCTACAAGCACGCAGAGCATGCGCTGCGCCAGTTTTTCGTCATGCATCTGCTGGCACCTGGCGAGCGCTTGCTGATGCCTTCCAACCTGGCAGATGCGCTCTGGCATACCTTCATTCTGGATACGCGGCGCTACCAGCTGTTCTGCCAGCAGGCGTTCGGGCAGATGTTCCACCATATTCCATCGCATGACATGCCCCCTTCGGCAGGTGCCGCAGGCGAGGCGGGCCGAGAGCGCATGCAGGCCACCTGGAATGCGGCAATGGCGTCGAAGCGCTGGCTGCCACTGGCCATGCTGGGAGGCATACCGCTTCTGTTTGCACTGGACGCCCACAGCGGCATTGAAGGAGGGCAGCGCTTTGCCGAGGCCGATCTGCGCTATTGGGCGGTGCAGTATGCAAGGATGGCATCTGCCGCCAATGCAGACGCATCAGGCGGCAGTGGGGGCTCGGGCTCCGGTCAGTCAGACAGTCAGAGCAGTGGGAACTCGGATTGGAGCACCAGCGATCAGTCGTGTGCCAGCACGCGCAGCACGGGCGGCGATGATGGCGGCAGTAGTGGCTCCAGCGCTGGCTCCTGTGACAGCAACAGCTCCAGCTGCAGTGGCAGCAGCTGTGGTGGAAGCAGTTGCGGCGGTGGCGGCAGTGACTGATGTGGGCCTTCAGCGTGCAGCGCCAGCAGGCAGCCGCGCGGCTGCGAGGGCTGCTTGCAGCACCTCGTTGTCGCGTACATGCTGGGCCAGCAGCAGGATGAGGCGGGCGTTGAAGGCGTGGCTGTCTTCTTCGGTCAGTCCCTGGTGGGCTTCCAGCAGGGATTGGTAGAAGTCATCGCTGCCCGGCCAGGGCGTCTGGGTATCAAACATGGGCTTTTCCTTCATGCCGCGCAGGCCTGCGCTGCGGCTGTTGGCGTATCGCAGAGACCGTGGCCCAGCGCCCGGGCCATGGCGGCGGTGATGGCTTGGGCATCGGCACTGCGCCAGCGGGCGCAGATGTGCTGGTCGGGTCGCAGCAGGTACAGGGTGCCGGTCTGGGCACCCAGGCGCTGCGCCAGCAGGCCCTGGGTGTCGTGCAGCGCATGGCTTGCCTGGTGTGTCTGGGTGCTCAGTTGGTCGCCGATGCTGATGGTTTGCAGGCCGGCAATACCTGCAGCCCAGGCGGGTGGCGGGCCAAAGCACAGCAGGTTGAAATCCGGCCCCAGCTCGCGCAGGATGAAGCTGTGGCGTCCGGTGCGTGCGCACTGTACGGGAGCGTCCGGCAGCACGGCGCCCAGTAGTGCGGCGCTGGCAAAGCCGGGCGTTGCATTGCCCGGCTGGTGCAGCGGGCTGTGCTGCAGCACTGCGGGCACGGACAGCCGCCCGCTATTGACCATGCGGCGCGCAAAGCCATGGTGCTGGGCCAGTTGCAGCACGGCCTTGCGAAAGAGGTGACTGATGGCGCTCTTGGGAGTGATGAAATCGGTCGACCGGGTCGAGTTCAGAATGTTCTCGTCGGCCGCGTATTCGCGCTCGCTGCCATAGGTGTCGATCAGGCGGGCAGGTGCGTGGCCGCGCAATACGGCGTCGAGCTTCCAGCCCAGGTTGTCGGCATCCTGCACTCCGCTGTTGGCGCCGCGTGCGCCAAAGGGTGACACGCCATGGGCGCTGTCGCCGGCAAACACCACGCGGCCATGCACGAAGCGATCCATGCGCTGGCAGGCAAAGGTGTAGACGCTGGCCCAGACCAGTTCCACATCCACATCGGGCCCGAGCATGGCCTCGATGCGAGGAATGATGCGCGCGGGCTGCTTTTCCACCTCGGGGTCGGCATCCCAGCCCAGCTGGAAGTCGATACGCCACACGCCATCGGGCTGCATGTGCAGCAGCACGCTCTGGCCCGGGTGGAAGGGCGGGTTGAACCAGAACCAGCGCTCGCAGGGGAAGGGTGCGCTCAGGCGCACATCGGCGATCAGAAAGCGGTCCTTGAAGACCTGGCCGTGCGTCTCCAGCCCCAGCGCGCGCCGCACGGTGGAGCGCGATCCGTCGCAGGCCACCAGCCACTGCGCCTGCAGGTGGTAGCTGCCCTCGGGTGTCGATACGCCAATGGCCGCGCCACCCGCCGTGTTCTGCACATGTTCCACCTTGTGCTGCCAACGGATGTCGATCAACGGCAACTGCAGCGCACGCTCCACCAGAAAGGCCTCGGCATAGTACTGCTGCAGGTTGATGAAGGCCGGGCGCTCGTGGCCGGTTTCGGGCAGCAGGTCAAACTGGTAGACGGGATCGGTGGCAGCGCCTTCAAAGACCTTGCCCACCTTCCAGGCCACGCCTTTTTGTACGGCCCGCTCTCCTACGCCCAGGCGGTCCCAGATTTCCAGTGTGCGCTTGGCAAAGCACAGCGCGCGCGATCCGGTGGAGAGGTGCCTGTCATTGTCCAGCACCACCACAGGCTGGCCGCGCTGGGCCAGATCAATCGCAAGGCTCAGGCCAACGGGGCCTGCCCCTACGATGACGACCGGGTGCTGGGTGGGGGTTGCTGCATCCTGATCAGGGCTGCGCAGGTACGGAAACTCCATCGCCTGCAGGGCATCGCCGTCGGCGTGCTGCAGTTGATCGAGCAGGGATTGGCGGACAGCGGCATCTGGCATGGCGGCTCCTGGCGGTAGATGGGGAATCAGCCTTCCAGTGCCTGCCACATGGCTTGATCGCGCTCGGCTGTCCAGATGCGAGGGTCCGGGTACTGGGTGGCCTCGTCGTAGGCACGGGTTACGTCAAACGGCATGCAATGGTCAAAGATCACCCATTGGCCGTACTTGGGCTGCAGCGCGGCATAGGCTTCCTTGTAGGCCAGCTTCAGGTCCTTGCCGGCCTGGGCGCTGGCGGCAATGCTCTGGTACAGGTCCTGGATGAAGCTGCGCGTGCCCGCTAGACCGGCTGCGACCTGTTCGGGGGTCTTGAGTGCCGCCCCGCGGCCAGGTACCAGGTTGGCGGGCTGCAGCGCGGCAATGGCGTCCAGCGTGTGCGGCCAGTCCTTGAAGTAGGCATCGCCCGCGTATGGCGTGGCGTCAAACTCCACCAGATCGCCGCTGAACAGGGTGCGCTCACCCGGCAGCCAGACGACGGTGTCGCCCTTGGTGTGGCCTCGGCCGAGTTGCAGGATCTGTACTTCCAGCTTGCCCAGCCACAGGGTCATCTTGCCGGTGAAGGTGATGGTGGGCCAGGTCATGCCTGCGGGCACGCTCTCGACGTTCTGGAACAAGCGCGGAAAGCGGCCGATCTCGCTGGCCTTGTCCTGCTCGCCACGTTCCACGATGAGGTCGTAGGTGTCCTGGCTGGCAATGATGTGCTCGGCGCCATAGGCCGAAGCCCCCAGCACGCGCACCGCATGGTAGTGGCTCAGTGTCACGTAGCGGATGGGCTTGTCGGTCACTTCGCGGATGCGGCGAATCACGTCCTGCGCCATCACGGGTGTGGCCTGGGTGTCGATCACCATCACCGCGTCATCGCCGATGACGATACCGGTGTTCGGATCGCCTTCGGCGGTGTAGGCCCAGGCATGCTCGGACAGTTGCTCGAACGTCACCTTCTTCACTTCGGTGTCGGCATGGGAGGCAAAGGTTTTGGTGTTCATGGCAGGTGGTGAATTTGCTTTTGACAAATCAATTTGGTTTAGTTGAATTGATTGTCGATCAAATATTTGTTTTTGTGTAATGCATTTGATAATGGTTAATACCTAGTGCGTGGTCGGTGTTGCCTTGGCACGCTCTGGCACAGGTAGCTGGCTTGGGCGTTGGTGCAATGCATTGCTGCACAATCTGCGCTGCTGCCCATCCTTATTCTTCTCTTCCATCTTCTTGACGACTGCGATGTCCCTTCAAAATCCGTCCACACACTCCGCGCCCCTGCCTGCCAGTCGGCAACGGGGCATTCAGAGCGTCGAAGTGGGCGGTCAGCTGCTGCTGGCGCTGGTGCGTGCGGGGAGCAGTCTGGCGCTCAAGGATCTGGCGGCGCAGGCCGGCATGACGCCTGCCAAGGCGCATCCTTACCTCGTCAGCTTTGGCCAGCTGGGCCTCGTGGTGCAGGATGCTGCGGGTCTGTACGGCCTGGGGCCGCTCGCATTGCAGATGGGGGCGATTGCACTGCAGCAGGCCGATCCGGTGCAGGTGGCCAGCAGCGCGTTGCCCGAGATTGCGCAGCAGTTTGGTTGCTCGGCATCGGTGGCGGTATGGAGCAGCCAGGGGCCCATCATCGTGCACAGCGTGCAGGGGCCGCAGCAGGTGAATGTGACCATGCGGCTGGGCATGACTGCGGCGCTGTTCGAGACGGCCACGGGCCAGGTGTTTTCGGCCCTGTTGCCTGCGGCGGAGGTGGAAGCCGTGGTCAGAAACCAGGGCCTGCTGCGGCCGTGGCGCAGCGCGGCATTGGCGCAAACTCTGCAGGCCGTGCGAAAAGAGGGCATTGCCGAGGTGCGCGATGTACTGATTGAAGGGGTGACAGCGCTCGGTGTGCCGGTGTACAACGGCCTGGGCCAGCCAGTGGTGTGCATTGCGGTGATCGGCCCGCATGCGCGCTGGCAGGCGTATGCCCAGCGCGCGGGCAGCGCTCCGGCTGCTGACTGGCTGCGCGAGCGCGCAGCGCGCCTGTCGGCGCAGCTGGGGTTTTATCCGCGCTAGTTCTGCAGAAAATCGGCCTGCAGCGTACGCCCTGTGCGCGCATTAATATCAAATTTCATAGCAACCACTGCTTGACGAGTCGGTGCTCCGGGCGCAAGACGCCTGCCCGCCGCAGGGCGTTGGCTGCACGCGCCTGCGGGCTGGGCCGCGGGCGCGGATAATACGCCGCTTATGTCTTTGCAGATCACGTTTCCCGAATCGCTCCCCGTCTCCGCCCGCCGTGAAGAAATCATGGAGGCCATGGAGCGCCACCAGGTCATCATCGTTTGCGGCGAAACGGGGTCGGGCAAAACCACGCAGCTGCCCAAGATTGCGCTGGCGCTGGGGCGGGGAAAGCTCAATGCAACGCCCAGTGATAAATGGCCCCCACGCTCCTCCGCTGCGCGTGATTCGCTGCCCCCCGAGGGGGCGCCTTCCATCCTGGGGCGGCCCGGCGATGGAAAAGGTGAAGTGCGCGGCCACCTGATCGGCCACACCCAGCCGCGCCGCATTGCAGCCAGCAGCGTGGCCAAGCGCATTGCCGAAGAGCTGAACACGCCGCTGGGCGAAGTGGTGGGCTACAAGGTGCGCTTTCAGGACCGTCTGTCCAAGGACGCCTCCGTCAAGCTGATGACCGACGGTATCCTGCTGGCCGAGACGCAGACCGATCCGCTGCTCAGGCAGTACGACACCCTGATCATCGACGAGGCGCATGAGCGCAGCCTGAACATCGATTTTCTGCTGGGCTACATCCGCCAGATCCTGCCCAAGCGCCCGGATCTGAAAGTGGTGGTGACTTCGGCCACCATCGATGCGGACCGCTTTGCCAAGCACTTCGAGTCCAAGAGCGGGCCCGCGCCGGTCATCATGGTGTCTGGCCGCACCTACCCGGTGGAGATGCGCTACCGCCCGTTTGAAGATGCCAAGGACTACGACCTGAACGACGCGATTGCCGATGGCGTGGATGAGCTGTGGCAGGGTGGCAGTGGGGGCGACATCCTGATCTTTCTGCCCGGCGAGCGTGAAATCCGCGAGGCGGCCGATCACCTGCGCAAGCACCTGCAGCACTCGCCGGTATTGCGCAACGCCGAGGTGTTGCCGCTGTTCTCGCGCCTGTCGCAGGCCGAGCAGGACCGCATTTTTGAAGGCCACACCGGCCGGCGCATCGTGCTGGCCACCAATGTGGCCGAAACCTCGCTCACAGTGCCGGGCATCCGTTATGTGATTGATGCAGGAACCGCGCGTGTCAAACGCTATTCATTCCGTAGCAAGGTGGAGCAGCTGCTGGTTGAGCCCATCAGCCAGGCGGCGGCCAACCAGCGGGCGGGGCGTTGTGGCCGCGTAGCCAACGGCATCTGCATCCGCCTGTATGACGAGGCAGATTTCAACAGCCGCGCGCGCTTTACCGATCCGGAAATCCTGCGCTCGTCGCTCGCCGGCGTCATTTTGCGCATGAAGGCGCTGCGCCTGGGCGATGTGGTGCATTTTCCGTTTCTGGAGGCACCCTCGGGCCGCGCGATTGCCGATGGCTACCAGCTGCTGCAGGAGCTGGGCGCGGTAGACGACCAGGGCGAGCTGCTGCCCATGGGCAAGGAGCTGTCGCGCCTGCCGCTGGACCCGCGCGTGGCGCGCATGATTGTGGAGGCGCGCGAGCGCGGTGCGCTGGCCGAGGTGCTGGTGATTGCAGCTGCATTGAGCGTGCAGGACGTGCGTGATCGCCCGCTGGAGGCCCAGCAGCAGGCCGACCAGCAGCATGCCAAGTTCGACGACGAGAAAAGCGAATTCAGCGGCTACCTGCGGCTTTGGAAATGGCTGGCGGATGCGCGCGGCGGCAAGGTGGTGGCCAAAACCCGCAAGGAAATGGCCGCGCAGGCTGCGCCCGTCAAGGGCCTGGCCAACCTGCGCAATGCCGCTTTTTTGCCGGTGGCCCAGCGCAGCTCGGGTGCAACTGCCGTAGCTCAAACCCAGCAGGCGCCGCTGGCAGCCTTCACCCCGCAGGACGCCGTGGCCGACGAAGCCACGCACAAGCTCAGCAACCGCCAGTGGGAGCAGTTGCTGCGCCAGAATTGCATCAACATCCGCCGTGTGCGCGAGTGGCGCGATATCCATTCGCAGCTGCTCACGGTGGTGAACGAGCAGCGCTGGCCGGTGAACCAGGACGCAGCGGGGTACGAGGCCGTGCACCTGTCCATGCTCTCGGGCCTGCTCGGCAACATCGGCTTCAAGACCGACGAGGGCGATGGCTATCTGGGCGCGCGCGGCATCCGCTTCCACCCGCATCCGGGGGCGCATCTGTCGAAAAAGCCAGGGCGCTGGATCGTGGCGGCCGAGCTGGTAGAGACCTCGCGCCTGTACGGCCGTGGCATTGCCACCATCGAGCCGCAATGGCTGGAGCAGGTAGGCGCACACCTGCTGCGAAAGCAATTGCTCGATCCGCATTGGGAGAAGAAGCAGGGCGAGGTGGCTGCCTACGAGCGCGCAACACTGTATGGCTTGGTGGTGTACAGCCAGCGCCGCATCAGCTATGGCAAGATTGATCCGCAGGGCGCGCGCGACATCTTCATCCGCCAGGCCCTGGTGGAAGGCGATTGGGAAACGCGCCTGCCGTTCCTCGCCGCGAACCAGAAGATGATCGCCAAGGTCGAAGAGCTGGAGCACAAGAGCCGCCGCCAGGACGTGCTGGTGGACGACCAGTTGATCTACGCCTTTTACGACCAGCAGATTCCGCAGGACGTGTGCACCGGCCGCGCGCTGGAGCGCTGGTTCAAGGACGCGAGCGCGCAGAACCCGGATCTGCTGCGGCTCTCGCGCGATGAGTTGATGCGCCACGAGGCTGCGGGTATCACCACGGCATCCTTTCCCAAGACCATCAAGTTGGGTGGCGTGGATTGCACGGCCAGCTACCTGCACCAGCCGGGCGATCCACGCGATGGCGTGACGGTGACCGTACCGCTTTTTGTGCTGAACCAGGTGAGCGAAGAGCGTGCCGAGTGGCTGGTGCCGGGCATGCTCAAGGACAAGATCCAGGCCCTGCTCAAGAGCCTGCCGCAACGGCCGCGCAGCCGTTTTGTGCCGCTGGCCGAAAACGCACAGCGCCTGGCCGAGTTGCTGGGCGCGGGCGAGCGCTTTGGCGATGGAAGCTTGACGGAGGTGCTGCTCAAGCAGGCGCGCGATGAGACCTCGCTCGACATCAAGCGCGCGGATTTCAAGCTCGACATGCTCAGCCCGCATCTGTTCATGAACTTCCGCATCACCGACGAGCACGGCCGCCAGTTGGGCCAGGGCCGCAACCTGGGTGCATTGAAGGCCCAGTGGGGCGCCAAGGCGCGTGGCGCCTTCCAGGCGCTGGCTTCATTAAAGATAGCGGGCAGCGCCGGTGAGTTGGCGGGTTCCGATGAAAAACCAGCTGAAGCGAGCGTAAAGAAAGCGCAGCCTGCTCCTGAAAAGGAAGCCGCCCAATCACGCAAGGCGCAGCAGGCCCCCAGCATGCCTGCGGAGGCGCGCCACACGGACTGGAGTTTTGGTGAGCTGCCTGAGTTGATGGAGATCAAGAAGGGCAGCCAGACCCTGATTGGTTTTCCTGCGCTGATCGACCATGGCAGCGCCGTCGGCATCGAGGTGTTCGACGAGCCTGAGGTGGCCGCGAGCCGCCACGCGCTGGGCCTGCGGCGCCTGTTTGCACTGCAGATCAAGGATGCGCTCAAGTACCTGGAAAAGAACATTCCCGATCTGCAGAAGATGGCCGTGGCCTACATGCCGCTGGGTACGCAGGAAGAGCTGCGCGAGCAGATCATCAATGTGGCCATTGACCGCGCTTTTCTACAAGAGCCGCTGCCGATGAATGCCGAGCAGTTCAAGCAGCGCGTGCAGGACGGCCGGGGGCGCCTGACCCTGATCGCCAACGAGGTGGCGCGCATGGCCGCCGGCATTCTGCAGGAATACATGGCGGCGGTGCGCAAGATCAAGGACACCAAGAATGCGCCGGACGCCACGCAGGACGCGCAGCAGCAGTTGCAGAAACTGATGCCCAAGAACTTCATCGCCGTGGCGCCCTGGGCGCAGCTGGGCCACTATGCGCGCTACCTCAAGGCGATCACCGCGCGCCTGGACAAGTACCGCGCAGACCCAGCCCGCGACGCCACCAGGCAAAAAGAGTTGCAGCCGCTGGAGCAGCGATACTGGCGCCTGGTTGCCGAGCGCAAGGGGCAGGTGGATGCCCGCATGCAGGAATACCGCTGGATGCTGGAGGAGCTGCGCGTGAGCTTCTTCGCGCAGGAGCTGCGCACGCCATACCCGGTCAGCACCAAGCGGCTGGACAAGGTGTGGGCCCAGTTGCAGCAGTGATGGTGCAGCGCCGTGCCATCTGTGGCGCGGCGGGCTCCAGTTGCAGCCGCAGCCCAGGATTGTTGGCAAATACGTTCTAAACGCTGCTCTGGCCCTGCAGCAGCGGGTTTCTTGCGAACAGATCGACCACCCAGTCCACAAAGGCGCGCACCTTGGCGCTGAGGTGGGAGTTGGGCGGGTAGACCACGTAGACTGGCAAGAGCGGGTGCTTCCAGTCTTCCAGCACCTGCTGCAGCTGGCCGTTTTTCAGGTGCTCGTTGATCTGGAAACGGCTCGCCTGGCCAATGCCCTGGCCTGCCAGCAGCGAGAAGATATAGGCATTGCTTTCGTTGACGCACAAGTGCGCGGGACCTGCGATCTCGATCACTTCGCCGTTCTTGTGAAACTCCAGCGGATAGCGCCGCGCAGACACTGGCGAGAAATAGATCACGTTGCGATGGCCGGTTTCCAGGTCACGGGGGTGCTGGGGAATGCCGTGGCGCTCCAGGTATTGGGGAGCTGCAACGGTAATGAAGTCCAGGTTGCCGATGCGGCGCGCCACAAGCGATTGGTCGGCCAACTCTCCGCCGCGGATCACGCAGTCCACACTGTCGCTGATGAGATCCACCGTGCGGTCGCTCACGCCCAGGTCCATCTGGATTTCGGGATAGCGGGACTGGAACTCGGCCAGGTGCGGAATGATGAGCAGGCGCGCTACCGACGTTCCCACGTCCACGCGCAGGCGGCCGCGCGGCGTGGTGCGAGCCTGGCTCACGCTGGCCTCCAGGTCGTCGAAATCAGCCAGCAGGCGCACCGCGCGGTCATAGTAAGCCGCGCCATCGGCCGTGACCGTGACGCGGCGCGTGGTACGGTTGAGCAGTTTCACGCGCAGGCGCTCTTCCAGCGCCTGCACGTTCTTGGTCACACTGGCTTTGGGCACCTGCAGCGAATCGGCTGCCCGCGTGAAAGTGCCGGCTTCCACAACCCGCGCGAAAATACGCATGGCCTGAATCTGATCCATGGGATCTCCTTGTCCTCGCGAAATCTCGGGCTCGCCGAGGATTCGGGATTCTCACACACAGCTTGGCCTGTCATTATTCAAGAATTGGAAACAGTGTGGCCGCGTTTGCGGGGTTTATGCCGCCAATGCGTAACGCTACATTCTCATCTCATCGGCCGGACCCGTCCGGAAACCCCATGTTGAACACCAAAAAACCTGCACCAACCACCAACTCCCATACCGACACCACCATTGAGGTGGCAGGCGGCATGCAGGCCAGCGTGCGCATGTATGGCAGCAAGAAGCGGGGAGAGATCTCTCCGCTGGTGGTGCATTTTCATGGTGGCGCTTTTGTGACGGGTGACCTGGACAACGGCTGCACCGTGGGCAATGCCCTGGCAGCTGCCGGGGCCTGCGTGGTGTCGGTGGCCTACCCGCTGGCGCCGGAGCATCCGTTTCCCCGCCCGCTGGAGCTGGGGTACGCGGTGCTTCAGTGGGCCCACAAACAGCGTGTCAGGCTGGCCGGCAAGGGTGCGCCGCTCTATCTGGCGGGCGAGGAGGCCGGTGCCAACCTGGCCGCCGGCGTCTGCATGATGGCGCGTGACCAGTTGCACCCGCCGCTGGCGGGCCAGATTCTCATCTCGCCCATGCTCGACCCCTGCGCTGCCACGCCTTCGCAGCGCGCTGCGCAGGGCGATTCCGTCAAATGCAAGTGGGCCTCGGGGTGGTGCCAGTACCTGGGCGGCTCGCACGATGCCGAGCATCCCTATGCCGTGCCCGCCAGGGCGCATCGGCTGGCGGGGCTGCCACCCTCACTGATTCTGGTGGGGGGGGACGACCCGATGCGCGATGAGGCCCTGGGGTATGCCCAGCGCCTGGAAGCTGCCGGATTGACCGTCTTCCAGCATGTGTTCGAGGGCGCCGGTCAATGGCCCGATGCCCTGGTGGAGCCACCGCCCGAACCGTGCCCTTGTGCCGTGCAGATGCAGGAGCAGCTGCACAAGTTCTTCGAGACAACGCGATGTCGGCTGTGAGCTGACCGTGCCTTGCTGAGACCGCTGCCTTGATCTGGCCCCTGTATCCATAGGCCGGAGCAAGCAAAAGCGCGCTTTTTTCGTTTTTTGATCCTCATTCGATTCCTGGCCCGAGCGCTGGAAGGGGTGAGCTTTGCCTGCCGCAGGAAGGTTTTTTCCTGCATCCACTCATAGAACCTGAAGACACTGCCATGAACGACAACACCCAACCCTCCCTCCGCCGCCGCTGGTGGGCCGCTGCTGGCGTTGCCGCAGCCATTACCGCAACGGCCGGAGCCGTCCTGGGCCTGCAGCCATCGCACGCCGAGGCACCCGCGCAACAGGCAGCGCCGCCAGCCGTGCCGGTTTCGGTGGCGCAGGTTCTGCAGCAGGATGTGACGCTGTGGAATGAATTTTCCGGCCGCCTTGAAGCGGTGCAGCGCGTCGATGTGCGCCCGCGCGTCTCCGGCGCTGTGCAGGCCGTGCACTTCAAGGAAGGCGCGCTGGTAAAGACGGGCGATCTGCTCTTCACCGTGGACCCCGCACCCTATGCGGCCGAAGTTGACCGCGCCGAGGCGCAGGTCGTTGCCGCCAGGGCGCGCATGGCCTATACACAAAGCGAATCCGAGCGGGCCACGCGCCTGTGGGATGAGCGCGCCATCGCGCAGAAGGAATACGACGAACGCGTGAATGCCCAGCGCGAAGCCGATGCGAACCTGCGTGCTGCCCAGGCAGCGCTGCAGACGGCCAGGCTGAACCTGGGCTACACGCAGGTGAAGGCGCCGGTGAGCGGACGGGTGGGGCGCATCGAGATCACCGTCGGCAACCTCGTGAGCTCCGGCGCCGGAGCCCCAGTGCTGACCACCCTGGTGTCGGTGGATCCGATGTACGCCAGCTTCGATGTGGATGAGCAGATCGTGGCCAATGCCCTGCAGGGTCTGGAAGACACCCGCAAGGGCCGCAGCGCCCGCGCGATGATCGAGACCATCCCCGTGCAGATGGGCGTGGGCGTGAACGGCGCAACGCCCTATACCGGCCACCTGCAACTGATCGACAACCAGGTCGATGCGAAAAGCGGCACGGTACGCGTGCGTGCGGTGTTCGGCAATGCCGATGGCATCTTGATGGCGGGGCAGTTTGCCCGCATCCGCATGGGCCAGCCGCAAAGCACCCAGGCCGTGCTCATCAACGAGCGCGCCGTGGGCACAGACCAGAGCAAGAAGTTCGTGCTGGTGATCGGCGACGGCAACAAGGCCGAGTACCGCGAAGTGCAGCTGGGCGCGCCGGTCGATGGCCTGCGCGTGGTCACCACCGGCCTCAAGGCGGGTGAGCGCATCGTCGTCAACGGCCTGCAGCGCGTGCGCCCGGGCGTCGTCGTCGCGCCGCAGGACGTGCCCATGGACGCCAAGGCCGAACTGGCTGACAGCCGCCCTGCAAAGCAGCCCGCGGCCTGAGAACCCTTACATCCTCCGACATCATGAACCTCTCCCGATTTTTCATCGACCGCCCGATCTTTGCGGGCGTGCTGTCGGTGCTCATCTTTCTCGCAGGCCTCATCGCCATGCGAACACTGCCGATCTCGGAGTACCCCGAAGTCGCGCCGCCTTCGGTGGTGGTGCGCGCGCAGTACCCGGGTGCCAGCCCCAAGGTGATTGCCGAAACCGTGGCCACGCCACTGGAAGAGTCCATCAACGGCGTGGAAGGCATGCTCTACATGGGCAGCCAGGCCACGACCGACGGTGTGATGACGCTCACCGTTACTTTCAAGCTCGGCACCGATCCTGACAAGGCCCAGCAGTTGGTGCAGAACCGCGTCTCGCAGGCCGAGCCGCGCCTGCCCGAGGAAGTGCGCCGCCTGGGCGTAACTACGGTCAAGAGCGCACCCGACCTCACCATGGTGGTGCACATGGTCTCGCCCAATGGCCGCTACGACATTGATTACCTGCGCAATTACGCCGTGCTCAACGTGAAGGACCGGCTGGCCCGCATTCCTGGCGTGGGGCAGGTGCAGATCTTTGGCGGCGGCGATTACTCGATGCGCGCCTGGCTCGACCCGCAGAAGGTGGCGCAGCGCGGCCTGTCCGCCAGCGACGTGGTGGCGGCCATCCGCAAGCAGAACGTGCAGGCGGCCGCTGGCGTGGTGGGCGCATCGCCCGGCCTGCCGGGCGTGGACACGCAGATGTCGATCAACGCGCAGGGGCGCCTCTCCAGCCCCGAGGAGTTTGGCGACATCATCGTCAAGACCGGTGCGGACGGCGCTGTGACGCGGCTGCGCGATATCGCCCGGCTGGAGTTGGGGGCGGCCGATTACTCACTGCGCTCGCTGCTCAACAACGACCCGGCTGTGGGTATGGGCGTCTTCCAGGCACCCGGATCGAATGCGCTGGAAATCTCGGACAACGTGCGCAAGACCATGGCCGAGCTGGCCCAACTCATGCCCGAGGGCGTGGAGTACCGCATTGCGTATGACCCGACGCAATTCGTGCGGGCATCCATCGAGTCGGTGATCCATACACTGCTCGAAGCCATTGCGCTCGTGGTGATCGTGGTGATCCTGTTCCTGCAAACCTGGCGCGCTTCCATCATTCCTTTGCTGGCAGTGCCGGTGTCGGTGGTGGGCACCTTTGCCGTGCTGCACCTGCTGGGTTTCTCGATCAATGCGCTCTCGCTGTTCGGCCTCGTGCTGGCCATTGGCATCGTGGTGGACGACGCCATCGTGGTGGTGGAAAACGTGGAACGCAACATTGAAGCGGGGCTCACGCCGCGTGAGGCCACCTACCGCGCCATGCGTGAGGTGTCGGGCCCCATCATCGCCATTGCGCTGGTGCTGGTGGCGGTGTTTGTGCCGCTTGCTTTCATCAGCGGCCTCACGGGGCAGTTCTACCGCCAGTTTGCGGTCACCATTGCCATCTCCACGGTGATCTCCGCCATCAACTCGCTGACGCTGTCGCCTGCGCTGAGTGCGTTGCTGCTCAAGGGCCACCATGAGCCCAAGGATGCACTCACGCGCGGCATGGACCGTGTGCTGGGCGGCTTCTTCAAGCGCTTCAACGCGGTGTTCCACCGGGGCTCCGAAGCCTACAGCGGTGGCGTGCGCCGCGTGATCGGGCACAAGGCCGGCATGCTGGTGGTGTACCTGGCGCTGGTGGGCGCGACCTGGGGCCTGTTCCATCTGGTGCCCGGCGGCTTCGTGCCAATGCAGGACAAGCAGTACCTCGTCGGCTTTGCGCAACTGCCCGATGGCGCGACGCTGGACCGCACCGACAACGTGATCCGCCGCATGGGTGAGATCGTCAAGAAAAACCCGAACGTGGAGGATGCGATTGCCTTCCCGGGCCTGTCGATCAACGGCTTCACCAACAGCTCCAACGCGGGCATCGTGTTCGTGACGCTCAAGCCCTTTGCCGAGCGCACACGCGCTGACCAGAGCGGCGGCGCAGTCGCCGGGCAGCTCAACCAGGCCTTTGGCGAGATTCAGGACGCCTTCATTGCCATGTTCCCGCCGCCGCCAGTCGCGGGCCTGGGCACCACGGGGGGCTTCAAGCTGCAGATCGAAGACCGGGGCTCGCTGGGCTACGCAGGCATGGATGCCGCCGTGAAGGCCTTCATGGCCAAGGCATACCAGACGCCGGAGCTGGCGGGCCTCTTCACCAGCTGGCAGGTCAATGTGCCGCAGCTCTATGCCGATATCGACCGCACCAAGGCGCGCCAGCTGGGCGTGCCGGTGACGGATATTTTCGAGACGCTGCAGATCTACCTGGGCAGCCTGTATACGAACGATTTCAACGAGTTTGGCCGCACCTACAGCGTGCGCGTGCAGGCCGATGCGGCATTCCGCGCGCGTCCTGAGGACGTGGGCCAGCTCAAGGTGCGTTCGATGACGGGCGAGATGGTGCCACTGTCGGCGCTGATGAAGCTGGACGCCAGCTTTGGCCCCGAGCGCACCATGCGCTACAACGGGTTTCTGGCCGCCGATGTGAATGGCGGGCCTGCGCCGGGCTTCTCGTCGGGGCAGGCGCGTGCGGCGGTCGAGCGGGTGGCGGCCGAGACGCTGCCGCCAGGCATCGGCTTTGAGTGGACGGAGCTGACCTACCAGGAAATCCTGGCAGGCAATTCGGCGGTGCTGGTGTTCCCGATTGCCATTTTGCTGGTGTTCCTGGTGCTGGCTGCGCAATACGAAAGCCTGACGCTGCCGATTGCCATCATTCTCATCGTGCCCATGGGCCTGCTGGCGGCGATGACTGGCGTATGGCTCTCGCATGGTGACAACAACGTGTTCACGCAGATCGGGCTCATCGTGCTGGTGGGGCTGTCTGCCAAGAACGCGATCCTGATCGTCGAGTTCGCCCGGGAGCTGGAGTTTTCAGGGCGCACGCCGGTGCAGGCCGCCATTGAGGCGAGCCGCCTGCGCCTGCGGCCGATTCTGATGACTTCGATGGCTTTCATCATGGGCGTGTTGCCTCTGGTGCTGTCCACGGGGGCCGGTTCTGAAATGCGCAGCGCCATGGGCATTGCCGTGTTCAGCGGAATGATCGGTGTGACCGCGTTCGGCCTGTTTCTGACTCCCGTGTTCTACGTGGTGCTGCGTCGCCTGGCGGGCAACCGGCCGTTGCAGCAGCACGGCAGCCATGTGGCGCCGATCAGCGAGCCCGGCCACGGTGGATCGGCGATGCCCGTGCTTGCCGCAGCGCGTGGTCATGACGAATGAACGCAATTGACGAATGGATAACGATATGAAATCAATGCAACGCATCCGATTCCTGGCTGCGCCCCTGAGCGCGTTGATGGCGGCCCTGGTGCTGGCGGGTTGCGCAAGCGCACCACCCACCGTGGCAGAGCACGCAGGCGTGGCTGTGCCCGCCAGTTTCAGTGAGCAGAAAAGCGCTGCAGCAGCAGGCTGGACGACGGCGGCACCGGCAGAAGCACAGCCGCGCGGCGCATGGTGGCTGGCGTTTGCCGACCCCGCACTCAGCGCCCTGGTGGAGCGCGCAGGCGAGGCCAACACCGATGTGCAGACTGCTGCAGCGCGTCTTGCGGAGGCCCGTGCACTGCTGCGCTCGGCTGATGCGCAGCGCCAGCCCCAGGTGGGCGCGTCGGGTGGCGCAGTGCGCCAGGCGGGTGCCACCACCGCTAACGGCATGCAGCCTGCCACACTGGTCACTGCCGGGTTGAACTTCTCGTATGAGGCGGATCTGTTTGGCCGCCTCTCGGGGGCGAGCGATGCTGCGCGTGCAGATGCCACCGCGCGCGAGGCGCTGCTGCAGAGCACCCGCCTCATGGTGCAGGCCGATGTGGCGCAGACCTATCTGCAACTGCGTTCGCTGCAGACCGAGCGTCAACTGGTCGAACAGAGCCTGACGGCCTACCGTGAGACGCTGAACCTGATCGAGCGACGCTTTCGGGCAGGCGATGCGGCCGAGCTGGATGTGGCGCGCATGAAGACCGAAGTTTCTGCCACCGAGGCTGAAACGTTGGCCCTGGAGCGCCAGCAGGCCACGCTTACGCATGCGCTGGCAGTGCTGGTAGGTGATGTGGCCACGGGCTTCACGCTGGCATCGCAGCAGGGTGAAGCGACGCTTCCGGTGATTCCGGCGGGTGTGCCCGCCACGGTGCTGGCACGCCGCCCTGACGTATCGGCTGCCCAGGCCTCGGTGCTGGCGGCACAGGCGCGGGTGGGGGTGGCGCAGGCGGCATGGTTCCCGGCCATCACGCTCACGGGCAACGGCGGTTATGCATCGCCAGAACTGGGCGATCTGTTCAAGTGGTCGGCACGGTCATGGGGTATTGGCGCTTTGCTTTCGCTGCCCATTTTTGATGGTGGCCAGCGCGCCGCGCAGGAAGAGGGCGCCCGTGCGCGGCTGGAGGCTGCGGTGGCTGCCCAGCGTGGACAGGTGCTTGCCGCTTTCCGGGAGGTGGAGGACCAGCTCAGTGCGTTGCGCCTGCTCGCTGGCCAGTCGCAGGTGCTGGGGCAGGCCGTGCAGTCGTCCGAGCGGGCCACGCATCTGTCGGATGTGCGCTACCGCAATGGCTTGGTGAGCCAGCTGGAGCTGCTGGATGCGCGCCGCAACGAGTTGCGCAACCGGCGCCAGGCGCTGCAGGTGCGCACCGCCCAGTACACCGCCACGGTGGCACTCATCCGCGCGCTGGGTGGGGGCTGGGAGAGCGGCGCGCAGCTTGCTGCCCGCAGCTGACCGCCCGTAGCTAACCGCCCATAGTTCGCCGCCAATTGCTGGCCGCCGAATGTAAAAGCCTGGGAGCGCTCCGCTTCCAGGCTTTGTTTTTTCTTTCTCCAGGCCGGTCGTTAGAGCGCAGTCACGGCAGCCCGCTCGCGCATCACCCGAAACTGGGGTGCGGCTACCGGTGCCGTCCATCGCAGGGGCAGGGCATGCGGGCGCCACAGCCCCTCCAACACCTTGAAGCGGAGCACCCGCAGGGCGCCAGGCCAGGGCGCACAGGCGGTAGCATCCCACAGCAGCTCTGTCTCGGCCGCCACATGCAGCAGGCCACCGCTGTCATAGTCTACAAACAGCAGGCCCGCCAGCGGGTGTTGTGCGAGGTTGCCCAGGGTGTTGAAGAACTGGTTGCCGGGGTAGTCCGGCATGCTGAGTGTGATGCCCTGTTCGGTTTGC
Organism: Comamonas odontotermitis; assembly: GCF_020080045.1. Taxonomy (NCBI): domain Bacteria; kingdom Pseudomonadati; phylum Pseudomonadota; class Betaproteobacteria; order Burkholderiales; family Comamonadaceae; genus Comamonas; species Comamonas odontotermitis. The sequence continues at coordinate 1,621,024 of NZ_CP083451.1, forward strand.
GCTACCTGCACAAAGCCGGGCTCGCCCCCGCGGTGCGAGATGTCTACGCCGTCGGAGCGCGCGAGGCCGGGCCGGGCGGCAGAGGCGCTGGCGATGAACAAGGTGTCGCTGCGTGCCAGCAGTGCCAGAGTGGCAGCGTCAAGCGCGGGGCCCAGAGGCTGTGGTGCGGAAGGGTGCGGTGGCAGTGCTTGCGATGGCGCAAGCGCAAGCGGCTCGCGGGCCTGGATGTACTTGGGGCAGTTGCCAAAGCTCTGCACCACGTCGATGGCGATCCCTTCGTTGTTGAACGCCGCAACCCGGCCATTCATCCGATTGCGTCTGCGTGTGTGCGGCTCCAGTCCCAGCACGCCCACCGGGCTGCCCGAGGCCAGACGGGCGAGCACCGGATCGGCAGCGCCTGGCTGGACGTTTATCTGCATGCGGCGCATGTCAGGGGTGTGCACAAAGCCGGGCGCACCGGCCACCATCGTGGCCCAGGGCTGGCCTGCAGCGTCGAGCGCAGCCAGCAGCAGCGTGGGCAATTTCTCGAACAGCTCGCGGTGCTGGTCGGGCATGTGGTCGCGCAGCAGCATGGGGCCAGCAGCCGCCATGCGCTCGCGCACACCCACACGGGCCTGCAAGGCCTGCTCGCCCGCGTGAAAGGCATCCGGGGCCATGTCCAGGGGCTGGGTGGCTGCAGTCATGCGGCCTCCACAAGCTGGTCGGACAGCGGCACATAGCCGCGCAAGGCCTGCACGCGCGCCACCCAGGCGGTAATGCGCGGATAGGTGGTGAGCGGCAGCCCGCCGATCCCGGCCTGCGAGGTGTAACCCACCAGGGCCAGGTCTGCAAGGCTGGGCTCGGCGCCGCCCAGCAGCCAGTCGCGGCCCTGCAATTCGCCTTCCATGAAATCCAGCAGCCGCCGTCCGGTGGTCTGCGCTGCTTCGCTCACCGGCTTGCCGGTGATGGCCGCAAAGCGTGGCCCGGCAATGCCCGGGCCGAGCATGCCCGCTGCCAGACTGAACCAGCGCTGCAACCTGGCCTGGCCTACAGGGTCTTGCGGCATCCAGTGGCTGCCGGGGGCATAGCGCTGCGCCAGGTAAACCAGGATGGCATTGCTGTCGGACAGCACAAGCTCGGCATCCGCCAGCACGGGCACCTGTCCGAGTGGATTGAGTGCCAGAAAACCGGCGCTCCGGTTCTCGCGCTGGAGCAGATTCACATCCAGCGTTTCATAGGGCAGGTCCAGCATGGACAGCAGCAGCTCCACGCGGTGGCAATGGCCCGACAGGGCGAGGCGATAGAGTTTGAGGGGCTGTGTGGGTGCCATGGCGAAGCTTCTTTCCTAGGGGATGGACAAGGCCTTCACCTTAGCTATTGCATGAATTGGCGTAAATGGAGATATTGAGAACTTCAAAATTGCAAATAGCGAAATAATGGATCACCTCGATACCCTGCGTTGCTTCGTGGCCGTTGCCGAGGCCGGGGGCTTTGCGCCTGCTGCGCGCAGCCTGGGGCGCTCGCCTGCGGCTATCACGCGGGCCATTGCCGCGCTGGAGGCCCGGCTGGGCGTATTGCTGCTGCAGCGCAGCACGCGGGTGGTACGGCTGACCGAGGCGGGTGAGCGCTTCCTGGGCGATTGCCGCCCGGTTCTGGCCGATCTGCACGAAGCCGAACAGGCAGCGCGCGGTGCGCAGGCCCAGGTGCAGGGGCAACTGTCCATCACCGCGCCGCAGATGTTTGGTATCTGCCATGTGGCACCCATCGTGCAGGATTTTCTGGCAGCGCATCCGCGTATTCAGGCGCGCACGCTGTTCGTCAACTGGCTGGTGAATCTGCTTGATGAAGGCATGGATGTGGCCGTGCGCATTGCCCATCTGCCCGATTCGGGGCTCACGGCGTTACCCGTCGGGGCGCTGCGCAAGCTGGTGGTGGCGTCGCCCGCCTATCTGGCGCGATACGGGGAGCCACGCGATCCGGGTGAGCTGTCCAGCCACCGGGCCATCGGCATTTCGCGCGATGCGCGGGCCGTGGCGCCGTGGGCGTTCAAGGATGGCGTGAGCGCCCAGCCGCAGATCTGCTGGATCAGCAACAACAACGAGGTGGACATTGCAGCGGCCGAGGCGGGGCTGGGCCTCACGCGCTGCCTGGCCTACCAGGCGGCGGCCGGTCTGCAGGCGGGCCGCCTGCGCATTGTGCTGGCTGCGCATGAGCCACCGCCGGTGCCGGTACACATCGTCTACCCCGCCGGGCGCCGCGCGCCGGCCAAGGTGCGGGCCTTCGTGGAGTTTGCGCGCGAGCGGCTGGCCCAGGTGCCCGTGTTGCAGGGCAGGGGGCTGGAGCCGGAATCGGAAGGCCGGAAAACGGACTGATTTTGGTCGCCCGGGGTCATACCACCATGGATCAGCGCAGGCGCTCTGCCACTTCGTCCACGGTGAGCACATCGCCAAAGAAAAGCATCCAGTTGTTGAGCGAGTGCTCGTGCTCATACGGGGTGACGGCGGCCAGCGCATCGTCGACCATGATGGTGGCGTAGTCGAGCATCATGGCATCGCGGGCGGTGGATTCGCAGCACACGTTGGTGACGGTGCCGCCGATTAGCACGGTGCGGATGCCATGGGCCTTGAGCACCGCGTCCAGCTCAGAGGCCCCCGGTGCCAGTGCACTGTAGCAGCGCTTGACGACCGTGAGGTCGTTTTCCTGCACATCCAGCGTGTCCGGCATCTCGAAGCCTTCGTGGCTGGCACTCAGCTCCAGCAGGCGGCGGGCACTGCGCTCGGGGGTGAGCATGTGCCTGTGGTGGTGCGACCAGAACTGGTCGGCGCCATCTGCATTGGTCTTGATCCATACCACCTTGCCGCCGCGTGCGCGCATGGCGGCGGCCAGTTTGTTGACGTTGTCAAAAATACCGCGTGCCGGCGCGCATTCGCCCTGAAAGCCGGGCTGTGTGTAGTATTTCTGCAGATCGACCACGACAAAGGCGGTGGTGGCGGCATCGAGCGTGTCGTAGGGGTGGAGTACGCCCTGGCGTGCCTTTACGCGCTCCACGATCCATGGTTCAAATTGCATAGGTCCTCGCGGTTTCTGTTTCTTTATGCGTAGCGGTGCTGCACGGCCTTTTCCAGGCGGGTGACGGCCAGGTACATGACGGCGGACAGCATGGCCAGCACCACGATGGCGGCCATCACGATGTTGAGCTTGAAGACCTGGCTGCCGTTGACGATGAGAAAGCCAAGGCCGGCGCTGGAGGACTGGAACTCGCCCACGATCACACCGATCAGCGACAGGCCGATGTTCATCTTGATCGCCGCAATCACGGCAGGCACGCTGCCGGGGAAGACGACATAGCGCATCACCTGCATCTTGCTGGCGCCCAGGGTGGTGGCCAGTTTGATCTTGTTGGGGTCGATGGCCTGAAAGCCTTCGTACACCACCATGATGGTGATGAAGAGCGAGATGGCGACGGCCATGCCGTACACCGAATACTCGGAGCCCAGCCAGATGTAGAAGATGGGCACGAAGGCGATCTTGGGCATGGCATTGGCAATTACAAGGAAGGGGTCGAGCACCTTTTTCAGAAAGCCGCTCCACCACAGCAGGGCCGCGATCAGCACGCCCAGCACCATGCTGACGGCAAAGCCGATGATGGTGGCCTTGAAGGTGATCCAGGTGTGTCCTGTCAGATCGCCGGTCTTGAACAGTTCGAGCAGTGTGGGAAGCACGGCCGAGGGGTAGCTGGTCAACATGGGGTTGATGACCTGGGTGCGCGCCAGAATCTCCCAGACAGCCAGAAAGACAGCCAGTACACCAATGCGGCTGGCCGTGATCAGCAGCTTGCGGCGCTGGATCTGTGCGAGCCATTGCACATATTCGGGGCTGCGGGCATCGGGTGGGCTGGTGGCCTGTGTGTTGGTGGTGTTCATCACGGTGCTCATGTTCAGCCTTCCACGTGGGTGTCGATTTCATCCCACAGTACGTTGAAATAGTCGTTGAACTCGGGGCAGCCGCGTGCCTCGAATGGGGTCGGCCGCTTGCCGCCAGTCGATGGAAAATCCATGTGGTGCACCGATTTGATGCGGCCGGGGCGGCGCGAGAGCACGATGACGCGGTCGGTCATCGCAATGGCCTCGCCAATGTCGTGGGTGACCAGAATCACGGACTTGCCCTCGTCGCGCAGCACATCCACCACCTCGTCGGCAATCGACAGGCGGGTCTGCGAGTCGAGTGCGGAAAACGGCTCGTCCAGCAGCACCACATCCGGGTTGGTGACCAGGGTGCGCGCCAGGGCCACGCGCTGGCGCATGCCGCCCGAGAGCTGGCGCGGATAGTGGTGCAGGTAGTCGCCCATGCCGCACTTTTGCAGCAGGCCGATGGCGCGTTTTTCTGCAGCAGCCATGTCCTTGTTCTGGATCTGCGCGCCCAGCAAGGTGTTTTCCAGGATGGTGCGCCATTCGAACAGGTAATCCTGCTGCAGCATGTAGCCGATGCGCGGGTTGGGGCCGACGATGGCGCTGCCATCGACGAACACGTTGCCGCTGGATGGGGGCAGAATTCCCGCCAGAATGGACAGCAGCGTGCTCTTGCCGCAGCCCGATTGGCCGATCAGGCTGATGAATTCCCCCGGTTTGACCGAGAGGTTGATGTTCTGCAGCGCCTGCGTCTCGCCCTGTTGGGTGAAGTAGCGCAGCGACACATTGTCGACATGGATGCGGTAGGGGCTGTTCATGGCACCGTCCTCACTTCTGCACCAGGCTCATGTCTACGAACCGGGCGTAATCGACTTTCTTCGAAGCCTCCAGCACGCCGCCCTGCACCAGCATGTCCTGCAGCTTGTCCATGGCTTCCTTTTCAACGAGAGGCGTCTTCTTCCAGAGGTTCAGCGTCTGGTAACGCTCGATGGCGCTGGTCAGCTCGGGCTTGCTCACGCCGGTGAAGTACTCGCCCACCAGGTCGGCCAGTTCAGCTGCGGGTGCGGCGGCGGTAAATTTTTGCGCCTTGGCCACGGCCTGGGTCCAGGCCTGAACGGCGGCGCGGTTCTTCTTCAGGTAGGCATCGGTGGTGGTGAAGACCGTGTAGTCGACCATGCCGGCTTCCTTGCCGACCGAGCCAAGCGGGAAGGCCTTGCCTTCTTTCTCCAGCGTACTGGCCTCGGGCTCCAGGAAGGTCGCGTAGTCGTTCTGCCCAGCGAGCCAGGCGCCGGTGCGGGCAGCGGGGCCGATGTTGTTGACGAGCTTCACGTCCTTTTTCGGATCGAGCCCTTTCTTGCGCAGCGCGGCTTCCAGGAATATGTCGGGGTTGGAGCCGGGGCGGAAGGACATGATCTTGCTGCCCTTGAGCTTGTTCCAGTCAAAGGCCGGATCGGGCTTGCGGCCCATCAGCAGGAAGCCGTCGGTGGCCGTGAGCCCCGCAAACACGACGGGCTTGACCGGCGATTCGCTGTTGGCGACATAGATGGAGGCCTCGGGCCCGATCAGCACGATATCGGCGCTGCCCGAGAGCAGGGCCGCCATGCCCTTGTCCGTGCCCTGCGAGGTTTTCATTGTCAGCTCGATCCCCTCGTCCTTGAACATGCCTTTTTTCAGACCGGCATACATGGGTACATATAGAACGGATCGCACCACTTCCTCATAGCGCACCTTGTGCACGGTTTGGGCCTGTGCCGCGCTCAGTGGGAGCAGGCTGCAGGCGGCCAGCGTGGCAGCAAGCAGGGTTTGGTGAAAGCGGCGGCGTGGGGATCTCAAGCTCATGTCACACTCCTTGTATACAAATATCGTGATGCGGAAGGGATAACTGGCCAGTACTACGCAAATATCGTGCCTGAATCGCTGATATGTAAATATATGTTTTGTTATTAATGTATTCAGTATCCAATTTATTGGTGCAAAGAGAATCGGTGTTAACCAGCAAGTGGCCATGCACCAAACGGGGCAGAAAGTGCGGCAATGCACCCTAAGAACGTGTTTACGATCTCTACGCAGCCGCGTTGGAGTGCAATCGGGATGAGTTCGAAGTGCTGGGCCGCAGCTTGCACCGGGGTGCAAACAAGGGCCAGCGCGCAGAAATCGCCCGATTTCACTCCAACCTGGAGGGACCGTGGGTTTGGGGACGCCCGGTCAGGGGCGGTCTGCGTTGTTGCAGCGCTTGCCAATAACTGGCTATTGGCTGCGCACTGCTCCGCTAGGCGCGCCCCTCGCATCCCATCCCTAGCCGGGCGCCCCGCAAAGCCACTGTCGCGGCGCGAGGAGATCGTAAACACGTTCTAAGGTGGCGCGATGGTGGGCACGGCCATGTCCACGCGCATCCGGTAGGGGGGTGCGTCGGCACATATGCAGAATGTGTCTGTGCTAGGGCGTTGCGGAACTGCGGGCGATGCCACAATCACCGGCGTGAAGATGGAATCTCTCGTGTCAGGTTGCCGCCGGGCGCTTTTCTGGTCGCGCCCCTTGTGCGCGGCGGAATGGGCTTTGCTCGCGCAATATTTTGGCGAGCCCGCCGATCCCCGCTGGCGCCGCATGCGTGTGCATTTGCGGAGGCTGGGCGATACGCGGCGCGCCTTGTCCTTCAATGGCGGCTTTCTGTCGTTTCCTCGGTATTGTTTTGAAGGTGGCAATCCACACGAGGCCTTGCGGCTGGACCAGCCAATGATCACCGGCTGGCTGATGCACGAGGCCTTTCACCACTGGCAGCGGCTGCAGGGCAGGGCGGTGACGCGCGATGCGTTGCGGCTGCAATGGCGCTTTTGGCGCCATGGAAGCAACCCTTACCACTACACCCTGTGCGAATCACCCGGTAGTTTGCTGGTGCAGTTTCAGCAAGCACAGGTAGAGCAGCAGGCGCAGATGTGGCAGGACGCGGTGATGGCAGACCGGGCATACCGCGAGGCGGGCGACAGCCATCCACAATTTGCTGCACTGCAATGTGCGGCGCAGCAATGGCAGGCCGTGCTGCACTGGGTGCGCGCGCAGGCAGGGGCTATTGGGCTCTAGCCCGCTAAAGGCGGCACTCAGTCGTCCCGCACGTGACCCCTGCCGGGCAGGGCGGTTGGCGATACTGGCGCAGATATTGATTGCACCGGATCGCGCCATGACTGTTTCCTTCGCTGCCCTGTCCCCTGCGCATGCTTCGCCGCCGCCCGCGCCTACGCGCTACTGGCCGGGGCGCGTGCCCACGCGGCTGACGGTGCCGCAGACTTCGGTATGGGACAACCTGGCGGTCAACGCGCGGCGCTACCCCGATCATGCGGCCCTGGTGTTCTTCGAGCAGGTCATTACCTACCGGCAGATGGAGCAGATCACCGAGCGGCTGGCGGCGCACCTGCATACACAGGGCGTGCAGCGGGGCGACCGCGTGATCCTGCTGATGCAGAACTGCCCGCAACTGGTGCTGGCGCACTATGCCATTCTGCGTGCCAATGCGGTGGTGGTGCCCGTCAACCCCATGAACACGGCCGATGAGCTGGCGCACTACATCACCGATGCGGATGCGCGTGTGGCCATCACCACCACCGATCTGGCTGGCGCACTGGCACAGGCCAATCACCAAGTAAGCCAGATGCCCGGCGCGGAGCCGCTGCGCCACCTGCTCATCACCCGCTTTGCGGATGCCATGCCGCCCCAGGTGCAGCAGCAGGCCGATTTTCCGCAGGCCTGGGCGGCCTGGCTGCTGGGCGAGCATGCATTGCCGGATGCCAGCTTGCTGCCCGGAGCCTCGGTGGCATCGTGGCAGCAGGCGCTGCAGTGCACCAATGCCCCGCCGCTCCTCAGCGTGGGCGCCGCCGACATGGCGATCCTGCCCTATACCAGCGGCACCACGGGCAAGCCCAAGGGGTGCATCCATGCGCACAGCCACATCCAGCACGCGGTGCAGGCGGGCCTGCTGTGGGGACGCCAAAGCACTGAAAGCGTCAATCTGGTGGTGGCGCCCATGTTCCACATCACCGGCATGGTCTCGATCATGCATGTGCTGATTGGCGCGGGGGCAACCCTGGTCATCATGCCGCGCTGGGACCGCAATCTGGCGGCGTGCCTGATGCTGCGCTGGCGTGTGACGCACTGGGCCAATATTCCGACCATGGTGGTGGATCTGCTGGCCAGCCCCCAGTTGGCGCAGGTGGATATGCGCAGCCTTGTCTACATCGGCGGCGGAGGCGCTGCCATGCCGCAGCCCGTGGCCCAGCGCATCAAGGATCTGTGGGGGCTCGATTACATCGAAGGCTATGGCATGACCGAGACCTGCGGAGCCTCGCACGCCAATCCATATGAGCATCCCAAGCAGCAATGCCTGGGTGTGCCGCACATCGGCATGCAGTCCAAGGTGATCGACCCTGACAGCCTGCAGGAGCTGCCCCCCGGCGAGGTGGGCGAGATTGTGGTGCGTGGCCCGCAGGTGCTGCAAGGCTACTGGAAGCAGCCCGGCGCGACGGAGACCAGCTTTGTGCAGGTGGGCGGTGAGCGCTTTTTTCGCACCGGAGACCTGGGGTACCGCGATGAGGACGGCTACTTCTTCCTGACCGACCGCTTGAAGCGCATGATCAACGCCAGCGGCTATAAGGTATGGCCTGCCGAGGTGGAGAGCCTGATGTACCGCCACCCCGCCATTCTGGAGGCCTGTGTGATCTCTGCCAGAGACCCCTACCGGGGCGAGACGGTGAAGGCCGTGGTGGTGCTGCGCCCTTCTCACCAGGGGCAGGTGAGCGAGCAGGACATCATCGCCTGGTGCCACGAGCATATGGCGGTGTACAAGGCGCCGCGCATCGTGCAACTGGTTGATCACCTGCCCAAGAGTGGCAGCGGCAAGGTGATGTGGCGTTTGCTGCAGGAAAAGGAGCTATAGGTGTAGGCAGGGCGCGCGCTCGCACCTGTTTTTGCCTGGGAGGTATTGCGGGCTTAGACGCTGCCTGCTTTCTCAATTACCAGAATTCGCGCCGCGCCCTGCGGATGCGCCACATGCTCGCAGCCGATGCCGGCATGGAAGATGTCGCCACCGTGCAAGGTGGTGCGTTTTTCAACACCAGCCTCGCGGTAGTGCATGACAACCGTGCCGTCCATGACCGCGAAGACTTCCTCGCCATCGTTGACGTGCCAGATGTAGGGCTGGTCCGTCCAGTGCAGGCGTACGCTGGTGCCGCCCAGGTGGGCGATGTCCAGCGCTCCCCAGGCGCGCTCGGCGGTGAATTCCTTGCTGCGAATCGTGCGTTGCATGCGGTGATCCTGGGGGCGGGTTGGCGCTTTGGGCGGTAGCGCTGGAAATCAGGCCGTCGCGCCCAGCTCCTGGGCAATCGCTTCGATCTGCTCGGACAGCTCCAGCCAGCGCTCTTCCAGTTGCTCGATGCTGTTGTTGACTGTGGCGAGCTGCTTGCCGGCTTCCACCACGTCGGGGCCGGACAGGCCGGGCGTGGCCAGCTTTTCTTCCAGCGCGCTGCGCTCAGTGGCAAGCTGCGGGAGCTTTTTGTCGATCTGTTCCAGCTCTTTCTTGAAGGGCTTGGTCTTGTCGGCCAGTTGCTGGCGCGCGGCTGCGGCCTGGCGACGGGCTTCCTTGGGATCGAATGTTGCTTCTGTTTTAGGCGCGGTAGGTTTGGGTGCTACTGATTTTAGAGCGTCCGGCGCTTGCTGGGTGGATGCAGAAGGCTGATTTTTCTCCGTATTCTCGCCGCGAGCGTCCTGCTCCGCCTGCCGGGCTTCTTCGCGCAGGCGCTTGGATTCGTCGAGCAGGTAACGCTGGTAGTCGTCCAGGTCGCCATCAAACGGGCCGACCTTGCCGCGGCCCACCAGCCAGAAGTCTTCGCAGACGGCGCGCAGCAGGTGCCGGTCGTGCGAGACGAGCATGACGGTGCCGTCGAAATCGTTGATGGCCATGGCCAGGGCTTCGCGGGTTGCCAGATCCAGGTGGTTGGTCGGCTCGTCGAGCAGCAGCAGGTTGGGGCGTTGCCACACGATCATGGCCAGCACGAGGCGAGCCTTTTCTCCGCCGCTCATGCTGCCCACAGCCTGCTTGACCATGTCGCCGCTGAAATTGAAGGTGCCCAGATAGCTGCGCAGATCCTGCTCGCGCGCACTGTTGCCTTCTGCGCCGATTTCCTTGGCCAGGCGGATCATGTGCTCCAGCGGATTTTCCTCGGGGCGCAGCACGTCCAGCTCCTGCTGGGCAAAGTAGCCGATGTTCAGGCCCTTGCCCTCGGTCACCTTGCCGGCGAGCGCCTTCATTTCGCGGGCGATGGTCTTGACCAGTGTGGATTTACCCTGGCCGTTCGCGCCCAGGATGCCAATGCGCTGGCCTGCAAGCACGGAGCGGCTCACGTCCCGCAGGATCACGGTTTCCTGATCCTGCTCGTCGGTATAGCCGAAAGCAGCATCGGTGATGGCCAGCATGGGGTTGGGCAGGTTCGCGGGCTCCTTGAATTCGAAGGTGAACTCTGCGGCGGCCAGCACCGGAGCCACTTTTTCCATGCGCTCGATCTGCTTCATGCGGCTTTGCGCCTGCTTGGCCTTGCTGGCCTTGGCCTTGAAGCGGTCGATGAACTTCTGCAGGTGGGCAATCTTGTCCTGCTGGCGCTCGAACGATGATTGCTGCAGCTCCAGTTGCTGGGCCTGCAGTTCTTCAAACTTGCTGTAGTTGCCGCCGTAACGGGTCAGCCGCGCATTTTCGATATGCAGGGTGACATTGGTGATGGCGTCGAGGAACTCGCGGTCATGGCTGATGGTGATCAGCGTGCCGGGATAGCGCTTGAGCCAGGCTTCCAGCCAGACCAGGGCGTCCAGGTCCAGGTGGTTGGTGGGCTCGTCGAGCAGCAGCAGGTCGCTGGGACACATCAGCGCGCGGGCCAGCTGCAGGCGCATGCGCCATCCGCCCGAGAAGCTGTTGACGGGCTGGTCCAGCTCCGACACCTTGAAGCCCAGGCCCAGGATCAGGGCCTGTGCGCGCGCTGTGGCGTCATGCGCACCGGCATCGTGCAGATCGGCATGGGCCTGGGCGATGGCCATGCCGTCGCCGGTCTCTTCAGCAGCCAGCAGCTGCGCGTTCACCTCTGCCAGGCGCGTATCACCGTCCAGCACGAACTGCGTGGCCGATTCGGTGGTCTCGGGCATGTGCTGGGCCACCTGGGCCATGCGCCATTGCGCAGGAATGTAGAAATCGCCTCCGTCTTCGGACAGCGAGCCGTTCAGCAGCGCAAACAGGGTGGATTTGCCCGCTCCGTTGCGACCCACAAGGCCAACGGACTCTCCGGGGTTGATGGTGGCGTTCACCTGGTCGAGCAGAACCTTGGTGCCGCGGCGCAGCGTAATGTTTTTCAGCGTAATCATGACTGGGGTGAATTATCGCCGCGCGGCCCCTCTCTAGCAGTTTGCGGGGCCTCTATGCGGGCGGCGCCCCATTTGTGGCAAATCGCTACGGCTGCAAGTGCATGTTTGGCAGTCGAGAGCCCGCGAACGACGTTCAGGCTCCAAATTTGTAGGCCATTGTCGCCATCCGTCAGTTGATGGATTGTTGCGTGGAGATGCAATCGTTAAGATGATTCACAGCATTGCCGTCATTCAATGGACACGCACTGGTCATACTGCAGTCACACACGGGCTGTGGCTTGACAGACAGGGACTGCAGCCCTGGGTCAAGACAAGGAAAGCGCCATGACAGCGACAACATCGCAAAACCGGGTTCCGCAAGGCAACACCGGGGACGACACTGCGCAGCCGCGCGGCCACTGGAAGATCGACGACATTCCCTATCACCGCATAGACCGCGCCGCCATCGAAGGCGACGAGGATCTGTTCTATCTGCTGATGAGTGCCTCATTCGTGGAGACGGGCTCGGACACCTATGCCGCCAACCTGGGTGAGCACTACGCACAGTATCCGCAGATCAGCGACTGGCTGGTGCAGGAGTGGGAGCATGAAGAGCTGCAGCATGGCGCATCGCTGCGCCGCTATGTGGAAACCGTGTGGCCCGGCTTTCCGTGGCAGCAGGCCTACGACAGCTTTTTTGCCGAGTATTCGCAGTTGTGCACCGTGGAGGAGCTGTTCAGCGACCGGCGGCTGGAGATGGTGGCGCGCTGCGTGGTGGAAACGGGTACCACGGCCTACTACCATACCCTGCGCGAGCTCAGCCACGAGCCGGTGCTGACGCAACTGCTGGGCCACATCCGCAACGACGAGGTGGGGCATTTCAAGCACTTTCTGGCGTATTTCAAGACCTTGCAGAAGGAAGCGCCGATTGGCCGCACGCGCATTGCGGGGGCCCTGTACAGCCGCTTGAAGGAATTGCGCGAGAGTGACTCGGATGTGGCGCTGCGCCATGTGTTTGCGCACAAGGGGTCGCTTTTCTGCACGCCGGAACGCAAGTTCGAGGACGTGGCCCAGCGCATCTACCACCTGGTGAGCACCGGCCTGCCAGCCGACATGGCGGTACGCATGCTGCTCAAGCCCCTGCTGCTGCCCCCCAGGCTGGAAGGCTATCTGCACGGACCCATCAGCAAGCTGGCCTGCAAGGTGATGGCGTACTAGCCGCCCATCTGTTGCGCTGGAAGTGCTGGTGGAATTGAATAAAAAGGACCGCTGGCGCTTGGTGGGTAAGCGCCATTAGCTATTTAATATATAGCAAATTGGCGGGATGGCGTCTTCAGAACTGTGTTGGCTGCTCATGCATCCAGTGCACCAGCGCATCGCGCGTCAGCAGCAGCACCTGGTCGTCGCCTGCGCTGGTGTTCATCCAGAACACGGGCAGGCCGCGAAAGGCGGCTTCAAAGTGCTCGCGTTCGTTGCCGATCTCCAGCACCAGCACGCCGTCTTCGGTCAGGCGCTGGGGCAGGTCGCGCACCAGCAGGCGCACAAAATCCATGCCGTCCTTGCCGCCAGCCAACGCCATCGCGGGCTCGGCGCGGTATTCCAGGGGCAGGCGCGCCATGCTGTCGGCGTTCACGTAGGGCGGGTTGCACAGAATCAGGTCCCAGGGGCCGCGCGCCTGTGCCATGCCGTTGGACTGCACGAGCGTGACACGGTCCTGCAGGCCGTGCTTTTCTACATTGATGCGGGCAACCGCCAAGGCATCGGGCGAGAGGTCGGCGCCGGTCACTGCCACATCGGGGTAGGCCATGGCCGCCAGGCAGGCCAGGCTGCCATTGCCGGTGCACAGATCGAGCACCTGGTGGGTGGTGGTGCTCAGCCATTCGTCGATACTGCCGTCGGCCAGCAGCTCGGCAATCAGGCTGCGCGGCACGATGGAGCGCTCGTCAATATAGAAGGGCACGCCTTGCAGCCATGCCTGCTGCGTCAGGTAGGCGGCGGGTTTGCGCGTCGTAATGCGCTGTTCCACCAGGGCTTGCACCTTGGCGCGGTCGGCATCGCTGACGGGCCGTGCGCCCACGGCATCTTCGCCTTCGGTACTGCTGTCCACATCCATCGGCAGGCCCAGGGCCCACAGCACCAGCCAGGCCGCTTCATCCTGCGCATTGGTGGTGCCATGGCCAAAGTGCACCACGGCGGCGGTGAGTGCAGCTGCGCTGTCGTCGATCAGGGAGCGGATGGTGGTCATGGCAGAAACGGGGTGAACAAATGTAAAGGCGATTGTAGGCGCGGCAAGGCCCGCCGACGGCAAGCTGCAGCTATCGGCCGCGACCTGTTCATGCGGCAAAACGATTTACTTGCCCAGATTTTCCAGAATGCGGCGGTAGATGCTCTTGAGCGGCTCGATGTCGGCCAAGGCAACGTGCTCATCGATCTTGTGGATGGATGCATTGGGCGGGCCGATCTCAATAATTTCAGGGCAGATTTCGGCAATGAATCGGCCATCGCTGGTGCCGCCGGTGGTCGAGAGTTCGGTCTCAATGCCTACTTCGTCACGCACTGCCTGCTGCACGGCTGCCACCAAGGGGCCGGGAGTGGTCAGGAAAGGTTTGCCACCCAGCGTCCACTTCAGGTCGTATTCGAGGGCATGGCGCTCCAGGGTGGATTTGACACGGGCCTTGAGGCTCTCAGCCGTGGATTCGGTGCAGAAGCGGAAATTGAAATCCACCACCATCTGGCCAGGAATGACGTTGCCCGCGCCGGTGCCGGCGTGGATATTGCTCATCTGAAAGCTTGTGGGCGGGAAGAAGGTATTGCCCTCGTCCCATACCGTTTTGGCCAGCTCGTCGAGCGCGGCCAGTGCCTGGTGGATGGGGTTGCGTGCCAGTTGCGGATAGGCGATATGGCCCTGAACGCCATGCACGGTGAGCTTGCCGGTCAGGCTGCCGCGGCGGCCGTTCTTGATCATGTCGCCCAGCCTGCTGACTGCCGTGGGCTCGCCCACCACGCAGTAGTCGAGCTTTTGGCCACGTTTCTTGAGTGCTTCCACCACGATGGCGGTGCCGTCCACGCTGGGGCCTTCTTCATCGCTGGTGAGCAAAATGGCAATGTTCAGCGGGGCATCAGGGTATTGTGCGACGAACTCCTCGGCAGCCACCACGAAGGCGGCAACGGAGGTTTTCATGTCGCTGGCGCCTCGGCCATACAGCTTGCCGTCGCGGTGTGAGGGGGTGAAGGGGTGAGAGTTCCACTGCTCCATCGGGCCTGTTGGCACCACATCGGTGTGTCCCACCAATACCACGGTCTTGGCTCCGGCCACGCTGCTGTTGCGCAAGGCCCAGAGGTTGCTCACGCGGAAGTCGGCAGGGCCGCTGTCCAGACGCTCGCACACAAAGCCAAGCGGCGAGAGCAGGTCGGCGATCATTTCCAGGCAACCTTCGTCTTGGGGCGTCACCGAGGGGCGGGCGATCAGTTGCTCGGTCAATTGCAGGGTACGGGACATATCGGAAAGTGCAATGCAGCAGGGCAGAGAAGGATAAAACAATGCGGCCCGCAGGCCGCATGGTCAGAGATGGGGAGCGGCGCCGGCACGCCCAGGGCTGCCAGCGGTCGCTATCTTACTCTTGGTTCACATCCAGCACGATTTCGGTGAACGAGGCAGAGTCATCCAGCTCCTGCTGCGCCGCTACCTGTGCCTTGGCTGCATTGGCGGCCATCTGGAAGTCGTTTTGCAGGCGCCACATCAGGTTGGTGGGCGAGTCGGAGTTGGCCAGGCCCTCTTCGCGGCTGATCTTGCCGCTGTTGATGAGGGCTGCCAGTGCGCCTTCGAATGTGACCGAGCCTTCGGCCATCGATTTCTCCATGGCTTCGCGCACGCCGGAGAAATCACCTTGCTCGATCATCTCGCTCACCAGCTTGGTGTTGAGCATCACCTCGATGGCTGCAGTGCGCTTGCCAGAGACAGTCTTGACGAGGCGCTGCGAAATGACGGCGCGCAGGGCCGAAGCCAGATCGCCCAGCATGGTGGGGCGCACTTCCACAGGGTAGAAGCTCAGAATCCGGTTGAGCGCATGGTAGCTGTTGTTGCCGTGCAGGGTGGCCAGGCACAGGTGGCCCGACTGTGCGTAGGCAATGGCGGCCGACATGGTTTCACGGTCACGGATTTCGCCGATCATGATCACATCGGGTGCCTGGCGCAGCGCATTCTTGAGTGCGGTCTGCAGCGACGCGGTGTCGCTGCCGACTTCACGCTGGTTGATGATGGAGCGCTGGTTGGTGAACAGGTATTCGACCGGGTCTTCCACGGTCAGGATATGGCCGGTCTGCTTGGCATTGCGATGGTCGATCATGGATGCGAGCGACGTGCTCTTGCCTGAGCCCGTGGCACCTACGAACAGCACCAGGCCGCGCTTGGCCATGATCAGGTCCTGAAAGATGTCCGGCAGCTCCAGCTCTTCGAGCGTGGGAATGTCCTTGGGCACATAGCGGATCACGACGGCACAGGTGCCGCGCTGGTGCATGGCGCTGATACGGAAGCGCCCCACGTCTTCGAGCGGCACACCCATGTTCAGCTCGCCCGTCTCGTCCAGTTCCTCGATGCGCTCGGGCGGCACGATCTCGGCCAGCAGGGTGCGCGGCGCATCAGGCGTGAGGATCTGGTTGTTGAGGGGAATGCAGTCACCCTGGATCTTGACCAGCGCTGGCGCATTGGCAGACAGGTAGACGTCCGATGCTTTGTTTTCGGCCATCAGACGCAAGATTCGCTCCATGGTTCCCATATCTGTTCCCTCCGGTGTTTATCGGCCCGATTGTAGGCGTTGCAGCGGTAACGGCTTGTTCCAAGATGACGCAATGTGGCGCGCATGCCGCATCCCGCTCCTGACTGCGTCTGCGGGGCGGCCCGCGCGCTGGCTGCCGCCATGAAAAAAGCCCTGCAGGGCAGGGCTTTGGATACGGGGGCAGGGAGCGGTCAGTCGCGCAGCAGGTCGTTGATGCTGGTCTTGGCGCGGGTCTCGGCCGTCACCTGCTTGACGATCACTGCGCAGTACAGGCTGTGGCTGCCGTCCTTCGATGGCATGGAGCCGCTCACCACCACCGAGCCCGAAGGGATGCGGCCGTAGGTGACTTCGCCAGTCATGCGGTTGTAGATCTTGGTGGATTGGCTGATGTACACGCCCATCGACACCACGGAGTTCTCCTCGACGATCACGCCTTCCACGATTTCGGAGCGGGCACCGATGAAGCAGTTGTCTTCAATGATCGTGGGGTTGGCTTGCAGGGGTTCGAGCACGCCGCCCAGGCCTACGCCGCCGGAGAGGTGAACGTTCTTGCCCACTTGTGCGCAGGAGCCCACGGTCGCCCAGGTGTCCACCATGGTGCCTTCGCCCACGTAGGCGCCAATGTTCACATACGAAGGCATCAGGATGGCGCCCTTGGCCACGAAGCTGCCGCGACGCGCCACTGCTGGAGGCACCACGCGCACGCCGGTGGCGGCGATGTCCATGTCGTTCATGTTGGCGAACTTGGTGGGCACCTTGTCGTAGAAGTTCAGGGCGCCAGCCTGCATCAGCACGTTGTCGTTCAGGCGGAAGGACAGCAGCACGGCCTTCTTGATCCACTGGTGCACGGTCCACTGGCCCACGCCTTCGCGGGTGGCCACGCGCAACTCACCCTTGTCGAGGGCGTTGATGACGTACTCGACGGCGTCCACAATTTCCTTGGGGGCCGAGGCGGACGACAAGGTGGTACGGTTTTCCCAGGCGGATTCGATGATGGTTTGCAGTTGTTGCGTCATGGTTTAACGTTGTTTCCAGGATTGAATGAATTGCACGATGCGCTGGGCTGCCTGCAGGCATTCGGCGGTTTCTGCCACCAATGCCATGCGCACACGCCCTGCACCAGGGTTGGTACCGTTGAAGTCGCGGGCCAGATAGCTGCCCGGCAGAACCGTCACATTGTATTGAGCATACAGCTCGCGGGCGAACTCGGTATCCGACAGGCCCATGTGCGCGGGCACGCCAGCCCACAGGTAAAAGCTGGCGTCGGGCAACTGCACATCCATCACGCTGGACAGGAGCGGCGTCACCTCGGCAAACTTTTTGCGGTATTGCTCGCGGTTGTCTCGTACATGGGATTCATCGCCCCAGGCCGCAATGCTGGCTGTCTGCACCGAAGGGCACATGGCGCCGCCCTGGTAGGTGCGGTACAGCGCAAAGGACTTGATCAGATCAGCGTCGCCTGCGACAAAGCCGCTGCGCAGGCCAGGCACATTGCTGCGCTTGGAGAGGCTGGTGAACGACATCAGCCGCTTGAAATCCGTGCGGCCCAGCTTGCCTGCCGCCTCCATGCCGCCCAGCGGTGGCTCGTCACGGAAGTAGATTTCGCTGTAGCACTCATCCGACGCAATCACGAAACCGTAGCGGTCTGACAGCGCGAACAGCTTCTTCCATTCCTCCAGTGGCATCACCGCACCGGTGGGGTTGCCCGGAGAGCAGACAAAGATCAGCTGCGTGCGCTGCCAGACGGCCTCGGGCACGCTGTCCCAATCCACCGCAAAGTTCCTGGCGGCAATGCTGGGCACATAGTAGGGCGTGGCACCTGCAAGCAGGGTGGCGCCCTCATAGATCTGGTAGAACGGATTGGGGCACAGCACGATGGGGTTGGGCTGGCTTGCGTCCACCACCGTCTGCGTGAACGCAAACAGGGCCTCGCGGCTGCCATTGACCGGCAGGGTGTGCTTCTGGCCATCCACTTGCAGGCCATAGCGGGTGTTCAGCCAGGCCGCGAATGCGTCGCGCAGCGCAGGGGTGCCAGCGGTGGCGGGGTAGCTTGCCAGCCCGGCCAGATTGTCGGCCAGGGCCTGCTTGATAAAGGCTGGCGTGGGATGGCGCGGCTCGCCGATACCCAGGCTGATGGGGGGAATGTCAGCCGGCGGAGTGACACTGGCAAACAGCTGACGCAGCCGCTCAAACGGGTAGGGCTGCAGTTTCTGGAGCAAGGGGTTCATAAGCGAACCATTATCACGCAGCTGCAACGGCTTTGGCGCAGGACGCGGGCAAGCCAGTATCGCTTTGTGTGCCGCCTGTGCGACGTTCGGCCGGTATGCCTAGTTCGGGCTGCCGCGCTGTTGTCTGGCCTTGGCCAGAATGGCGGCAATCATCGCCTTTTTGTCGGAAGGTGCAGCCGGCGTTGCTGGTGTTGTGTCGCCATTCGTAACCTTGCTCGGCATAGGGGTTGGAGCGGATGGGCTGCCTGCCGCACGGATGTTGTTCAAGGCTGCGGACGGACTGCTGACGGCCAAGCGGTCTTCGTCTCCAGCAGGTGTGGCTTGAAGGCCTTTTGCGGGTTTGCGCATGCCGGATGTGCGTCGATTACTATGTTTTTGATAGCGATTGCGTGCTTGTTCAGCCTGTTCCCGACTCCATGCCTCCCAGCCGGTGGCCTCTCCGCTGGCATTGTCCAGTTCGATGCAGTCCACCGGGCACACGGGCAGGCACAACTCGCAGCCCGTACAGGCCTCGGCAATGATGGTGTGCATGCGCTTGTTGGCACCCAGAATGGCATCCGTGGGGCAGACCTTGATGCAGAGGGTGCAGCCGATGCACCAGTTTTCATCGATGCGCGCGAGCACGCGTGGAGCTTCTACGCCATGGTCCGGATTCAATGGCAGCGTGGCGCGGCCTGTGATGGCCGCCAGGCGCGCAATGCCTTCCTCGCCGCCGGGAGGGCATTGGTTGATGGCCGCTGCGCCCGTGGCCACGGCTTCGGCGTAACCTCGGCAGTCAGGGTAGCCGCAGCGCGTGCACTGGGTCTGAGGCAGGGCCTCATCAATGGCATCAATGAAAACAGCCAGCGCTGAGGCTGGCTGCTGGTCGGAGGGAAGGGGATGGGTCACACCGTTTGCAAGTTGCTCTGCTTGGAAACCGTGGATTTTACCGTGCTGGCCTTGGCGGGGAGCTCGCTGTGGGCCAGGATGAAGTCCTTGAGCACGGGGTAGACCATGTTGCGCCAACGCTTGCCGCTGAAGATGCCATAGTGCCCGGCACCCTTGACTTCGAAGTGGCGGTTTCCCGATCCCTTGAGGCCGGTACACAGATCGTGCGCAGCCTGGGTCTGGCCGGAGCCGGAGATATCGTCCAGCTCACCTTCCACCGTCAGCAAGGCGGTGTGCTGGATATCCTGGGGGCGCACCAGTTCTGCTACGCCTTCGGGCGAGCGCACCTGCCAGGTGCCCTTGACGAGGGCAAAGTCCTGGAACACCGTCTTGAGCGTCTCCAGGTAGTAGGCGGCGTCCATGTCCAGCACGGCGTTGTACTCGTCATAGAACTGGCGGTGGTGTTCTGCGCTTTCCTCATCGCCCTTGAGCAGGTCCTTGAAGTAGTCGTAGTGGCTCGTCGCGTGGCGGTCCGGGTTCATGCTGACAAAACCCATGTGCTGCAGAAAGCCCGGGTAGACCTTGCGGCCGGCACCAGGGAAGTTGGCCGGCACCGGGTAGATCACATTGTTTTCGAACCACTGGATATCGTGCGTGGTCGCCAGATTGTTGACTGCGGTGGGCGAGCGGCGTGCATCGATCGGGCCGCCCATCATCGTCATCGACAGCGGCGTCTGCTCTCCACGGCTGGCCATCAGAGATACGGCAGCCAGCACCGGCACGGTGGGCTGGCAGACGCTCACCACGTGGCAGGCACCATAGATTTCCTGAATATGGCGGATGAAATCCTGCACATAGTTCACATAGTCATCCAGATGGAAATCTCCGGACGACTGGGGCACCAAGCGGGCATTGGTCCAGTCGGTGATGTAGACCTTGTGGCCTTCGAGCATGGTGCGCACGGTCTCGCGCAGCAGGGTGGCGTAGTGGCCGGACAGCGGTGCCACGATCAGCACGGCGGGTTGCCCCTTCATGGCAGTGAGGGTGGCTGGATCGTCTGAAAAGCGCTTGAAACGGCGCAGCTCGCAAAATGGCTTGGTCAACTCCACACGCTCGTGCACGGCAATGTCATGGTCGCCAGCGGTGATGGTGTTGATGTTGAATGCGGGTTTCTCGTAATCCTTGCCCAGGCGGTAGAGCAGGTCAAAGCCGGCCGAAGCACGCTGGACAGCGGTGGTCTGACTGACAGGCCACAGGGGATTGCTCAACATCTTGGATGTGGCGTGCGCGTATTCGGCAAACGGCTCCATCAGGGCGCGCTGGGTTTCGTAGAGTTGGTACAGCATCAAAACTCCGTTAATGTTGCATTGCAATATAACAGCACCGTGTTACGCCGAGAATCAAAATTTCTCAGCGTAAACACGGGTGGGGTGGCGCTTCTTGTGTAAACAAATGTTGTTGCCAGCTATGGATCGGCACGAGAGTAGGTGCCAACCCTGGGTGCGAGGGAGGCGTTCGATCCCGTGCTTTCAGGCGGCAGTGCGCCGCGTGGGCTGGTGGTTCTCAAGCCATTCCTCAAACGCTTCCCGGGCGGAGTTGCGCAGGCTGCGGCGGAAGCGCTGCCTGTCCTCCAGGTAGAGGCAATGGCGCATCACCGTGAATGGATTGAAGCTGCTGCTGGGGTAGCGGTGCTGAAAATCGGCCTTGTAGTGGCGCGCCGTGGAAATGTGCTTCTGCACCACGGCAAACAGCCAGGACGCCTGGCGCACGCCAAAATCGTTGACCAGTTCGTCAATGAAGAACTCCACCTTTTGCGGATCGAAATCGTAGCCAGGGAAGTGGCGTTGCCCAAAGGCCACAAATCCAAAGGCGTCCAGTGGCTCGCTGTCATCCGCATAGGGCTGAGGGGCGGCATCTGCCTCATCGTCCGTGTCGACGCGCGACAGGGCCAGCGCCTGGTTGGTCTCGTTGCGGATCTGCAAAAACTCACGATCGGCCAGCTCGAACAGGGCCGACAGGATGTTGATGCGCCGCTTGAGGTTGGTGGGGATCGACTTCTTGTATTTGATCTTGTGGTCCAGCTCGCTCCATGAATCCTGGATGATGGTGCGAATCTGCAACTCGAATGCCTGCTGGGCATACGCCATGTGCTCTGAGAGCTGCGCCTGCTCGTTGTTGAAGCGCAGATCCATGTGGATGCCCTTGTAGCCGAAGTCGGATTCGGAATCCTCCATGGGGGCCGTCTTGTCGGTGATCTCGATCACATCGAAATACTCGCGCACCTTGGCCATGATGGCCGGTGGCTCGTCCTCGTACAGGCACACCACGCGCACACCGATCAGGTCGGTGATGTAGTCGCCGATGGCATAGCTTTCGGTGCGGTCTTCCAGCGCATTGCGGTATTTGCGCTTGAACTTGCGCACCGCTTCTTCAGGGTTCTTGACGCGGCACTCGATCTTGGCGATGTTGACACCGGGCAGGCCCTGAAGAATCGCCTCGATCAGGGCGTTGAAGGAGGCGGCTGCGGCCTTGAGGGTGGGCAGGCGCTGGGCGTATTCCGCCAGGAACTCTTGTTTGCGAAGTTCAAAATCGTGGAATGGCATGCCAGGCTTTCAGGCGGCGTATCAGTTCTGGTTGTCAGGGGGCAGGCTGTCTGCGGGCACGCCAATCTGTGCCTGTGGCGCAAACAAATCCCATACTGCGATGAACAGGGCTGCAATCAGCGGGCCGATGACAAATCCGGTCAGACCAAAGAGGGACAGGCCTCCCAGCGTCGAGATCAGGATCAGGTAATCGGGCATTTTGGTGTCCTTGCCCACCAGCAGGGGGCGCAGGATATTGTCCACCATGCCCATGACTCCGGCGCCATAGGCGGTCAGCACGATGCCTTGCCAGGTGGCACCTGTCGCCAGGAAGTAAATGGCGACTGGTGCCCATACGATGGCCGCACCGACTGCAGGAAGCAGCGACAGGAAGGCCATCACCACACCCCACAGCAGGGCGCCGTCAATGCCGAGAATCCAGAAAATGATGCCGCCCAGAGCGCCCTGGGTTGCTGCCACGGCCAGATTGCCTTTGACGGTGGCGCGCACCACGGTGATGAACTTTGCGCCCAGCTTCTGCTTGTGCGAGTCGTCCAGCGGTACAGCAGCATAGATCTTGCGCACCAGCACCTTGCCATCTCGCAGGAAGAAGAACAGCAGATACAACATGATGCAGAAGCTCACCAGGAAACCCATGGTGTTCTGGCCAATGGCCAGCACCTTGGTGGCCACGTACTGGCTGGCCTGCACCGAAATACCCGAAATCTTTTCCTGAATGACCTTGGGGTCATTGAGGTTGAAGCGGGCCAGCAGATCGATCAGCCACTGGGGCAGGGCGCTGTAGATCTGCTGGAAATACTGGCCAAAATTCATCTGGCCGGTGTGCACACGCTCATAGATCGCGGCGGACTCCTTGGCCAGCGAGATGGACAGCAAAATCAATGGCAGGATCACCAGTACCAGACATAGGGACAGCGTAATCAGGGCCGCAACAGTCGGGTATTTGGGGAATTTGCTACCGATCTTTTTGTGTAAAGGTGTAAACACCACGGCAAAGATCACGCCCCAGAATACGGCTCCCTGAAACGGGAACAACACTGCAAAAAACGCAATGGTGACGGCAATTAACAGCAAGATAAATGCTTTGTCGTGAAGAGATCGGGTGTTGAGCATTGCCATTCAGCCAAAATTAGATAGCGCAAATGTATCTGACTTGGCGGGTCTGTAGCGTCATCCAAAACAGACGTTTGGCGCGGCAGACCCCTGGCCGGACGATATGGGCCGAAAGTGGCACAATAGCCCCCGTTCGGCCCTTCCCAGCCACAGTCGCATCCGCCAACCGGTTCAGCCGTGTCGCGGAAGGTTGTTTATATGCACCAGCTAATGCTTTCCAGAGGAAAGCGGAGGTCAGCGGAGAAAATGAGCGATACAAATTCTGTGTATCAAGCCTACCAAGGCAATACCTATCTTTTCGGTGGCAATGCCCCCTACGTAGAAGAGATGTACGAAAACTACCTGGCCAATCCAGGCAGCGTACCCGATACGTGGCGTGCATACTTTGACGCACTGCAAAATGTCCCCGCAACGGACGGCAGCAACCACAAAGATGTTCCTCATCTCCCTGTCATCAACGCCTTTGCCGAACGTGCCAAACAAGGCGGCACCAAGGTAGTCGTTGCCTCCGGTGCCGATTCGGAGCTGGGCCGCAAGCGCACTGCCGTGCAGCAGCTGATTGCTGCCTATCGCAATGTGGGCACCCGCTGGGCCGACCTGGATCCGCTCAAGCGCCAGGAGCGCCCCGAGATCCCCGAGCTTGATCCAGCGTTCTACGGCTTCACCGACGCCGACCAGGAAACCGTGTTCAATACGAGCAACACGTTCTTCGGCAAGGAGTCGATGACCCTGCGCGATCTGCTCAATGCACTGCGCGAAACCTATTGCGGCACCCTGGGCGCCGAATACATGTATGCCACCGACCAGAACCAGAAACGCTGGTGGCAGCAACGTCTGGAAGCCATTCGCAGCAAACCTGCATTCAATGCCGACCAGAAAAAGCGCATTCTCGACCGCCTGACGGCAGCCGAAGGTCTGGAGCGTTTCCTGCACACCAAGTATGTGGGCCAGAAGCGCTTCTCGCTGGAAGGCGGCGAATCCTTCATCGTGGCGATGGATCAGCTGATCAACGCCGCTGGTGTCAAGGGCGTGCAGGAAATCGTGATCGGCATGGCCCACCGTGGTCGCCTGAACGTGCTGGTGAACACCCTGGGCAAGATGCCCAAGGACCTGTTTGCCGAGTTCGACCACACCGCGCCTGAAGATCTGCCTGCTGGCGACGTGAAGTACCACCAGGGTTTCAGCTCGGACGTGACCACCGCAGGCGGCCCCGTGCACCTGTCGCTGGCCTTCAACCCATCGCACCTGGAAATCGTGAACCCCGTGGTCGAAGGCTCGGTGCGCTCGCGCATGGACCGTCGCAACGACCCTCAGGGCAAGCAAGTGCTGCCCGTGCTGGTGCACGGTGACGCGGCCTTTGCCGGCCAGGGCGTGAACCAGGAAACCCTGGCATTGTCCGAAACCCGTGGCTACACCACGGGCGGCACGGTGCACATCATCATCAACAACCAGATCGGTTTCACCACCTCCGATCCACGCGACCTGCGTTCGACCACGTATTGCACCGACATCGTCAAGATGATCGAGTCGCCTGTGCTCCACGTCAACGGCGATGATCCGGAAGAAGTGGCGCTGGCCATGCAGATGGCTTTGGATTTCCGCATGGAGTTCTCCAAGGACGTCGTGGTGGACATCATCTGCTACCGCAAACTGGGCCACAACGAGCAGGACACGCCAGCGCTGACCCAGCCGCTGATGTACAAGAAGATTGCCCAGCACCCTGGCACGCGCAAGCTGTACGCCGACAAGCTGGGCACGCAAGGCCTGGGCGAGACCCTGGGCGACGACATGGTCAAGGCCTACCGCGCTGCCATGGACGCGGGCAAGCACACGGTCGATCCGGTGCTGACCAACTTCAAGAGCCAGTACGCCGTGGATTGGAGCCCCTTCCTGCACAAGAAGTGGACGGACGCTGCAGACACCGCTATTCCTCTGGCTGAGTGGAAGCGCCTGGCCGAGCGCGTGACGACTCTGCCTGAGTCGGTCAACCCGCACCAACTGGTCAAGAAGGTGTATGACGACCGAGCCGCCATGGGCCGTGGCGACATCAATGTGGACTGGGGCATGGGTGAAACCATGGCCTACGCTTCGCTGGTGGCCTCTGGTTATCCGATCCGCCTGTCCGGTGAGGACAGCGGCCGCGGCACCTTCACCCATCGCCACTCGGTCGTGCACGACCAAAAGCGCGAGAAGTGGGACGAAGGCACCTACATCCCTCTGCAGAACGTGGCCGACAGCCAGGCTCCGTTCACGGTCATCGACTCCATCCTGTCGGAAGAGGCAGTGCTGGGCTTCGAATACGGCTACGCTTCGAACGACCCCAACACCCTGGTGATCTGGGAAGCGCAGTTCGGCGACTTTGCCAACGGCGCTCAAGTGGTGATCGACCAGTTCATCGCCTCTGGTGAAGTGAAGTGGGGCCGCGTCAACGGCATCACGCTGATGCTGCCACACGGCTACGAAGGCCAGGGCCCCGAGCACAGCTCGGCCCGCCTGGAGCGCTTCATGCAGCTGGCGGCAGACCAGAACATGCAGATCACGCAGCCCACCACGGCCAGCCAGATCTTCCACCTGCTGCGTCGCCAGATGGTGCGTCCGCTGCGCAAGCCGCTGATCATCATGACGCCCAAGTCGCTGCTGCGTAACAAGGATGCGACTTCGCCCGTGTCCGAGTTCACCTCCGGTGGCTTCCAGACCGTCATCGGTGAGCGCGACGAGGCCATCGTTGCCAAGGCCGACAAGGTCAAGCGCGTGATCGCCTGCTCGGGCAAGGTGTACTATGACCTGGTCAAGAAGCGTGCCGAAGATGGTACGACTGACGTGGCCATCATCCGCGTGGAGCAGCTGTATCCATTCCCGCACAAGGCCTTCGCTGCGGAACTCAAGAAGTTCGGCAACGCCAAGGAAATCGTGTGGTGCCAGGACGAGCCGCAAAACCAGGGCGCATGGTTCTTCGTGCAGCACTACATCCACGAAAACATGCTCGACGGCCAGAAGCTGGGCTACTCCGGTCGTGCCGCTTCGGCATCGCCTGCCGTCGGTTATTCGCACCTGCACCAGGAGCAGCAAAAGGCTCTGGTGGAAGGCGCATTTGCCAAACTCAAGGGTTTCGTGCTGACCAAGTAAGCACTCAGACAGCTCTTATCAACGAACACAGAAAGAATTCTTATGGCAATCGTAGAAGTCAAAGTTCCTCAGCTGTCCGAGTCGGTCGCTGAAGCCACCATGTTGAACTGGAAGAAGAAGGCTGGCGAAGCTGTTGCAGTCGACGAAATCCTGATCGAGATCGAGACCGACAAGGTCGTTCTGGAAGTGCCTGCCCCGGCTGCTGGCGTTCTGACCGAGATCGTGCAAGGTGATGGTGCCACCGTGGTGGCCGACCAGCTGATCGCCAAGATCGACACCGAAGCCGTGGCCGGTGCTGCAGCGGCTCCTGCTGCTGCGCCTGCACAGGCCGCTGCCGCGCCGGCGCCGGCTGCCGCAGCTCCTGCTGCCACGGGTGGCAGCAAGGGTGATGTGGCCATGCCTGCAGCTGCCAAGCTGCTGGCCGACAACAACCTGCCCGTGGGCGCCGTTGCTGGTTCCGGCAAGGACGGCCGCGTCACCAAGGGTGATGTGCTGGCCGCCGTGGCCGGTGGCGTCAAGTCCACCGCCGCCGTGATTCCTACCGGTGTGCCTGCCAAGTCGCTGCCCCAGGTGGCATCGCCTGCAGGTTCTCAGGACCTGGGCGAGCGCCCAGAGCAGCGCGTGCCGATGAGCCGCCTGCGTGCCCGTATTGCCGAGCGTCTGCTGCAATCGCAGTCGACCAACGCGATCCTGACCACGTTCAACGAAGTGAACATGGCGCCCGTGATGGCGCTGCGCAAGAAGTTCCAGGACGACTTCACCAAGGAACACGGCGTCAAGCTGGGCTTCATGTCCTTCTTCGTGAAGGCTGCAGTGCATGCGCTCAAGAAGTACCCTGTGCTGAATGCATCGGTCGATGGCACCGACATCATTTACCACGGCTACTTCGACATCGGTATCGCCGTGGGCTCGCCACGCGGCCTGGTGGTGCCAATCCTGCGCAATGCCGACCAGATGAGCTTTGCCGACATCGAAAAGAAGATTGCCGAATTCGGCAAGAAGGCGCAAGACGGCAAGCTGGGCATTGAAGACATGACCGGCGGTACCTTCTCCATCTCCAACGGTGGCACCTTCGGCTCAATGATGTCCACCCCCATCATCAACCCGCCTCAATCGGCCATCCTGGGCGTGCACGCCACCAAGGACCGCGCCGTGGTGGAAAACGGCCAGGTCGTGGTTCGTCCGATGAACTACTTCGCCATGTCGTATGACCACCGCATCATCGACGGCCGTGAAGCCGTGCTGGGCCTGGTGGCGATGAAGGATGCGCTGGAAGATCCATCGCGTCTGCTGTTCGACCTGTAATCAGGTCGTCGGGTCGTCATGGCACGTATCTTGGTGATAGCGGCCTCTGCGCTGGTGCTTGCTGCATGCGGCACCACACGTCCTGCCAAGGACGTAACTGCGCAGAGCTGGAGTGGGGATTACCGCTTCCAGTGGCAGGCCAATACCCAGGCCATGCGCCGTGGCGTGCCCGTGCCCGAGAAGGTAGAGATACGCCCGGTGACCACCGTGTCCGTCAAGGATGTGCCGGGCGCCAGGCTGGACAATGGCCCGCAATGGGCCATTTCGTTTGTGGGCGAAGCGGGCAGGCCGCTGCCGCTCAGGCCTTTCAAGGCAGACGGCTACCGGGATTTCGGCTGGGAGCAGCAACGTGCCAGCGGGCAGATCGCCTGCCTCGAATCGGGCGCGTTCATGTTTCTGTGCCGCGTGCCTGCAGGAGCCACGGTTTCGTTTGGCCGTTCGGACGATGAGCAACTGACAAGCAAAACGGGCCTGTTTGGTGTGATCCTGCACCAGGGCAGTTTTGAACTAACACCATTGGAATAATCATGAGCAAGCAATTTGATGTCGTCGTGATCGGCGGCGGCCCCGGTGGCTATGTGGCCGCCATCCGTGCAGCGCAACTGGGCATGGCCGTGGCCTGTATCGACGAGTGGAAGAACGCCGCTGGCGGCCCCGCTCTGGGCGGCACCTGCACCAACGTAGGCTGCATTCCATCGAAGGCGCTGCTGCAGTCGTCCGAATATTTCGAGCACGCCACGCACAGCTTTGCCGACCACGGCATCTCCACCGGCAAGGTGGCCATGGACGTGGCCAAAATGATCGCCCGCAAGGACGGCGTCGTGAAGCAGAACAACGACGGTATCCAGTACCTGTTCAAGAAGAACAAGGTCACCTTCTTCCATGGCCGCGGCTCCTTTGTGAAGGCGGTCGATGGTGGCTACGAAATCAAGGTGGCTGGCAAGGAAGAAGAATCCATCACCGGCAAGCAGATCATTGTTGCCACAGGCTCCAACGCCCGCGCGCTGCCTGGCGTGCCTTTTGATGAAGACAAGATCCTGTCGAACGATGGCGCGCTGCGCCTGGGCGCTACGCCCAAGAAGCTGGGCCTGATCGGCGCTGGCGTGATCGGCCTGGAAATGGGCTCGGTCTGGCGCCGTCTGGGCACCGAAGTGACGGTGCTCGAAGGCATGGACAAGTTCCTGCCCACCGTGGACGAGCAAATCGCCAAGGAAGCAAAGAAGGCTTTCGACAAGCAGGGCCTCAAGATCGAGCTGGGCGTGAAGGTTGGCGAGATCAAGACCGACAAGAAGGGCGTGAACATCAGCTACACCAACGCCAAGGGCGAAGCCCAGCAGCTGGAAGTGGACAAGCTGATCGTGTCGATCGGCCGCGTGGCCAACACCATTGGCCTCAACCCCGAAGCCGTGGGCCTCAAGCTCGACGAGCGAGGTGCGATTGTGGTCGATGACGACTGCAAGACCAACCTGCCAGGCGTGTGGGCGGTGGGCGATGTGGTGCGCGGCCCGATGCTGGCGCACAAGGCCGAAGAAGAGGGCGTTGCCGTGGCCGAGCGTATCGCTGGCCAGCACGGCCATGTGAACTTTGCTACGCTGCCTTCGGTGATCTACACCAGCCCTGAAGTGGCTTGGGTGGGCCGCACCGAGCAGCAGCTCAAGGCCGACGGCGTGGCATACAAGGCAGGCACCTTCCCGTTCCTGGCCAATGGCCGCGCCCGCGCTCTGGGCGACACGACCGGCATGGTCAAGTTCCTGGCCGATGCCACAACCGACGAAATCCTGGGCGTGCATATGGTAGGCCCGATGGTGTCGGAGCTGATCTCCGAAGCTGTGGTGGCGATGGAGTTCAAGGCATCGAGCGAAGATATCGCTCGTATCTGCCACGCCCACCCATCGCTGTCGGAATCGACCAAGGAAGCGGCTCTGGCTGTGGACAAGCGCACCTTGAACTTCTGATCCAGACCCTCAGCCCTGCGATGACTTTTCGAGCGTCGCCCGGTTGAGAGATGGAAGCATCAGAAGTTTGACGAAAAATAGCCTCTACCGCTTGCTCAATGCGCGGTAGGGGCTATGTAATTTATAGCAATAGAGACTGAGACATCTATGGGCACCGCGGTAAGAGATGCATACGAGGCCGAGATTGCGGCCAAAGGTTTTCACAGCGATCCGGCGCAGCTGCGCGCGGTCGATGCCTTGCAGCGCTGTGCCGATGAATGGGAACAGTACAAAAGCAAGCGCTCCAACGCACTCAAGAAGCTGATCAACCACCCCGATATTCCCAAGGGCGTCTACATGTATGGCGGTGTGGGCCGGGGCAAGAGCTTTCTGATGGATTGCTTCTTCAACGCTGTGCCCATCCGGCGCAAGGTGCGGCTGCACTTTCATGAGTTCATGCGCGAAGTGCAGCGCGAGCTCACCCTGCTCAAAGGTACGCAGGATCCGCTGGATGTTCTGGGCGCGCAGATTGCCAAGAAGTACAAGCTGATTTGTTTTGACGAGTTTCACGTGGCGGACATCACCGATGCGATGATCCTCTACCGCCTGCTGCTGGCGCTGTTCGACAATGGCGTGGGCTTTGTCACCACCTCCAACTTCAAACCTGACGATCTGTACCCCGATGGGCTGCACCGCGACCGCATCCTGCCCGCAATTGAACTGCTCAATGCGCGCATGGAAATCGTCAATGTGGACAACGGCACCGACTACCGCCGCCGTACTCTGGAGAAGGTCACCCTCTACCACTGCCCATTGGGCCCGGAGGCAGACCAGGCCATGCAGGAGGCCTTCAACCAGCTGGCCGAAGTGCCGGACGAGAAGCCTGTGTTCAAGATCGAATCCCGCGAGCTGCGCCCGCTCCGCCGTGCCGGGGGGGTGATCTGGTTCGATTTTCATGAGCTGTGCGTGAACCCGCGCTCGCAAAACGACTATCTGGAGCTGGCAAGCCAGTTCCACACGGTTTTGCTGTCCAATGTGCCCTATATGCCAGTCAACATGGCTTCGCCTGCGCGGCGCTTTACCTGGCTGGTGGATGTGCTGTATGACCGCCGCGTCAAGCTCATCCTGTCGGCTGCGGTGCCGCCCGAACAGTTGTATACCGAAGGGCCGCTGGTGCATGAGTTTCCGCGCACGGTCTCGCGCCTCAATGAAATGCAGTCGCAGGAGTACCTGTCGCTGGAGCGGCGCGTGGTGGACACGGCCCTGACCTGAAAGAGCAAACGATGAACGCAAGCTTGAAACTGCTCGGTGCTGTATTGCTGGTTGCCTGCTCTGTGGGGTCTGCCCAGGCCGCAGAAATGGATGCGGCCGAGCGCCAGGCGGCGCGTGCGGAAATATCCAGAGAGCGCGCAGCCAACGACAAACAGCTCGCAGACAACGAAAAGATCTGCTACCAGCACTTTGCAGTCACCGATTGCCTGAAAAAGGTGCGGGCCGAGGCCAATCACCGCGACCGCGAACTGCGCCAGCGTGAGCTGGCCATCAACGCCGATGAGCGGGCCGAGCGCACCGCCAAACAGCGCGGAGCCCGTGAAAAGAAGCAGGCTGAGTTCGATGCCAAGCACCGCAACGACGGTGCCGACAGCGGCGCCTTGAACAAGGAAGACCTGGAGCAACGCCAGCGCGAACATGAAGCCCAGGCGGCGGGCCGCAGCAAGAAGCCGGCACGCAGTCCGCAGGAAATTGAAGCGGAGCAGCAACGCCGCCAGCATGACGCCGCACAGCGCGCCACGCAGCACGAGCAAAAGCTCGGCAGCAAGCAGCGGGCCCAGCAGCGCCGGGCCGCAGAGGAGGGCGACAATGTGGAGCAGGCGCGCCAGGAATACGATGCCAAGCAGCAGGACGCGGCCAAACGCCAGGCAGAGCACGCCCGCCGCATGCAGGAGCAGAGCAAATCGCGCAAGGCAGCGCCATTGCCAGTGCCGGAATGAGCATCTTCTGCCCCGTGCGGTTGCGGCGCCACGTCCAAGGCATGCCTGCACGAGGCTGGGGCGAGCGGTAAACGATCCTCTGCAAAACTCCCTGCCGTGGTCTGAACGCGGTCTCGGGCGATCCGCTGCGTTGTCTTCCTCGGCAATAGCTACGGCTATTGCCTTCAAAAGACGCCTTGCGGCTCATCCCGATCCGCGTCCATCCCATCTGGCGAGGGTTTTGCAGAGGTTCCTAAAAGGCCGCTGCTTCCATTCTGCCGAGCCCCATGATGTGGAATAGCCCCAAACCCTATAATGAAAGATTCGCGCCCGCAGCGCGGCCAGTGTGGCTGCAAGGCGGGTGCCACCACCGCTGCAAAACATGAGTACACCCACTTTTTCCGTCGCGGAAATCCGCAAGACCTTCCTGGACTTCTTCGCATCCAAGGGGCACACCATTGTTCCGTCGAGCCCGCTGGTGCCAGGCAATGATCCCACGCTGATGTTCACCAACTCCGGCATGGTGCAGTTCAAGGACGTGTTTTTGGGCACGGACAAGCGCCCCTACAACCGCGCCACCAGCGTACAGACCTGCCTGCGTGCAGGCGGCAAACACAATGACCTGGAAAACGTGGGCTATACCGCGCGCCACCACACTTTTTTCGAGATGCTGGGCAACTGGTCGTTCGGTGATTACTTCAAGCGCGAATCGCTCAAATGGGCCTGGGAACTGTTGACCACGGTCTACAAGCTGCCGCCGGAAAAGCTGCTGGCCACCGTCTACGAAGAAGATGACGAGGCCTATGACATCTGGACCAAGGAAATCGGTCTGCCGCCCGAGCGCGTGATCCGCATTGGCGACAACAAGGGGGGCCGCTACAAGAGCGACAACTTCTGGATGATGGCCGACACCGGCCCTTGCGGCCCTTGCTCCGAGATCTTCTATGACCATGGCCCGCATATTGCTGGCGGCCCTCCAGGCTCGCCCGATGAAGACGGCGACCGCTTCATCGAAATCTGGAACAACGTGTTCATGCAGTTCGACATGGCAGAAGACGGCTCGGTCAAGCCGCTGCCGGCGCCTTGCGTCGATACCGGTATGGGCCTGGAGCGCCTGGCTGCCATTTTGCAGCACGTGCACAGCAACTACGAGATTGACCTGTTCCAGGCGCTCATCAAGGCTGCAGCCCGCGAAACGCACACTGCCGATCTGGACAATCCTTCGCTGAAGGTGATTGCCGACCACATCCGCGCCACGGCCTTTTTGGTGGCCGACGGCGTGATTCCATCGAACGAAGGCCGCGGCTATGTGCAGCGCCGCATTGTGCGCCGCGCGATCCGCCATGGCTACAAGCTGGGCCAGAAGACGCCGTTCTTCCACAAGCTGGTCAAGGATCTGGTCGCCGTGATGGGCGATGCCTACCCCAAGATCCGCGAGCAGGAAGCGCGCATCACCGATGTGCTGAAGGTGGAAGAAGAGCGTTTCTTCGAGACGCTCGCCAACGGCATGGAAATCCTGGACAGCGCGCTGGCCGGTGGCGCCAAGGTGCTGCCCGGTGATGTGGCCTTCAAGCTGCACGACACCTATGGCTTCCCGCTGGACCTGTCCAACGACGTTGCGCGCGAGCGCGGTGTGACAGTGGACGAAGCGGGCTTCAATGCCGCCATGGAGCAGCAGAAGAACCAGGCCCGCGCTGCGGGCAAGTTCAAGATGGACCGCGCGCTGGAGTACACCGGTGCAGCCAACACCTTCACCGGCTACGACAAGCTGGCAGAAGCTGCAAAAATCGTAGCGCTGTACGTAGACGGTACGAGCGTTGATGAGTTGAAGGCGGGCCAGAGTGGCGTGGTGGTTCTGGACACGACGCCGTTCTATGCCGAATCCGGTGGCCAGGTCGGAGACCAGGGAGTGATCGCCGCAGGTGGCAACCGTTTTGCCGTGGAAGACACGCTCAAGATCAAGGCCGATGTATTCGGCCACCATGGCGTGCTCGAATCCGGCAGCCTCAAGGTGGGCGATGCGGTCGAGGCGCAGGTGAATACCGCCGTGCGCGCTGCCACCATGCGCAACCACTCGGTCACCCACATCATGCACAAGGCCTTGCGCGAAGTGCTGGGCGACCACGTGCAGCAAAAGGGCAGCCTGGTGAATGCCGAGCGTACCCGCTTTGACTTTGCGCACAACAGCCCGGTGACCGATGCGCAGAAGCGCGAGATCGAAAAGCGCGTGAATGCCGAAATCCTGGCCAACACGGCTACCGATGCGCGCGTGATGGACATCGAGAGCGCGCAGAAGACCGGCGCCATGATGCTGTTTGGTGAAAAGTATGGCGAAACCGTGCGCGTGCTCGACATCGGAACCAGCCGTGAACTGTGCGGCGGCACCCATGTGCACCGCACCGGCGATATCGGCCTCTTCAAGGTCGTGGCCGAAGGCGGTGTGGCTGCCGGCGTGCGTCGTATCGAAGCCGTGACCGGCGAGAACGCACTGGCCTATCTGCAGTCGCTCGAATCGACTGTGGACGAAGCGGCCGCGACCCTGAAGGCGCCTGTGGCGGAACTGAACCACCGCATTGGCGGCGCGCTTGACCAGATCAAGGCGCTGGAGAAGGAACTGGCCCAGCTCAAGGGCAAGCTCGCTTCCAGCCAGGGTGATGAGTTGGCTGGCCAGGCGGTAGATGTCAAAGGCATCAAGGTGCTGGCTGCCACGCTGGAAGGCGCAGACGCCAAGACCCTGCGCGACACCATGGACAAGCTCAAGGACAAGCTGGGCTCTGCTGCCATCGTGCTGGCCGCAGTGGACGGCGACAAGGTGCAACTGGCTGCGGGTGTGACCAAGGACAGCATTGGCAAGATCAAGGCCGGCGAGCTGGTGAACTTTGTGGCCCAGCAAGTGGGTGGCAAGGGTGGCGGCAAGCCTGACATGGCCATGGCAGGCGGCACCGACGCCACGGCCCTGCCCAAGGCGCTGGCTGGCGTGCAAGCCTGGGTGGCAGAACGCGCCTGAGTCTGCGGTTTTTCCGCCTGAAAACCTCCTGCCCTGCAGGAGGTTTTTTTATGCCCGAGAAGAGGGCATCTCACTTCATGCAGGGGTCTCGCATGGGGTTCAATAAGCATAGCGGCCCCTGCCCATCCCAAAACCGGTGGAGCAGAAAGCCTTCTCAAATCCCGGGCATGCAATGTGTACGCCCCCCCCCCGCGCACTCCACTCCGTACGCTCGGTTCTGGGGCAGCGCTGATGGGTATGCGTTCAGAATGTATCGTCTAATTGGTATTACCAATAAATTCTGAATTAAAGGGTAAACCCTGTTAGTTTGAAATTTTCTGCTCCATATAATCCATTTTTCTTTCAATTGAATTTTATTGGTAATACCAATTAAGGAATGAATCAGCGGTACTCCTGTGGCTGGGGCCGAGGGCGTACTGCCTATAGAACCTTTAGAAGAGTGCACGGGCTCCGGCCAAGTGAAGGGGTGGGCCCGCGCACATCAGGAGATGGAAACAATGCAAGAAATCTGGTCGCAGAACTACGACCCTGCGGGCAATATCTGGGTGTCCGCGCTGGTGGCGCTGATACCCATCATCTTTTTCTTCATCGCACTGACGAAGCTGCGCCTCAAGGGCTACGTGGCGGGAACCATCACAGTGGTGCTGGCCCTCGCGGTGGCATTGCTGTTCTACAGGATGCCTGTGGCCAACGCCCTGGCGTCGGGGGTCTATGGCTTCTTCTACGGCCTGTGGCCCATTGCCTGGATCATTGTGGCAGCCGTGTTTCTCTACAAGGTGTCGGTCAAGACCGGGCAGTTCGACATCATCCGTGCCTCGATCCTGTCGGTGACCGAAGACCAGCGCCTGCAGCTCATTCTGGTGGGTTTCTGCTTTGGCGCCTTTCTGGAGGGCGCTGCGGGCTTTGGCGCTCCTGTGGCGATCACGGCGGCGCTGTTGGTGGGCCTGGGCTTCAAGCCGCTGTATGCCGCTGGCCTGTGCCTGATCGGCAATACCGCTCCGGTTGCCTTTGGCGCCATGGGCATTCCCATCATCGTGGCCGGGCAGGTGTCGGGTGTGGATGCCATGGCCATCAGCCAGATGGCCGGGCGCCAGTTGCCATTCATGACCATCATCGTGCTGTTCTGGCTGATGGCCATCATGGACGGCTGGCGTGGCATCAAGGAAACCTGGCCCGCCGTGCTGGTTGGGGGTGGCAGCTTCGCACTGGGTCAGTTTCTCACCGCCAACTACATCGGGCCGGAACTGCCGGACATCACCTCGGCCATTCTGGCGCTGGTGGTGCTCACCGCCTTCCTCCGGTTCTGGCAACCCAAGCGCATCTTCCGCTTTGCGCCGGAACCAGGCGCAGCCGCCGAGGCTGGCGTGAAGCCGGCAGTATCCGTACCGGCCACGTTGACCGCAGGTGTGGTACTCAAGGCCTGGTCGCCTTTCATCATCCTCACGGCAATGGTGACCGTCTGGAGCATCAAACCCTTCAAGGCCTTGTTTGCCCAAGGCGCCGCATTGGCAGGCACGGTGCTGAACGTACCTGTGCCGCTCCTGCACAACGTCGTGCAGAAGGTGCCGCCCGTGGTTGCTGCATCCAGCCCCTATGGCGCGGTGTATTCCTTCAACTGGTTGTCGGCCACCGGTACGGCCATTCTGATTGCAGCCGTGCTGAGCATTCTGTTCCTGCGCCTCAAGCCTTCCGTAGCCGCCAAAACTCTGGCAGAGACCTTCAAGGAACTGGCCCTGCCCATCTACTCCATCGGCATGGTGTTGGCCTTTGCTTTCATCGCCAACTATTCGGGCCTGTCCACCACCCTGGCCCTGGCGCTGGCGCATACCGGCAAGGCCTTTGTGTTCTTCTCGCCCTTCCTCGGGTGGCTGGGTGTTTTCCTCACAGGATCGGATACCTCAGCCAATGCCTTGTTCGGCGCGCTGCAGGCTACCACGGCTGCGCAGCTGGGTTTGCCGGAGGTGCTGGCGGTCACTGCCAATACCACCGGCGGCGTGACAGGCAAGATGATCTCGCCCCAGTCCATTGCCATTGCCTGCGCTGCGGTGGGTCTGGCGGGCAGGGAATCGGATCTGTTTCGCTTCACGGTCAAGCACAGCCTGGCGTTTCTGGTCATCATCGGAATCATCTGCACGTTGCAGGCATATGTATTCCCTGGGATGATTCCCCACCCTTAACTTTTCCAAAAGCCGATGCCAGCCTTGCGCCTGTCCGACCGCGTTGCCCAGCAGGTGCTGGATCTGATCCAGTCCACCTCGCTACAGCCGGGCTCCAAGCTGCCGACTGAACGCGTGCTGGCCGAGCAGTTGGGTGTTTCGCGCACGGCGCTGCGCGAGGCGATCCAGAAGCTCGGCAGCCGGGGCGTGCTGGAGAGCCGGGTGGGTGCGGGCACGTTTGTCCTGGCACCCGTGCAGCAGTGGCATGAGCAGGCTATTGCGCCGCTGGTGCCGCTGATGCGCGACGACCCGCAGTACCGCTACGACGTGCTGGAAGCGCGGCAGATGATCGAAATTGGCAGCGCATGGCACGCCGCGCAGCGTGCGACGGAGAAGGACAAGGATCACATCCGCCGCTGTTTTGACGAGATGCTGCGCCATCAGCAAAGCCAGGATGCCGCCAACTCGGCACGGGCCGATGCGCAGTTCCATCTGGCGATTGCAGAGGCTTCGCACAACGTGGTGGTGGTGCAGGTGATGCGCAGCCTGTTCGAGATGGTGCTGGGCACCGTGGCCCAGAACCGCCGCGTGATGTTCGTGCACGACGACCCCAAGGTGCTGGAGCGCCTGACCCTGCAGCACCACGATCTGATGCAGGCGGTGATCAGCGGAGAGCCCGAGCAGGCCAGAGCCATCATCGGTGAGCACCTCGCCTACGTTCACGAAAAACTAACCCAGGCCGATGCCGATGCCGCGCGCGTGCAGCGGCAAGGCCGGCTCACCACGACAGGATTGACATTCTCATGATCATCTCCTCCACCACGGATTACCGCGCAGCGGCGCAAAAGCGCCTGCCACCCTTTCTGTTCCATTACCTCGACGGCGGCGCCTATGCCGAGAAGACGCTCGCCCGCAACGTCAGCGATCTGGCCGATGTGGCGCTGCGCCAGCGTGTGCTCAAGGACATGAGCCAGCTCGACACCAGCATCGAGCTGTTTGGCGAGAAATTCTCCATCCCGGTGGCGCTGGCGCCCGTGGGCCTGACCGGCATGTTTGCCCGGCGCGGCGAAGTGCAGGCCGCCCAGGCTGCCGACAGGAAGGGTATTCCCTTCACCATGTCGAGTGTCTCCGTCTGCCCGATCGAGGAGGTGGCCCCGAAGCTGGGCCGTCCGATGTGGTTTCAGCTCTATGTGCTCAAGGATCGGGGCTTCATGAAGAACGCCCTGGAGCGCGCGCAGGCGGCTGGCGTCTCCACCTTGGTGTTCACGGTGGACATGCCGGTGCCCGGCGCGCGTTACCGCGATGCGCATTCGGGCATGAGCGGCCCCAACGCCGCCATGCGACGCTACCTGCAGGCGGTCTCGCACCCGCAGTGGGCGCTGGATGTGGGTCTGCTGGGTCGTCCGCATACGCTGGGAAATATCTCCACATACAAGGGCCAGAACGTCAGCCTGGAAGACTACATGGGCTACCTGGGGGCCAATTTCGACCCCTCGATTTCCTGGAGTGACCTGGAGTGGATCCGCGATTTCTGGAAAGGACCGATGCTCATCAAAGGCATCCTCGACCCTGAGGACGCCAAGGACGCAGTGCGTTTTGGGGCCAACGGCATCATTGTCTCCAACCATGGCGGCCGCCAGCTCGATGGGGTACTCTCGTCGGCCCGCGCGCTGCCAGCCATTGCTGACGCCGTCAAGGGGCAGATCAAGATTCTGGCCGATTCGGGAATCCGCAACGGGCTCGATATCGTGCGTCTGCTGGCTTTGGGTGCCGACTGCACCATGATCGGCCGCGCCTTTGTGTATGCGCTGGCTGCCGACGGCGAGGCGGGCGTGACCCATTTGCTCAATCTGCTCGAGAAGGAAATGCGCGTGGCCATGACGCTCACCAGCGTCAAGAATGTGGCCGAGATCACCGGCGATCTGCTGGTGCGCGACGCTTGAACACAGCCTGCTGCTGAACATGGCGGCCATCGTTGAAGCTCCAAATCATGGAGGAAGGCCTTTGTAACAGGCGCTAACAGCTGCTGAAAAGTGAGTGATTTGCTTGATTACACTAGCGACGTCTGAAAGCCGAGCTATGTACGATCGACTATCGGCCCGCGCTGACAAAACCGGTGCTGTGCCTGCGCTAGCCTGTGCATCACCGGAATACACCACACATTTCAAGAGAGGAGAGTCCATGATTCATCAACGCATTCTGGCGGGCCTTGCCCTGGCCCTGCTGACGCTGGCGCCCGCAGCACAAGCACAATACGGCCGCAATGACGAGGTGACCTGCGAAAGCCAGGACGGCCGCACGCGGGAGTGCCGCACGCCATTCCGCAATCCGGTGGTGAGCGAGACCATTTCGAGCGCGCCTTGCATCGAAGGACGTACCTGGGGCAATGCAGGCGGGGGCAGGATCTGGGTGACCGATGGCTGCCGCGCACGCTTTGTTGACGGGCGCGGCGGCTGGCAGCCTCAGCCGCCCATGGGGGGCCAGGGAACGGTGCGATGCGAAAGCCAGGACGGCCGCACGCGTGAATGCGCGGTGCCCCGTGGCGCGCGCATGGAAATTGCCCGCCAGCTGTCAGACACGCGCTGCGTCGAGGGTCGCAATTGGGGCGTGCGCGGTGGCAGCCTGTGGGTGACGGATGGCTGTCGAGCGGAATTCGTCGTGGCTGGCGGCTATGGACAGGGCGGCGGCTACGGCTCTGGCCGCGATATCACCTGTGAAAGCAATGATCGCCGCGACAACAGCTGTAGCTGGAATGCCCGCTGGGGCCGCCCGCAGCTGCTGGAGCAGCTCTCTGACGATTCTTGCCGCGAAGGCTATACCTGGGGCTACGACAGCCGTGCCGGCCGTATCTGGGTGACGCGCGGCTGTCGGGGGCGCTTCGGCAGTTGAGCGCGACAACATGAAGGGCGGCTTTCGGGCCGCCTTTTTTGTGGCCATTTGCTACAAAATAAGGAGTTGTTGCGCATATTGGGAGCGCGCTACTGGCTGATTTTTACCAATTCCGCATCTCTCTCTGTCCTTACCAGAGCGCAAGGTGGTGAAGGCTGCGAGGTGCAGGCGCACTCGACAGCAAAAAATCCGATGAGTGACCAGAAGCGGCTTGTCCCCTTCCTGTGCCCCGGCATCGCGGCTGCAGGGATAATGGCGGCCTATGTCATCCCCCAAAGTCTTGTTCGGCTTCCATGCCGTGGGCGTGCGCATGAAGACGGCGCCCAAATCCATCATTGAAGTCTATTTCGAGTCCACGCGCCGCGATGCACGCATGCGCCAGTTCATCGAACGCGCCAAGGAGGCGGGGGTGCGCCTGATCGAGGCCGATGCCACGCGCATCGCCAAGCTGGCGGGCAGCCACGGGCACCAGGGGGTGGCCGCGCGGGTGGAGGAAATCAAGGACACCCGCACGCTCGACGAGCTGCTGGACGATCTGGAAGAGGCTGGCGTGGCATCGCCCCTGCTGCTGGTGCTCGATGGCGTGACCGATCCGCACAACCTGGGCGCCTGCCTGCGTGTGGCCGACGGCGCTGGCGCGCACGCCGTGATCGCCCCCAAGGACCATGCGGTTGGCATCAATGCCACCGTGGCCAAGGTGGCCAGCGGAGCGGCAGAGACGGTGCCATATTTCATGGTGACCAACCTGGCGCGCACCCTCAAGGAGCTGAAGGAGCGCAACGT
This sequence comes from Comamonas odontotermitis, assembly GCF_020080045.1. Lineage (NCBI taxonomy): Bacteria > Pseudomonadati > Pseudomonadota > Betaproteobacteria > Burkholderiales > Comamonadaceae > Comamonas > Comamonas odontotermitis. The sequence continues at coordinate 1,661,038 of NZ_CP083451.1, forward strand.
CTGGATCATCGGCACCAGCGACGATGCACCCAAGACCCTGTACCAGGTCGATCTGAAGGGCCCTGTGGCCCTGGTGCTGGGCGCCGAGGGCGATGGCATGCGCCAGTTGACGCGCAAGACCTGTGACGAACTGATCGGCATCCCGATGATGGGCGCAGTATCGAGCCTGAACGTATCGGTAGCCAGCGGCGTGTGTCTGTATGAAGCGCTGCGCCAGCGCGGCGGCCAGTAACTCCAGCCGCTTGCCCGCCAGCCCGCTTTTCAGCGAGGTGCATCCATTTGCACGATGGGTGCAAAACCGCCAAAGAACATGCGCTTGGCATCAAACGGCATGTTCTCGGGCGTCACCTCGGCCAGCCGCGGATCGGCCATCACGGCGGCGTTGATCCGGTCGCGTTCTGCACGCGATGTGTAGACAATCCACGAGAAGCAGGCCACTTCGTCGTCCTTGAGCAGAACGGCTTTGGCAAACGAAGTGATTTCGCCGGGCGGCACATCGTCGCCCACGCATTCCCAGTATTGCAGCGCACCATGCTCCAGCCAGACGTGGCCTGCCTTTTCGGCAAGGGCCCGGTAAGCATCCAGGTTGGCGCGGGGCACGGGCAGAACAAATCCATCAACGTAGGGCATGGCGGTCTCCTATCTGTTTGCTGCGCTTGAAACTACAGCGTGGCAGCCAGTGCGGCCAGCTGGTCGGCGCAGATGCCCCAGCCGGTGTGAAAGCCCATGGCTTCATGCTGCTTGCGGGTCTCTTCGGTCCAGTGGCGGGCAATGGCGGTATAGCGGGTCTGGCGTCCGCCTTCGCCCTCGGGCTCGAAGGTGACGATGGCGGTCATGAATGGCTTTTCGGTGGGCACCCAGCCGGCGGTGTAGGCATCGGTGAACACCAGCTTGCGCTCGGGAACGACTTCCAGATACACCCCGGCGTTGGGGTATTCCTTGCCTTCCGGGTCGCGCATGACCACCAGGCTGCCGCCGCCCGGGCGCAGGTCAAGCTCGACCCGTGCAATGGTCCAGGGTTTGGGGACAAACCACTGTTTCATCAATTCCGGGTCGGTCCAGCAGCGGTAGAGCGTGGCAGCAGGGGCGTCGATCAGGCGCGTCAGCACCAGGTCCTGGGGATGTGTGGTGTTGGTAGACATCAGAGATTTCCTTGTTGCAGAGTGATGGAGTGATGGGGGTGTCATTCAATGGTGGGCGATGGCCGGGGCATCGGCGTCGGCGTGCAGATCTGCACGCAGCATAGCGCCGCCCAGCACCGCCGCCAACAGGGCAAAAAAGGCACCAACCGCAAACGCGAGCTGGTAGCCGCCATTCAACGCAGCGATGGCATCGTGCCCGGTGGTGAGCAGCGACTGGCTGCGCGCCGCAGCAATACTGGCCAGCACTGCCAGGCCCAGTGCCCCGCCCAGCATGAAGGCTGTATTGACGAGGCCCGAGGCGAGGCCTGCGTCGTCCGGCTCGACATCGTGCATGGCCGCCATCAGCATGGGGTTGAACGCAATGCCTGCACCCACGCCCAGCAGCACCATGCCGGGAAACACATGCACCCAGAAGTTGCCCGCCACGGGCGCGCGGGCAAACAGCAGCAGACCCAGAGCAGCCAGTGCAAGGCCTGCCACCAGCGGCGTGCGGATGCCAAAGCGCATCACCAGCTTGGCCGACCAGCCCAGTGACAGCACCGCCATCACCAGATTGGCGGGCAGAAAGGCCAGGCCCACCTGCATGGGGGTGTAGCCCAGCACCTGCTGCAGATACAGCGCCGACATGAAGAACCAGGCAAACATGCCTGCCGACCAGAGAACGGCGCAGACATTGGAGACCACGATATTGCACCGCCTGAACAAGCCCAGCGGCACCAGCGGGTGCGCCGTGCGCGATTCAATGGCCAAAAACGCAAGCATCAGCACGACCGACAGACCCAGGGTGACCAAGGTCTGCGGCGACGACCAGCCAGCCTCGTTGCCACCGACCACGCCGTAGACGGCCAGCATGAGGGAGAGCGTGACGGTCACCGCCCCCGCCACATCGAGCCGCTGGCGGGTGGCCGAGGCGGGCGATGGTGCCAGCAGGCGCAGGCTGGCCACATACACGGCCACACCGATGGGGAGGTTGACCAGAAAGATCCAGTGCCAGCTCACGCTGGTCAGCAGACCGCCCAGCAGCACGCCAATGCTGCCGCCGCCCGCACAGACAAAGCCATACACCCCCATGGCGCGGGCGCGCTCATTGGTTTCGCTGAACAGGTTCATGATGAGCGACAGCGCCACGGCAGAAACCACGGCGCCGCCCAGCCCCTGGATGGCGCGGGCTGCTACCAGCACGCCTTTGCTCTGCGCGAGGCCGCATACCAGCGAGGCCAGGGTGAAAAAGGCCAAACCGGCCAGAAAAACGCGCCGGTGGCCGTACAGATCGCCCAAGCGCCCGCCCAGCAGCAGGCAACCGCCGAAAGTGAGCATGTAGGCGTTGACCACCCAGACCAGTTCGGTCTCGCCAAAGCCCAAGTCGGTGCGGATCGAGGGCAAGGCCACATTCACGATGGTGGAGTCCAGCACGATCATCAGCTCGCCCAGGCACAGTACGACGAGGGCCAGCCAACGGTGGCGTGAGGAGGGAGGGTGGGCGTCAGTCATGGGTGGGGTTCAAATGCGTAATCAGAGCGCCAGGACTTCGGCCGTCAGGCGATCCAGGTTCTGTTCATTGGCTGGTTCTACGATAGGCGCCAACTGCTGCGCCATTTCGGCGCTGTCCAACACCTGCACGAAATCCACCTGGGTGCCAGCACCGTCGGCCTGCACCCGCAGCGTCAGTCGAAACAGGGGTTGCGCGATATGGCGCAGCACAAAGAGCCCGGGTTGACTGCCTTGAGGCGGATCAATGGTCTCGAACACGTTTTCGTTCGGATAGGTCTTGCCATCCGGGCTGTGCATGTCAAACACCCAGTGCCCACCGGGCCGCATGTCGCAGCGCTGCACGGTGTTGGTAAAGCCCGCAGGGCCCCACCACCGTGCCAGCCGCTCGGGCGACTGGATGGCGGCGAACACCTTCTCCGGCGTGGCTGCGATGTGGCGTGTACTGATGAAGGTATTGCCGTTGCGCTGAGTCATGGCTGTTTCCTGGTAGTTACATGGCCCGGCCATCGTGGTGGTGCACGGGAATGGCGTTCAGATCGATGTTCTCGACACAGCGCAGATTGATGGCGGCCATGGCCGTGCCATCGGGCGCTGTGCCTTCGCCAAAGGTGTGGATCCCGCAGGTCGGGCAGAAATGGTGCTTGATTTTGTGCTTGTGGAACTGGTAGGTGGCATCCTGCAAGGGCTTGAGCAAGCGCAGAGATGTGCGAGGCGTGAACCACAGCAGCGAGCCGCGCCGCTGGCAGATGGAGCAATTGCAGGCCAGGGCCTGCTGGATGTCACCCTCGAATTCAAACGCGGTCTGGCCGCAGTGGCAACTGGCGGTATAGGGCATGGGAGAGCCGATACAAAGGGGTTGAAGAGGGGCGAGGCGTAATCGGAAGGCCGCCTGTGGTCGTGATGGCCATGAGGCAGCCAGGCGATCGTCTACTTCATGGAATGCAGGCCGATCATGTTGCCCTCGGTATCGAGGATGATGGCGCAGTGGCCGTATTCGCCAATCGCAAACTTGCCCTGGTGCACCTTTCCGCCAGCCTTCTCGACCCGGGCTTGCTCCACGGCGCAATCGTCACACCCAAAGTACACCATGGTGCCGCCGCCTCCGGGTGAAACGCCATCCATCTTGACCAGCGTTCCACCAGCGCCGCCGGTGTTCATGTCATTGGGAAACGCCAGCATCTGCATGCCACTGGCGCCACCCGAGGGGGCTGGCAGCGGCTCCAGCCGGGTCTGGAATACTGCTTCGTAGAAGGTCTTGGCACGCGCCATGTCACTGACGTAGATCTCGAACCAGACAACGGGATTGGGTTTCATCGTGAACTCCTGAATCAATGAAGGAACTGGCACGGTAAAGCAGTACTAACGCTGTATGAAGGCCGTACCGTGCCGTCTGAATGAGAGCCTCAGCCTTTCGCGCAGGAGCAGCAAGCTGCAGCCGGCTGGGCGTCATAGTCGTCATGGCGGCGCCACCAGTATTCCTGTTCGTTGCGCCCCAGGGGGGCGCGGTCGAGCCAGGTGTAGACGCTCCAGAGCGCATCCAGCCCCCGGGAATAGGCCGAATAGGTGTGGAACACCTCGCCATTCTGCATGGCAAAGGCGCTCATGCCCGGGCGCTCGCGCGCGTAGGATGCAACGTCCGTGCTGGCCGATGAGGCACCGCGCGAGGCGCCATCGGGCGTGGCGCGGCTGGGAATGGACGCATCGTCAATCGCTGCACGCGGCACCGGTGGCTCAGCCTGGTAGTTGTAGACGATGCCCGACTCCTGCTGCTCGGGCGTGAACGAAGCGCCAAAGTCGAAATTGAAATCGCTGCCCGACGACGAAGCCCAGGGAAAATGCCAGCCCATGCGCTCGCGGTAGTCAAGCAGCGTGGTCAGCGGCGCGCGCGACACAGCCCAGAACGCTACATCATGGTTCTGTAGATGCGTCTGGGTTCCGTTGAAGCCATCGGCAATGGCCGAGCAGGAGGGGCACCCGGCCTGGTAGCTGGGCCCGAACATGAAGTGGTAGACCAGAAGCTGCGAGCGTCCGCCAAACAGATCAGCCAGCGAGGCAGAACCTTGCTCGGTGTCAAGGCGGTAGTCCTTGTCGATGCGAACCCAGGGCAGCGCAGCGCGCTTGCGGGCCAGTTCATCCGATTGGCGTGTCAGCGCCTTTTCTTCTGCGAGCAAGGCCAGTCTTTCGCTCAGCCATTGCTCGCGCGATGCAGTGCGGTGCGGGGTCATGCCGGGCCTCCAGAGGATAGAGGGCGCCGCTCAGGCCGCCACGTTCACCATCCAGGGGGTGCCGAAGCGATCGGTCACCATGCCAAAGCCGGGCGACCAGAAGGTCGCTTCAAAAGGCATGGCGACCTGGCCGCCCTGGGTCAGGCCATCGAACACGCGCTTGCCTTCGGCTACCGATTCAACGCTGATCGAGACCCACAGGCCCTGGGGCTTCTGGTAGCCGCCACCACAGCCTTCGGCATCTTGGCCGGGCATGGCCGGCATGGTGTCCGAAGCCATGATGGACTGAGCGCCCACCTGCAGCATGGCATGCATCACGCGGTTCTTGGCAGACTCGGGCAGCGGGGGCATGCCTTCGTGGGGTGGCATTTCGCCAAAGGTGGACTGGTGCACGATCTGGCCGCCAAACAGCTTGGCGTAGGACGCCATGGCTTCTGCACAGTTACCGTCGAAATTGAGATAGGGAATGAATTGCACGGTCTCTCTCCTGGGTGGAAATTTTGCTCGCAAAGACTGCAAACAAAGGTTGATGTGGACGCTGTACACACATTCTGCGGCTTAAAATGAACAGTGTCCACATTTATTTCCAAACAGGCGGTTTCGGGGTGTAAGCAGTCGTTTTTTCGACATTCCCCGTTGTACAACCGCTTGATGACCGATTGACTGCGAATGAGTCCGAGAGAGAGATACCACCACGGAGATTTACGCCAGGCGATGGTGGCGGCGGGGTTGGCGCTGGCGCGCGAAGGCGGCCCCCAGGCCGTTGTCTTGCGTGAAGTCAGCAGGCTGACGGGCGTGGCGCCCAATGCGGCCTACCGTCACTTTGCCAACCACCTGGCCTTGTTTGAGGCGGTGCGCGCCGCTGCCCTGGGGGCGCTGGCCCAGGCGATAGAGCAGGAGATGAAGGTTGCCGAGCAGATGCCTGACGCGGTTGTGCGTGCGCGCGGTCTGCTGGCAGCCGTAGGGCGGGGCTATCTGCGCTTTGCAGAAGCCGAGACAGGCTGGTTCCGTACCGCGTTTGCCGCTGGTGCCTTTGATGTGGAAGTACCGCCAGACCCTAGCCGCACGGCAGACAAGGGCCTCAACCCGTATGAGTTGCTGAGCTATGCGCTCGATGCCATGGCAGCCGCTGGCGTACTGCCGCCAGAGCGCAGGCCGGGGGCAGAGTTTCTCGCCTGGTCCACGGTGCACGGCATGGCGATGCTCAGCATCGATGGGCCATTGCGCGGTGCCACGCCAGAGCAGCGCAAGGCCTTGGGGATCCGGCTTCTGGCCATGGTGGAAAAGGGCATCTAAGAACGTGTTTACGATCTCTATGCAGCCGCGTTGGAGTGCAATCTTCGATGCCGCAGCGTCGCCGTCGTGCATTGCGCATGCCGTATGCTGGCTCCCCGTTTTTCACGCTTTCTAGCATGCCAGCTGCTCCTAACCATACCTCCTTGTCACCTGCCGCCACTGACATCGCTCAGGTGGCCCAATGGATTGTGGATGCACGCCACCTGCTGGTACTGACGGGCGCGGGCGTGAGCGCCGAGTCGGGGGTACCTACTTTTCGCGATGCGCAGACGGGTTTCTGGGCACAGTTCAGCCCCGAAGAGATGGCGAGTGAAGCGGGCTATCTGGCCCATCCGCAACGGGTGTGGGATTGGTACCAGTACCGCCGCCGGCTGGTGGCCGAAGTGGCGCCCAATGCGGGCCACTTCGCACTGGCGCAGTGGCAGGCGCAGCACTCCGAGCGCATCACCCTGGTGACGCAGAATGTAGACGGCCTGCACCAGCGTGCGGGTAGCAGTGCGGTTCTGTGCCTGCACGGCAACCTGATGGACAGCCGCTGGCTGCTTCCAGCCCGGCCCTGCTGCGACATGCGCTTTACCGAAGATGACGGCCCGCCCCAATGCCCTGGCTGCGGCAACTACCTGCGCCCTGCCGTGGTCTGGTTTGGCGAGAGCCTGCCGCATGCCGAGCTGCAGCAGGCGCAGGATGCCGCCAAGGGCTGTGATGTGATGCTGGTGGTCGGCACCTCCGGCAATGTGTACCCAGCCGCCGGGCTGGCGCATATCGCTGCGCGCGGCGGTGCCCGTGTGGTCATCATCAACCCTCAGGCTACCGGACTGGATCAGGTGGCCGATGTGCGGTTGCAAGGCACATCGGCGGAGCTACTGCCGCAACTGCTGAAGATTTAGAGAAAACCGGTCGCCAGCGCACAGCTGGTGCGCGCTATCAATCCTTTTTTGATAGCAATCAGGCTTCGGCGCTGGCGGCGTCCAGGCGGGCCATGGCGTCATTGTCGAGCTGCAGCTGGCTTGCCTTGATGAGCGATTGCATCTGCTGCATGTTGGAGGCACTGGCAATGGGCGATGCAATGCCGGGCTGGCGCATCACCCAGGCGACTGCAATTTCTCCAAGTTCGGCTCCCGTGCGTGCGCCCACCTCCTCCATGGCAGCCAGAATGCGCAGGCCGCGTTCATTGAGGTACAGGCTGGTGGTCTTGGCGCCGCGGGGGCTCTTGCTGGCATCTGCTGCCGTGCGGTACTTGCCTGTCAGAAAGCCCGCAGCCAGAGAATAGAAATTGATCACGCCCACGCCGTTTTGCACACACAGCGGCTGCAACTCTTTCTCGAACACGGCGCGGTCATACAGGTTGAAGAGGGGCTGCAGGCTTTCGTAGCGCGGCAGGCGATGCTTCTCGCTGGTCTGCAAGGCGTGGGCCAGGCGTGCGGCGCTGTAGTTGCTGGCACCGATTGCGCGAATCTTGCCTTGCTGAATGAGCTCGCAAAAGGTTCCCATCACATCTTCGATCGGCACATTGGGGTCATCGTCATGCGTCTGGTACAGATCGATGTAATCAGTCTGCAGGCGCTTGAGCGAAGCATCAACGGCCTGGCGGATGTAGTCGGGGTGCAGACCAACCTTGCCTTCGCCCATTTCCTTGCCTACCTTGGTGGCCAGCACGAGCTGGTGGCGCTTGCCCGATTTGCGCAGCCATTTGCCAATGACCGTCTCGGACTCGCCGCCCTGGTGGCCTGGGGCCCAGCGCGAATACACATCGGCGGTATCGACAAAGTTCATGCCCGCGTCGAGCCAGGCATCCAGCAGGCTGAAGCTGGTGGATTCATCGGCTGTCCAGCCAAACACATTGCCGCCAAAACACAGAGGCGAAACTTGAAGGGGAGAGCGGCCCAAGGGGCGCAGGGTGGTGGACATGAACGGCCTTTTTGTATGAAGGAGGGGTGGGTGCCATTGCAGCATCGGAACCCGATGTGCTGACATTATGGAGAGGCGCCTTGCATTGGCAATCAAGTGCATGACAGCGAGCACGCCAGGATTGTCGAGCGCCACGATGTTCTACATCGCTGCACCGTGAGTGCGGGCGATGGGCAGGCTTCGGTCATTGTGGATCGCTTACTTTTGACGCAGCGCAGACAGCTGCAATCACCGTACGTCCGTCCATTGTTTCCTGCGTTCCAAGTTTGCCCTGCCCTCTGAATTGCGGTACAACCGATAACAAGCGCAACAACTAGAAGGAGTAGATGCCATGTTCAAACACATTCTGGTTCCGGTCGATGGTTCACCCACATCGATGCTGGCAGTCAACAAGGCTGCAGGGCTTGCCAAGGTGTTCGGCAGCCAGGTCACCGCTGTCTATGTGATCGACCCCTATCCGTTCACCGGCGTGGGCGCCGATTTCGCCTATGGCCAGGCGCAATATCTGTCCGCTGCAACGGCCGATGCGCATGCGGCGCTCGACAGCGTCAAATCTGCCATGGAGCAAGCGGGTATCCCGGTCGATACCGTCATGGGTGAAGGCCACTCGGTGCATGACGGCATCATGGAAGCCGTCAAGACAACCGGTGCCGATCTGATCGTGATGGGCTCCCACGGCCGCCGGGGTCTGGAAAAGCTGGTGCTGGGCAGCGTGACGCAACGTGTGCTCGGTGACAGTCTTATCCCGGTGCTGGTGGTGCGCCAGTAAGCGCTTGCGGCGCATTGCCCTGCGCATGGATGCTGCGGCGGGGCTAGCGCGCTCTATACCAGAAAGGCCCCCCTTGAGGGGCCTTTTTTACGTCCAGGCCGTTGCATTATTGATTTCAGTTAATAAAAAACCGTGTCAATTATTAATAATTGTTAATCCATCCCTTGAATTTCCATAAAATCAATACCGTTGGGGGCAAAGAAGAAGCGCATGGATCTTGGGCTTCTGCAAGCCTGTATTCGAAGCAGCAGGGTCTGCAAAGATGAAATGCAAGCAGTGTGTCTTGCCGGGCTGCCAAACACTTCAGCGGAGGGAGGGCTCCGCGTGGGGCTGCGTGTGTGCGCAGCCCCACATTTTTATGTGAGGCCGGAAAACACCATCGTGGTGCAATGCCATTGTGTGAAGCCTAAGCTCCTCGCATCCTGAAGAAGAACCAACATGCAAGCCTTTCCTCCTCCTTATTGCGACGCGCAAAGCGTAGACAGCACCTTGCGTGCATACGGTTATGCAGTGCTCAGCCCTGCCACCGTTGCGCAATGGGCGCAGTGTGATGGCGAGTTGCTGCCCCAGCTGGCTGACAGCTGGAATGGCATGCCGGACGACGCCTACCTGAAGGATGGTGGGCGCTATCGCAAGCGCCGCCATTCCTGCTATGTGGTGCAATCGGGCGCCGTGCACACCGTGGCGCACCGGGCGCACTGGCAGCCGGTGCAGTACAACGCCTTGCATGGCGGCATGCAGCGCTGGTTCGAGCCGGTGTTGCCTGCCACCAATGACAACCCCGCCTGGACACAGTTGCTGCTGGCGCTGGGACGCACCTCCAATGCGCTGTTTGATACCGGGGCAGAGGAAGCCTGGTATACCGAGGCGCACCAGTTCCGCATTGATACCACTGACGGCATTGGCCGTCCGACGCCGGAGGGTGCGCACCGCGATGGCGTCGATCTGGTGGCTGTGTTCCTGGTGGGGCGCACCAATATCAAGGGCGGCGAAACCCGTGTGTTCGATGCCACCGGCCCGCAAGGCCTGCGCTTTACCCTGACCGAGCCCTGGTCGCTGATGCTGCTCGATGACGCCCGCATGATCCACGAGAGCACGCCCATTCAGCCGTTGGATGAATCGGGTGGCCACCGCGACACGCTGGTGGTGACCTTGCGGCGCCGGGCCTTTCAGGGCGATGACGCCTGAGCCTGCCTGCGCTTTTTTTGCAATCTAGAAAAAAGACTGCCCGCGCTTGTGTACCAAGCGCGGGCAGCTATCTATTGGGAAGCAATCGGTTTTACTGGATCGCTGCGCCCGACGATTCGACGATGGCCTTGGAATCCTTGAAATCCTGGTGGAAGAACTTGTCGAAATCAGCCACCGACATGGCCTGAGGCTCGGCACCCTGAGCCTGGATGGCTTCCTGCACGCTCTTGTCGGCCAGGAGCTTGTTCACCTCGGTGTTCAGCTTGGTGACGATGGGCGCGGGCAGGTTCCTGGGGCCGAACAGGCCGTACCAGGTGCTCACGTCAAAGCCCTTCATACCCAGCTCGGCCACGGTAGGCACATCGGGCAGCGACGAGCTGCGCTTGGCAGAGGTGACGGCGAGCGGGCGCAGTTTGCCAGCCTTGATCTGGCCGATGGCGGATGGCACCGATGACACCAGCAGATCGACATTGCCCGACAGGGTGTCGACCAGGGCCGGGTTGGAGCCCTTGTACGGCACGTGGGTCAGCTTCACGCCCGCAGCCTTTTCAAACAACACGCCCGCAATGTGGATGCTGGTGCCATTGCCGGGCGAGCCGTAGGTGATCTTGCCCGGGTCAGCCTTGGCTGCAGCGATCACGTCGTTCAAGGTCTTGAACTTGCTGGTTTCCGCCGTGGCGATGATGACAGGCGAGTAGGCCACGTGGGCAATCGGCGTCAGATCCTTGGAAGGGTTCCAGGGCAGGCCCTTGTACAGGTAGTAGCCCAGCACCACGTTGTCCTTCTGGCCCATCACGATGTCATAGCCGGTAGGCTGGGCCTTGGTGGCTTCGGTGATGCCGATGGTGCCGCCCGCGCCTGCGCGGTTGTCGGCCACCACGGTCCAGTGGTTGTGCTCGGTCAGCTTCTGCGCAATGATGCGTGAGAGGATGTCGGTGCCGCCGCCCGGTGGGAAGGGCACGATCATGCGCACTGGCTTGCTGCCGGGGTAGTCACTGGCGGGGGCTTGGGCATGGGCCACGGCAGCGGCACTCAGGGCCACGGCCACAGCGCCACAACGCAGAACTTGTTGGATCATCGGGTTTGTCTCCTGTAGAAATCACACCATCGCATGCCGCAGGCGAGTTGCAAGGTGTGGGAGGGAATATATGCGGTCAATGCGGTGATGATGCGTGCCATCACGCCAAGTTGCGTATTCTATGGGTTTGTGACCGTTGGGTGACTTCGCTGCGGCGAACCTGTGATGCAATGGCTACGGAGGGTGCGCGAAAAGCGCGCTGGCCGTGCTGCCTAAATACGAAGGCCGCATTAAGAGCCGCTAACACAACCCAGCAAATCGCAGATTTGCGGTTGAGACGAGACGCGAAGCCGCAGGCAGTACAGACGTACGACAAGGCGAAGCAACGACGTATCAAGGGTTATGTTAGCAGCTCTAAAGGCTGCGGCTTGGTGCAAACAGTACGGAAAGGATGGACGATGGCTTTCAAGATGATTTCAGCAGTGCTTGCCACAACTGGCATGCTGTGGCTGGCTGCACCAGCGTACGCCGCGTTGGCGGTGGGGGCCACGGCGCCTGTCTTTACTACGCAGTCGGCCCTGGCGGGCAAGGCGCAACCGTTTGACATGGCCGCTGCGCTCAAGGGTGGGCCGGTGGTGCTGTACTTCTTTCCCAAGGCGTTCACGCAGGGCTGCACTGTGGAGGCCCATGCCTTTGCCGAGGCGACGCCGCAATTTGCCGCCTCGGGTGCGCGGGTGGTGGGTATATCGCATGACGATATCGCCACCTTGCAGAAATTCTCGACCGAGGCCTGCCGCGATCAGTTTGTCGTGGCGTCCGATCCGGACGCAAAGACCATCCAGGCCTACGATGCAGGATCGGCCGCACGCCCAGGCACGGCATCGCGCATCTCGTATGTGATTGCGCCCAATGGCAAGGTGTTGTTCATGCACGAAGGCAGCGATCCAATCGAGCATGTACAGCAGACCCTCAAAGCCGTGCAGCAGTGGAAGGCTGCGCACAAGCAGCCCTGAGACGCCGACTGACGCTCTTGCCGATTGTTCAGTTATGCATGTGGCGGTGATAACGCCAAAAAACAAAGCGCGGATACTTCCGCGCTTTTTCATAAGGTGCTCCCGAGGGATGCCTTACTGGGCAAAGCCCTTCCACAACCGCAGGCGCAGGCCATTGGCCACGACCAGAAGGCTCACGCCCATGTCGGCCACCACGGCCATCCACATGCTGGCATTGCCCGTCAGCGCTAGTACAAAGAACACTACCTTCACTCCCAGCGCCAGGGTGATGTTCTGCCATAACACGCCGTGGGCATGGCGCGACAGCGCAACGGTCTGCGGAATGCGGCGCAGGTCGTCGTTCATCAGCACCACATCGGCGGTTTCCATCGCCATGTCGGTGGCGTGGGTGCCACCCATGGCAAAAGCCAGGTCTGCCTTGGCAAGGGCCGGGGCATCATTGATGCCATCGCCCACCATGGCGGTCGGGCCGGTGCTGGTTTGCATCTCGCCGAGGATGCGTAATTTGTCTTCTGGCAGCAGATTGCCCTGCGCCCGCGAGATACCGGCCTGCGATGCGATGGTGGCCACGGTGGTGCCGTTGTCGCCGCTGAGCACCACGGGCTGCACGCCCACCGTCTGCAGCTGGCGCACGGCCTCGGGCGCCTGTGCACGCAGCGGGTCGGCGACGGCGAAGATAGCGTGTACCGAGCGCTCATCGGCGAGCAGTGTGACGGAATGGCCTTGCTGCTCGTGGCGTTGCAGCGCTTCTTCCAGGGTTTCGCTGGCAATGCCCATTTCGCGCATCAGGCGGAGATTGCCCAGCACATAGCGCGAACCGTCAACGGTACCAGCCATTCCCCGGCCCGGTAACGCCTCTACATCCTGCGTATTGTGGCTGGAGGTGTGGGCGAAGGATGATTCCAGCCCATTTGCAATGGCGCGCGAGACCGGGTGGTCGGAGCGGCTTGCCAGTTGCCAGGCGATGCGCTCCTCGTCACCCGAGGGCAGGTTGCCCCACACCTGAACCCCCATCAATTGGGGTTGTCCTGTGGTCAGGGTGCCGGTCTTGTCCATGGCAATGGCGCGCAGGTTGCGGGCACCTTCCAGTGCGCTGCCGCCCTTGATCAGCACGCCATTCTTGGCTGCAACGGTGAGGGCGCTCACCACCGTAACCGGCGTGGAGATAACCAGCGCGCAAGGGCAGGCAATCACCAGGAGCGCCAGAGCCTGGTAGATGGACTGTGTCCAGGTCCAGCCCATGGCGAACGGGGCGATCACGGCCAGCGCAATGCCCAGCAGCAGCACGATTGGCGTGTAGATGGCGGCAAAGCGGTCCACAAAGCGCTGCGTGGGCGCCTTGGAGGCCTGGGCTTCCTCCACCGCGCGCACGATGCGGCTGATCAGGCTTTGCTCGGGGGCAGCGTCCACACGCATTTGCAGCTCGCCTTGCTGGTTGACGCTGCCTGCATACAAAGGGTCGCCCACGGATTTTTCTGCCAGCGTGCTTTCGCCGGTGATGGGCGCCTGATCGACCGCGCTCTGGCCCTGGCTGACTGTGCCGTCCAGCGGAACACGTGCACCCGGCGCAATGCGCACCACCGAGCCCATGCGCACATCGGCGGCCAGCATGCGCTGCGTGCTGCCATCGGGCAGCACTACATCGGCTTCTTGCGGAGCGAGATTCAGCAGGTCGCGTATGGCATTGCGTGCACGGTCCATGGCCATGTCTTCAATGCGCTCGGCGGCGGCATACAGCGCCATCACCATGGCCGCTTCGGGCCACTGGCCGATGATGAAGGCGCCGGTGACGGCAACCGCCATCAGCGCATGGATGCCCAGCTTGAGCTGCAGCAGGCCCTTGATGCCCGCCTTGTAGACGCCCAGGCCCGACAGCGCAATGGCTACCAGGGCGAGCGCCATGCCGCCGTAGTGCAGCACATCGTAGTTGGCGCTGCCGGGTTCGCCACTCGCCCAGTGAAAGGCTTCGGCCGCCACGGCTGCTACGAGGGCCGCGCCGATGCGGCCCCAACCGGGCAGGGCACCGTGGTCGTGGCCATGGTCATCGCCGCCTTCACTGGCGTGGTCATGGCCCTCGTGGTTGTGTGCATTGGCCTGCGCTGCCTTGCGCTTGCCAAAGCTGAGGTCGATGGTGCCGCAGTCGCAGCACCCCGCAACACCCTTGGCGGGCGTGCAGTTGCCAGCCGCAGCGCTGGTGACGGACGGGCCGTGGTGCCCATGCGCCTGGTGATCATGCCGGTGGGCATGGCCCTGTTCGCCGGTATGCGTGTGGGCGTGTGAATGGGTGTGCGCATTGGCGCGCGAAGAGGAGTCCGAGTGGAGATCCAAATGGGCAGGGGCTGTCAGGTTTTTATCGCTCATGCGAAGATTGGAAACCTTAAAGTCACTTCAAAGTCAAGCCATGGTTGCAACCGGCGCACTCTACAAAATCGGCGAAGCGGCTACGCGCTCGGGCGTGTCGGCCGCCAATATCCGTTATTACGAGAAAGAAGGCCTGCTCAGCGCTGGCGCCAGAAGCGAGAGCAGCTATCGTTTGTATAGCGATGCAGAGATTCACCAACTGCGCTTCATCCGCCTGTGCCGGGCTATGGACATGTCCCTGGACGAAGTGCGTTCTTTGCTCGCCCTCGATTGGCACAGTACGGAAGACTGCACCGCCGCCCGCACGACGGTGGATGCGCACCTGCACCATGTGCGCGAGCGCCTGCAGGAGTTGCAGACCCTGGAGAAGGAGCTGGTCGCCCTCAGGGATTGCTGCGATGGCCACTCTGGCGTGTGCCGCACCATCGAGGCATTGCACCGGCGTGCCGATACGCAGGACCTGGGAGCCACCGTAGGCTCAGCCGTCAAGCGGCATGTCTGACGCGGTGCCGTTGCCGCGCATTGGTTGGATGGAAATTTGCTATTAAATATATAGCTTATCGCCTGGTATGGGTGGGCGTTGAATGTCTGCAGCGCCTGGGTTCTATACGGCGCTGGCATGGCTCACCGGGATCTGCAGGGTGTGGGTGAAGATGGCGCCCGGGTTGGCCAGCCCTGTTCATGGCCTATGATTCTTCGTATGTTGGCAAGCCTGCTTCAACCCCAATGGCCCCACCGCCTCTGGCGCACCGCGCAGCGCTGGGTGGTGGCCTGGTCGCGCATCGTGTACCTGGGCGCCGTCGTGCTGGTGATGCTGCTCACGCCCAGCAGCTACGGCGCAGTGACCCGCGCGCGGCTTTTGCGGCGCATGTATGTGGATACCGCTCCCATCCTGCTCGGGTTTACTGCGCTGGCCGCGCTGCTGTGCCTCGTGGTGGCGCGCATCGTCTTCGTGACCGCAACGAGCTACGGCCTCTCGCGCGTGGCCGTCGAGATGGTGATCCGCGTGCTGGTGCTGGAGTTGATTCCGCTCACCGCAGCGCTGTTTGTGGCCATGCGCTGCTCCATTCCAGCGGGCGCCACGCTGGCGCGTCTGCGTGAGAGCGGGCACTTTGACCGCTTGCGCGCGCAGGGGTTCGATCCGGTGCGCAGCGAGATGCTGCCGCTGGTGGTGGCCAGCATGTATGCATCCGTCACGCTCGCGGCGCTGTCCTGCGTGGTGTCGCTGGTCATGGTGTATTTCAGTGTCTATGGCTTCAGCCTGGTGGGGGTGGAGTTGTATACGCGCATGTTCGGCAATGTGTTCAGCCCCATGGTGACCTGGCTGTTCGCCCTCAAGACGCTGCTGTTCAGCCTGGCTGTCGCCTTGATACCCACGGCATCTGCCATGTATCGTCCCTATGGCATGCGCGATGAAGAGGTGCTGGGCCCGGAATCCGACCTTTCCGGACTGGCGCGCATGTTTGCCGTGCTGCTGCTGATTGAAGTTGCCTCCTTGCTCGGCAACTATTTTTGACGAGGTTTTGCGGGGCGTGCAAATGGGCTGGGGCTTGCACCATTTGCCAGACATTGGGGAGTTGCCGCAAAATGGCTCATGCCCAACATTGCTGCACTCCTCAAATCCGAGATCACGCGCGTGGCCCGCAAGGAAATCCGCGCAGAGATCGAATCCCTGCGCAAGGCGGTGAGCGCGCAACGCTCGGCCATTGCGGCACTCAAGCGCGAAATCGCCGAGGTGCGCAAGGTGGCCAGCAAAGGCGGGCAGGCGCCCAAGGCAGAGGCAGGCACGGGTGAGGCGGCAGAAGCTGGCATCCAGCGGCGCTTCAGTCCGTCGCGCCTGGCGGCGCACCGCCAGAAAATCGGGCTGTCTGCGGCGCAATATGGTGCCCTGGTTGGGGTAACAGGCCAAAGCATCTACAAGTATGAGCAGGGCAAGGCGCGGCCGCATGCCGCCACGGTGCGCAAGCTGTCAGAACTCAAGGAGCGCAGCAAGGCGCAGATTCTGGCTGGCCTGCAGGAGGGGTGAGCGAGCCAGCGGCAGCCTGCACTGCCGCCACACCCGCGCGGTACCGTCAGGCGGCTGCACTCACCACGTCCCTGTGATCCTGTGCCGCGCTGCGCAAAACCTTGGCTGCGGCCACCATCTGCGCCAGTGCCGGTAGTACCTCGCCCCATTGGCGTGTCTTGAGGCCGCAGTCGGGGTTGACCCAGAGGCGCTGCGCCGGAATGCGCTCTGCCGCTTTTTTCATGAGGCCCACGATGTGTTCCTGTGTCGGAATGTTGGGTGAATGGATGTCGTACACGCCGGGGCCGATCTCATTGGGATATTGAAAGTTCTCGAAGGCGTCGAGCAACTCCATGTCCGAGCGGGAGGTTTCGATGGTGATCACATCGGCATCCATGTCGGCAATCGACGCGATGATGTCGTTGAATTCCGAATAGCACATATGGGTGTGGATCTGCGTTTCGTCGCCCACGCCATTGGCGGTAATGCGGAAAGATTCCACGGCCCAGTGCAGGTACTGCTGCCACTGTGATTTGCGCAGCGGCAGGCCTTCGCGCAGTGCGGCTTCGTCGATCTGGATGATGCCCACACCGGCCTTTTCCAGGTCGAGCACTTCCTTGCGGATGGCCAGCGCCAGCTGGTAGCACGACTGCCAGCGCGGCTGGTCGTCGCGCACGAATGACCAGTTGAGAATGGTGACCGGGCCGGTCAGCATGCCCTTCATCGGGCGGTGGGTGAGCGACTGGGCAAACCGTGTCCATTCCACCGTCATCGCCTTGGGTCGGCTGATGTCGCCAAACAGGATTGGCGGCTTCACGCAGCGCGAGCCATAGGACTGCACCCAGCCAAACTGGCTGAAGGCATAACCGTCGAGCTGCTCTCCAAAGTATTCGACCATGTCGTTGCGCTCGGCTTCGCCATGCACGAGCACGTCCAGGTCCAGCGCCTCCTGTTCGCGCACGCTGCGCTCGATCTCGGCGCGCATGGCGGCCTGGTAGCCGTCCTGATTGAGCCGACCTGCCTTGAATTCACTGCGCGCATGGCGGATTTCTGCGGTCTGCGGAAACGAGCCGATGGTGGTGGTGGGAAAGGCGGGCAAGCCAAGCCGGGCCGCCTGCCTGGCCGCACGCACGGGGTAGGCGCTTTGGCGCTGGCCCAGGGCGGTAGTGATCTGCGCCACGGCGGCGCGCACTGCAGGGTTGTGAACGCGGGGCGAATTGCGCCGCGCCTGCAACGCCGCTGCGTTGGCTGCGAGCTCTGCCGCCACGGACGCTCGGCCCTCAGACAGCGCCTTGCCCAGCACGCGCAGTTCATCCAGCTTTTGCAGTGCGTAAGCGAGCCAGGATTTGACCTCGGCATCCAGCTTTTGTTCGCTGTCCAGATCCACAGGCACATGCAGCAGGGAGCAGGTGGGGGCAATCCACAGGCGATTGCCCAACTGCTCGGCCAGCGGTTCCACCCAGTCGAGCACGGCGCCCAGATCGGTTTTCCAGATATTGCGGCCATTGATCACGCCCAGCGACAGCACCTTGTGGGGCGGCAGCAGCCCCAGCAGTTGCTGCACATCACCCTGGCCCTGGATGGCATCGATGTGCAGGCCTGCAACGGGCAGGTTGGCCGCCAGGTATTTGTTCTCGGCCAGGTCGCCAAAATAGGTGGCCAGCAGGAGCTTGGCCTTGCTGGCCTTGAGGTGGTGGTAGGCGGTGTTGAAGGCATGCTGCCAGTCGGCGTCCAGCTCGGTCACCAGAATCGGCTCATCGATCTGCACCCATTCCACGCCCTGCGCGGCCAGCATGTCCAGCAGCTCGGCATAGACGGGCAGAATGCGCTCCAGCAGATCCAGCTTGCTGGAGCCGTCCTTGGCCTTGCCGATGGAGAGGTAGGTCACCGGGCCGATGATCACCGGCTTGGTGCGCACGTCCAGGGCGCGGGCCTCGGCCAATTGTTCCACGAGGCGCGTGGCGTCGAGCTGGAACCGGGTGCCTGCCGTGAATTCGGGCACGATGTAGTGGTAGTTGGTATCAAACCATTTGGTCATCTCGCCGGCGGCCACGCCACTGCCGCAGCAGGCGGTGTGTTCTGCGTGGCCCACCGTCGCTGAGCCGGAGGTTTCTGCGGTCGCTGCCGAGCGACCACGGGCGACGCGGAAGTAGTTGTCCAGTGCGTCGCCATGGAAGCCCTGTACCCGCTCGGGCAGGTTGCCCAGGGTGAAGCTCATGTCCAGCACCTGGTCGTAGAAGGAGAAATCGCCCACAGGCACCAGATCGAGGTCTTGCTGGCTGGCCCAGTGGCGTGCGCGCAACTGGGCGCCCAGTGTCTTCAACTCGCTGCGCGAGGATTCGCCCCTCCAGTAGGACTCCAGCGCGAACTTGAGTTCGCGCCGCGCGCCGATGCGTGGAAAGCCGAGGTTGTGGATGGTGGTCATACAGATCTTCCGGTATCAATGAACAGGCCCTGCCTGTGAACGTGAGCACGTTCCGAGAGCGACGGACGCATCGTCTGGGATTTGATGTATGAAGTAAAATGGTTTTATTTCACATATCAATGAATTCTGTTCACTTATGCTGGAGCGTATCCATCTCGCCATCGTTCAAGAGGTTGAAAAACAAGGCTCATTGACCGCCGCAGCCGATGTGCTGTGCGTGACCCAGTCGGCCCTCAGCCACAGCATGAAAAAGCTGGAGGGCCAGTTGGGCACCGCGATCTGGCTGCGCGAAGGCCGCAGCCTGCGCCTGACGCAGGCCGGGCAGTACCTGCTGGCCGTGGCAGGGCGCGTGCTGCCACAGCTCGATCTGGCCGAAGCGCGCCTGCAGCAGTTTGCGCAGGGCGAGCGCGGCAGCCTGCGCATCGGCATGGAATGCCACCCGTGCTACCAGTGGCTGCTCAAGATCGTCTCTCCGTATCTGGCGGCGTGGCCGGATGTGGATGTGGACGTGAAGCAGAAATTCCAGTTCGGCGGCATTGGCGCGCTTTTTGGCTACGAGATCGACATGCTGGTCACGCCCGATCCCCTGTTCAAGCCCGGCCTGCACTTTGAGCCGGTGTTCGACTACGAACAGGTGCTGGTGGTGGCTGCCACGCACCCCTTGGCTGCTGCCAGCTACGTGCGCCCTGCCGATCTGGCGCGCGAAGTGCTGATCACCTACCCCGTTGCGGTGGACCGGCTCGACATCTACACCCAGTTTCTGCTGCCCAAGGGCATTGCGCCCCGGCGCCACAAGACCATCGAGACCACCGACATCATGATGCAGATGGTGGCCAGCGGCCGTGGGGTGGCCGCGCTGCCGCGCTGGCTGGCGCTGGAATACGCGCAGAAGATGGCCGTGGTGCCGTTGCGCCTGGGCGCCAAGGGCATCGCCAAGCAGATCTACCTGGGCGCACGAGAAGCCGATCTGCACATCGATTACCTGCAGGCCTTCATTGCGCTGGCGCGCCAGCCGCTGGCAGCGGGGTGATACCCGCGGTCTGGCTCTTGGCCTGAAACCGCTCAGCCTGTGCAGGCAGCGTGCTCTGCAGGCGCTTCATGGCGGGCCAGGCGCCCCGCCTGCGCACCCCAGGCCCACATGGCCGCGCCCGCAACCAGCGCCACCACAAAGGACATCTGCGGGCCCAGGTGGTCGGTCACCCAGCCGGCGGCCGCCGCTCCCAGGGCCACGCCCATGGCCAGGCCCGTCAGCAGCCAGGTCATGCCCTCGGTCAGCCGGCTGGCTGCCACCTGCTGCTCCACCAGGCCCATGGCCACGGTGATCGTGGGCCCGAAGGTGATGCCAGCCAGCAGCACGGCCAGGGTCAGGGCGGTGAGGTTGCTGGCCAGCAGCAGCGGCACGGCCGTGATCGCCACCGAAGCGCCCACCCAGACGATCTGGCGGTGGAGCGGCATCTGCAGGCGCAGGGCCCCGAACACCAGGCCCATCACGCAGGAACCCAGTGCGTAGAACGACAGCACCACGCTCGCCATGGCAGGCTGGCCGTGCTGGGTGGCAAAGGCCACGGCCGCCACATCAATGGTGCCCACGATGATGCCTTGGGCGAGCATGAACAGTGCGAGCGAACGCACCACGGGCTGGTGGCGCACCAGCGAACGCTGGCGTGCCTGCTGGTCGTGGGGGGTGACGGGGGGCTCGGTGCGGCGCTGCAGCACAAAGAGGGTGACGCCCACCAGCAGCAACAGCGCGGCAGCCATGGGGCCTGCTTCGGGGAACAGCACCATGCTCAGTCCCACGGACAGTGGCGGGCCGATGATGAAGCACAGGTCATCCAGCACGGCTTCGAACGCATAGGCGGTCTGCAGCTGCGGCGTGCCCCGGTACAGCACCGTCCAGCGCGCGCGCACCATGGCGGGCATGCTGGGCAGGCTCCCTACCAGCGCGGCCAGCAGCAACAGCAGCCAGTCCGGCCCTTGCCAGTGGGCGCAGGCCAGCAGGGCGAACATGGCGCTGGCACTGGTTGCAGCGGCCACGGGCAGCACCTTGCGCTGGCCGTGGCGGTCCACCAGGGCGGAGATGCGTGGTGCCAGCACGGCAATCGACAGTGCAAAACAGGCCGCCACGGCGCCCGCCAGCGTATAGGCGCCGCGCTGTTGCGACAGCATGGTGATGAGGCCGATACCTGTCATCGACAAGGGCAGGCGGGCAATCAGGCCGGCCAGTACAAAACTGGCGGTGCCGGGCGCGGCAAACAGCTGGCGGTAGGCGTGGAACATCGAAACCTCGGTGCAGAAAAGACTCGGCGGCGGCAGCCGCTGCGCAGGGCGCATGAAAACACATACGCAGCGTATGTGAGTGATTCTACGCAAGACGGGGCCTCGACGTATCATTAGCATACGATTTGTATGTGAATGGAGTCCAGCATGCGCCAAAGCCGCGCCAGCATGATTGAGGCCACCCGCGCCAAACTGGTTGTGGCAGGCAGGCGTGCGTTTGCGGCGCAGGGGTATGCGCAGGCCTCAATGGACGAGCTGACCGCGCAGGCGGGGCTGACGCGTGGCGCGCTGTACCATCACTTTGGCGGCAAGCCCGGCCTGCTGGCGGCGGTGGTGGCGCAGATGGATGCCGAAATGGACGAGCGGCTCGAAGCCGTGCTGCAGGCCCATGCCGATCCGTGGGAGGGCTTTCTGGCCTATTGCCGCGCTTATCTGGCCATGGCGCAGGAGGCGGAGATCCGCCGCATCGTGCTGCAGGATGCGCGCTCCGTCCTCACCGGCACGGACCAGGGTGAGCAGCACCGCAAGTGCATCCAGTTTGTCGCCAATTACCTGCAAGGGCTGATGGAGCAGGGCGTGATCGTTCGCGCAAGCCCCCAGGCGCTGGCCCGCGTGCTCAACGGCTGCCTCGTCGAAGCGGCATTCTGGATAGCGGAGGAAGGCGCACCTGCCTCACGTCTGGCCGACGCCATGCAGGCGCTGGAGTTGATGCTGCAGGGCTGGCGGCCACGCGGGGCGGCGCTGCCGTAGAAGCCGCCCCACGTGGTAGCTGACGGAGCGTAGTCTGCTATCGATAAGGGAGCGAATGGCGCTTTATGTACGAGCACCATAGCCCGATTTCATTTAGATTCTCAATCGCCATAGCTCTGGCGCTTACCTGTACTTCTGCTCCAGCGAATCCCAGAAATCCTTGTTCACGAGGCGCTGGCGTTCCAGAAACGGGGCGACGATGGCCGGGTCTTCGTTCACCTGATGGGTATCGCGCAGCAGCGTCAGGCACTTCTGCATACCGGCCACGGCGCCCTGCAGGGCCGCGTTGGCGTAGAGCACAAAGCCAAAGCCCAGCTGGCCCAGTTCATCGGCATTGAAGATGGGGGTCTTGCCGCCGATCACCATGTTCATGAGCTGGGGTGCCTTGATCCGCTGGGGCAGGGCACGCACCTGTGCCTGCTCGGTCACGGCTTCGACGAACAGAATATCGGCACCTGCTTCCTCAAAGGCCTGGGCGCGTTCGATGGCGGCCTCGAAACCGTGGACGGCGGCCGCATCGGTGCGGGCCATGATGAGGGTGCCTTCGTCGCGCCGGGCGTCGACGGCGGCCTTGATCTTGCTCAGCATCTCGCTGGTCTCGATCACCGCCTTGCCATTGAAGTGGCCGCAGCGCTTGGGGCTGACCTGGTCTTCGAGCTGAATGCAGTCAGCGCCTGCGCGCTCCAGCGTGCGCACGGCGTGGTAGGTGTTGACGGCGTTGCCAAAACCCGTGTCGGCGTCGACGAGCAGCGGCACCTCCACCGCGTCGCGGATGCGGGCTGTGTGGTCGGCAATGTCGGTCAGGCCCATGAAGCCCTGGTCGGGCATGCCGAACCACATATTGGTGACACCGGCGCCGGTCACGTAAATGGCTTCAAAGCCCAGGTCGGCGATCAGCCGGGCCGACAAGGCATTGAAGGCGCCCGGTACGATGACGCCCCGGCGTGCATCAGCCAAGGCTTTGAGTTGTTGCCTGGAATTCATGGTTTCTCTCTTGTCTTCTCTGTTTTTGATAGCGCAAGGCGCGCTTGTGTAAAGCGCGGAAGAGTGGTTGGGTATGTTGAGCCCCGCTACTTGGCAAGCAGCACCTCGCCGGGTACCCGAATCCAGCCTTCCATCAGAATCCGCGCGCTGCGGCTCATCAAGGCCTTGGTGACCTGCCACTCGCCGTTGACGAGCTGTACCTCGGAGCCCACGCGCAGCGTGCCGCTTGGGTGGCCAAAGCGCACGGCCTGCCGCTCGCCACCGCCTGCAGCCAGGTTTACCAGCGTGCCGGGTATCGCCGCTGCGGTGCCGATGGCCACGGCTGCGGTGCCCATCATGGCGTGGTGCAGCTTGCCCATGGAGAGGGCGCGCACCGTCAGGTCGATGTCCCTGGCGTCAATGTTTTTACCGCCTGCCGCCTGGTAGCCCACGGGTGGTGCCACCAAGGCAATCTTGGGCGTGTGCTGGCGCGTGGCCGCCTCTGCCAGATCGTGAATCAGGCCCATGCGGAGCGCGCCGTGGGCGCGGATGGTTTCCAGCCTGGCCAGGGCGTCTGCATCGTTGTTGATGGCGTCCTGCAGTTCGGTGCCGTTGTAGCCCAGGTCACCGGCGTTCAGGAAGATGGTGGGGATACCGGAATTGACCATGGTCACGGCAAAGCGGCCGATACCGGGCACATCCAGCTGGTCGATGAGGTTGCCAGTCGGGAAAATCCCGGCGCCTGCGTCACCCGCCTCGCCTTCATCGGCAGGGTCAACAAACTCCAGCGCCACTTCGGCAGCGGGGAAGGTGACGCCATCCAGCTCGAAATCGCCGGTTTCCTGAACCTGCCCTTCGGTGATGGGAACGTGCGCCACGATGGTCTTGCCGATATTGGCCTGCCAGATGCGCACGGTGACCGTGCCGTTGTGCGGAATTCTCTCCGGGCTGATCAGGCCCATGTGGATGGCGCAGGGGCCGACGGCGGCGCTGAGGTTGCCGCAGTTGCCGCTCCAGTCCACAAAAGGCCTGTCGATGGAAACCTGGCCGAAAAGGTAGTCCACATCATGGCCTTCGCGCGTGCTGCGGCTCAGGATGACGCCTTTGCTGGTGCTGGACGATGCATTTCCCATGCCGTCGATCTGCTTGCCGTATGGGTCGGGGCTGCCCAGCGCGCGCAGAAAGATGGCATCGCGCACGGGGCCCGGCTGCTGGGCTGCGGCTGGCAGGTCCTGCAGATGGAAGAAAACACCTTTACTCGTGCCGCCGCGCAGGTAGGTGGCGGCAATCCTGATTTGCGGTGCTGTCCGCTGCTTGTCTCTCATGCTGTCTTTCTGTGTGGGGCGCGTGCAGGCTGCAGCGCACCGCATATTGGTTGTATCTGGGGCATCAAATTTGATAGCGTTTGGCGCTTTCTACACTTGCGGCTCCAGCAGTTTTTCATCATTTTCTGCCAGAAAATCCTGTGCAAAGCGCTGCAGCACGCCACCCGCCTCGTAAATGCTGACTTCCTCTGCGGTATCGAGGCGGCAGATCACCGGCACTTCCAGGTGGGAGCCATCGCGGCGGTGCACGGCCAATACCAGGCGGGCACGCGGCTCGCGCCTGCCAAGCACGTCAAAGGTTTCCGTGCCATCGAGGCCCAGTGTCAGGCGCGTGGTGCCGGGTACAAACTCCAGCGGCAGCACGCCCATGCCGATCAGGTTGGTGCGGTGGATGCGCTCGAAGCCTTCCGCTGCGATGGCTTCCACGCCCGCGAGGCGCACGCCCTTGGCTGCCCAGTCGCGGCTGGAGCCCTGGCCGTAGTCGGCGCCCGCAATGATGATGAGCGGCTGCCTGCGGTCCATATAGGTTTCTATGGCTTCCCACATGCGCATGACGCGGCCTTCCGGCTCCACGCGTGCCAGAGAGCCCTGTCTTACGCTGCCATCGGCGTTCCTCACCATTTCGTTGAACAGTTGGGGGTTGGCGAAGGTGGCGCGCTGGGCCGTGAGGTGGTCGCCGCGATGGGTGGCGTAGGAGTTGAAGTCTTCTTCCGGCAGGCCCATGCGGTGCAGGTATTCGCCTGCGGCAGAGTCCATCAGGATGGCGTTGGAGGGCGAGAGATGGTCGGTGGTGATGTTGTCCGGCAGGATGGCCAGGGGCCGCATGCCGCGCAGCGAGCGCTCGCCAGCCAGGGCACCCTCCCAGTAGGGTGGGCGGCGGATGTAGGTGCTTTGCGGGCGCCAGGGGTAGAGCGCCTCTTCCTGGGCGCTGGCGTTATGGTGAATGGCGAACATGGGCTCGTACACGGCGCGGAACTGCTCGGGCCTGACAGCCGCTTTTGCCACCGTGTCGATCTCTTCATCGCTGGGCCAGATGTCCCTGAGCCGGATCTCGCGCCCCTGGTGCATGCCCAGCACGTCGTTTTCAATGTCAAAGCGGATGGTGCCTGCAATTGCGTAAGCCACCACGAGCGGCGGAGAGGCGAGGAACGCCTGCCTGGCGTAGGGGTGGATGCGCCCGTCAAAGTTGCGGTTGCCCGAGAGCACGGCCGTGGTGTAGAGATCGCGGTCGATGATCTCTTGCTGAATGGCCGGGCTGAGTGCGCCGCTCATGCCGTTGCAGGTGGTGCAGGCAAAGGCGACCACGCCAAAGCCCAGCGCTTCCAGATCGCCAAGCAGCCCCGCCTGCTGCAGGTACAGCGGCACCGTTCTGGAGCCCGGGGCCAGCGATGACTTGACCCAGGGCTTGCGCGCCAGGCCCAGGTTGCGGGCATTGCGCGCCAGCAGGCCGGCGGCGATCACGTTGCGCGGGTTGCTGGTGTTGGTGCAACTGGTGATGGCAGCGATGATGACGGCCCCGTCTGGCATGCGGCCATCTTCCTCCACCCATGCACCGGCAATGCCTCGCGCAGCCAGATCGGTGGTGGGGAGCCGCGCATGCGGGTTGGAGGGGCCCGCCATATTGCGCACGACGGAGGACAGGTCGAAGTGCAAGGTGCGCTCGTACTCGGCATGTTCCAGCGTGTCGGCCCACAGGCCTGCCTGCCGGGCATAGGTTTCCACCAGTTGTACCTGCGCGGGATCGCGGCCTGTCAGCCGCAGGTAATCGATGGTCTGCTCGTCGATGGCAAACATGGCGGCCGTGGCGCCGTATTCGGGCGCCATGTTGGAGATGGTGGCGCGGTCGCCAATGGTGAGGCTGCGCGCGCCATCGCCAAAGAATTCCAGGTAGGCGCCCACCACTTTCTGCTGGCGCAGAAACTGCGTCAGCGCGAGCACGATATCCGTGGCGGTGATCCCCGGCTGGCGCTTGCCTTGTAGCTGCACGCCGACGATCTCGGGCAGGCGCATCCAGGAGGCGCGGCCCAGCATCACGCTCTCGGCTTCGAGCCCGCCCACGCCCACGGCGATGACGCCCAGTGCATCGACATGCGGCGTGTGGCTGTCGGTGCCCACCAGGGTGTCGGGGTAGGCCTCGCCGTTGACGGCGTGGACCACGGGGCTCATGCGTTCCAGATTGATCTGGTGCATGATGCCGTTGCCCGGTGCGATCACCTCCACATTCAGGAAGGCGCGCTTGCACCAGTCGATGAAGTGGAAGCGGTCTTCGTTGCGCCGGTCTTCAATGGCACGGTTCTTTTCAAAGGCCTGCGGGTCGAAGCCACCGCACTCCACGGAAAGCGAATGGTCCACGATGAGCTGCACGGGCACGACCGGGTTCACCGCCGCCGGATCGCCCCCCTGGCTTGCAATGGCATCGCGCAGGCCGGCCAGATCCACCAGCGCGGTCTGGCCCAGGATGTCGTGGCACACCACGCGCGCCGGAAACCATGGAAAGTCGCGTTCGCGTTTGCGCAACGTGATCTGGGTCAAGCATTCGGTGAGGATGGCGGGGTCGCAGCGGCGCACCAGGTTTTCGGCGTGAACGCGACTGGTATAGGGCAGCGTGGCCCAGGCGCCGGGGTGGATGGCATCCACTGCGGCCTGGGCGTTGTAGTAGTGCAGCGATGTGCCTGCCAATGGCTGGCGGTAGAGGTTGCTGCTGGGGGGCGTACGCATGGTTCGGTCTTCTCGTGGTTTTCAGTCGGCCAATGCGGGTTGGGCCGGCGCGGATGGTGTGGTGGAAAAGTTCAGCGGCATGCAGGCATCCGGCCCGCGCGCCAGTTGCAGACGGGCGTGGGCCACGCCATAGAGCTGGCGCGTCAGCCCCGTGCTGGCGGCGGAGGGCTGTCTCTGCAATTGGGCCAGGTGGCTCGCCAGCAGGCTGCACAGCTGCTGGGCTTCGGCCACCTGGGCTGGGGTGAGTCGTGTCACGCTCATGCCTCGCCGGGGCTGTGCGGTCAGCAGGCCTTCGTGGCACAGGAGCTTCATCGCTTCACGCACCGGCGTGCGGCTCACGCCGAATTCCTGGGCCAGCGCACCATCGTTGATGTCGCTGCCGGGCGGCATCTGGTGGTTCAGGATGCGCGTGCGCAGCTTCTCGGCAATGGCAATGCACAGGGAATAGGGTTGCATGGATGACGCCGTCATGGGGCTCCGTACTTATTGACGCTCGTCAATCGGCACGAACTGCTGGTCGTCCGGGCCGGTGTAGTTGGCGCTCGGGCGGATGATCTTGTTGTCCTGCCGTTGCTCGATGATGTGGGCCGCCCAGCCGCTGGTGCGCGCAATCACGAACAGCGGCGTGAACATGGCGGTGGGCACGCCCATCATGTGGTAGCTCACGGCGCTGAACCAGTCGAGGTTGGGGAACATCTTCTTGACGTCCCACATCACCGATTCCAGGCGCTCGGCAATGTCGTACATCTTGGTGCTGTCTGCTTCATCGGACAGCTGCCTGGCCACGCCCTTGATCACCACGTTGCGTGGGTCGCTGACCGTGTAGACCGGGTGGCCGAATCCGATCACCACCTCCTTGGCTTCCACGCGCCGCCGGATATCCGCCTCTGCTTCGGCCGGGTTGTCATAGCGTTTCTGGATCTCGAAGGCCACCTCGTTGGCACCGCCATGCTTGGGGCCGCGCAGCGCGCCGATGGCGCCCGTGATGGCCGAATACACATCGCTGCCGGTACCTGCCACCACGCGGGCGGTGAAGGTGGACGCATTGAATTCGTGCTCGGCATACAGATTGAGCGATGTATGCATGGCGCGCACCCAGCTGTCCGATGGCCTGGTGCCATGCAGCAGGTGCAGAAAATGGCCGCCAATGGATTCATCGTCGGTCTCGACCTCGATGCGGCGGCCCGAATTGCTGAAGTGGTACCAATACAGCAGCATGCTGCCAAGCGAGGCCATCAGCCGGTCGGCGATATCCCGGCTGCCTGCCAGGTTGTGGTCGTCCTTCTCGGGAAGCGCGCAGCCCAGGGCAGATACGCCGGTGCGCATCACATCCATGGGGTGGCTGGCGGCTGGCAACTGTTCGAGCGCGGCCTTTACGCTGCCGGGCAGGCCGCGCAGTGACTTCAGCCGGGTCTTGTAGGCCCTGAGCTCGGCGCGCGTGGGCAACTTGCCGTGCACCAGCAGGTGGGCGATTTCCTCGAATTCGCAAACTTCAGCGATATCCAGAATGTCATAGCCACGGTAGTGCAGATCGTTGCCAGTCTTGCCGACGGTGCATAGCGCGGTATTGCCGGCCGTCACGCCCGACAGGGCCACGGATTTCTTGGGTTTGAAACTGCCAGCCGCCGGGGCTGGATGCTGGATGCTGGGTTCTGCCACGATGCGCATACGAATCTCCTGAAGTAGGGGGCAGTCACGACCAGCACAGGTTTGAAGGCGCTGGTGAATCTGCCATACTTCGCAATCTACGCAATTGCATGCGGTAAGCCCAGGCCTGAATTGGCGAATGATTGCGAAAGAGAAATGAAAAGTTTGCGAATTTTGCAAATTTCTCGGTGACTCACCAGAGTGGAGACGGAAGAAATGGCCAAGACCTTCATGGGCGTGCGACTGCGCAGCCTGCGTGCCGAACGCGGCATGACCCAGGCCGCGCTGGCGCAGGCGCTGGAGCTATCGCCCAGCTATCTCAACCAGATCGAGCAGGACCAACGCCCGCTCACCGTGCCGGTGCTGCTCAAGATTCACAAAGTGCTGGGCGTGGACATTCAGCAGTTCTCCGAAGACGAGGAGGCGCGCCTGCTGGCCCGGCTGCGCGATGCCATGGCCGCCATGCCCGCGCCGGAAGGTGCTGTGCCGCTGCCGGAGCTGCGCGAGGTTGCATCCCGGCTGCCGCAACTGGCGCAGGCGCTGCTGGCCATGCACCAGCGTCACCTGGCCGATACCGAACGGCTGGAGGCGCTGGCTGCGCGCCTGGGTGACGGGCGTGCCGAGCTGGACGAGGGAGCGGTTGCCATCCAGGTGCACGGGCCCCACCGGCAAATGCCGTTTGAGGCGGTACGCGACTTCTTCTTTGCCCATCGCAACCATTTTGATGCGCTGGACCGTGCAGCCGAAAATCTGGCACAGCAGGCCAGGGAGCAAGCCGGCTCGCAGGCCGGCAGCCAGCAGGAGTGGCTGCAGTACCGTTTGCAGGCGCGGCACCAGGTGCTGGTGCTGCGATCTCCGAACCACCAGCGCCACCGCTACTTTGATGCCGCCACCCGAACCCTCCATGTGGCCACCCAGCTGCGCCCTGCCCAGCAGGCGTTTCAGCTGGCTACGCAACTGGCCCTGCTGGAGTTTGACGGCTTGATCGAACAAGTGCTGAACGCCAGCCATTGGCAGGACGATGCCACGCGGCGCCTCGCGCGCATGGGGCTGGCCAATTACGTGGCGGGGGCGTTTGTACTGCCCTATGGCGAGTTTTTGCAGGCGGCGGAGCGTCTGCAATACGACATCGATCTGCTGGCGCGTCGCTTTGGTGTGGGGTTCGAAACCGTGTGCCACCGCCTCTCGACCTTGCAGCGGGCTGACGCACCGGGTGTACCGTTCTTCTTCATCCGCGTGGACCGCGCAGGCAACATCAGCAAACGCCAATCGGCTACGCATTTTCATTTCTCCAGGACGGGCGGCACCTGCCCGCTGTGGGGTGTGTACGAGGCCTTCACCCAGCCTGGCCGCATCGTGCCGCAGCTGGCCAGCATGCCAGACGGCCGCATCTACCTGTGGATTGCCCGCACCATCAGCCATGCCGGTCACGGCTGGGGCGCCCCGGGCAAAACCTTCTCCATCGGCCTGGGGTGCGATCTGCAGCACGCGGCGCGCCTCGTGTATTCGAAAGGCCTGGACCTGCGCAACCTGGAGGCTGCCACGCCCATCGGCATGGGCTGCAAGGTGTGCGAGCGCAGTGCCTGCCCCCAACGCGCCTTTCCCTTCGTGGGCAAGCCGCTGCGGGTCAACGAACATGAAAGCGGATTCGTGCCCTATGGGGGGGCGGGCGTTGTGGGCAGCTCACAAGCCCGGTGAAGCACAGTGATGGGGCTAAAACCCCCTTGGCGCTTCTGCCCTTGTGCGGACATTGAGTGATTGATAGGTTGACGGATGGCTATGCTGCGACAAAGTCTTAGCCAAGGGGGATGTGCCTTTCAGGCGCTGAACCCTACCCAAGTGAGCGAACCATGAAGCCAAACGCGAAAAAGGACAGTGACGAGCTATATCTGGATTTGTTTTTGAGCGAGTCGGCATCGGTCACGGATGCACAGATCGCTTACTTTCGAGAACACCCGGAACAGATTGACGAAGTCTCCGCACCTCTCAATATCTATCGCTTTTTCCTGTGGGCCGGAGCGCTCCTGGGTGTCGTGCTTGTAGCAATCGCCAAGTTTCTGAAGTTCTCTCTACTGCAGGGGTTCATGTCGGAGGGTGTGAGGGAGTTTGTTGTCGACATTCTGTACGAGAGCGGCGTTGCGCTCATCAGCGCGGTGATCACTGCATATATCCTCGGCATTCTGCTGAAGAAGCACCAGGAAAATGCGGTGGCCTGGAGGGCAGAGCTTCGCCGAAAACTGGGTGAGCAGCCGCCTTCCAAATGATGGGATGGGAGATGAATGCATCGGGAGAGTACTCGCCGCGTGTATTGATTGCAATCGCAACTTTTCTTTTGCTGATGAATTGAATTGGGATGCATCGTGAATCAGGTACAACTCGGGGTTGGAGGGCCTGGGATGGGAGTACCATCCGGAAAAACGATCCGTGCAGTTGGAAATGCCTAATTTGCGCCAGATTTCCGATAACAGCTATGCCACACCGGCTATGCCCGACTGGTTGCGGGCACAGGCAAGTCTGGATTGGCATGCAGTCGGACTGCCTGATTTTGACCAGTGGGATCAGGCCATTGTCTCCGTGGCCTATTTGATGGCGCATTCTCGTTCGCCCATGGCTTTGATGCTTGGTGCTGAAGGCGTGCTTTTTGCCAACGAAAGCGCCCAGCATCTTTTTGCCGGGGATGTGGGTGCATGCAATGCGCGGTCGGTGCTTGAGGTGGTGCCGCAGCATGTCTTGCTGTTCTCTTCGGCACTCAGCAGGGTGATGAGAGGGGAATCATTCAGCGTGCAGCAGCAGCCGCTGAGTGTGCAAAAGCAGGGTCGGGTGCACAAGCAATGGCTTCATTTTGACTTCATGCCAGTTCTGGGATCGGATGGCCGGACTGTTGCCGCTTTGTGCATTCCATTCGATGTCACCGACATGGTGCTGCGCATTCAGCAGCTCACGGATTCCGAGTATGGATTGCGGTATGCCCTGGAAGGGTCTGGTCTGGTGGGAACCTGGGCCGTGGATCTGGCGACACAGATCAGCAAAGCAGACGCCAATGTTGCAAGAATGTACGGCTTGCCGGAAGACGATTGCAAAAAAGGCATTCCGGTCAGCCGCTTCCATGAAGCGATTCATCCAGAGGACCGGGAGCGGGTCGCTGGGGCTATCAAGCAGTCTGTCGAAACCTCCAATGCGTACCGGTGCCGCTACCGTGTAGTGGATCTCGGAGGCCAGATTCGTTGGGTAGTTTCCTCAGGCAGGCCGAGCAGATCGGACGATGAAAAGGCCACCCAGTTCCTGGGTGTGGTGGTCGAGGTGACGGAGCAGATGGAGACGGCGTCCGCATTGGCTGCAAGCCGCTTCCATTTCGAAACCTTGACGGAGGCCTTGCCCCAGATTGTCTGGAGTTGCAATGAAACAGGCCAGCATGACTATTTCTCCAGACGGTGGAGCGAATTTACCGGCATCAATCCGCAGGACGCCGACGAGCACACCTGGAAGACGCTGGTTTTTCCTGAGCATTGGGATCGGGTCTGGACAACCTGGCAAAACGCCTTGCACACGGGCGGCGCCTACGACATTGACTACCGCTTTCGTCATTTTTCAGGGGAATACCGCTGGTTGCGGGTGATGGCCTTGCCCATCCGCGACGAAGAAGGGCGGATCGTGCGCTGGTTCGGCACCAGTACCGACATTCATGAAGCCTACAAGGCAACTGAAGAGCGGGAGCGCCTTGCGCATGAGCTGGAGCGCATTGCTGCAGAGGACCAACTCACCAGTGTTTTGACGCGGCGTGCTTTTTTTGCGCAAGCCGAGCA
Organism: Comamonas odontotermitis; assembly: GCF_020080045.1. Classification (NCBI taxonomy): domain Bacteria; kingdom Pseudomonadati; phylum Pseudomonadota; class Betaproteobacteria; order Burkholderiales; family Comamonadaceae; genus Comamonas; species Comamonas odontotermitis. The sequence continues at coordinate 1,693,362 of NZ_CP083451.1, forward strand.
GTTGATCAAGGCCGCGCAGGGGCATCGCAGGCACCTGAGTCTTCTGATGCTCGATATCGACCATTTCAAGGTGGTCAACGACACCTATGGGCATGTCATTGGCGACAGGGTGTTGGCCGCATCCGCCGAAAGGATTCAAGCAGCAGTGCGGGCGCCGGATCTGGTCGGGCGCCTGGGAGGAGAGGAGTTTGCGGTGCTGCTGCCAGGATGCTCGAAAAGCGAGGCCATCAAAGTGGCGGAGCGTATCCGCTCCTTCGTGGAGGACAACCAGATTCAAATGGAAGACGGCCGCGTCATTGCCGCGACGGTCAGCGTTGGTGTGGCTACTACGCTCAAAAAGACAGATGTGATTCACCATCTGCTCTCTTCTGCAGATGTGGCGCTCTACAAGGCCAAGTCGAGCGGCCGCAATCGGGTCTGCATTTTTGACGGAGCCTGCAAATCGTAGATGAGGTGTGAGGTGTGCACGCGTGGCTGGCGCTCTGCCTTTCTTCAGCCTGTCGTCCTCAAGCCCGTGTCTCGTCCAAGTGGCGCGTGGAAGGAGCAATGAAGGGCTCTGCGCGACGCATTTGTTTATCCAACTCGATCAATCGGCGATGTGCAGACCGGTGACGGTCAATCCTGCCACCTTTGCCTCGCGGGCCTCGCCATGGGGGCGCGCAACTGTTGTTCTCTGCGAATCGGGCCCAGAAAGTGGCCGAGCAGCTCAAAGGCAGAAGCGGCGCTCATTGAGCCAGTAAAACCCCCATCCGGTCACATCGGTGGCACAGGCCCTGGATGCCAAATCTTCAAGAGGTTTTATTTCCTCATTCATCCCAATGCAGCAGATTGGCCCTGCCGTTCGTGCCTATCTGGCCAGCTTTGTGTTCCGGTACAAAGGAATGCGCGCAAACCCAATGACTGGGCGGCATCTCTATTGAGCGCCGGCACTTGACTTCCGAGACTGAGAGCCTGCGCACAAACAAAAAATGCCACAAGCCAAAGCTTGCAGCATTTCTATGGAGAAAATCAAATGCGGTATTTGACCTTCTGTTTATCTTGGCGGAGAGGGCGTCCGACATCTAAGAGTGCAAGAAAATGCCTGTATGTACTTAATTGATTGTTTTTAATTTATTTTTTAGAATTGAATAGTGCAGAGTGATGCGTAAAAATGCAGTGCAAGGTACAATCCTTTGATGCAAAGGAAGGTATAAAGCAATGCCGAAAATGAGTTTAGAAATGGCCGCGCTCGAAGTCCGTCGGCTTGATAAGCCGGGCTGGTATGCTGTGGGTGGCGTGGCAGGTCTGGGACTCAACGTCTCGCCTACAGGGCAAGGCCGTTCATGGGTGCTGCGTACCACGATCAACGGCACGCGCCGCGCTATCGGTCTCGGCCCATACCCTGAAATATCGCTGGCCGTTGCGCGTGAAAAGGCCCGAGAAATGCGCGAGCAAATCCGGCAAGGTATTGACCCCATAGCGACAAAGCGCGAACTGCGGCGCCAACGCATGGCCGATGCTATCAAAGCAGTGACGTTCGGTGAAGCCGCAGCGCGGTACATTGACGCGCACGGCCCAAGTTGGCGCAACGCCAAGCACCGTGCGCAATGGGGGAGCAGCTTGGCACAGCACGCTGCGATCCTTACGCCGTTGAACGTTTCCCACATCGAAACGGCTCACGTAGTAGCAGCATTGCAGCCTATTTGGCAGACTCGCACCGAAACGGCAAGTCGCGTGCGCGGTCGAATTGAATCGGTGCTTGATTGGGCTACTGTGCAGGGCCTGCGCGCAGGCGAAAACCCTGCACGCTGGCGCGGCCACCTCGACCATTTGCTACCCGCGCCGAACAAGGTCAAGCGAGTTGAGCATCATCGTGCACTACCGTATGCCGAACTGAGTGCATTCATGCAGCGCCTCAAGGAAGTCTCAGGCATGGGCGTCAAGGCTCTTGAGTTTGCGATCCTAACTGCAGCGCGCAGCGGTGAAGTACGTGGTGCGGTCTGGTCTGAAATCGACTTTAAAGCCAGTGCATGGAATGTTCCTGCTAATCGAATGAAAGCTGGTCGCCCACATCGCGTGCCATTGTCTGAACAAGCGATGGCATTGCTTGCTGCGCTACCCCGACTTGATGGAACAGATTTGATTTTCTGGGCACCTCGTGGGGGGCAGCTGTCGGATATGACACTGACCGCCGTGCTGCGCAGAATCGGGGTTGACGCTACGGTTCACGGTTTTCGCTCGACCTTCCGAGATTGGGCGGCAGAGCGCACAGCCTACCCGCGCGAGATTGCAGAAAGTGCGTTGGCTCACGTGAATGGAGACCGCGTGGAAAGCGCCTATCTGCGCACCGATCATTTCGAGCGTCGCGCGAAGCTGATGCAGGAATGGGCGAAGTTCGCCCACAGCTCTAAAGGAATAGTAGCTATTGCTCCAATACAGGAGAAGGTGGCTGTATGAACGGGTCTATCAACGCCCGCGCCATCAATCAGCAATTGGATTACAAGGAGCTGCGCGATGAGTTTGGGAGGCTGGCAGAGGATTGTCATACGGCATTGAACGTCGAAAAGGATCTACGCACACGGCGTAAAGCCACTGAGCGTGTTTTCACCACCATTAATCAGTATTGGAAAGCCTTTGCTACGGTGCTATCGCCCCAAATTACTAAAGCGGAAGACGCCAAAAAGATCAGATACAACAAGCGTTTACGCGAAGCGCTATGTCAGATGCAACGCACTCGCTCCGAGTACATCGCTGTGCTGATAAAAATGTTCGGCGATCGAAGTGAAAAAATTTGGCAAGACGACGCTCCTCGCTTGACTGAAATCACTCACGTAGTCAAACAATGGGGACAAACCCCCTTATTGTTAGACCCGTTTCGACAGGCCTTGAACGCTTATCGTGATGCCAAACGTGCCTTTCTTGAGTTGTGTTGCCAATCGCCCCAGTCTGACACCCTCACAGCGCTCAAAGAGGTGGTTTCCGATAAGCGCGCTGCTTTGCTTGAAAGGCAAGCGCACGAAGTGGAGAGCCTGGAATCTGAAATGAAGACCGACCTCGCCTTGCACGCTGGCTTCTTGGCGGGGAGTGCGAGCATCAGCGTTCGACGTGCATGGGAAGAAAAGCGTGAATGCTTGGTGGCTAAGCACAAAAGCGAACTCGCCTGCCACGACCAAGCGTACGATGGACAAGTCCAAAGACTAGCTATTTGGCGAGAGTGCTTTATCCGCTTGCGTATGGCTCGTTTCATGTTAGGCCAATGTATCGATGTTGTACCGACCGATCCCACAGCCGTGACCAGCTTAGTGGCTAGTGCCCTGGAGACGATGGGGCGGTTTCAGCCGAAACGAATACGAGGAGGTGCGCCCAGGACTTCGGGTAGTCCGTGGGAAGTGCACGCAGCAGTTCGCCGCGCTTGTGAAGACGGTTCTAGCATGTGGTCAGCGCTGAAGATCATAGCCGTCGAGGCAGGATTATCTAATGGGGGCGACGGCGCAGCGGCCCGTGCAGCATCACGCTTGGTAGGTCGTGCGTCACATCGTGAAACTCTCATGGGAGATATCGTTATCGCGCATGCTGTGCAAAAAAAGAGGTAGTTCTGTCCTTATATGGCGGAGTTGGAGCGCTTTTTAATACCTTCACGCGCTGCAAACGTGTTCCAGCGTGAAGGAAACTGAAAAATGGCGATTCTTACCACCTACACCCGCATGCCTGCCGTGAAGGCGGCAGTTGGCATGTGTGAACGCTCAATCTACCAACTCTGCGCTAATGGCCTCTTACCTCAACCCGTTAAGCTTGGTCGACGCGCGTCTGCATGGCCATCGCATGAGATAGAGGCAGTCACCGCAGCACGTGCCGCCGGAGCTGATGATTCGGCAATCCGTGATCTAGTAAAGCAACTGCATGCTGCACGCGCCGAGCGCTGGGCGAACATGCAAAGCACGTTGGCTGTACCTACCGCCCCCACCGCTGTAATTATTTAATGGGAGGGGAGTATGGAAACCAATTTCTACCCAACTTCCGCTGAGGAACGAGTTCTCGGCTTCAAAGTAGCACTCGAACAGGAGAAAGAGGAAAACTGGAAGTACTCGCAAATTGTGCAAATCGTGCGACCTGATGCTATGAGCACGCTACCGGAGTTGCGCGATATATCAGCGTTTCATTTTCGTTTAATCCTCCCTGGCCGCGGGGCTGCGCTCTTAGCAACAACATGGGCTCTTGCCGCACTTAGTGCTGATTGTGCCCCTATCGAAGAAGTGCAATTTATATACACCAACCATAGCGTAACTGCCACCATTTTTGTCGGGGCAGGATATCGCCTGCTCGCAGGGATGAGTGATTTCCTTGGATTGCTAGCTATTCAAAATGTTATGCGAGCCTTCATGTGGGAGCCTGACGTGCTGCCATGGTACTCACACGTCGCGGCGAATGCCCTTTCACACCCTGAGCACTTCGACCAGCTCGGCGCTGCATTGAAGATGTGCATGGAAAAAGAGGAGACAGTCTTTTTCCCCGGGGTGTTATGCCCATGCTTGCAGAATTTGACGCGAGACACTAATAGCCGCGACAGCCGAAGTAAAGTGCTGGCAATTATTAAGTCTGTCCAAAATGGTTCTCTGCGTTGGCGTAATTTGGGGGCAGCATGATTCCTATCCACTACAGCCTGGGTCGCAGCGCGCGTGATATAAACCCGCAGCAGTTGCAAGTTGCCAACTTCTTCGAGTTATATAAAGCATTTACAACTAATCTACCTGATATACACCCGCCAACGGGCAAGAGCGAGCTGAGCAAATGGAAAGCAATAGCACCATTGCCTAATTTCGCAGCTTCGATGGGAGGCGACGGAAGGCGCTGTGCGGCGAACGCACAGCCATCGCCTCTGCTGGTATTTGACATTGACGGTGTGTCTGGTTGGGATTTATTCAAGAATCTGATCGCTGCTGTGCGTAGCATCGGACCGGCATTTGGCTGGACCACCTTTTCACACAAGCCTGAAACACCGCGCGCCCGTATTATTATGCTGCTGAGCCGTGCAGCGAAAGACAGCGAAACTAAGCGCTTAGCGTTGGTAATGAACCAACATCTGTCCGAAGTGCTGGGCGTGAACGTTGGTCCTGGCAATGATTGCGCCATCAAGATCGACCCAGCCCAGCAGAATGCAAGCCAGATTGCGTTTCTGCCGGTGAAGGGCGCAACCATCATCGAATTACGTAACGCTGACTTGCCACCGTTGGACGTCGATATATGGCTAGCTGCAACCGCAAAGAACGACGGCGAGACTACTATCCCTGCGTTGGTTCAGCGCAAATCAATGGTAGCGCGGCCTGTTACCTCTACCAAGCCATCTCACGATTTGGTAGACCATATTCATCGCGCACTGTACTTGCTGAACAAACGCGACCCTGATGCAGTCGAACAGTATTCAAAGTGGATTCGCGTGAATATGGCATTGAAGTCAACAGGCTTGCCTGATGACATCATCGAGCCGATTGCGCGCGAATGGTCACAGCTCAGTCCGAAGTTCAATGCCAATACTTGGATTCGGCACTGGAATTCGCTCAAAGTCGAAGGCGGCATCACAATCGCTACTCTTTATCACTTGGCGAGGACGCACAGCCCGACGGGTGTTGATATGACCGCATTTCAAGGCGTGAAACGTGAAACGGTGGATGGCCTTGACCATGATTGTGACTGCGCACCCCTGGGCACAGATGATGGCGCGGCATGTGTGTTCTTAAGTCAGCACGTGGGTCGCGTCTTATTCGCGCGCGGGCGATGGTATATCTGGACTGGTGTTTACTGGAAACAGGATACAGGGGCGGTTATTGCTTTGGTCAAAGCATGGGCCAAGAAAGAACGTGATCATGCGGCTGATGCTCAGGCTGCAGCGATAAAATGCGATAGCGAGGATGCAAGAATTACCGCAAAAGCTAATCTGAAGGCTGCATCATCATTGCTTAACACCCAGCGACAAAAAAATGTACTGGATGCATTGGCGAACATGGCACGCCGTGATCCGTTAACCCTCGATGGGCAGCCCGATTTACTGTGCTGTACGAACGGCATTGTTGACCTGCGCAGCGGTGAATTGCTATCCGCTGACCCGGAGCACGGATTTACGATGTGCGCAGGTGTGGCTTACGATCCCAGTGCTACATGCCCGCGTTTTGAGCAATTCATGGGCGAAGTGTTTCCGGATCCAAGTATGCAGGCTTACATGAGCCGATTTATCGGCTATTGCCTTACTGGACACATGCGCGAGGAGGTCATGGGTATTTGGCACGGCGTTGGCGCGAACGGGAAAAGCGTTTGTGGCGATGTGCTAGCGCTGCTGTTGGGGGATTTCGCCATTCCTGCTCCCGCTTCGCTGCTGGTGGGTAAGAGCCCTGAGCATGGCAATGCAAGTCCCGAGCTTGCTCGGCTGGTGGGGCGTAGGCTTGTTTATGTCAACGAGTCACGTGAGGGCGACCGGCTCAACGATGGTGCGATCAAGATGATGGTATCGACGGAACGCATGACGGCGCGTGCGCTTTATGGTACGCCCTTTGATTTCTACCCGACTGCAAAAATTATCCTACGGACGAACCATCGACCAGTTATTCGCGATGGCTCAGACGGAATATGGCGACGCTTGCACATGATTCCATTTGCTCAAAAATTTGATGAGGCTAAACGCGACGAGAAGCTGATCGAAAAACTCAAGGCAGAGCAGTCCGGAATCCTGAATTGGGCCGTTAGTGGAGCAAAGGAATGGTATAGGCAGGGGTTGAATCCCCCCGAGTCGGTCAAAGCTGCTGTTCAAAGATACCGGAGCGAGTCTGACGTAATGGGCGAATGGCTGCAAGAACGCACCATAGCGGGAGGCTTTACGGCCGCAGCGCAATTGTTGACAGACTATGTGCGATTCAGCGGGCTCCGAAATCCTCCAAGTCCGAAAGCATTCTCAAACATGCTGCAGGAACGGGGCATTGGATCTCTGCGCGGCCCAGGTGGTACACGAGGGTATGCCATCACTTTGATTCTTACTGAGGATGCCATAGCCGCATTTCAGCAAGCTGTGTTCTCCAATGCAGTACCGCCATTGACTTATTGAAGCGGAGAGTTTCCATGAATATTCAAAGGTGGGATAACCTTTGCGTGGAAGAGCTGGCTGCAGAACGCGCAGCATTTTGGACACCTCAGCGATGTGTGCAGGCGCGGGCGATGCGCGGCTATAGACAGCTTTGGGCGAAGCTCGACGCACATCAGCAATTCCAACTGGAGAGTTATGTCTGTCTTGCCCAGTTTCGGGGAGTGTGTGAGGCGGAGATTACAGCCATCATCTGCCGTGCTATTGCGCACGCTCAACCGTGGCTGGCTACCGAAAAGGAGCAGCTCATTGTGATAACTGAGTTGACTCAAAACTGATAGGTCTCGATAAAGCCTAACCCCCGACGAATGACAAAATCAAACGTCCGATATCGAAAGGGCGTCAGATGCGACAGATCGAGGCGATCCCGGAGTCTCTATAGCATTTTTTCTTTTTAAGAAAATTGATCAGAGAAAGTGTCTATCCGTCGTATCCGTCAGAAAGCCAGCATCCATGCGGGTTTCAGCATGACAGATAGATTTTTGATCCGACGAATACGTCTTGTTTGTCTATATATGGTAAGCGTATTTCATTCTTTATTTCATTTGCAAATTGACAAGTTGACTAGAAATTCATAAATTAATTTTCTTTTAAATTCACTTAAATTTCTTGCTAGTAACTTCGGTGCAGGTCTTCATCACCTCTAGGCTTTTATTCATTGAAAACTTGGAAAAATCAGGATAATAATTCTCTACTGCTTTATCTGCATAACACAAACAAATTTGTTTTACTATATCAAATTGCCCAGAATTTTCGCGTTTGAAAGAACCTGGAGGAGCCAAGCTATCATTGCAGCTCTTTAATATTTTAAAAGTTATATCATTTTTTTCTTTGTCATAGGTCTGTCCTGTCGATAAATTGCTAAAAAATATAATGAAAAATGTAATAAAAAAAGTACCGATATTATTCATGAATAGGTTCTTTCATAAAATGTTTATAAATCTATCGTTGAATAGGCTTAGTCTGCCCGCCCGCTTTTGTTGAAAATAATCATTGAATGGCATTGATCAGACGAGTCGACATTTATGGTTAATATTGGGCTGACTCGGCCATTAATGGCGAAATGTGGAGTATGTTCATCTTCTGGAATATATAGACACATAGGCACTCCATCTAGTATTTTTCGAGCGATAAGGACTCCTCGTTGGTCTGCAGGGAGAGTTGCGATATAAGAGTCCAGCCCATTGTTATTACTTCCTGTCATGTCTTGTTTTGAACGATTTTGTCTCTTTTGTTGATTGTTGAGCTGTTGTTGTCTCTGGATAAGTTCCTGCTGCTGATGCATTTGCATGTACTGCTGATTCTGGACCGCACGTTGCTGGGCCTCTTGCTGACCACGCGAGAAAGCTCCGAAATCCAGTCCCCCGGTAGATGACGATACCAAAGATGATCTGAAGGTGCTGCACTGAGCACTGCCGAAGATGTCTTGGTTGCAGTCGACTGTCGAAATGGATTGTGCAAAAGCCATATGCACGCTGGCTATAAGCGGAAGCGACAGGATGAGGTATGAGGCATGTCTTAGTAGGATCCATCGGGAGCAGTCGACATGTTTGAGCTTTTGACAATGTAGAGACATTTGTTCCTCTGAGATTTATTCGATTTTCGCATACTTCTGTGAAGAATGGAAGCTTATGGGCTTTAGGTGCCCATGCAAAAGACTCTTTACACCCGTGAATACCAGCAGATGCTGAAATTGCTTCAAGCAAGACGAGCCTTAGCCAAGGTCAGCCAAGTAGAGCTCGCGCGTCGGCTGGATTGGAGTCAAGCTGACATCAGTAAGTGTGAGACTGGTGTTCGTAGGCTTGACCTAGTTGAGCTCAAGCTTTGGCTGGAAGCCCTAGGAGGAGACTTAGCCGGATTTGTTGAAGAGCTCTATGGTGAGCCACGTGAGATTTAGGCGCCCGCTAGCCCTCTCGATCAAGTATAAACTTATATCGCGGAGTCTTAGAGCACCTTTTTTATTGATTTCTATATGAACTGCCCAGCAAAAGGGGGGCATGGATCACTAATGTATAGAAATATATGGCCGTCAAAAAGACCTTTGTACGGCTGTAAATGAAGAATCAAGGGATTGCTCACGAATCACCTATTTTCACTATTCGCAACAGCCCCGATTCAGCTCATCTATTTATAAAAATCAAATGCTCATTACACTGACAATAGATCTTGTTGTCTGTAATAAGGGCTATGCTTAACTAATTCAATGCAATTGCTGCGAGAATTCAGTTCTGTCGGTAATAGAAATTTCGACTAAATAGTGAATTTCATACGGAATCTATACACAAACTATTTAATTGGTCTGATACTAATTTCTGCTAGTGCTATCAAATTGGAAGCTGTGAAGAAATTATTGTGAATTTCTCTGCCATTCGGTGGCCCACATGGAGTGCAGTATTGATTTGCTCCTCGTAGAAAATCCCGCAATAAACTTTCTATAGTATGAAGAGTAACAAAATTGTTGTGCAGTAGAAACTGCAAAATTCCAATTTTGATCTTCCCGAAGATCTTGCCACTGCTCTTCATAAAAATTAGCTGCCATCACTTCGCACATCAAAACTAAGTCCATTGGCGGATGACACCAACGAGGTACTTTCAGCGGATGATCTAATTCACGATAACCTGCATTATGTCCTCCGTATTGCAAATGTACTAGAGGTCCAGGCTGTGTTACGTTATTTGTAGTGTTGGCCCAATCAAGATGCCAACGAGCAATCGGTTTTTGCTCTTTGTTATCGATCTCAATAGCAATATCTAGCGCTCTGAATGGTGGATGCGAGAAGTCATCCTGTACTACGCTAATTCCTGGACATGTAATGCGTGGATTAATACTGTCCCCATTCTTATCATATGTCTCACGGAAGACTATTGGATTATCTCTGTCAATAAAAATTTTCCAAGACGTTGATTTTTTTTCGACCTTAAGTCTACGTCCTTCTTCTAATAAGACGCTATACCCGGAATCAGTAAGGATTTCAAATTCGAAAAGCTTACTGGCGGCAGTTTCAATAGTCTCTCCAATTTCGCCGGCTTCATAAATTTTTTCAGGAATGTGAATCATACCATTTCTCTGCTTATTCTGGCTCTTTCTCATCGCGATTTTTGTGCTTTACCTGCGATGCAATTATTTTGTCTATATCATCGACCTCTAGCTTTTTTAGGAGATTTTTATCTGTCTGAACACAATCCCAACAAATACGCTTTCTCTGTGCGAAACGAGGGGTGTTAGGATCGAATGCAGAAACGGAGTGCCTAATCTCGGTAGGAAATGAGCAGCATGCGCAAGCAAACGCAAATTTTTCTCTGGATGATTTATTCCAACGTGATTCTGCGGGTTTGACTAGTGCTCCCATTTTATCGTTGATTATATTTGCACGCTCCTCTCCAGACATGGTTGTTGGCCTTCTTCCAAAGACTTCTTCTGCCATCAAATTAAAGCGATGAGCCCACCATCTGCGCCAGCCTGCACTAAAAACTCCATTATAAAGAACACCTTTTTTCTTTAAAAATGAAACTACTGGTTCTATGTCTTTGACACCGAGTCGTGCAGCGATATCTTCATCAGAAAATAAAATACCCGGGCGGTCAATTAAGTTTCTAAAAATAAAACTAGCAACTAGATGAGGTGCGCCAGCATTAGATAATCCGAGTCTAATTTCTTGGTTTTCAATAATCTCACGTTCATTGTTTTCTAACGAAAACAATGAAAATCGACTTGAGTCTATATTCCAATTGGTTTTTATTAGTTTGTACCCAATGCAAATATCTAATAATTGGTTGGATATTGCTTGAGTGTTCTCGATTGCGAATTCTTTTCCATATGTTCTATCAAATAGATCATGTGCTGTACTATCTGGATAATAGTATTTTTCAAATTTATTTTCAGCTGAAACTAGTACAATTGGAAAATCTAAATTGGGCTGATTAATTGCCTTGTCACGAAGTAGTTGTGCCAAGCCGCTGCCTAAGTACGAATGCTGAGGGTCTAGAGCATCAGGATTTTCATCAAGACGAAAATCAAGTAATACTAAATCAATTTTATTGCCAAATATCCAATCAACTAATTCTGTTGCACGAGTAACTTGCTTGTATTCAATTGAAATGCCATTCTTTCCAGGTGTTGAAAGCAATTCCGCATATTGAGCAGCCTCAACCGTATCATCAATAAATACACCCTTAAAAGTCATTTTTCAGCCTTTTTATGAGAAGATGGGAGTCTTAACTCAATATTGCATGAGTAGTCATGGTCTGGAATACCAACCGTCACTGATCCTCCATAACTATTTGCGATATCGCTAACTATCTTAAGGCCAAGTCCAGTACCTGGTCCTGCTAGTCCATCACTGTCGGTCTCAGTAGTGGTCGTAAAAAATGCGTCAAATATTTTTTCTCGAATTTCTTTAGAAATACCGGTGCCATTATCTTGAAATGATAAAAGAATATTCTCACCATCCTCTTCGATATAAATCTTTATACGCCTTAGATTCACTTTGGCAGACTTCATTGATTTAACAGAATTAGTTAGAAAGTTCAGTAATATCGAGTCAAGTTCACTTGAGTGCATTTCTGTTGTTCTCAATTCCGCTCTTTGAATTGAGAAGTCTACGCTAATTTTTTGGCGTTCTAGATATTTACTAAATTGCTCAAGAAAGCGTTCGATTGCACCTTTTACCGAGAGGGTTCGCAATTCTCTGCTTTCATTACTTGTCATTAATCCAGAGACATATGCTCCAAGGTCAAACATACGATTGGTAGCAACACTAAGTGTTTGAGTAATCTCCTGAATTTTTTTCTTTTGACTCGATTCATCTAGTATATCTACATGCCGTTGTAGTACTAATACGTTTGCAGCAACTGAGCTTCTCATCCCTTTGATTTCGTGACCAAACATTGAAACTGATAATCCAAGAGATGCCAAAATACGAAGCATTTCTTCATATTGGAGGGACTCTGTTTGCTTCTGTTCAACATTATTCTCCCACTCTAGTATTTTCTCTTTGGCTTTGCTAAATGCGCTCTCATAAAATTTATGAGAAGAATACTGTGCGGAATTGGCATTTGCTTCTTCTTCGACAATGCCTGCGAATTCTTCCAGAACTTCCGATGGCTTTTTTAACCGTGTGGTAGAGGTAAAATCTCGCTGACTAGCAGTTTGTTTGCGGCCTCTCAGTGCCGCGACTCGCAAAATCGCCCATTCTATGCTCCCTCGTATAAATTTTCTTAATTCTTCGAATGCCTCGTTTTCTATCAAACCTTCTCTACTGCTGGTTTCCTCGAATAACGGATTATCTTCTAAGGATAATGCTACTTGGCCAAAGAAGTTTATATTATTAGCTGGAACAAGTAAGGTTCTACGACTCGTGTCGGCGTCAAGTTTTAGCCAATCGTCAGTACGTTCCCCATAAGGGGATACTCGAAATCCATTTCGATATATTCTAATTCCACCATACTCGCGGCCCATTTCCTGAACGACATTTCTTTTGAGTCCTGATAGAGCATCTGGACTGAAAATAAAATAGTAGGTTTTAAATGAAAGTGTTCCTGTTAGCAAAAATTCTGAATCTAGGGTCAATGATTCTTTTAAGTTTAGCTTCTTTGAAGTAACATAAGCTACAGCCTTACCAGACGAGTCAATTTCACCGCTAATCTCGGCAATAGCATGATCCAAAAAATCAGAACCAATTGCAATGGAGGTTTTTTTGTTTCTGCTTGAAATTCCATTTATTTGAACCTCAAACCCAGGGTCTTCAACAGGTGCTTGTTCGTCAATGGATTCGATCTTCTTAATTCCAAAAGGAGGCTGCAATAAAAGAACCGTTCGCCAAACACGAGATATGCTGGCCTCAGACCATCTTTCTCGCAGTTCTTTAATAGTAAGTTTTGTCCTGTGCCGCTCAATCGGTTTAGTGTATGTGGTGACAACGCTAAAAACGTCATTCAAGTTCTTTCCCGAATGGAATTCACGATCCCAGTCAAATAGAACTCTAATTCCTGATGCGCTCCCTGCAATTTCTGTCTCAAGCTCAAGATATTTTCCTAAGCGTTGTACGGCAAAACGGCCGATTCCTTTTCGACCTGCTCTGACTCTGGCATATCGAGGAGATACTGGGTGATTTTGCTTATTAGCTGTAGACAAGCGCATCCATGTATCGCGAACTGTATCTAGTGACATTCCATCACCATCGTCTTCGATTATTAATGTTCCATTTGGTCGGTCATAATTCTCGAAAAATACATTAACTGTTGTTGAGTCGGCATCATATGCGTTTTTTATGAGTTCAGCCAAAGCGGTCTCTTGCCTTGCGACTAGTTCTAATCCTAAGCGTTTAATATGGCCTGCATCAACACTAAAACGAACATTTTCTGTTCCTGAGTCAACTTGTTCTCTGGTTAATTTTTCTATGAGATGCCAGTCGGGATCTGTTTTAGCTAATTCTCTAGAGATTTTTTCTCGCAGAATACTAGTTTCACGCATATTTTCACCCGTTAACTATTAAGAGAATCGCTGGTTTATAGTTGTACTTGGCTCAACTATGGCGACGACTTCGGATTAACTTCAAACCTGAGCGCAATGCCGGGAGATACGTCGCAATTTCATGTCCTTTGAACAAAAAATCATCTGCAGCATGACGAGCTCCTTCAAAGTCTAATTGGCGTAGTTTTTCATCTATATCAAAAAACGCATTATTGATTTCCTTTTTGTTACGATTGGTAGGCATATAGATGGTAAGTTTCATGCCGCCCGATGGTTCTAACTTTAGTGCTCCTGATCCTCGAGGATGACCATGAATTTCGCCAGCTAGCTGAGATAACGTTGTATAAATGGAAATTGTCGCCAATTTCATCTGTATAGTAGTCGTCTCTTTCTTGAAAAAAACTCTATATACAGAATTTGTTGCATTTACTCTGGCTGTATTTAATACAATCCGAGGTCCTTGATCTGCCATAAATATAAAAAATGCATCAGGGGTTTTATTTTTTTCTAAGAACTGATGCCAAATTGATCGTCTCTTAAATGTGGAGTTATCTTCTCTCTCGGCGAGAGGATAGCTATTTAAATAATGCAGCAACTGCTTTTGTAAAGGTGATTTCGGGGTGCAAAGAGCCAAACAACGAACTTCGTTCTTTATATGCAATTCACAATCACTTTCCATTAAAGTTAATCCGCGAACATATTGACTGCGAGGTAGGATATAACGCAAATACTTTTTTGATATATCGTGAGTCTTCCAGTCGGAATTATTTTTTACAAAGAATTTTGTGTTTCCTGTTACTAATCCAATTCGAAGCTCTGCTATATCGGAAATTGTTTTCATTTCTGGCATTTTTTTTATTTTTTCGTACAATGCCCCTACCTCAGCTGGTACTAAGCCATGACCCGGAAATGCTTCATTGGCGCCTAATCCTTGATTTTTCCAATCTTCAATTAAATTTTTAAGTCCTTCAATTCCGTCGACGTAGCTAACTCTAAATTTTGATGGCTTTTTATTTTCTCCAAAACCTTCTGCTAGTAACACAACAGTAGTCTCTTCCGTTCCTTCGCTAATGAATAGCCGCTCGGATAAGGCAAAAGCACCCACATGTTTAAATGAATTTTGAATTAATTCGCGGATGGAAGATGCATAGTCTGTATATAAAAAGCTTCCGGGTAAAACTAAGGCAAGCCTTCCGCCTGTTTTTATAAACTTGAGTGTATGCAGCACAAAATATGCCCAAAGATTAGCTCTTCCATGTATATGAAATTCAGATTCGCGTGTATTAGCCTTTAATATTTCTCGTTGTTTTGGAGGGAAGTTGCTGTGACGTATATATGGTGGGTTTCCAATGACCGCATCCACTTTGCCGCCAGGAATTTTTTCTGGGGTGAAATCGAGGAAATCTTGTTGAAAGAAATGACCTGGAATTTTTTGAGGATTAATGCGTTTTTCTAAATAATGAAATGCCATTGGATCAATATCACACCCGAATAGATTACGCTCAGGGGAATCATGTCCAAGCTCTGAAAGTCTTGAGATTGCGGCCTCTAAAAATGTACATCCTCCAAAGCAGGGCTCAAGCACTTGATCGTTAACAGAGCGAATACTCCACTTTGAGAGCGCATTCGAAACTTCTAGTGGGGTATAGAATGCACCTATCTTTTTTCGATGTGAGATATCATGCGATTGCAAAGAAATAGTTGTTAGGTCTTTTGAGCGATGTGTATTTTTGGTAAACGAGCTCATTATTTATGAGTCTCCTTATTCGGTTTAACGTATCGCCACAGCAGTGTCTCAGTGCTATCTTCAAATAAAAATACCTTCAGTCCATTATCTTTGGATAAATCTAGGGTTTTTCTAAAATTAAGGTCGAGAGCAGTGCGTCGCATTTTTGTATGTTCACACTCCGAAGAATTCTTCAGAAAATATTTTTTGCTTACAAATTGGTATTTGCGAATACAGGTTGTATGCTTGTCAGCATACACTAAGAGCTGCTAACACAACCCAGCAAATCGAAGATTTGCGGTTGAGGCGCGGCGCCGTGTCGGGCCGGCCGCGTAGGGCGAATCCGCATGCGGTACAAATGTACGACAAGGCTGGGTGTCCCCGGCTCGGCACCCCGGCTAGACGCCCGACGAGGCAATGACATATCAAGGGTTGTGTTAGCGGCTCTAAAAGTCGTGCGCTGGATGAATCCTATCAGCCCAAGACAAGCAGATATGCCTGATCAACATTCGAGATGTGCTCGCGTATCCTTGCTACCTTGCTACCTTGCTACCTTGCTACCTTGCCGTCTGATGATCTGCTGCAAGCGTAGTAAAGTGCAGGCTATTTGAAGTCAAGCGGCTTCAGTGCGTGGGTAGTGTTACTTCGACTTTGGCAAAAGCAACCATTGAGATCGCAAAGGGAGAATGGCAGTTAAGTGGCAGGGTGTATAGCGAAACTTCAGACGGAGGCTTCGCTATGCCTAGTATTGCCATCTATGGTCATTGGCCTGCCAAAATTTGTTGGCATGCTTTCAATCTGGAGCAGAGCGCGTACCACTAGCGATCTATCAGGGTTAACCAAGATGGGGTGAAAGTGCTAGGTGCTCGCCGTTTCCGCAAGGTAGGGGGGGCGGATTGTTTTCTGTGCCTACTAGCTGCGTTGCACCCTCTAGCAACGTACGAGCAGACGTTAGATTGAAGCTGAGGTCTTTCGGCGTAGCAGTCTAAGTTCAACGCAATGAAGCGTTGCTGCTAGCCATAAGTCAATCACTTTTGGGTTGGCATGATGTTAGGTATAAACATCAGCAATATCAACATAACCTGTTGATTTACCTGACATCCTGGCGGAGAGGGCGGGATTCGAACCCGCGGTAGGCTATTAACCTACACACGCTTTCCAGGCGTGCGACTTAAACCGCTCATCCACCTCTCCGGGAAGCCGCTATTCTAGCACTGCTTTTGGACACGAAATTTAAAACGTCGAAATTTCTGTCGTTTGCTACGAGGCAGGTGACGGGCTGTGGCTGGTGCGACAGAAACCGCGAAGGCAGCAGTGTAAGGTGGATGCGAACCGTCGCTTCGGACTGCTTTGCCGCGATGGAGTCTGCCGGGCCGGCAGCCCGGGCTCCTGCATCGGCTTTCAAACATCTTTCGGGTAAGGGTAAGGCTTGGCATGCCACATGTCCGGCCATTTCCTGGCCCTGTAAGGAGCAATGAATTGGGTATTCGTGAATTGATCTGCAGGCTTGTGCGCAAGTTTTGCGTGCGATGTTGCCCCCTGTCTGTGGAACTAAATGGAGACAGTATTCTGTTTGGCTGGGATTGTCCGGATACTCCGGTTCTGCAGATGCGCGCCCGACGCCCCAAATGGACGATCACGGACCGCAACGCCTGCGGGCTGCGCATGGCAGATTTCATGGTGGGTTACCAGGAGCCATTTCCAGGTGCGCCGTCCAACATGTTTCCCGCGGGGCCGCAGCCAGCATTCGGGGAGGCGGTGCATGCCTCGCAGGTCATTGTGCTTGGGCTGGGGCTGAACGATTCCTACGGCCTGCTTTCTCCAGAGGGGTACCGCCAGCAATTGCTCGATGCGCTGGCGATCATTCGCAGTAGCGGAGCAGTGCCCGTCTTTACAGGCCTTGCCCACATCCCCAGTGGCTACTACGATCCGGCGCAGGATGCCAATCTCGATGCGTTCCACCAAGTCATGCGCGATGTCGCACAGGAGCAGGGCGTCATTCACGCAGGCTGGGACGAGGAGTACCAGGGAGAGGGCGATCTGCAACCCGATCACATCCACCGTACGCAACCGGCAACAGACCGACTGACTGCGCGGTTGATTGCAGCGATTGATCGGGCCGCTCGGCGCGCTTGAAAGCGGTTTACCAGAATCAGGGCGCGACGGGTCTAGGCGTGGCCTGGGTCATCACCATGGAGTTCTCTCTTCAAGAGAGGAGTGTAGGAATCGTTCCCCTTTTCACATGGCCTTGACATAGATCGGTTAGCATTTATTTACCTTTGCGGTAAAGTTTGACTACCTAGAACTAGGAGGTGAACCATGCAGCGATCCAAACAGGATGATCATCCAGAAGACACGTACCTGGACCAGCTCAAAGGTGAAGGGGCGGAGCTTCTGATTCGAAGCCCACCAGAAGGCACGGTCGACCGGGCCAGGCTTTCGCTCATCGATGCAAAGATTGAGCAATTGACCAGCCCCATTGTGGTGGCGGACTGGAAAAAGCCAACGGCCTAGCAACTCCGGCGGTTCTGGCTGTTCCCGCATTGCACGGTGTCGAAGGGCGTTGGGTTCTTCAACCAGCGTGATCGGGCAGGCGCTTCAGGGAAGGGTGCTCTGGCAGAGCCTCCAGCAAGAAGTCGACGAAGGCTCGCACCTTGGCGGGCACATATTTTCGATCCCGGAAGCAGGCAAAAAAATCGAGCGTCTCTGCCCGGAACTCCAACTGCCCCTTCTGCCTTCTGCCAGCAGGTTTGAGCGCCAGAGGCACAAGCCGACCCTCCTGTATATGGAGGCGGGCGACGAAGGCGCCCACCCAGGCAATGCCGCCACCCGCTGCGGCAAGCGCCGTCACGGTGTCGATGTCGGTGCCTATGGCAGCGATCTTCAGCGGCGGATCTGTGCGCCGCCCGTCGCGAAAGAAAGGCCAGCGCATGGTGCGGCCATCGCGCTCGCGCCGATAGAGCAGGCAATCGTGCTGCAGCAGATCCTCGGCCACCTGCGGATGACCATGTTGTATCAGATATGCGGGCGAGGCGCATAGGATTCGAGGCACCTCCGTCAGTGGCCGCACCGACATGCCAGGCTCCAGCACGTCGCGGTAGCAGAGGCTGATGTCCACATCCTCCTTGAGTACATCCACGTGGCGATCGGTGACCAGCAACTCCAGACTCAACAGGGGATGGCGATGCTTGAAGGCCGGCAGCAGTGGCGCAAGGATATGGCGGCCAAACGCCGCCATGCAGGCCACCCGCAGGCGCCCATGCAGTTCTCCTTGAGCCAGGGATGCATCAGACTGGGCCTTTTCGAGCTCGTCCAGCACCGGGGCCACACGGGCCAGATAGCGTTCACCAGCTTCTGTGAGTGCCAGGGAACGCGTCGTGCGTGTAATGAGGCGCGTACCCAGTTCGCGCTCCAGACGCGCGAGGTTCTGGCTGGCGGCGGCCGGGGAGATTCCCAACTGGCGCGCGGCAGAGGCGATCGAGCCGCCTTCGAGGGCTTTGACAAAGGTTTCGATGGCACGCAGATTTGGCATAGAGACAAATATATTGCCAAATCCATTCGTAAGTCCAGCTTATGACTGCCGCAAGCTTTGGCCGTCTTCTGCAGAAGTACTGCACTGCTTACAGTTTCCGATAGTTCCATGGGCCGCGTGTGCGCACGGCCTGGATTGTCTGAGGAGATGGTATGCAGAATGTGGTCGAGGCGGTGACGCCAAAGGGTGACGTGGTTTTTCGCGTTCCCGACGGAAGTTATGTGGTGGCACAGCAGATAGATGCAAAGCCCTTGAGGCGCGAGCAGATTTTGGAAGGCGCTTTGGACAGCATCGGTATCGAGAGTGCGCGGGACCCGGCCACGGGGGCGATCTACGAGTTTTTCATTGCAGGCTACGGCCTCTCACGCGAGGGAGCATTCGGGGCACCGGAGTCGTGACCTCGGCAGTGCTCTCATGGCGCAATTTTTCCGACCCGGATCGCCATGCGAATCGATTCCGCAGTTGTCTTGTGCCCAGGCGCTGCCGAATGTGACGACGATGGCTCTCGATGCTAGCCAGTCATGAAAGAGCCCATGCCGTTCTTTTCGAGCGACTTCAGCAAGGCCGCCACGGCAGGGGCGGTCACAACGCGCGACGAAGTGGTACAGATGTTCAGGCGGGCCGCAGGCACACGTCCTGGCCTGGAATATCGTTCGTGGGAAAACGGCCTGTATGGCTGCAGGGCACGTGCATTGCCATGCGATACAAGGAAACGCACCGGCGCGACGGCGTTACATCCTTGCGCATGTCGCTCGTCCTCCTGACCTGCTCCGAAAACGTCGCTCTGTGGCACTACCTGCATGAAACGGGCTTGAGCCACTGGCGTTCGCTCCAGACCAATGCACAGCCGCGCTGCAATGCGACCGTGCAAAGATCACACATGCCTTTGCTCATATGCGCTTACGCCAAGGCGGTGTCCAGCACCATCATCAGTACAAATCCTGTCATCAGGCCGGCGGTGGCGAATGCCTCGTGGCCCTTGCGGTGGGACTCGGGAATGATCTCGTGGCTGATGACGAACAGCATGGCGCCAGCGGCGAAACCCAGACCCCAGGGCAGGAGCAGGGCCGAGTGACCAACAACGGTGGCTCCCACGACCGCTCCCAAGGGCTCCACCAGGCCGGATGCCATGCCGAGCGCAATGGCGAGGCCGCGGCCATATCCGGCAGCGATCAAGGCTGCTGCAACCACAAACCCCTCGGGCACATCCTGTATGGCAATGCCTATGGCCAGGGCATTGGCGCGCAGACCTTCGTTACCGGCGTAGCCGACACCGATGGCCAATCCTTCCGGGATGTTGTGCAGCACGATGGCGAAGACGAAGAGCCATGTGCGGCGCAATTGCCTGGCGTCGCTGCCCTCGCGGCCTTTGATGAAATGTTCATGGGGCAGCAGATGGTCCAAAGCGAGCAAAGCCAAACCGCCGAGCAGGATGGCGATGCCGACGATGGCACCTGCTGCCCAATTGCCGCCACCGAAGAGGTGTGCGGAGCGAGCCGCATTGAGCCCTGGTATGACCAGCGAGAAGGCACAGGCCGCAAGCATCACGCCAGCGCCGAATCCAAACAGCGTGTCTTGCACCCGTCCCGATGGCCGTTGCGTCAGCAGCACAGGCAAGGTTCCCAGCGCAGTAGCCAGTGCCGCGACTGTTCCGCCGAGCAAGGCGGCCTGGGCCGATGGCTGGCTCTGAAGCGCAGCCCACATTTGCCCGCACAGCGCCACCAGGCCGACTGCACAAATGGTCAATCCGATCCAGATCCTCAGGCGTGGTAGCTGAGAGCTGAGTGCGGCAGGATTTTCAGTGGGCATAGAGGCTCTGCTGTTGGGCTGTTGGTTGCTTCAGCGGCTGCGCGCCGCACTGTAGCGGCGCTCGACTTCTTGCCACGCCACGACGTTGTAGAACGCCGCGATGTAATCAGGGCGCCTGTTTTGGTATTTCAGGTAATACGCATGTTCCCAGACGTCGAGTCCCAGGATGGCTGTGTTGCCCGAGCCGATGCCCTCCATGCGAGGGTTGTCCTGGTTGGCACTGCTTTCCACTGCCAGTTTGCCCTGCGGGTTCACGGTGAGCCAGGACCAGCCGCTACCGAAGCGGGTGAGCGCGGCTTTGGTGAACTCGGTCTTGAACGCGTCAAAGCCACCAAGATCGGTGTCCATGGCCCGGGCCAGGTCGCCGCTGGGCGTCCCGCCTCCCTGGGGAGACATGACTTCCCAGAAAAGACTGTGGTTGGCGTGGCCGCCGCCGTTGTTGCGCACGGGCGAGCGCAGCTTTTCGGGAAGCGTGTCGATCTGGGCGATCAAGGTCTCGATCGGCAACTCGGCATACTGCGTTCCTTCCAGCGCGGCGTTGAGATTGTTCACATAGGTCTGGTGATGGCGGGTGTAATGAATCTCCATGGTTTGCGCATCGATATGAGGCTCCAGCGCATCGTAGGCATAGCTCAAAGGGGGAAGGGAGTAGGGCATAGGCAGTCTCCAGTGGGGATGAACATGGGAAGAGATTCGCTCGCGCGTCAGTCAATGCAGCAATGACCCGGTGGGTGGCATGAATGAAGGCAGCGTTTGCGATGTTGCTACGCAGGCAGGGGTAGGCTGGCTTTGTGCAGCGAAGGTCTGGTGCAGCTGCCGGTAGGCAGCTTGCCGCAATGGATATGGGGTTGCTTCGTCTTGCAGAAGCCTGAGGAGCCGGTGGTGTGCGCAGTCCACGCATTCCGCAGCTTCGCTGTGCTGCCCCATGTCGGTATAACAATCCGCGATATTGAGGTGTGCGACGACGAAGGCTGCCAGCCTGTCGTCGTCTGCCACGCCATCGAAGGGTTGCAGCAGCAGCCGGTTTGCCACGCGCAACGCCTTCACGTGCCAGGTCAGCGCATGTGCAGCGCAATGTGCGCGGCTGGCCTGAAGTCCTGCCTGGGTCAGGCGCTTCCACTCTTCGAGCAGCGGAAGGGCGGATGCGTTGGCGCTGTCGTGAGCGCGGGCATGGAAGGTCATGAAATATCCTTGATGGGGATCTGCTCTGTGGGGCGAGGTGCGCTCAGGTCGGCTGGCTGGATACGCACGATGCGTAGCGCATCGGGTTGGTCTACCAGTACGCAGGTCTTGCCGGTGCGCTTGCAATGGTTGGCCAGGCGCCAGAAGGCACCGTGGCTGATGCAGCCGGTCTGGCAGATCACCAGATCGGCTTCGTGCAGGTTGTGCCCCAGCCACTCGAGTTCAGTACCAGCAGGAGCGCCTTCCACGGAATGTTCCGGCTCGGTGTGGTCTGTTGCAGGCGGGTGGGCAGTGCTGTCGGAGATATTGGCCAACGCAGAACGCGGTCTTGGGCATTCCCAGGCAAGGGCACTCTGGAGGACGACGAGTTGCGCGCGCATCCGCAGAATCTGGGCTTGCAGATGCTGGATCTCGTTGAACTGGCTCTGCATCTGCGCCGAGCAGCGCTGTTGCACCTGGGCGTAGTGGCGCAGCAGCGCACCATGCTCTTGCATCACATGGTCAATGTCGTCCTCGGGGTAGGGCACGGTATTCCTCTCCATCAACCCAGGCGATGCCCTGCATGATGCCGATGACCGGCAATCGGAACGCTTCAGCAACGAGATTGGTTGATGGATGAATCTTAATAATAATGATTATCATTATCAAACATGGGGAATTTTTCAACCCTCACCAGACTTGCCTCCGCTCGCGAATTCCGCTGCTCAGCGGGACAGTCCGGGCGATTGCAATGCTGACGCCAGCATCCAGTGGTTGTCCAGCTGCAGGGATTCCAGCCTGTGCTGTTTCTGACCCCGAGAGGTCTGCTCCAGTACCGAGTGCTGGCCACCAATCCAAAGCGGCTCGGTCGTCGGGGAGGGGCCATGGCGGCCCGCATTGCTGACGCAGTAAGCGCCTGCCAGTGTGGTGGTATCCATCAGAGACCATGCCTGCTCGGCCGATCGGGGCATGCGCCAGCGTGTGACCAGATCGGCGCGGGGGCAACTGACCACAAAGCCCTGGGCATGGGCGCTGATATCGCCGCCATAGCCCAGATGCCGGGCGCCAGGCAGGGCTGCTTCGCCCGCCGCACCGAACGCGACGGGACGCAGATCTTTGCCATCCCATACGGCAAGTACCGGCGCGGCCTGTCGCTGCACCGGATCATCGTGCTCGGCCTGCAGAGCGATGCCCAGCCATTGCTGGTCGGGGTTGGCGGCGACTGCAGGGCCCCAGCTCAGGTGGCGCAGGCTCAGTCGAGGGTCCTGCAGGCGCCAGAGCCCGGCAATCTCTCCACCAGTGTCGGGCAGCATGCGGACGATGGACGAATCCATACGGTCCAGCTTGAGTTTGCGGCGCCCGGTCTCTGTCTGGCTTGGAATGCCGCCGTTGGCAACAATGAGCTGACCCTGGCCATTGAGCAACAACTGATGCGGGTCCATGCCGCCGGTTCGCCATTCGGCCACTTTTTCCAGAGTCCGGCGGTCCCGCACACCGATCAGCCCCTGGCTGTCGGCAAGATCGGTTTCGGTCGTGTAGAGATGGCGACCGTCCTTGCTGGCTATGACATGGCCATTGAAGCAGCGGTCGGGCTCTATCCAATGCCACTGTTCAGGCTCGGTGCTGCCCGGCGGAGGCAGACGCACCAGCCAGTCACCCGGGCGGCGGCTGGCAAACACCAGACTTCCATCGCTCAGGCAGCACATGCCATGTGCCCGTGAAGGCACCCTCTGCTGGCTGACAACCCGGAGAGGTTGCGTGCCGGTCGCGGGTACCTGCAGCCTTCCGATGTAGTGCTCGTCTTCTGCTGTCCAGGCCGCTGCCAGATGCGCGGCTTGGGCGTGCGAAGCGGCCTTGGCCAGCACCGGGCTGGCGGGCAGGCACAGGCCCAGTGAAACGCTGCCCAGCCACTGGCGCCGATTCAGCAGGAAGTGCTCAGCCGGCATGGTCAGTCTCCGTCCGCATCCGAAAAACCGATGTTGATCTCCAGCGCAGGAGCCACCTGGGTTTCCATCAGTTTCTTGAGTTTTTTCAGCGACGCGGAGGCTTGGCTAACGTTGGCAGGTGAGAGATCGCGCAATCCCGTCATGGCCTGGTTGGCTTGACCGACGGTCTGTGCCCATTCATCGGCCAGCTCCTTGAGGCCGCGCCCTCGCAAATAGGCTTCGATGGGCACCAGATCGGTGCCTGGCTGCGGTATCTGCTGGCGGTCGAGCACTACGGCGAGTTGTCGCAGCCCTTGCCACTGCGCCTGCAGGGCATTCAAGGTACTGGCTGCGTCGGCTCGGTGCCAGATAATGGGTTTCCTGCCTGCGCTTTTTACAGGTTTTTCCAGCCGCTGCCAGCGCAGGCGTTCCAGGCCACCCACCCATTGGTTGATGAACTCGGCCATGGTTTCGGTGGTGGCTTCGGCCTCCTCGCTCCAATGGGTCTTGCCCAGGCTCTGAAAATCGGCGGCAATGGCTTCGGCTTCCTGTGCAACGCCTTGCGCGGCAACCACTGCATAGCGGCACGACGTGGCATCGGGTTTGTTTGCCTGCTGTGCCAACAGATGCTCCAGCGCGCCAAACCCTTTGGCGGGCCCTCCGATGCGCTCCAGCGCCCGCGTGTCTGCAGGCGCGCTCTGGATGGCCTTTTGCAGTGATGTGAGACGAAAGGGTTGAAAGTCGATATTGCGTGCAGAGCGGCGCTCGATCAGTGGTCCCAGCGAGACCGCCGAGACTGTCTCCCAGGCAAGGATGGTGGTGCGCAGCTGTTCTGCGGCGGCCATCAGTTGTGCTGCCTTGTCTTGCTGCGGCGCCGCGCAGTAGCGTTCGATGGCCGGTGCCAAGGCGAGCGCTGCGGCTTTGAACCTTTCTGACTGTGGCGCATACCAGCTCCCATACACGCCCTGGGCGGCATGGGCACTGGTGTAGAAGGGAATGGCGACGTTTGGCGCCATATCCTGCGCCTGGGCCGACGGAGTCGGCGCGATGGCAAGCAGCACGGGAGCAATGGCCGAAAGGAGGCGCTTTACCGCAGGCACATGCATGGTGGGAGGGTTCATCGTGATCTCGGGTGACTCAAAGCGAATTGACAAATTTCACCAGCGCATCGCGGTCATCGGCGCCAAGCTGGCGTACCGACTCGCGGGCTGCTTCGGCCTCGCCGCCGTGCCACAGAATGGCTTCGAGCACACCGCGGGCGCGCCCATCGTGCAGGAGGCGCTGGTGGCCATTGACATCGGGGATCAATCCGATGCCCCATAGCGGCGGCGTGCGCCACTGGCGGCCATTGGCCATGAAGTCAGGGCGCCCGTCGGCAAGCTCCGGGCCCATGTCGTGCAGCAGCAGATCGGTATAGGGCGTGATGGTCTGGCCCGACTGGCTGGGGCTGCTCAAACGCGGGAAGGGCGGCTGGCCGGTGCGATAGCTTGGGCGGTGGCATTGAGCACACTGCATGGCGTGAAAGAGTTTCTCGCCGCGCAGCACCTGCGGTGCATCCGGGTTGCGCCGGGCAGGTGGCGCCAGCGTTGCCTGGTAGAAGATCACATCGTCCAGCGCCTTGTCGTCGATTTCCACGCCCTGATGGCTTTTGCCATGCGGGGCATCGAGGCAATCCTTTTGCTGCAGTGTGCATGCGGGCTGCGCAAAGCGTGAAGAGGTGATGCCAATGTCACCGACAAAGGCGCTGGCCGTTTGGTGCGCCAGCGTGGCTACATTGGCCTTCCAGCCAAAGCGCCCGAGCATCATGCGCTCGCCGTAGGCGTCCCAGACCAGGTTGGTCTGGCCCTTGATGGGCCCTGGTGCTGCGGCCTGTGCGGCTGCATTGGCATGGATTTCAGACTCGGGAATGGCTTCGAGCAGGCCCAGGCCAATCACCTGCGGGGCGATACGGGGGCTCACCATGGTGGCCGGTGATAGCGGGCCGTAGCCCAGCTCCGTGATCTGGTAGAGGGGTTTTTCCAGCGAGTAGGGTGTCCCGTCGCCAAACTGGCCGCTAATGCTCTCGTAGCGGATACGCACCTGTCCTTCCGGTTTGACGCCCGTAATGCCAAAGGTGTTGAGCTGGTCGCCATAGACAGGTTCGGGCAAAGGGCCTCCGTGGGCATCCTGACCTGGAATCGACAGGCGCAGCAGCAGCCCTGCAATGGGAGGGCGTTCACCCAGCGCATTGCGGAAATCGGGCGGCTGCGCGCGCCCATCCTGCACATGGCAGCCTCCGCAGGAGCGGGCCAGAAAATGCGGACCGAGCCCGTCGCGGGCCTTGGTCGAAGCAGGCGCCTCCACCCAGTTGCGCTTGAAGAACGAGTTGCCAATGACAAAGCGCGTGCGCTCGGCATCGGCCAGGTTCGACGCTGGCAGGGAGAAGGCGTTGCGACCGGAGGCATGCACGGTCGTGTCACCGCCCGGTTGCGCAGTCCGGGCTGGGGGCTCGAACAAAGGTGCCACAGTTGGCGCTTGCTGGCCGTGTGCCAGATGCATGAGCCACAGCACGCCACAGGTGGAGGCGGCTGCGGTACCCAGAACAGACAGGAGACGGGCGCGAGACAATGATTGCATGGGGAAGCTCACGCCGGCCCCGCTTCTGCTGGTGCCATCGCCGGGCTGAAGGCGGCGCCTCTGGTTGGTATTGCTGGCATCAAGGCTGAACCAGATTCAATTGATGGATGCCGATGGCACTGGCCGCTTCAACCAGGTCCTTGCTCTGCTGGGTCAGGCTGTCGATCGTGACCTGAATTTTGCTGCGTGCTTCGGGGTTGCGTTCGCCCTGAATCGCCTGGTCAAAGGGAGCAGGAACCGCCTCTGCAGCCTTGACCGAAGCGCTGATCTGCTGGCCGGTCTTGGCGGCCAGTTCCGCATTGCGCGTGGCTACCAACTGTTGCAGGCTGGGGCCCTGAAGCAGGGTTCCATCCAAGCGCTTGTACTCACCCAGCCACACGTTTTTGATGCCCAAAGCGTTGGTGACGGCGTCCCGGTGGGTGTTGTCCGAAAAGCATGAGTGCTCGTCTTCCTGATCGCGACTGGCAAGCGCCACTTCGAGCCGCTCACCTGCGAGTTCGCCGCGCGAGAGCGATCCAAGGCCTACCAAAATCTTGCGCAGCGACTCCTGCCCACCTTTTTCAAACCGGCTGCGGTAGTTGTTCTTGGAGCCCGTCTGCCACTGGCGGGCAACCGCCTGCAGGTCATCGATGAGCAGGCTGGTGATCGTCTGCAGGTACAGACGGCGTCGTTCGGCGTTGGGTTTCTTGCCGGTAACGAAATCGGTGTAGGGGCGGTCGCCCGGACCGTCGGCGCTCAGGTCCTGGCCCCAGAGCATGAATTCGATGGCGTGCCAGCCCGTGGCGATATTCTCCTCGCCATCACGTTCGTTGAGCGCCGACAGGTTTTTCTTGGTGATCGCAATTTTGGGATTGTTGATGAGGCCCGCCTTGGCATTGCCTTCGACGTAGTCGACATAGGACTCATCCATGGGCCAGGCGTTGATGCGCCCTTCGGGACCATTGTCGTCGTCGATCGGTCCGCCATAGAAGCGAAAGGCTTCGGATTGACCGTAATATTCGCGCGCTCCAAGCCAGGCCTTGCGAGCTTCTTGCAAACCGGCCTCCGAGGGCTTGGCCAGGAACTGCGCAATCACCTTCTGCATGGCCTTGGCCGAGGTGATGCTGTCCTCATAGTTGGCAGACACCAGGGCTGCGTAGTGCTTCACCACATCCTCCGGTTTGACACTGGCGGCGGCAACGAGGACGTTGGCGTGCGCGGAGCCCTGTACGTCTGAAGAAACGGTCGAAGCTGCATGAACGGTGTTTCCCACAGTGATGACACTCAGGGAAAGAAGGCTTGCGGTGAGGAGCTTTTGCATGGCTGGAAAAAATGGTTTGGATGGCAGTTGCGGATCAGAAAGTGCGGGCCACGGAGCCCTGAGGGCACCGTGGTCTGGTCACCTTCAGTGCGTATTTTTTAGAACGACACGGTGGCCGACAGCTTGAAGGTGCGTGGCGCACCCGGCATGACAAAGCCATCGCCAAAGATGCCGATCCAGTACTTTTTGTCGGTCACGTTCTCCACGCTGGCATTGAATCGCACTGGTGTGTTGCCAAACTTGGTGGCGTAGCTGGTGTTCAGGTCAAAGCGATTCCACGATGGCACCCGCAGCTTGTTGCCCGAATCAGACCATTGCGATCCGGTGTAGATCATCCTTCCGCCGACCTTGAGGCCTTGTACCGGAGTTTGCCAATCCAGGCCGATGCGGGCACGCCACTCGGGGGTGCCGTAGGTGTCGCGGCCGGTATTGCGCTGCTCTGATTTGATATGGGTGATGCCACCCAGCAGTGCCAGCTCCTTGGTCAGGTTGCCGTAGGTGCTCCATTCCAGGCCTCTGAGGCGTTGCTCGCCGTCGCCGGTCAGCGTGGGTAGGGTACCGCCGCTATTGACGCTGATGAATGATGGACGCTTGATCTCGTAGGCGCTGATGGTGTGGGTCAGCTCGCCCGTCTGCAGTTTCACGCCCAGCTCGATCTGTTTGGTGACCTTGGGAGCCAGGGCCTGGCCTTCATTGGCGTAGCCCAGACCCACAACCTGGCCCGGCTCCAGACCTTCCGTGTAGTTGCCAAAGAGCGATACTTTGTCGCCCCAGGGTTGCAGTACGCCGGCAATCATGGGCGAGAAGCGGCTTTCGCTGTAGTTGGAGTAGGGCATCTTCACGGTCTGGTGGCGCCCGCCGATGGTCAGCAGCACGGTGTCTCCGGCAAATCCCATGGTGTCGGCAACGGCCAGCGAACGGAAGTTGTTCTTCGTGGCCACGCGCGCAGATCCGTAACCAGTCCACTCCGGAGCCGGTGGGAATACGGGCGTGACCGGGTCGTACATGTTGGTGGTGTAGCAGTAGTTGCAGGCGTTGTTGTTGGTGCCCTCGGTGATCCGCAGCACATTGGCGGAGAGTTGCAGCCTGTGCTTGATGCTGCCCGTATCGAACTTGCCGATCACTCCGGCCTCGGCGGTACGGCGCTGAGAGCGGGTGTCCACGTTGTAGATGGCACCGCGTGTGGTTCCGTCTGCACCGGTGACAAAGGCGCGGGTGCCGAACATCAGACCCTGGCCCTCGGAGCTGGAGCCGCCTGCGGCCGCATAGCCTTGCCAGTTCTGATTGAAGTCGAACTCGGCGCGGGCCAGCACGCCGCTGTTGTCATACTTGCCATGGGTGCCCCGGAACATGTTGGTGTCGCCCTTGGGCGGATCCAGCAGGCGACCTACGCCGGGAATGGCTGATGTCCCCAGAAAATTGAACATGCCGGGGCTGCCGTTGTCGATCGTGTTGACGCTGTTGTACAGATCCAGCGAGAAGCGGGCATTGTCTCCCAGGTAGTCCAGCGCCAGTGCGCCGACTTGGCGCTTCTGGCTTTCGTCCTTGGCACCCATCTCGCCATCGCCATAGACGCCGTTGAAGCGCAGACCCAGGCGCTTTTCGTCGCCAAAGCGCTTGCCCACGTCGGCGTGCGCCTGGAAATAGGAGTGCGAGCCATAGGTGACAGTCAGGTCGGCAATGGGCTGCGCCAGCGCGCGCTTGGTCACCATGTTGACCGTACCGGCCACACTGGACGCTGGGGGCATGCCCGAGAGCAGAACATTGGGGCCGCGCAGCACTTCGATGCGCTCGAACATTTCGACCGGCACCGAGTTGGCTGGTGCAATGCCATACAGGCCATTGGTGGCGATGTCGATGGCTCCCATGTCCAGGCCACGCAGATTGAAGTTCTGCAGCATGTGGTTCTTGTTGGTGGTGAAGACGACGGCAGACTCGTTCTCCAGCACATCCTGCAAGGTCAGCGCCGACCAGTCCTCGGCCAACTCGCGCGTGTAAGCGTTGACATGCACGGGCGCTTCCATGATGGATGTGGCGCCCAGGATGCCCAGACGTGCACCCGACGCCGCCTTGTTGCCTGGCGCGCGATTGGGTAGATCTTCGCGCTCGTACTTGCTGCGCACCGTTACGGTAGGCAATGCAGCTTCATTCTGCGTGGAGGCGGTTTGAGCGAGCGTGTTGGTGCCGGCGGCGGTCAGGGCCAGCGCAATCGGGGTGAGTCGCAGTCGGCGTCGGATATTGGCGTTCATGGAAGGTGCTTTCTATCAATAAATCGATTGAGATTTGAGAATGGGTTTCAATGAATTCGTACGCCTGAGTGACAACGCTGCCATCACCGCTGTCTCCAGGCCAGCCAGCCAAAGAACAGTGCCAGCACCATGCAGGTTGCACCCAGCAGCACGCCATCCGGGCCCGGGCTCAGCGCCACGGCAAGGGGTACCAACGCATTGCACAGCGCCGTGAACCACAGCAGGCTACGTGCTGCACGCTCGGTTCCGCGCCAGATTGCCCAGGTAATGCAAGCCATAAAGACCGCGTAGAACACGCTTTGGTGCAATACGTTCAGATCGGCCAGGCGGGGCGCAAACCAATGGGCGAGTACCAAGGTGGCTGGCAACGCAGCGGCACAACCCAGGCAGACGCCCTGTGTGAGGGCAGAGACAATGCGCACGTGACGCGGACGCTCTATGGCGCCTCCGTCTTGCGGTCGCCGTGCACGCTTGGTGCGCGTCTCGATCCACAGGAGGTTGCCGGTGTAGAAAAGCAGTGCGCCCGACAGACCCAGCAGCAGGTACAGCACACGCACCGTGTCGCCGCCATAGCTGCCAAAGTGCAGTGAAAACAGGCTGCTGAGCAGCGCGGTGGAGACGGCGCCGCTGGCTCCCGGCAGGTAGTTGCGGTCATAGATTTCGCCGTTGCCCAGATTCACGAAAGCGAGGCCGTAGCGCGAGGCGCGCTGAAAGTTGCGCTCGTCACTGCCGCCAACCACTGCGACCGTCCCTGTCGGCTGCATGACATAGTCCAGCGCAAGAGGCCGGAAATCCGGAACCTGTTGCTGCACGCGGTGCCTGATCTCGCTGGGCGGCAGCCAGTCGGTACGAACCACCTTGGGCGGCGCAACGCTGTCGCGCGCCACGGTGGGGCGCAGGCCATCCTGGTAAATGAACTTGTCCTGCGCCAGATACACCATGTCGTGCAGGCCGAACACAGCCGCGCTCAGCGCGATCACCAAATGGAATGGCAGGCTGGCGACACCCAGCAGGTTGTGAACGTCCAGCCACATGCGTTTGAGGTTGGCGCCCAGACGCAGGTAGAAAAGATCCTTGACCAGTGAGGGCAGCAGCACCACGACGCCTGACACCAGCGCCAGGGCATAGGCAAGGGAGACGAGACCAATCAACGGCTCGGCCACCTCAAGGGGAATGGGCAGGCCGCCCTTGCGGTGCAGGTAGTCCACGAAATTACCGCTGGTGTCGTCATCCCGCGGCATGCTGTCCATACGCAGGAGTTGACCATCCGTGCCGAGCTGCCACCAGACCGGGTCCTCACCGCGCACCATGTGCGCCAGCGCGGGTTGGGCATTGTCGGCGCCAGGCCAGCGCAAACGCACGCGCCCCTTGATGCCGGGGTTGGCATCCAGAAAGGCCTTGGCCAGTGCATCGCCGTCGTTGCTGATGGCGCTGGAGGCCGGTGCGGGAGGCTGCGTCCAGCGGGTGATTTCGGCTTCCAGCATCGAGAAAGCGCCTGCATAGAAGGCCACATACAGCACCAATCCGCAGAGAATTCCGACCCAGGTGTGAACAGCCAGGTAGTCCTTGACAGTCTGCGCCTTCATTGCAGCACCTTCCAGGCTGCAAAGGCTGCAGCGTTGGCCAACAGGAACGCTGTCGTGCATTGCCTGCGGCTCTGGGCCAGAAAGGCCACGCATGGTGCAACGGCCCACAGCAACACCGCCAACCACATGGCAATCTGGTCGCGTACGGGTACGAAAGCGGGCAGCAAGCCGCCATACATCAGCAGCCAACTGAGCCACAGCGCCAGTGGAAATCCCAGCAGGAAGCCTGTCAGCCCCTTGAACAGCAGATGGCGCGGGATGGGCGCAGCTTGGTCGGTGCGACTCATCGGGCGCCTTTCTTCGCCTGGCGACGTGTTGCTTGCCAGTAGCTCAGGCAGGGCAGGATCAGGATCATCACGGACAGCGCCAGCGCAATGGAGACGGCCAACCCGAGCCCGGAGGCATGCACCAGCCATACCGCCAGCATGGCCGCCAATGAACCCAGCAGAGTGCCCGGCCAGCCGCGTAGCGGGCCATCAACGCGATGTGTGGCACAAAGAAAAAGCCAGCCGCATACCGCAGCCAGCACAATACCAATCCACATGAATAGAATTAATAATGAGAATAATTATCAATTATATTATCAATGAAAAGATGAGGAACCCGTCCGGCCACGCGATGTTGCTTAAATCCATCTTTCGCAGAAGCACGCCGCTGGCTTCCGGCTGTTTCAGGAGCAGCTGGCCCATTGCGCCCCGGTTGTATTCCGCATGCAGTCCGGCGGCCGCGGCAGATTGGGCCGGTGTGTATACGGTCTGGAGTCGAAGGTGACTGTAGAAACCACTCTGCGGCGAGGTGTCGGTACTGGAATGTGGTTCCTGCGGAGACGTTCATGCGCGAGATGGGACTACATCGCGCCAAACGCATGCGGTTCACACTTGGAGTCAAGACAGAACGCAGGAGCCAAGCCATGATTCAGTCCCCAGACCCGATTCTTCCCGAGAACCCAGATCTCCCCAATCAGCCCACGCCGGTGCCTCAGAAACCGAACGAGCAGAATCCGCACGTCCCGCCGCCTCTGCATCCGTATCCGGGAAGCCCTGACCACCCTAGCCCGGGGCATGCCCCGGGTGAAAAGGAACCGCAGGCACCTCAGCCGCTCGGGGACAACTCCTATCGCTGATGGCCGAGGTGCCCTGGGGAAACCTTGCCAGATGAAATGTACGCGGATTGCCCGAGCCCGCGTTCAGACCTCGGCAGCGGAGGGGGAGATTTTCTAAGGATGCTCTACAGAACGCTGCGCCAACCGCTCCCGCTGCTCTGCCAGGAAATCCATCAGCACCCGGATCTTGGCGGGCATCTGCGCGCGCGAGGGCACGTACAGATAGAAGCCAGGAAATGGTAGACACCAGGCACTGAGAACCCGTATCAGTGAGCCATCCGCCAGGTGCCTGCGCACGCACAGGTCGATGTGCTGCACCAGCCCCACGCCCTGCAGTGCAGCCTGCAGCATGCTGTCGTCGTCATTGAATACGGCGTTGCCCTGCGGCTCGAAAACCACGGTGCGCCTTTCTTCATTGGGAGAGGTAAACGACCAGCGGTCGATGGTGCCACTAGAGGTAAAGCGGTAGGCCAGGCAGTTGTGTTTCACCAGGTCTGCGGGTGTCTCGGGCGCGGCGTGCCGCTGAAAGTAAGCCGGAGAGCCCACGATGGCCATTTCAAGTGGGGGAGTGATGGGCACTGCCACCATGTGTTCATCCAGGCTCTCGCCCAGGCGAATGCCTGCATCCAGCCCTTCTGCCACGATGTTGGAAAACCCATCGTCCATCGCCAATTCGAGCCGCAGTTTTGGGTAGCGCGCCAGGAACGTACCCATATGCGGCTCGATCAGCAATCGCGCCGCGACGCGCGAGGTGTTCATGCGGATAAGGCCCGAGGGCTCGGCATGTGTCTCGCCCAATTCGGACACCGCCCGCTCGACGGCAGTCAGTGCAGGCGCAAGAACATCTAGCAGCCGCTGTCCTTCTTCGGTCAGCGACATGTCCCGCGTTGTGCGGTTGAGCAGTCGTACGTTCAACTGCCGCTCCAGGGCCTTGAGTTGCTGAGACAGCGCCCCGCGCGTCACCTCCATCTCTGCAGCAGCCTTGGTGAAACTGCGATGGCGGGCGATGTGCGCAAACCAGGTCAGGGAGAACACAAGAGAAGGTTCAATGGGCATTTGTTTAGTTTAACTAATCACTCATATCTTTGAAAGCCTATTTATCAAATCAAATTGCATACCTACCATTTCAACCAACGCTTCATCTTTCATCACATTTGTGTTTGCCACCGGAGAATTGCATGCCAGTCTCAGCTTCCAAGGTCACCTTCAAGAATCTCAATGGCCAAGGTGTCATGATGGCCGCAGCCATCCACTTTCCCACTGGTTTCGATGAGGCCTTGAAGTACCCTGCAGTCGTCGTCTCGCACCCGGGCGGTGGGGTAAAGGAGCAGACCGCTGGTCTATATGCTCGCAAGCTGGCCGAGAGCGGCAGCTTCATCACCATCGCTTACGATGCCTCGTACCAAGGCGAGAGCACCGGCCTGCCGCGCCAGTTGGAGAACCCCTCCATCCGCACCGAAGACGTCAGTGCCGTTATCGACTACCTGACCGCCTTGCCTTATGTGGATGCAGAGCGCATCGGTGCCATGGGAATCTGCGCCGGCGCCGGCTACAGCGCCAATGCCGCCATCAACGATCGCCGCGTCAAGGCGCTGGGCACGGTCAGTGCCGTGAACATCGGCCAGATGTTCCGCAACGGCTGGGAAAACACCATCAAGGATGCCGACGCCGTGGGCTACATCGACTTCGGCTCCCAGGCGCGCACGGCCGACGCCAGCAAGGCTGAGCTAGCCACCTTGCCATTGGCTCCGATGCGTGAGGAAGATGCACCCAACGCCGAGCTGCGCGAGGCCTGGGAGTACTACCACACATCGCGCTGCGAACACCCCAACGCTCCTGGCTTCATGACTGCGCGCAGCCTGACGCAAATCATCACCTACGACGCTTACAGCAAGGCCGAGGCCTTCCTGACCCAGCCATTGCTGACGATCGCCGGCAGCGTGGCCGGTAGCAAGTGGATGAGCGACGACTTGCTGGCTCGCGCGGCCAGCCAGGACAAGCAGATGTATATCGTCGAAGGGGCAAACCATATGTCGTTGTATGACGTGCCCAGGTACGTGGACGAGGCTGTGTCCCAACTGGTCCCGTTTTTCCAGGCTAGGCTGTAAAGCCATTGAAGCCGTGTTGCCAGCGCAGTAGAGATCGGTGCTGGCGCCCTCAACCTTCATGAGTTGCACTATGAACAACAGTTTCACCATCCAGACCGTCCGTTATCCCAATCTGGGCTGGGACATCGCCGCTGACCTCTATCTGCCGGCAGGCTTCGATCAAACCAAGAAGTACCCGGCCATCGTCAGCACCCACCCGATTGGCAGTTGCAAGGAGCAGACGGCCGGAAATATCTACGCCAAGGGCCTGGCAGAAGCGGGTTTCGTGGTTCTTGTGCACGATGCAAGTTTCCAGGGAGCCAGCGGCGGGATGCCTCGCTTCATCGAAGACCCTTCTATTCGCGTCTCCGACATCCGCTTCGCGGTGGACTACCTGCAGTCGCAGCCCTTTGTGGATGCCGACCGTATCGGCGCCATTGGCGTATGCGGCGGTGGTGCCTACACTGTGCATGCGGCCATTACCGACCATCGCATCAAGGCCTTGGTCTCCATCACCGGCGTGAACTATGGCCGCCTGATCCGCGAAGGCTTTGCCCAGTTCAAGCCCCGTGAACTTGCCGCTGGCATCGCGCAGATGCGCATGGCCCAGGCCCAGGGCGGTCCGCGCGATGCAGCCAATCTGCTTCCCGAATCGGTTGAGGCCGCTCGAGAGGCGGGCATTACCGACATTGACGTGCTGGAAGCCACCGAGTATTACAAGACTGCGCGCGGCCAGCAGCCGAACGGCGCCACCAGCCAGTTAATGTCGTTCAGCGGCGCTGCCATGGGCTGGGACGCATTCTTACACGCAGAGGTACTGCTGACCCAGCCGCTGATGGTGGTGATCGGTGACAAGCCCGGCGGCTTCGGCGCCTATCGCGACGGCTGGGAGATCTACAGCCGTGCCGCTTCGGCCAACAAGCGCATCGTCGTCGCCGAGGGCTGGTCGCACTATGACCTGTACGACAAGCCCGAGCCAGTCGCGATTGCCATGGCTCAGGTGGTTCCGTTCTTCCAGGACAACCTGTAAATCGCCACGGTCACGAAAAAGTATTGATACTTTGCGCCAGTGGCCAGATTGCCCAGTGAGTTGTCAGGCTGCTGGCCAGCGACCGGAACCTGGGCCAGACCTTGCTGCTGCGTGATCCAGGGAGGCTTGCAGGCAACGAACCCACCAATGCCAAGGCCGTGATCGGCAACGTGCTGGACGGAAAGCTGCTCAGGCAGGCCATGGTCGGCCAGGATCTCGTCTGTGCCAATCTGGCCGGTGAAGCCCTGGACAAGCAGGCGCATGCTGTGATTGCCGCCATGCAGGCCGCAGGCGTCCAAGGTCTGGTCTTCGTGCTTTCGCTCGGCATCTACGGCGAGGTACCCGGCAGGTTTGGCCAAGGTAGCCGATCCACCATCGCAGAGGGCCTCTGACCAGACTGCCGCGTGGCCAATCTGATCGAGGCGTCGGGCCTCGCATGCACCATTGTGCGCCCGGCTTGGTTGATGGATGAGGACGAGGTCGACTACGAGTTGACCAGCAGGAATGGGCCGTTCAAGGGCACTGTGGTCTCGCGCTGCAGCGTGGGCCCACTGATCTCCGAGATCATCGCCAGGCCCGGGGCGCATGTGGGGGCGGTGGTTGTGGAGTCTGGGTGCGGGATGCGCCGCCCAAATATCCAACGCATTCGCCATCTTCCGGGTTTCTGGAATGAACGCTATCAACAGAGGTCATTGGGGGATACCGTTGGTGTCGGGTCCTGCCGTTGATATGCCGCGAACCTTCCCATTGTCGGCCAGCATGGATTTCAGAGAGAAGAACTTTCCACAGGGCAGTGGCGGCAATTGCCGTCGTTGAATGGGTACACCTTTTCAGAAGTGTTGCACAAATCCGGCCCGCAACTGGTTGGAATCACACATGCCGAAAGAGTCTCATCCTAGGGGGCAGCCAGCTCCGGGGAGGGCAGGTGAGTTTTACCGATACTTTCAGCGAATGCTTAAATACTTTATAAATATAGATAATCTATTAAATTTTGTTAATTAATATATTAATAATATGAAAATATATATATTCGAGTTTTTATAACATTTTTAAAAATGAGGAGATGCGGTGATGCGTTCTACATCGAATCCAATGCCAGCAGCCAAGCTGTGGAGGCACCTTGGGGTATCTGCTTTTACCGTAGCCAATACCTTGCCCGCTTGGGCTCAATCGGTTCCCAACGCCTGTCAGATTTCTGTGGGCTACGCCCCGGTCGTAGTGCCACCGTCTGCTGCTGTTTCGTCTGTACCAGGGCTGTCGATGCTCGGTGTGGGTTTGCTGGCTGCTGTGCTCGGAGCGGTTGCCTGGAAATATCGTGGTCGGATCAGTGCAGGCAAAGTGCTATCCGTACTTCTGGCTGTGGGCGCGATGACGGCATTTGTGCATAGCGAAAACTCCCTCATCGCCGCTGTTCGGGCTGCAGCGCTCTATGAGCTTGGCGATGCCAATGGTGGAACCATGGCGGACTCCCAAATTTCCTTTGCGTCACCTTCGCCACTTGTCACTCTCAGCAATACAAGTGGGAAGCGCATGCGTATTACCAGCAATGGAAACACGTCTGAGACAGGCACCTGTGTCGTGGGTTCCGAGTTGGCACCCGGTGCCTCGTGCACAACACAAGCGGTGTGCCCAGTCGTTATCCCTATCGAGGTCGCAAGCGAGCCGACATCGGGGTGTGACACGAATGCCCAGATTGACAGCTTTTCATGGGCAGCAACTGACGGCACCTCCAGTGGTTCCGTGACTGATTTTGCCCCGCTGCTGGCTACGCCCCCTGCTACCAATCCTGCGGTGTCAGGTATGGTGACCGACTTCACCTACACGCGTTCGGCGACGCAGCCTGAATATGATGCCAACAGTGTTCTGACCAATGCCTTGGCTCTTGGGTCTGGCGTTGTCACCATTACCGCGACCGCGCCACAAGGCTATGGGTTTGGAAGCACCCTTTCGCCAACCCAGACATGGACGATTCCGTATTTCTGCCAGTCCAGCGGTGGAGGCGGGAGCGGAGGGAATAACTAGATTGCGGGTGTTGCAGTCAATCCAAGATCCGACCCATCGGGGATGGTGGGGCATTTGCGCCAATGCAGGGTTGGGTCTCTGGATCGCTCAGGCGGCAGGGCAGATGCCTGCCATCTGATCGGAAATCGGGGCATCAGGTCGAAAGCGCCTGTTCGCCCTTTGCCGAGGCTGGCTTCAGATGAGGTGGGGCATCGCAGCCAGCCCAATGGTGGGTTTCAGTTCAGATGTGGAGCGCAAATCTGAACCTACTACACCAGTGCCCGTTTTCAATGTGCGCTGTGTTGGAGCCCGATCCATTGAGCAGCAGCAACGGCTTGAAGCGATTGCTCACGGCTATCTTCTGGCAAGCTGGCTTTTAAAATAAGTGGGGAAAATCAAAAACCAGTGGCAATCCCTGGGAGTTTTCTTTACAATCCGCCGTGATTTTTGAATGAGATGTATTCTCGTTAAAATTGCTGCCAGCCCCCATACGGTTTCCGTTCCAGCCACAGCGCCATGCCTCTTGGTCGACCACATCAGGTCGCCAAAAGCCCTCTGTTTGTTTCTGAGTTGCTCATGCTGGAACGCTTGTACCACCCCGCAGGCGGGGTTTTGCCTTTTCGTTTTCGCAGCACCGCTATCGCCGTCGCTGTTATTTGTCTCGTGCCACAAGCCGGATTCGCGCAGCGAACTGCTGGCGAAGCGGAGGAGGCCACGCTGTCGGTGGTGAAAGTCCAGGACCAGGCAGTGCCCACGGTATACGGTGAGGGCACTGATTCGTACATGGCCAAAGGGGTGGAAGTGGGCAAGGCAGCGCAGTCGCTGCGCGAGATTCCTCAGTCGGTGACCGTGGTAACACGCCAGCGCATGGACGATCAGGCCATGCGTACGCTGGATGATGTGATGAACTACACCACTGGCGTGACCCGCGAGGAGAGCTGGCTGGACACCAGCTATCTATCGCGCGGCATGGCGATCACAAACATCCGCTTTGATGGGGGGGCTGCTGCATCGACGCGGGCAGGCACCCGGAGCCTGGATATGGCGCAGTTCGATAGCGTGAGCTTGTTGCGCGGCGCCGATGGCCTGTTTGGCGCGGGCGATGCAGGCGGCGTGCTCAATTTCACCTACAAGCGGCCGCTGGCCCAGCGCCAGACGCAGGTGATGCTCTCGGGCGGCACCATGAACAATTACAGGGCCGAGCTGGATACCACTGGCGCCCTGAATCAGTCGGGTAGCCTGCGCGGGCGGCTTGTAGCGGTGAACCATGACAGGCGCGAGATGGCAGATCCTTCGCGTGTCAAACGGCAGATGCTATATGGGGCGCTGGAGTTGGATATAACGCCGCAGACGATTTTCACCCTGGGTGGCAGCTATCAGAAGGATCGCAATACCGGCTTCAATGCGAGCTTGCCGCGCTATGCAGATGGATCGGACATTGGTCTGCCGCGCGATACCAACTTTGGCGCACCCTGGAACTGGATGAACCGGGAAAACAAGACTTTGTTTGCCAAGCTGGAGCACCAGTTGAACGACAACTGGTTGATCAAGGGCCAGTTGCGCCATACCCAGTTTAACGAAGGTGTGAACGCTGCGGAGATTGAGAGCGCGCCGGAGCCGGGCTCCCTGTTGGGGGCGGATTGGTGGATTCATCAGGCCAAGTCGCGCGAGCGCGAGACGAGTTTCGATCTGAACCTGCAGGGCGCCTTCGATGCCTGGGGCAAAAAGCACGATGTGATCCTGGGGGTCGACCAGCAACGCACCAGCAACCATTCGCGCAGTCTGTGGCCGCGCATTGGCCCTGCTGATGTATTCGACCGCGTGCCGCCAGTTGATCCCGGCTACCCGCTGGGGGACTGGACGAGCGGCTCGCGGCAGCAGACCCAGAAATCGGGCCTGTATGGCTCGGTGCGCTTGCGCCCCGTTGATCGCTGGGCGGTGGTGCTGGGTGGGCGCTACGTGCTGCAGGATCGCAACAATCAATACGATATGGATGGCCTGCAAACGGCCAGGAGCCGCGAATCACACGTGGTGGTGCCTTACGCAGGCCTGGTGCATGAGCTGACGAAAACCACCAACGTTTATTTCAGCACTGCCGAGATCTACCAGTCGCAGGCTGGCAAGTTCTCTGCGCCATTGCCGGGTGCGCCACTTGACCCGGTGCGCGGCCGCACCTATGAGTTGGGCATCAAGAGCGAAGTGAAGCCCGGCATGATTGCGAGTGCGGCGTTGTTCCATACGGAAAAGAAGGGGGAGGCGGTCTATGACCCTGCCTATCCGCAGACCGATTGGCGCGGCGGCTGCTGCTATTTCCGCGACGGCTACAAACTCAGCAAGGGGATTGATCTGGAGCTGACGGGGCGAATCACACCGCAATTGCAGTTGACCGTGGGCTATACCTACAACAGCAACGAAGACCGGCGCAAGGACGATGCGCAGTTCAGCACCACCACTCCGCGTCACCTGCTCAAGGCTTGGGCGGACTACCGTCTGGACGGGGAGCTTGCCGGCTGGAGTGTGGGCGGCGGCGTGGTGGCGCAAAGCTCCAACTACCGCTCGGGAACGCTCAATGCCTATAACCCGGCGAGTGGCCGCTACGACGGGCCCTCGCGCGCGTACAAATTCAGCGCACCGGGCTATGCCGTGTGGTCGGCGCGGGTGGGTTATGCCATCAACAAGGATTGGAGCGTTGCGCTGAATGTGGGAAACCTGTTTGACAAGACCTACTACAGCACGGTCGGCTATGCGGGCTACGGCAATTTTTATGGTGAGAAACGCACGGCCACCGTGTCGCTCAAGGGTAAGTTCTGAGAGGGCTGGGCAATGGTGTCATCTGCTGACTCGTCATCAGGTTGGAGTCTGGTCTCGCGCATCGCAGCAGCCGTATGCGGGGGGTACGCACTGGTCAGCGCCTGGGTGGTGTTGTGCGGTGCGATGAGTGCCGAGCGCATGCAGACCATTCTGGGCGGTATGCAAACGAGCTGGATGTGGTACGTGGCGGTCGTGGTATGGGCTTTTTCGCCGGTACCGCCGCGCCGCATTTTGGGTGTGCTGCTGGGCTTGCTGGCCCTCATGCTGGGCACTGCTGCATTGCTGGTGCACTGGGGAGGGCGCTGATGGTGCAGTCCAGACAATCCTTTGGGGCAGGGCAAGGCGGTTTTCGTCAGGCCCAGTCCTGGCTTCACACCTGGTGCGGACTGTGGTTTTCCTGGCTGCTGTTTGCGGTGTTTCTCACTGGTACGCTGGCGGTGTTCGAGGAGCCGATCAGCCATTGGATGACGCCTGAGCATCACGCAGACGAGGCCAAGGCCGCAGATGCGCAAGCCAGTGTGCCCGCGGTTTCGCTGAGCCAGCGCCTGCAGTGGGGTCTGGCCTATATGGAAAGGCACCATCCGGGCGCAACGATGTGGGAGCTATGGCCGGCCGATCCCCAAGGCGGAGGCGATTTGCGCGTCTACTGGTTTGATGCCAAGGGCCAGTACGCGGCGGCCCAGCTCGATCCCCTGACGGGCGAGGAGCTGAAGGCGCAGCCTGGTGCCCGGCAGAGGCAAACCTTGGGTGGACACCATTTCGTCACCTTTCACTATGAACTGCACGCCGGCCAGATCGGTTTGTGGATCGTGGGAGCCGCTGCGCTGGCGATGCTGGTGGCGCTGGTGAGCGGGGTGATCACGCACCGTCGCATTTTCAAGGATTTCTTCACATTCCGTCCGCACAAAGGGCAGCGCAGCTGGCTCGACGCACACAATGCCGTAGCCGTGCTGACCCTGCCTTTTCAGCTGATGATTGCCTATACCGGGCTGGCATTGTCGAGCTTGACATTTCTGCCTGCCGGTATGGTGACGTACTTTGGTGCGGACGAGGCGGCGCGCAAGGATTTTGTCACCAGGCTCAATGAGCCGGGCAAACCACAGCGTTCGGGCCAGCCGATGCCGGTGCCAAACCTGGAGCCCTTGGTGTTGCGTGGTCAGAAGTTGATGGGGCAGCCCGTGCGCGCCGTGGTGGTGGACTACCCGGGTGACGCCGCAGCGCGCGTGGGAGTCTATGGCTGGAATGATGCGCAAGAGCTGCGCAGACGCCTGAGCCCGACCACTGGCATGGTCATGTTCTCGGCTGCCAGCTCGGAGGTGTTGCAGCTGCGCCAACCGGGCGGGGTCGAAGGGGGCTCGCCTGCGCTGACACAGTCGGTGATTGGCAGCTTGCACATGGTCAACTCGGGCGGCCTGCTGCTCAAGTGGCTGTACTTTGTTTGCGGCATGGCAGGCAGCGCCATGATGGCGACGGGTGCCATCCTGTTCGTGGTCAAGCGCCGAGAAAAGCACCTGACGGAGTTTGGTGGTGCCTCTGCCAAGGTATACCGTTTGATCGAAGGACTGAACGTGGCGGCCATCGCCGGTCTGGGCATTGCCTGCATCAGCTATCTGTGGGCGAACCGCCTGGTGCCACTGGGGCTGACGCATCGCGACGACTGGGAGCTGGCGGTGTTCTTTGTCATGTGGTTGCTGGCGTTGGTGCACGCTTGGCTGCGTCCTCCCGCCCTGGCGTGGCGCCAGCAGATGGCGCTGTTGGCAGCGCTGTGCCTGTTGCTGCCGGTGCTCAATGTACTGACCACCGGCGACCAGCTGTTGGCATATGTGCAAGAGGGCGATTGGGAGAGTGCCGGCGTCGAGTTGACCGTGGTGGCCTTTGGACTGGCGGCTGCTGCTGCG
The DNA here is from genome assembly GCF_020080045.1 of Comamonas odontotermitis. Taxonomy (NCBI): domain Bacteria; kingdom Pseudomonadati; phylum Pseudomonadota; class Betaproteobacteria; order Burkholderiales; family Comamonadaceae; genus Comamonas; species Comamonas odontotermitis. The sequence continues at coordinate 1,735,772 of NZ_CP083451.1, forward strand.
TGGCACCGGATGCGGCGTGCACCAGCCATCACCGTGCGCAACCGGCGCAACGTGACGCTGCCAGCGGCCACTGTGACGGTGGCCGCTGCCGAGCAGAAAGGGCTGTCATGAACGTCTGGCAAGCTGGTTTGCTGGCCACCGCCTGGGCTCTTGGAGGCATGACTGCCTTGGCTTTGGCCATGGACCGCCACTACACCCAATGGAAGGCAGCGGACGAAGTACCCGTGGCAACGCGCCGCTGCCTGAGGCTGTGTGGGGCGGTATTGCTGGCGGCCGTCTGGTGGCCAGCCGTTACGGGTTGGAGCGTAACGATGAGCAGCATTTTCGTGCTGGGCTTCTGGAGCCTGGGCGCGCTGTTGACCGTTGCCGGCCTGGCGCTGTCTCCACGCTGGCTTGCAAGACTGGCAACGGCAGCTGCCTCGCTTGGTGGCGGCGCCAGTCTGTGGCTGTTGGCGCGCTAGCGCCCGAAATCGCTTGAGGCGCCTGCTGACTGGTGGCCAGAGGCAGGTGCAGTCAGGCACCCATTTCTTGAAAGTACAAGGTCCATGATTTTGAGACAGGGCAAACGCTGGGGCGTTTTCGCTTTGGCGCTGGTGTGCGTCAGCGCTGCCGTTGCAGCCACCTGGTGGGGAAGCCGGCCGCATGTGGAATACCAGACAGCGACGGTGGTGCGCGGTGAAGTGGAGGCAACCGTCACTGCCATTGGTACCTTGCAGCCCCGCACCTATGTGGATGTGGGCGCCCAGGTGTCCGGGCAGATCACACGCCTGATGGTGAGTCCGGGCGCGCAGGTGGAGAAGGGTGCATTGCTGGTGGAAATCGATCCCAGCGTGCAGCGGGCCACCGTCGATGCCGGGCGCGCATCACTGGCAAGCCTGCACGCGCAGATGGCCGAGCAGAGGGCGCAGCTCAAACTGGCGCACCAGCAGCTGGAGCGGCAGCAGCAGATGGCAGCCGAGCAGGCCACGCGGGAGGAAGATGTGCAGACTGCGCAGGCACAGGTGGATGGGTCTACCGCCCGTATCGACCATATCAAGGCGCAGATGCAGCAGACGCAGGCCACCTTGAAGGCCGACGAGGCTCGGCTGGGCTATACCCGTATCTATGCACCGATGGCCGGTACCGTGGTGGCGGTGGATGCGCGTGAAGGGCAAACGCTCAACGCGACCTACCAGACGCCAAACATTCTGCGCATTGCCGATCTCCGCTCGATGACGGTATGGACCGATGTCTCCGAGGCCGATGTGCGCCGTGTGCGCAGTGGCATGCCGGTGTATTTCACCACGTTGGGCAGCGCGGGTCTGGAGCAGCCACGCAGGTGGCGCAGCCAGGTTCGGCAGGTACTGCCAGCTCCTCCGGTGAGCACGCCACCGGCCAGCGCTGGTGCGGGCGCACCGGCGGCTGCCACCAAGGCAGTGACCTACACCGTACTCTTCGATGTTGACAACGAGGACGCGGAACTGATGCCCCAGATGACCGCGCAGGTGGTATTTGTCACCGCCAAGGCCGATCAGGCACTGACGGTGCCTTTGACGGCAGTGCGGACTAGCGACGATGGCAAGAGCCAGACGGTCCGGTTGCTGGGCACCAACCAGGTGCCGCAGGAGCGTACGGTGAAGCTGGGGGTGCGCAGCCGGCATCAGGTGGAGGTGCTCCAAGGTCTGGATGAAGGCGATCGGCTGGTGGTGGGCGAGAGCCGCAGCGACGGCGGCTTGCGATGGTTGCAATGGTGAGCACGGTGCCAGACGCAGCCACAACCGTGCCATTGATATCGCTGCGTGGTATCCGCAAGCATTTTGGCGTCGAGGGCAGCGGCCAGGCGCCGGTGACGGTGCTGCACGGCATCGATCTGGAGATTCGGGCTGGCGAGTTTGTTGCTGTGGTGGGCAGCTCGGGCTCGGGTAAATCCACACTGATGAACATTCTGGGCTGTCTTGACCGGGCGAGCGAAGGTTGCTATCGGTTTCAGGGGCAGGATGTCGCACAGCTCGATGCCGATGCCCGAGCCTGGCTTCGACGTGAAGCCTTCGGTTTTGTCTTTCAGGGCTACCACCTGATTGCCAGCGAAAGCGCTGCCGAGAATGTGGAAATGCCATCCATCTACGCCGGCCTGTCCAAAGAGCGTCGCATACAGCGCGCACAAGCCTTGCTGGTGCGATTGGGGCTGCAGGGGCGGCTGGAGCACCGGCCCAACCAGCTCTCCGGCGGACAGCAGCAGCGCGTGTCCATCGCCCGGGCGTTGATGAATGGCGGCAGCATCATTCTGGCAGACGAGCCCACGGGTGCCCTTGATTCGCACAGCGGTGCCGAAGTGATGGCATTGCTGGGCGAGCTGGCCGATGCAGGCCACACCATCATTCTGATCACACATGACCGGGGTGTGGCAGCGCAGGCGCGTCGCATCATTGAGATCGGCGACGGGCGCATTGTCAGCGACACCGCGGCGCATGGCACAGCGGGTTTGAAGCCAGGCCTGCTGACCATGCCCGACCTGGCTGAGTCGCACAAGGGCAGTACATCGAGCGGTCGCACCTGGTTTGCAGAAGTGGCCGAAGCTGCGCGCAGCGCCTGGCGCGGCATGTGCATGAGCCCGATGCGTACCTGCCTGACTCTGCTGGGCATTGTGATTGGCGTGGCATCCGTAATTGTCATGCTGGCCATCGGCGAGGGCGCACGGCGCAAGGTGGTCGAGCAAATGGGCACCATGGGCACTGCCATCCTCTACATGGGCAGCAAGGCGCCGTCCACTGGCGGGCCGGCCGGGCAACTGACCGAGGAGGATCTGGCGGCTGTGCGTGAGCTGGCCGAGATTCGCCGCGTCATGCCAGTGATTGGTGATCCGGTCACCGTACGGTACGGCAAAGCCGACAAGCAGATCTACGTATTTGCCGCCAGCGAGGAAATGCCGCTGGTGCACCATTGGAAGCTGGCCCAAGGCCGCTACTACACAGGGGCGGAAGATCGTGATCTGGCACCCTTGGTGGTACTCGGCCACAAGGCACACGCGCACTTTTTCCCGGACACCCCCAACCCGTTGGGAACGCAGCTGGTCATCAACAACTCGGCTTTCGAGGTGATTGGTGTGATGAGCGAGCGCGGTGCGGATTCTGGCGCGCAGGACTATGACGACATGGTGTTCATTCCGTACCAGTCGGGCCGTGCGCGGGTGTACCAGACGCAGACCCAGCCCGACTATGTAGTGGTCGAGGCCATGGCATCGGAGCAGGTGCATGACGCCGAGAAGGCCATCCGGCAACTGCTGCTGGCCCGGCATGGTGGTCGCGAAGACTTCGGCATTGGCAATGCGGCCGCGCGCATTCAGGCCGAGGCGGCTACGCGCGAGTCGATGGCGGTGATGCTGGGACTGATTGCCGCCGTTTCGCTGGTCGTTGGTGGTATTGGTGTGATGAACGTGATGCTGATGACGGTACGCGAACGCACCCGCGAAATTGGCATTCGCATGGCTGTGGGCGCGCGGCAGCGTGACATCCTGCGTCAGTTCCTGACCGAAGCGAGCATGGTCACCTTGGTAGGGGGGGTGATGGGCTTGCTGGCAGGTCTGATGATCGGTGCGACGCTGATCGTCTTGGGCGTTCCGGCGGTGTTCTCGGTACGCGCCATGCTGGGTGCATTTGCCTGCGCCGTGGCGACTGGCCTCTTTTTTGGTTACATGCCGGCAAAAACCGCAGCACGCCTGGACCCAGTGCGTGCACTGGCGGGAGAGTAGGAAATGGTGATGATGAAGACAGCAAATGCCCTGGCGGCTGCGGTGCTTTTGTCGGGCTGCATGAGCATGCCGCAGGAGGAGTTGTTGCCGGTGCCCCTGCAGCACGCGGAGATGCCGGCGCGATGGCCTGCTACCCAGGGTTTGCCTCGCGATGTGCTGAACGAGGATTGGTGGCTCGGCTTTGGGAGTTCCGAGCTCAACCGCGTCGTGGAGCAGGCACGGGCCCAGAGCCTGGACATGCAGGGGGCTGTGGCCCGGGTAGCGCAGGCCAGGGCGCAAGCCGAGCAAGCCAGAGCCAATGCTTCGCCAGAACTGAGCGCGGAGTTGAGTACCGCCAGAACCCGTACCCTGGGCCATGGCGATCAAGGTGATGGCCAGCGTTGGCGCGGCGCGCTGACGGCCAGCTACGAGCTCGATCTCTGGGGGCGGTTGCAAAGCGGCAGTACAGCCGCTCAGGCCTTGTGGCAGGCAAGTGTTTATGACAGCGAAGCCTTGCAATTGAGCGTGACGGCAGCGGTGGCCAATGCCTGGCTGCAATGTGTAGCCCTTGGCGAGCGGGTATCAATGGCACAGCAGAGTCTGCAGATCGCCGAGCGACTGCTCCAATTGGTGGAGGCAAAAGCACGTCTGGGCGCTGCCACTTCGCTGGACCTGGCGCAGCAGCGTGGGTTGGTCGCTGCCCAGCAACGCACCCTGGCCGCAGTAGAGCAGCAAGAGGCGGTAGCTCGCGCTTCTCTGGCCGTCCTATCCGGTCACTGGACTGTGCAAGCTCCTGAGCAAGGTAGCGTGTTCGACCTGGCTGTGCCGCAGATTCAACCTGGCGCGCCGACTGAGCTGCTCACGCGCAGGCCAGACATTGCGCGCGCCGAGGCACAGCTGCAGGCCGCGGGCGCTAATCTGCAGGCAGCCAGAGCAGCCATGCTGCCTCGGCTGAGTTTGTCGGCCGGCGTGGTGTCCGAGCCTGAATCGCTGCGTCGATTGCTGGATCGTCCATTGCTGTCCCTGGCGCTTGGACTGACTGCGCCCATCTTTGATGCCGGTCGGCTGGCCTCCCAGCGGGACGCCGCAGTGGCGCGGCGGCAGGAACTGCTGGCCAGCTATCGCCAGGCGATTATGGCGGCCTACGGTGATGTGCAAATCGCGCTGGATGCCAGCCATGGTGCGCAGCAGCAGGAGCAAGCCCAGGCGCAGGAGTTGGCGCAGGCGCGTCGCGCGCTTGGCCTGGCCCAGAGCCGCTACCGCGCAGGGGCCGAAACCATGCTGACGCTGCTGGAGACACAGCGCGCATCCTTTGTCGCGCACGACCTGGCGATTCAAATGCGCCTGGAGCGGCTGCAGGCCAGCGTTGCCTTGTACAAGGCATTGGGCGGCGGCTGGCAACTCACTTGAAGTTGCACTGGCCTTGCTGCGCAGAATTGGTTGGCCTTTCGGCACTTGGTTCCTGACCCCAGCGACCGAATCTGTATTAGGTTTGAATACAATCAAATGAAAATGATTCTTGTTTAATATTTATGCCGCCACGCTGCGGCGGCATACCTGCCAGATCCATGGTCTTCCATTCAAACCACACAGAGATTGCCGCGCTTTACGTTGACCACCATGGCTGGCTGCTGCGCTGGCTCCGCCGGCGGCTGCATTCGGCCGCAGAGGCGGCAGATCTTGCGCACGACACCTTTTTGCGCCTGCTTACCGGCCAGCGCAGCCGAAGCTTTGCCAGTGCTGGGGAGACACGGGCGTATTTGCGTGTGACGGCGCAGAACCTGTGCATCAATCTCTGGCATCGCCAGGAGATCGAGCGCGCCTGGCTCGACATGCTGGCCTCGACTCCCGAGGCCAGCTACCCATCAGCCGAGCGACAGGCCATTGTGTTGCAGGCGCTCGAAGAAATAGGACACATGCTCAGCGCACTCTCGCCCAAAGCCGCGCGGGCTTTTACCCTGGCGGTGGTGTGCGAAATGACCGATGACGAAGTGGGCGCCGAACTGGGGGTCTCCGGCCGCATGGTGCGCAAGTACGTGGCGCAAGCCATGCTTGGCTGCCTGACCTTGAGCGCCCGTCAGACGGCGGCCGAGTTGCAACAGGAGCCTCAGGCGTGAGCGATGCAGACCGAGCGTTGCCAAGCATGCCTTCGCATGAGCAACTGCAGCAGGCGGCCCATTGGTATGCATGCCTGCGCGATGGCCAGGCCCGCGCCAGCGAGCGTGCTGCCTGGCAAACCTGGCTGGCCGCGGCAGAAGGCCATGCGCTGGCCTGGCAACAGGTGCAGGAGATCAGCCGCGCGTTCGAGCCCGTGCGAGCTCTGCCCAATGTTCGCGAAGCTGCGGAAGGGCTGCAGGCGGCAAATCAGCGCATGCGTGTCCGCCGCAGGGTGCTCGCCAGCTGTGCCTTGCTGACAATGGGCGGCCTGGCAGGAGCACTGAGCTGGCGCCAGGGCTGGTTGCCAGATCAGGTGATGGCCTGGGGGGCCGATGCGCATACGCATACCGGTGAACTCAAGCAGATGCGACTGGCTGACGGATCCACGCTGTGGCTCAACACAGGCAGTGCGGTTGATGTGCGCTTTGGCGCATCCGAGCGTCGTCTCGTGCTGTTGGCCGGCGAAGTGTTTGTGACCACCGCGCATGATGCGCGCCCCTTGCTGGTGCAAACCACGGATGGCCAGATGCGGGCCCTGGGCACGCGCTTCAACGTGCAGTTGGGCAACTCGGCGACGGAGCTGACCGTGTTTGAAGGTGCGGTGGAGGTGTGCACTACCAATAGTGGCAGCACTCTGGTAGTGGCCGCTGGCCAGCGGACGAGATTCACCAGGGCCCGCATTGAGCAGCCAGACATCGCCGACTCCGCTCGGCAGGCCTGGACGCAGGGCAGGCTGATCGCCAACAACCTGCCGTTGCGCGAATTCGTCGTGGAGATGCGGCGCTATCGCAAAGGCTATCTGGGAGTTGCCGATGCAGTAGCGGACCTGGAGGTGTACGGCAGCTTCCCGGCCCAGGACAGCGACCGGGCGCTGAAGATGCTGAGCTTGGCCCTGCCCGTGCGGATCGAGCAAAGGCTGCCATGGTGGACGTCTATTGAGGCCAAGGCATAGGCGATTTGCCAGGTCTTGGCAGCAGCGGCCTTTCAATTTTTTCAAATATTTTTTGAAAACGGGTTCCGGGTTTGTGCGTCTCATTGGTTTATGTCTGTGAGAAGACAGTTTTCCATTGCTGCCAAGCACAGCCAACCTGGCCTCAAGCGCGCTTCGGATTTCGATTGCCGGTGCCTGGTTTGCCAGACAACCACTGGCGCAGCCATAGCCACAGCTGCAGCGATGGTGAGTGATGGTCTTCGCCCCGTTGTGATTGCATCCTTTCCATTCGGAGTCTCCATGCCTGTTCGTCATTTTGAGCGCGTCCAGCGTCTGCGCCGCTTGCCAATTCCTCGCCCGTGGGCCAGCTCCTTGCTTGCTTTGGGGGCGGTACTTGGATCGCTCCAGGTATCACCCGCGTCGGCGCAGCAGCCGGCAGCTGCAGTGCAGACAATGCGTCAGTACGACATACCGGCGGGCCCCTTGAGCCAGGCATTGACGCGCTTTTCGAGCGAATCGGGCATCTACCTGGCAGGCAATGCCAGCACGGCCGAAGGCAAGATGAGCCCGGGACTCAAAGGCCGCTATGGTGTGGTGGCCGGTCTGGCGGCACTGCTGGCCGATACCGGGCTGGAAGCCTTTGTGCAAGCTGACGGCAGCTATGGGCTGCGCATCAGACGTGCCCAAACACCGGCTCCGGCACTGGACGGCGCAACACTGCCAACTGTGACAGTCACTGCCAGTGCAGAGCGAAACGGTACGACGGAAGGTACGGGCAGCTATACCCAGGAAGGGCCCAGCCGTACAGCCACGGGGTTGGGTCTTTCGTTGCGGGAGACGCCGCAGTCGGTCACGGTGATGACGCGCCAGCGCATGGACGATTTCAAGCTCGAAACCTTGACCGATGTGATGGAACAGACGCCTGGAATTGCGGTCTACCGGCAGAACAACGCCACCGATTTTCAAGCGCGCGGCACCAGCGTCAATCTGCAGACCGATGGTATGGCTCAGGTCAGCAGCGGTTGGTACTATCTCACCAGCACCTTGTTCTCTCTCGATGACATGGCCGAGATCGACCGCATCGAGGTACTCAAGGGCTCATCCGGTCTGGTGGTGGGCAAGGGCAATTATGGTGCCACCGTGAACATGGTGCGCAAGCGTCCAACGCGCGAGTTCCAGGCCAATGTGCGCGCCAGTGTCGGCAGCTGGGACACTTATCGCGCGCAGGCCGATATCGGCGGACCGCTCAATGAGGCAGGTACACTGCGCGGCCGGCTGGTGGCTTCGGCCATGGATGCGGGAAGCTTTCGTGACCACGAAAAAAGTGCCAGCCGGATGCTGTTTGGCGCGCTCGAAGCCGATCTCTCGCCGAGTACGCAGCTCAATCTGGGTCTGACCTACCGCCAGCGCGACGCAAAGGGAATCGGCACCACCCAGCCGATCCAGCGCTACACCAAGGCAGGCGCGGAGGTGGGCTGGATGCCACGCTCTTTCAACACCGGAGCGCCCTGGGGCGGCTATCGCCAGGACAGCCTGAACCTTTTTGGCAGCCTGGAGCAAAAGCTTGCCAACGACTGGACTGCCGAGCTCAAGTTCTCGCACCAGCGCGCCACCATGGACGATATGCGTGCGGGCTATTACTACGATCAGGACCGCGCCAGCTTTGGCCGCTGGCGTGACATGGACAACAATAACTGGACGGTGAATTTCGACATCAAGGGCCCGTTCGAGCTGCTGGGCCGCTCGCATGAGTTGCTCGCTGGTGCAGGTATCTCCCGTTTCAGCAGCCAGGTGCAGTTGCCGCTCAATTCGCTCAACCTGGTGCCGCTCGAAGATCTTGGCATTCACATGGGGCAAGGTGGTACCGTGTTGCCCGAGCCCGATTACAGCACCTTGTACTATGGCGACAACAGTTTCAGCCAGAAGCAGCGCTACGCATATGCGGCTGGACGTTTTCGCCTGAGTGACCCTCTGCAACTGATCGCCGGTGCACGTGTTACCCGCTTTGAAGAGCGGGACATCACACCTTATTGGTGGAATTACGACATGAAGGAAAACGGCGTAGTCACGCCCTACGCAGGCCTGGTTTACGAAATCCATCCCAATGTCTCGCTGTATGGCAGCTATGCCAAGATATTCCAGCCGCAAACTGCCCAGGATGAAAAAGGCAATACTCTCCCGCCGGAAGAAGGCAGCACCTACGAAGTCGGTGCCAAGGCAGAGTTTTTCGACAAGCGCCTGAATGCCAGCATTGCCCATTTCTGGATGAAGACCAGGAACACGGCTGAAGAAAGCGGTGGCCTCACACCCGGTGGCGATACTGCCTACCGCGCCGTTTCATCGGCGACGCGCTGGGGCTGGGAGCTGGAGCTGTCGGGACAATTGGCGCGTGGCTGGCAGGCGCAAGGGAGCATGGTGCAGCAAGACAGCTCGCTTAACAGTGCCAGCAAGTACCCCAAATACCAGTTCAAGCTGGGAACCACCTACCGCTTCGAGGGCGCGATGCGCGGTCTGACCGTGGGGGCCTCCACGCGCTGGCAGGGGAAGACCGCGGTCAGCAATGCCGCAGCCACGCTGGCGCAGGATGGCTATGCGTTGGTCGATCTGATGGCCCGCTACCAGGTCAACCAGCACCTGTCGTGGAGCCTGAACGTCAACAACGCGTTCGACAAGCGATACCTCTCGGGCCTGACCAACTTCTCTGCCGCGGGCCTGTTCTACACCTGGGGAGCGCCGCGCAGCGTGAACGTGGGGATGCGCTATGACTTCTGAGACCTTGGCCATGGCTACCAGCAAGCGTAGGCTGCCTCATCGCCCGCAGATTGAAAGCAGGCGGTCATGAAGGAGGGCTTTCGCCAAAGCATGGCCTGGCTGCACACCTGGGCGGGCCTGGTGGTGGGCTGGGTGCTATTTTTCGTATTCGCGACGGGAACCGCGGGATATTTCCAGCACGACATCACACGCTGGATGCAGCCCGAGCGCCCACAACAGCAACGCGTGCCGATACCGGAGGCCAGGCTTGAGCCGGTGCTGGGCGTGGCGCTGGCGAGGCTTGAGCAGCTGGCTCCGGCGGCTGCCAGTTGGCGCATCACGCTGCCACACGAATCGCTCTCGCCGCGAGGCTGGCAGGGGCTCTCGATTCGCTGGGAGGAGATGCCGCGCGAGGGGCACCGGCGCGGCGCCAGTGGTTCCGAAGTGCTCGATCCCACCAATGGCGCCCTGTTGCCGTCTGAGCCGCAGCCGCGTGCAACGGCAGGAGGCTTGGGCCTGTACCGCATGCACTATATGCTGCATTACGTGCCCTATGACTGGGCGATCCGCATTGTGGGCGTCTGCACGATGCTGATGCTCATCGCCATCATCAGCGGGGTCATTGCACACAAACGCATCTTCCAGGAATTCTTCACCTTCCGCCCTGGCAAAGGCCAGCGCAGTTGGCTGGATGCGCACAATGCTGTCAGCGTGATGGCATTGCCGTTCTTTTTGATGATCACCTACAGCGGGTTGGTCTTCTTTCTGTTCACCTATATGCCAGCTGGGCGCGATGTGCAGTACGGCAACGATTCCGAAGCGAACCAGACGTTCTATGACGAACTGCTTGATCGCCGGGCTCATTCATCCATCAAGCTCCCCCAGGCTGATGTGGCAGCTATGGTGCGACAGGCGCAGGGTGTTTGGGGCGAGGCACAGGTGGCATCAATAGTCATTGAGCGCCACGAAGCAGAACCAGCAGAGGTGATATTGACTCGAGCTAATGGAGGCAAGCTTGATTTCTGGAGCCCGGAGCAGATGCGCTTCAAGGCAGTTGACGGTGAGCAACTCTCCGAAGAAGCGCCCCCTGGCGGCAGCGCACGCTTGACGCAAAGCGTGGTAATGAACCTGCATGAAGGCCTGTTTGCCGATATCTGGGGACGGTGGTTGTACTTTTTTTCAGGCTTGCTGGGCTGCGCGATGATCGGCACCGGGCTGGTGTTGTGGACCGTCAAGCGGCGCAGATACCACCTGGGTAGCGGCCGAGAAAAGCCGGGGCTGCGTCTGGTGGAAGCACTCAACGTAGCCACCATTGCTGGCTTGCCATTGGCGATGGCCGCATATTTCTGGGCCAACCGTCTTTTGCCGCTGGAAATGGCCGATCGCGCGGCCTGGGAGTTCCACAGTCTTTTCGCCGTGTGGCTGGGCAGCCTGTTCTATGCGTTGGCCCGGCCTCTGGCACGGGCCTGGGTGGAGTTGCTGTGGGGCGCGTGCCTGGCCTTTGCCGCAGTGCCGCTGCTCAACTTTCTCACCACGGATCGTCACCTGGGCCGCAGTCTGGCCACGGGCGACTGGGTGTTTGCCGGATTCGATCTGACCCAGCTGGCGCTGGCTGCCGTGTTCGCAGTGATGGCTCTGAAGGTGCAGCGCAGGCTGCTGGTCGCCAGCCACATGGAGCGAAGTGTATGAAACAGTCTTCAGGTTTCGCGCACTCCTACCGCTGGGCAGTGCTGTCGCGGATTGCTGCGGCAACCATCGGTGGGTATGCACTCGCGTCGGCCGCCACCGTATTGCTGGCGCTGATCTGGCCCGCCAGCAGATCGCAGGCCTTGCTCTGGGCCAGCATGCTCAGCTTTGCTGTCTATGCGGCCGCCGTGATCTGGGTGTTTTGCACACGAAGCGCCTGGCGCGCCTGGGCAGGCATGGTGCTTGGCTCTGCGCTGTTGATCGCCTTGGCTTGGGCATTGTCATTGGGAGGGGCTGGATGATGGGTTCCGTCTTCACTTCCGGGCATCTGCTCATGGCGGGATTGACGTTGCCAGGCATGCTGGCATTGGCGGCTGCGACCGACCGCCATGCTGAACATCTGCTGGGCCGTTTCTACAGCACCCGATCCCGCCTTTTGGCCCGTGCCGTTGGTTGGTTGCTTTTATGCATCGCTTTGGCGACCTCAGTTGCCGTGCAGGGAATGGGCATCGGCTTCACCTGGTGGCTCACCTGGCTGGGTGCGGCAGCGCTCGCTTGGGTCTTCACGTTTGCGCACTGGGCGCGGCAGCCACCGACGCGAGACAGGCCCGTGCGAGCGGCCCCAAGGGTTTCAGTCGATGTTGCGTCGTCTGGGATGGTCGGGCAGAGAGCAGTTGCTGCCGGTCTGCTGGTGGCGACAGCGCTTGTGTTCGGCATTGGCTTGGTTCAAGTGCAGACTCCGCCGCTCGAGCGCAACGATGCCTTGCACGGAACGATTGGGCCGTGGAGCTTCATTTTTGCCGAAGCGGATCGACAACCTCCGGAGCGGGTTGCCATGGATATTCCGATGAAGGAGTTTCGTCTGCGCTTTTGCGACGACTGTGATCCGCAGATACGGCAGGCCACGCTCAAGGTCAACCGGCCACGTAATGCGCGCGCCACAGGGATGGGCTTCATGGGGCAGCACTGGGAGCGCCGTACCGAAATTTCGCTGCCAAACACACTGAATGCACAAAGTGAACTGTGGCTGACAGTGACCGGCAAGGACGGCAGTGTGTACCAGACGTTCTGGCGCATGGATCAGGTATCGCCTGCCACCGTGGCTTGGTTTGAGCAACAAAGGAGGCCATATGGCTCGGTCCAATGAACAATGCTTTGGGCGCTGCCTGGGCGTTGTGACGCTGATGATGCTGGCTGCTGGCCATGCCAGCGCCCATGAACCGGTAGCTATGTGCGTGTTGCTCGATGCCCGCACCATCCGCTGTCGCGGAACCAGCAATGACGGGGATGAATTGCGAGGCGCGCGCATGGAGGTGACTGCGCATGACGGTTCAGCGCTGCTGGACGGCTGGCTGGATGCGCAATCGACATTTACCTTTGCCAAGCCTCGCCAGCCCTTTTATGTCTTGTTGGATACCGGGCCAGGACTGCAGGCTATCGTAGAGCAAGAGGAAATCAAACCGGTGCCGGCTCGCAAGGCGCGTTGGATGCAACGCTGAGGCAGCAGTTCTGGCATCCTTGCCGGTACGAGAAATCCACAGGCGCAATTGCGGTGGGTGCTCCACGGCAGCCATGCCAGTCTCGGGGGGAGCATCTCCGTTTTCAGGCGCTGGACGAGGCTTTTGAAGGCCGCGTTGTCCAGCGAGAATGGTATCCGTGACGGTTTCACGGATTTCCGTGTGTCATGCCGTCATCGTGGCTTGCAAGGCATGAATGAAGCGTGCATTGTCGTTTTCGGTACCTATGGATACGCGCAGGAAATGCTCGAACCCCGGCTCCTTCCAGGGCTTGATGATCACGCCCCGGCGAAGCAACGCCTCCGCCACGGGGCTGCTGGGACGGCCGATGTCGAGAAACAGGAAATTGGCGACCGAAGGCGCAATGCGCAGGCCATGCAACGGGCCTGCGGGCATGGCCAGGGCCAGCAGCTCTTGGCGCAATGCCTCGCGCAGTGCCACTGTGTTCGCTACGCAGCTGCGCATGTGAGCGGGGTCGCTCCAGGCTGCCAGCGCAGCGCGTTGAGCCACCATGTTCACGTTAAAGGGCGAGCGTACCTTGTTCAGCAGGTTCACGAAGTCGGCGCTGTCGGCCATGCCATAACCCACCCGCAGGCCCGCCAGTCCCCAGGCTTTGGAGAATGTGCGCAGCACGATCCAAGGCCCCTTGCGTGCGGCCAGCAAGGCCAATACCTCGGGGTAGTTCTCGTCATGCAAGGCATATTCGTAATAAGCCTCGTCCACCACCAGCACGGTACTGGTGGGCGTTGCTTCCAGCACGCGAGCAAATTGCGCCGCATCCATCATGCAGCCCACGGGGTTGGATGGATTGGGCAGGAAAGCGATCTTGGGTGCCATGGCCATGGCTGTGCACCAGGCATCAATGTCGAAGCCCAGCTCTGCGGTCAGATCAAGCAACTTTACCTGTGCCCCCATCATGCGCGGGTAGATCTCGTGCAGGCCGAACACGGGACGCTGTGTCACCACCAGGTCGCCGGGCGAGAGAAACACCTCGCAAAGGATCCTGATCAGGTCTTCAGAACCGTTGCCGAACACAAGGCGGTCTGCGGCTATGCCGCTGCGCTCGGCAATTGCCTGGCGCAGTACCGTGCACTGGGCATCTGGATAGTTGCCAACATCATCGGCCAGGCTTGTCAGAGCCTGACGCACGGCGGAGCTGGCACCGTACGGGTTTTCATTGCTGGCCAGGCGTGTGATGTCGGCAACGCCAAAGCGTGCCCGCACGGCCTCGTTGGACAGGCCTGCATTGTAGGCGGGCAGGGGAAGCGCTTCAGGGCGAGCCAACGAGGCGATCAGGGAGTCAGTCATGGGTCGAACACCTTTCGTAGAACATCATGCGGATTTGTTGGCCTGGGCGATCAATCCCTGGCGCACCACGGTACAGTTGGGCTTCTGGCCAAACCAGTAGGCCAGCTCCGCTCCGTGGCGCACGGGCCAGAGCACGAAGTTGGCGGTTCGTCCCGAGGCGATCAGGCCTTGCTCGTGCTGCAGGCCCAGCGCGCGCGCCGCATGGCAGGTGATGCCGGCCAGCGCCTCGGGCACAGTGAGTCCGAACAATGTGCAGGCCATATTGGCCATCAGTAGCAGGCTCAGGGCGGGGGAGGTGCCCGGGTTGTGGTCCGTGGAGACGGCCATTGGCACCCCAGCGGCCCGCAGGCCTGTGATGGGGGGGACCTGGGTGTCGCGCAGCGTGTAGAAGGCGCCGGGCAACAGCACGGCTACGGTGCCCGCCCGGCGCATGGCGGCGATGCCCTTGTCGGACAGGTGTTCGATATGGTCACAGGACAGCGCGCCATAGCGCGCGGCGAGGGCGGCACCTTCCATGTTCGACAACTGCTCGGCGTGTAGTTTCACGGGCAGGCCCAGCGCTTGCGCCGCCTTGAAAACCTGCTCGGTCTTGGCCAGCGAGAAGGCGATGCGCTCGCAGAATACGTCCACGGCATCGATCAGGCCTTCGGAGGCCAGTGCGGGCATGATGTCGCGGCAGACCAGATCGATATAGTCCTGGCTGCGGCCAGCGTATTCGGGCGGCAGCGCATGGGCACCGAGGAAGGTGGTGCGCACAGTCACGCCGCGCAGCTCGCCCAGCCGGCGGGCCACACGCAACTGTTTGCGCTCGTGCTCCAGTGACAGGCCGTAGCCCGACTTGATCTCGATGGCTGTCACGCCTTCGGCCAGCAACTGGTCCAGGCGCGGCAGGGCTTGGGCGATCAGTTCTTCCTCGCTGGCCTGGCGCGTGGCCTTGACGCTGGAGACGATGCCGCCGCCAGCGCGCGCCACTTCTTCGTAGGTGGCTCCGGCCAGGCGCATGGCAAACTCGTTGGCGCGTTCACCGCCATAGACCAAATGGGTGTGGCAGTCCACCAGACCTGGCGTGGCAAGACGGGCACCACCTTTATGCGCGGGCAGGTGCTGATAGGAGGCAGGCACCTGATCTTGCGGTCCCACCCAGACGATGCGGCCCTGTTCAACCACTATGCAGGCTGGCTGCCCCTCGGCCATTGGCACATCGGGGGTGAACAGCTCGGATGCCAGTCGCACATCCAGCCAGCGTCCGTCAGCGGAAATGGGGGGCATTGCGGGTAGGGTCATGGCATGGGGTCCTTTGAAAATTCTGATTGGATAGGGATCAATGGGCCAGGCTCATCGTGCGGCCTGCGTCAAACTGACCAGTACCAGACGGCTGTCTGCATCGTGCGGCAACAAAGGCGCGGTGTTTCGGGTCTGCTCGTCGCCCATGTCCCTCCACAGAAGGCCTTGCCCGGTGTGCAACAGGGCATCGCCATGAAGAAAGCTGCCCTGCAGCACCATGCACAGACCTGCGGTGCTGTGTCCGGGCTGAACCTCAGTGCCTTGGATCAGTACTTCGGCCGACCACTGGCCACGCCGTGTCATGACGTTGAAATCGGTACACGAGCCTCCCAGCATGCTGCATTCCAGTGCCGCGTCACCTGAAAAGGCATATGGCTGCCATTGCTGCTGCAATGTGTGATGGATGCCTGCTGCTGCACCGATCAGCTGCACCCCGTCGCCATCCAGCAGCATGATCTGACGGTCTATGCCGGGAAATGCCGAGAATGGACCGGCCTGGGCAACTGTGGCGATGCTCACTCGCCAGCCGAAACTATCCATGTCTGCGCCTTGCGGCCAGCACGCAATCTCACGCGTGCTGCCGCCTCCGTTTTTCCACGGACGGGGTGTGATTTCGTTCAGATCGAAGCGATGCATGGGCATGGGGCTCCTCGGGTTACGCCTGAAGCAGGCGGTAGACCAGCCTGGCCGCCGCTCGCGCTCCATGGCTGTCCTGGTCGAAGCGCGGATTGAACTCCGCCAGGTCAGCCACGCGCAGCTTGCCGCTGCGGCGCACCCTGTCGACGATGGCCTCGACCACGCCCATGGGCACACCATAGGCTGCGGGCGCCGAGACAGCGGGCATGACAGCGGCGGGCAATACGTCCAGATCGATCGTCAGGTAGACATGGTCCACGCCATCGATGACCTGCTGCACCTGCTCCAGCACTTTCTCCATGTGTCGCTCTTGCATGTCAATATCTTCGATCCAGCAAGCTTGCAGCTCGTCGGCCCGTGCGAACAGCGCCGCTGTGTTGCCCAGGCGACTGACACCCAGGCATGCGTAGTGGAATGTCTGCCCCCGGGCCTGGCAAGCGGTGGCGATCTGATCGAACGGCGTGCCAGAACTCCCTGGGCGGGCGGTGCGCAGGTCGAAATGAGCGTCGAGATTGAGAACCAGCACCGAACCTGGGTCGCCGCTGGCATCCAGATGGCCACGCAGGCCCTGCCAGGTGCCCCAGGCGATTTCGTGACCACCTCCCAGCACCACAGGAAAGCCCCCGCGCGCAAGCACGGCCTGCACGGTGCGTGCCAGAGCGTGCTGCGCCGCTTCCAGCGCATCGCCTTGGCAGCTTACATCACCGGCATCGTAGAGCGCCTCGTGGTCGTGAACGGGCAGGCCGGCCAGCATGCGCCGGATGGCCTGCGGGCCCTGGGCTGCGCCAGTGCGGCCCTGGTTGCGCTGCACACCGGCATCGCAGGCAAAGCCGAGCAGCGCCCGGGCGGCGGCAGGCAAAGGCGTTTCATCGAACGGGTTGAGCGCTGCAGCGATATTGAACAGCCGACGCGTGTCGCCCCGCTCGCCGGCATCGCTGCGGCCTTGCCACAAGGCCATGTCGGCGGCGGTCCACAGCTCAGAGGCCTGGGCCATTGGTACGTTCACCATCTCAGTGGCTGGGCAACAGATCTGCGGTTACCAGACGGCCCAGGTGGCCGCTGGCGAGCAGGGTGCTGGCGGCTTCGATGTCGGGCGCGAAAAAGCGGTCTTCCTGGTAGAAGGGAACGCTTGCGCGCAGCAGGCTTCGGGCTTCCTCAAGCTTGGGCGAGGTCTTCAGGCCGGTGCGGAAATCCAGGCCTTGGCAGGCGCCCAGCCATTCGATGGCCAGGATGCCACGCACGTTGTCGGCCATGGCCCACAGGCGCTTGCCGGCGTTGGGTGCCATGGAGACATGGTCTTCCTGGTTGGCCGAGGTGGGCAGGCTGGTCACGCTGGCGGGATGGGCCAGTGAGATGTTGTCGCAGGCCAGGGCCGCAGCAGTAACCTGGGCGATCATGAAGCCGGAGTTCACGCCCCCATTGTTCACCAGGAACGGAGGCAGTTGCGACATGTGCTTGTCCATCATCAGCGAGATGCGACGCTCCGACAGTGAGCCGATCTCGGCCAGTGCCAGTGCCAGGTTGTCGGCCGCCATGGCCACCGGCTCGGCATGAAAGTTGCCGCCCGAGACGACATCGCCCTGCTCGGCGAACACCAGCGGGTTATCGGATACGGCGTTGGCCTCGACGGCCAGCACTTCGGCCGCCTGGCGCAGTTGCGTCAGGCAGGCGCCCATGACCTGTGGCTGACAGCGCAGCGAGTAAGGATCTTGCACCTTGTCGCAGTCCAGGTGCGACTCGCCCACTTCGCTATGCGGTGTCAGCAGGTCGCGAAAGGCGGCGGCCACGTCAATCTGGCCCTTCTGGCCACGTGCGGCGTGGATACGGGCATCAAAGGGCAGACGCGAGCCGAGCAGTGCTTCCACGCTGAGGCTGCCGCACACCAGCCCGGCGGCCAGCAGGTCTTCGGCCTCGAACAGGCCGCGCAGCGCATAGGCGGTGGACACCTGGGTGCCGTTGAGCAGCGCCAGGCCTTCCTTGGCGACCAGCGTCAGCGGCTGCAGGCCGGCCATGGCCAGGGCTTCTTTTGCGGGCAGCCATTCGCCGCGGTAACGGGCCTTGCTTTCGCCCAGCAGCACCAGCGACATATGGGCCAGCGGCGCCAGATCTCCCGAGGCGCCTACCGAGCCCTTGAGAGGGATATGGGGGTAGACCTCGGCGTTGACCAGAGCCATCAGGCTGTCGATGACGACGCGGCGGATGCCGGAGATGCCGCGAGCCAGGCTGTTGATCTTGAGCACCATGATGAGCCGCACCATGGCGTCGTCCAGAGCCTCGCCCACACCGGCGGCGTGGGATAGCACCAGCGAGCGCTGCAGCTTGGCCAGGTCTTCAGGCGCGATCTTGGTGGAGGCCAGCAGGCCGAAACCGGTGTTGATGCCATAGGCGGTGCGGCCTTCGGCGATGATTTTCTCGACGCAGGCCACGGCTGCGGCAATGGCTTCGCCCGCACTGGTGTCCAGTTGCAGCTTTACAGGCTGTTCATAGGTCAGGCGCAGGTCGGCGAGGCTCAATTGGCCGGGTTGGATGTGCAGGTGTGTCATGTGCTTTCCTTGGGCGCTTCATCGGAGCGCCCGGTTGATTCGTCGGCGGGCTCTTTCAGGACTTGACCATGGGCAGGTTCAGGCCGTGGCGCCTGGATGTCTCGACGGCAATCTCATAGCCTGCATCGGCATGGCGCATCACGCCGGTCGCCGGATCATTCCACAGCACGCGGCCCAGGCGTGCAGCGGCCTCATCCGTGCCATCGGCCACGATGACCACCCCAGCATGCTGGGAGTAGCCCATGCCGACGCCTCCGCCATGGTGCAGGCTGACCCAGGTGGCGCCGCCTGCTGTGTTGAGCAGGGCGTTGAGCAGTGGCCAGTCGGAAACAGCGTCGGTACCATCCTTCATGGCTTCGGTTTCGCGGTTGGGGCTTGCCACGGAGCCGCAGTCGAGGTGGTCGCGTCCAATCACGACGGGCGCCTTGAGCTCGCCATTTTTGACCATCTCGTTGAAGGCCAGGGCCGCCTTGTGGCGCTCGCCCAGACCCAGCCAGCAGATGCGTGAAGGCAGGCCCTGGAAGGCAATGCGCTCGCGCGCCATGTCCAGCCAGCGATGGGTGTGCTTGTTCTCCGGGAACAGTTCCTTGATCTTGGCATCGGTTTTGTAGATGTCTTCGGGATCGCCCGAAAGCGCCACCCAGCGGAACGGACCCTTGCCTTCGCAGAAGAGAGGGCGGATATAGGCTGGCACGAAGCCGGGGAAATCGAAGGCGTTCTTCACACCCTCGTCGAACGCTACCTGGCGGATGTTGTTGCCATAGTCCACCGTGGGGATACCCATGGCCTGGAAGTCCAGCATGGCCTGCACGTGCTGGGCGCAGCCCTGGGCGGCGGCCTTGCTGAGTTTGGCGTGCTGGCCAGGATCGGCCGCGGCTGCTTCCCACTGTGCAACGGTCCAGCCCACGGGCAGGTAGCCGTTGATCAAGTCGTGGGCGGAGGTCTGGTCGGTCACGATGTCAGGCTTTGGGCCGCCAGCCTTGGCGCGCTTGACGAGCTCGGGCAGGATTTCCGCGGCGTTGCCCAGCAGGGCAATGGAGACGGCCTCCCCCTTTTCAGTGTGCTGCTGGATGAGGGTCAGCGCGTCGTCGATATCCTTGGCCTGCTTGTCCACATAGCGGGTGCGCAGGCGGAAGTCGATGCTGCTTTGCTTGCACTCGATGTTCAGCGAGCAGGCACCGGCCAGCGTGGCGGCCAGCGGTTGCGCGCCACCCATGCCGCCCAGGCCGGCGGTAAGAATCCACTTGCCGGTCAGATCGTTGTTGTAGTGCTGGCGGCCGGCTTCGACAAAGGTTTCGAACGTACCTTGCACGATGCCCTGGCTGCCGATGTAGATCCAGCTGCCGGCTGTCATCTGGCCGTACATGAACAGGCCCTTCTGGTCCAGCTCGTTGAACTTCTCCCAGGTGGCCCACTTGGGCACCAGGTTCGAATTGGCCAGCAGCACGCGTGGTGCGTCAGGATGGGTCTTGAAAACGCCTACGGGCTTGCCCGACTGGATCAGCAGCGATTCATCGGCTTCGAGCTTCTTGAGCTGGGCCAGGATTTCGTCATAGCACTCCCAGTTGCGGGCCGCACGGCCGATGCCACCGTAGACCACCAGCGCCTTGGGGTTCTCGGCCACATCGGGGTCCAGGTTGTTCTGCAGCATGCGGTAGGCGGCTTCGGCCAGCCAGTTCTTGCAGTGCAGTGTGCTGCCACGGGGGGCGCGGATGACGCGGTTGGCGTCGTAGCGGGGGTCCTGCTGTACGGCTTGGAGGATGGTGTCGTTGGCGTTCATGGTCGTGTCTTTCATGAAAACAAAAAAATATGGGCGCTGGGGCTTATGCAGCGGAAGCGGTATTCGGATAGCCATCGGGGCTGCCGTGCTCCGAGGCTGCGGCGGGCTGCCCTGCTGGGTAAATCATCTGCGGGGGGACCTTCATGGTCTTTTTGGCCAATGGGTAATAGACGAGTGAGGTAACGATCAGGCTCACGATCCAGGAGATGTCGGCGCCCCCCATGGCCTTGGCAAGCGGGCCTTCGTACATGGCCTGGTTGATGAACGGTATCTGGACGACGATGCCCAGCACGTAGCTGAACAGCGCTACGCCGTTGTAGGCTCCATACCGGCCCTCGCTGTCGTAGAGCGCGGGGATATCCACCTTCTCTTTGGAGACCAGGTAGTAGTCGACGAGGTTGACGGCACTCCAGGGGACGAACACTGTGAGCAGCAGCAGCACGAAGTTCTTGAAGGTAGCCAGGAAGTTGGAACTGGCCAGCAGGGCCACCAGCACCGTGAGCAGCACAAAACCCAGGATGTAGGCGAGGCGAGTGGCCGGCGAGAAGTGCTTCTTGTCATTGAAGGCGCTGACTGTGGTCAGCATGGTCATCACGCCGCCATAGGCATTGAGGCAGTTCACCGTCAGCTTTCCAGTAACGATGACCAGGTAGATCACCACGGCAAGGGGACCGGCCAGGTCACCCAGAAATCCAACCTGGTTCTTGATGAAGTTGCCGCCCAGGGCCGCCACGAGAACGCCGAAGGTCATGGCCAGTTGGGCGCTGATGACGCTGCCGCCGAAGGTGGTCCAGAAGGTCGACGCTGTGGAGGTCTTGCTTGGCAAATAGCGCGAGTAGTCGGCCACATACGGCGCGAAAGTCATCTGCCAGCCCGCAGACAGCGCCATAGCCGTCAAGAAACTGGTCCAGGTAAAGGGCTTCTGGCCAAAGGCGCTGGCTACATCGTAGTGAAGGCACAACTGCCAGGCCAGGTAGCCGAAGCCCAGGATGCCCACGACGGTGGAGATGCGGCCCACCACATGGATCAGCTTGTAGCCAATGAGCGCAACCAGGGCGGTCAGCGCGCCGAAGATGATGATGCCCGCCGCTGGTGTGCTGAAGCCGAACATCAGATTGATGGCCTGGCCCGAGAGCACCGTACCCGTTGCCGCAAAGCCCAGGTACATGAGGATGACCAGCAGCAGGGGAAGGGCAGCACCCTTGACGCCGAATTGCACGCGGCTCGAAATCATCTGCGGCAGGCCCAGCCGGGGCCCTTGCGCAGAGTGCAGTGCCATGACGATGCCGCCGAGGATGTTGCCGATCAACAGGCCAAGGATGGCGGTCATGGCTTCGGCACCGAAGACCACGGCGAGGGCCCCGTCGACCACAGCCGTGATCTGCATGTTGGCGCCGAACCAGAGGGTGAACTGGCTGGAAGGTGAGCCGTGGCGCTCATGCTCGGGAACCATGTCGATGGTTCTTGTTTCCATACGCCCCAGCCCCGCAGCTGCGGAAGAATCAATGCTCATGGGAATGGTCTCCGATTGCTCTGTTTTGTAAAAATTACATACAACTATTCGGTAAAATTGGATAAGTTGTATATACCAATTTTCGTGTTTTACTTGGCAATACGTCAATCAACTTTTACAGACTTTTGATCCGCACAAACCCTATGTCAGTCCGTACTCCAGCGACCGCGGCAAAAGCGGTGATTCCGGCGTTCCAGCGCATCAAGGAACATGTGCTGCAGCAGATCCATAGCGGTCAATGGCAGCAGGGGGAGGCGATTCCCAGCGAGGCAGCCTTGGCCAAGCAATTCAACGTCGCTCGCATGACGGTCAATCGCGCCTTGCGGGAGCTCAGTGACGAGCAGACGCTGACACGTGTTCAAGGGTCAGGCACTTTCGTGGCCCAGCAGAAATACCAGTCCACCCTGGTTCAGCTGCGCAATATCGCCGACGAGATTGCGGCGCGGGGACATCAGCACCGCGGCGAGCTTCAAAAGCTCGAACGCTACCGGGCCGATACCTTCCTGATGCGGCAGTTCGAGCTGCCTGCTGTTCAGGCGCTGTTTCACTCGGTGGTGATTCATTTTGAGAACGACGTGCCCATCCAGGTCGAGGACCGGTATGTCAACCCGGCGGTGGCGCCCGATTACATGGCCCAGGACTTCGGTAGCCAGACGCCCAATGCCTATTTGATGCGCGTCGCCCCATTGCAGGGGGTGCAGTTCTCGATTGAAGCCAGCATGCCAGTTGCCGACGTAGCCGAGATGCTGCGTATTGAAACCGGCGAACCCTGCCTGGTATTGCGCCGCGTCACGCGCTCACAGGGCCAGGTGGCATCGGTGTCGGCGCTGTGGCACCCTGCCTCGCGCTACCAATTCACTGGCAGCTTTTGAGACCAGCTCTTCATGTGGGATATGTGATGCCTGGGCATGACAACAAAAGCCACGATGCTGCGGTGGGGACTTTGTTGACCGGTCTGGAATCAATCCATCTCTCAAATCCCGAGCGCAGCCATTGCATGATCACTGCGCTCAAGAAGCGCCCATGCGTGAGTCGGGTCAGCCGTGCATGGTCCTGGCTGCGCTGGCCGGCAGCTCTGTCTGACCATTCGTGCTCGCTGCTTCAATACGATCTTGGATGCACCAGGGATGAGAGCGGTCCAATAAATCAAAAACCCCGCTATCGTTTAAATAGCGAGGTTTTCTTTTCTGTTGTGGTGCCGGAGAGATGAATCGAACACCAGACCTTCTCATTACTAATGAGATGATTGATTCATATATTGTTGTTGATTTTCGTTGATTAAAATAATAAAAATCAATAACTTGTGATGGTTTTGGCATGGATGACCTAGATATTGCGTTGATTGAAATTCTTCAAAATTCTGGTTTTTTGGCTACACTGTGGCTACACGGATTGTCGTGTAACCACCGGACATCAACAACATGGCGCGCCCAAAGAATTCTGCTGCACCAGACACCAGCAAGGCTATCGAACTGACCGCAGGGGCTATCGAGCGCCTGACCTGTCGTACGGATATCAAGGCCCAGGCATTCCTGCGCGATACAAAAGCTCCTGGTCTACGCGTGCGTGTGACGAACACAGGGGCGAAATCGTTCGTCTATGAAGCCAAGCTGAACCGACAGACCATCCGTCGAACCATTGGTGATGTTCGCTCTTGGACAATTGAACAGGCGCGCGCCGCGGCTCGCCGCTTGGCCGTAGTATTGGATAACGGGCAGGACCCTGGGGAGCTGGATCGGCAGGCGCAGGTCGCACGCGAGGCGCAAAGTGTGCAGGAGAAAGCCAAGGCGCTCACGGTTGGGGAGCTATGGCCTGAGTATCTGGAAACGGGTCGCCCGAAACGCAAGGATGCCTGGAAGCCGCGTTATCTGGATGACTTGAAGAAGATGGCTACACCCGGTGGTGAGAAGAAAAAGCGTGGGCAAGGCCTAACCCGGCCAGGGCCGCTGTTTCCGTTGATGGCATTGCCGCTGGCCTCTGTCGACGAGGACGTACTGAAGTCTTGGTATGACCAGGAGACTCTTGCTGGTAAGCACCAGGCCGCCCGGGCGTTGATGATGTTTCGGGGCTTTTTGCGCTGGTGCAGCTCCAAACCTGAATATCGGGCGCTTACACACCGAGAGGCGGGCCGAGCACCGGCCATTCTTGAAAATCTACCACCTACGACACATCGCATAGACAAGCTATTGCCGGAGCAAATTGCAGGCTGGTGGGCAAGTGTTGAGCAGTTGCCAAACCTTGTGCATTCGGTCTACCTGCGAGCATTACTGCTCTCTGGCGCGCGACGGGAAGAGGTGGCCGCGCTCCGGTGGGACCGGATCGACTGGCGCTGGAAGAAGATCACCATAGCGGATAAATTCGAGCAAACCCGGACTATCCCGCTTGGTTCCTACATGGCCCATCTGCTGCATGGCTTGCCCAGGCGCGGGTCGTATGTGTTCCACAGCGAAGGGAGTTTCGGCTATGTGAGAGATCCACGGGCAAGCATGGCGAAGGTGCTGGCCGAATGTGGCGTAGATTACCTGACCTTTCATGGGCTGCGACGCACATTTACGCAAGTGGCGCGCCGTATTGTCCCCGCTGGTGTGCCTGCCCAGATATCCGGCCACAAACCCAGTGCAACGGCGGAGGGCTACAGCATTCTCGCCTTGGACGAGCTGCGACCATACATGGGGCAAATCGAGAGGGAATTTCTTCGGCTAGCAGGAATTAACTTCAGCGAAAGCACTATTGAGCCAGTAAAGTTGATGGCAGTCTGAAGGCGGCTAGTTAGTTCAATTGTTGCTTTGGGTCGCGCGCATTTCTTGAAGGCTGAAAAAACACTGCAGCCAATCGCTCAATGCCCACGCAGTTGCTGGTACACCTCTTTTACCAGCGAATGGGTGGACTGCCCCTGACCAGGGGCAGTCCAAAGATAGGCGGAGTTCGTCTACCTGACTAGGGGCAGTCCAGCAGATTGGTACGAGAATCAGATTAGCTCAGCGACCTTCTCCCTTCAGCGGCGCATTCGCAATGCAGCGAATCCAGCTAGCGCCATTGACAGAGCCATCAAGGCCCATTCGCCGAGTGTTGGTACGGATTTTGCAGATCCGGCAGTCGGTGCTATCACCGTGTTGCTATCGGTTGCACTGTTGTTACCTGGGTTGGGATCGACCATTCCCGCTGGGGGGTAACTGTTGCTGTGTTTGCCAATGTGCCGGTCGCGGTGGATGAAACCGTTGCGGTCAGCATGTAGGTCACAGTTGCACCTGCTGGCAGAGTCACGGTATCGTTGATATTACCCGTGCCGCTTGTGGTACAGGAACCGCTACTTGACGCTATACAGGTCCAGGTTGCGCCAGTGAGCGCTGTAGGAAGCGTGTCCGCAACGGTCGCGTTGGTGGCTGTGTCAGGGCCGGCATTGCTAGCAACGATCGTATAGGTCACTTTGTCGCCTGGCTTGACACTTGTTCCGCCATCGGATTTCGTGATAGAGAGATCGGCTTGCGGAAGTGGGCAGAACTTGTCCAAGGCATCGTTTGGGGTGATATCCACCACAGAAATATCATCGATGTAGAAATCGTTTCCGCCGGTGATGGGAGACCTATTAGTTAGTGCCAATCTTGCCGGCACCCCTGTTCCTGATGCTTTGCAGTCGATGGGAACGGTGAATTCGTAGGTGGATTCAAACCAGTCTTGCGTGACAGTGCTAGGCAGGTCTCCCGACTGCGCTAGCGGGGCATTAGTGCTGGGGTTGCGCACTTGCAGAGCCCACGAAATCGGATTCGTGGATCCAGCCCCTCCGTTGCCATTGACGACGTACCTCCAGGCACTGATACGATAGCTGTGCCCTGCCTGCACTTCAAAATCACGTTGGTAGAACTCATTCAAGGCATTTCCGGCATTCAAAACCATCAGCGCACCGCCAGTGTCACCCGTATGATCGCTGGGTAAATTGCTCCACTAAGGCTGCCCGGGCGTAGAGGCAGTAATGTTCTGTGGTGGCATGACGGTATAGAAACCATCGTTCACAGCCCCACTTGCGGCGAAAGTAAAGTTGCCGCTGGGCACGTAGGCATTGCTAACTCGCCCAGCGGCATTTCCAAACGTTTCAGTGAATGTTTGGGCGTGAGCAGAAGCACCACATGTCAGTGTAGCCAGTACTGCTGCTGTGCAAGCGACCGTTTTGCGCAACGAATGCATTGACTTCATTTTTCTATCCTCTGACTTCGATTGACGAGAAAAGTATGACCAGCAGGTAATTGCCTTTTGGCGTTCATAAGCACAGATACCCAAGGGGCTAGCCATGCATACGAATCAATGCTCAAATTTCTGATGAAGTGCATTGGAAGAAATTTGCTTTGCAGGGCTTGACTTCCAACTACAGCCTCACATAAAAAATTTTGCATAAATGATCGGAATCAAGCCTGCTGATCCCCAGTGGTATTTTTTAAATCTTTCAGGATGTGTGAGTATTTGGTTTTTTAAAATTATTTTTGTTTTGTTTCATTTTTAATAATTTTTTATAAATTGTTACATAAAAACAACATCCAAGTGGTCTTGATAAATATTCGTGAGAAGATTTCGAAATTGAAACCATGCATGAATCTCAAATAGTCATTTATAAAATTGATTATTCAATATTTGGTAAAATATATTTTTAAGATGAGATTCATAAATTTGGCATGTGGAAAATTTTCTAAAAAATTATTTTATAAATAATAATACCTAATAGGTAATTCTTTAATGAATTATCTATGTTTGAGTTGGTTGTTGAGTTATTCTAAAATGGCGTTACTGTACAATCCCGCTCATCTGGTATGGTGGATTAATTGGATGAGTGAATCGAGTTTGGATTACCGCTGAGGCATCACCAAAAATTGGAAGA
Organism: Comamonas odontotermitis; assembly: GCF_020080045.1. NCBI lineage: Bacteria > Pseudomonadati > Pseudomonadota > Betaproteobacteria > Burkholderiales > Comamonadaceae > Comamonas > Comamonas odontotermitis. The sequence goes on from NZ_CP083451.1 coordinate 1,762,451, forward strand.
TGCAAAATGTGACTTGAAAATCCAGGGCGGAGGTTGCTGACTACAGCATGGTCTGCAGTAAGTAAAAGAGCCAGGATTTTAGATGCACTGCCGTCCAAACTGCAAGGTCTGCACTGGCTTGCCGCGCCTCCACGGGCATCAAATTCTGGGGTGAGGCGAGTGAACTCCTAAAAGTATGGATCCGAGTGACGATATGAGTGAGGGCTCCAACTGTGGTCGGGGCACAATATCGCCTGGCGCCGGGGGGGGGATCTCTAAAAGCCCGGTGAGCACTAGGAAGAGTCCAATGGCCCGACTCTGTCGTCGTAGAAATACATGAACTACCTCTTGGTAGTTCAGGTTTTTGTCTGTATTTCTGGTGGGTCAGGTTTAGGAAAAAATCAACAATTGGTCAATTGAAACTGATGATCGACCGCTAGGAGCCCCAAAAACCGCCAGAAGGCGGTTATTCTGCTTAATCTTGACGTCTGCGGCTTTGCAAGAAGCCAAACATTGCGAGAAGTGAAGACAGTGAGATCAGGCTCCAGGTTCCTAAGCTTGGTACATTGGCCAGTACAGGCGGCGTGGGTTTGTCGGTTACCGGGCCGGATGCCACAGTACAGACTTCAACTCCAGGGGAGGCTCCTGTCAGAGCCGCAGGAGTAACGCAAAAATAGATGTACTTGTTCAGATCCGGTGATTGCAAGGTATAGCTCGCAGGGTTACCTATACCACCAGTAGAACCGCCCGAGACCACGGTGCCATCGCTAGAGCTGGAGATGGAAGGATTGGTACTGGTCACAAATTTGTAGGAGGTCTGTGCGGGTGCTTCAAGGTCTCCCTCTGTATCTGCATAGGAATAGGTTCCGCTCACCGTCGCGCCCACTTGCGGAGTCCCTGTAATGACGGGGATTGCTGTTGGAACTACGTTGACCGGCGCAGTGATCACGGGGCCCGATGCAGGAGTGCATGCCTCTAGGCCTGGTGATGCCCCTGTACTGGCTGCCGGGGTCACGCAATAGAACAGATACTGATCCACATCTGTTGATTGAGGTGTGTATGAAACGCTGCCTGAGGCTCCGCCTGTGACACCGCTTGCCACGGTCGTTCCTGCGCTGGAGTTCGCAATGGACGAATTGGGGCTGGTGACAAATTTATAGGTAGTGGCGCCTGGATTTTCAGGATCCAAATTATTATCGGTATAGATATATGTTCCAGTAACAGAGGACCCAATTTTCGGGGTTCCTATTATTGATGGACCCGCAATGGGTACTACATTTGGCGGTGCACGCTCAATGATTGCCACCATGCTTTGGTAAGAGGGATCTTGGTTTTTGAAGAGGTCTAGCGTATAGGTTGTTGACCGGTACGTTGTAGGTAGTGTAGGCAATGTTGTTGCCATCGATTGGTACAGAATCTGATAAGTGTCAATAAATTCCTGATTGCCATCATATTCCGATTCCGAACTTACTCTTACAGCACCAGCAGTGGCATTGATGCTATTGGCAGTACCTTTGTAGTCGTTCCCGATTTCCCACATCGCAAATTGAAAAGCTTTCTGCTGCGGACCCGTTCCATTCTTGTAGTAGGTATCAAAATAATGATCGATCATCCAGTGAATAGCGGCAATACCGGCGTCACCTGACCCACCCTTGATTGCGCTGGCGCCTGCTTCACTAAAAAAGCTGGTTTGCATATCAAACGGTGGCTTCGTTGAGTGATCAATGCAAATCATCAGAACCGGTAGGTCACTGTAATTCGTTCCATCTGAATACTTCAAGTCATTCGATATCACCGAATAGGCTTTGGCTCCGCTATACTGGGTATAACCCGTCAGTGATGCAGCTTTGGAGAAAATTGGCACGGCCAAAGCAAATGCAGTTGCTATGGTCATTATTATTTTTTGCATTATTATTTTCCTTCGGTGGTCATAAATGAATTAATTCAGGATCCTGGGGTGCCCGTAATGCCCGTATCAAGTCCCTTGAGATTGGTACGGTAAATTCTCTTTTTGTATTGGTGAGAGGATGTCGATTGCTTTGGTGTATTGATGCCTATAGATACATTAGAACTGCTGATAAAAATACTGAATTTTGCAAAATTGAAAAATATTTTGCTTTTCTGCAAATCTGATTGTGAAAAATATTCAAATCCATCCGAGTGGAAAATGCTTCTACGTTTTTTTACTTGTAACTTCACCCTAGTATTTGGGTTGGTCTGCTTATGAGAGGTGACCATTGCCACGATGTTTTACCCAACGTGATGACTCCTTCTCGTAGTCGACCCAGCTGAGCTAGGCGTCTTCGAATTTCAAAGGTGAAACCCAATTGGATGTCCCATATCGAGCAAGCAGTCATACCTCGAAAGATCCAGCATCGAGGTGATCAGGTGGGTCACCAAGTGAAGCCATCGCTGGCGGATGGACCTATACAGGTCGGGGTGAGTCAGCAGGGTCCTCTACCGGGGGATCGGGCTTTATGCAGAGCTTGCTTTCGGCTAGCAGGCGCATGTATCTCAAACTGAGGTGCGCGTTGTCCAAAAAGCTGCCTGGTGCTTAGCCAGGCAATTCGAATGATCTGCGCGCTCATTGAGCGTCATGGATGGAAGGCCAGTGCGGCGTATGCACCTGTTGAGGCGGTTGTATCTTTGCCGTTGCGGTGCGCGAAAGCCAGCACCACAAGGCCCGTGGCCCAAGGATGGTCGGGTGCAAATGGGTCTGCCCAATCGTGGATAGTCCACTGGACGGCTTGCTGGGGCGTTGTTCCTCAATCGCTATCGGCTCAAGTAGCTCAGGGTTGCTGGTCAGTGAGCCACGAAGGGGGCGATGCCAGGGCCATCATCCTTTCATTCAATCAATAGTTGAACCGCATAGATGGAGGCAGTTACTACGCGTTTCTACCTTTTGCGATCCTCTCGAAGGACCTGAATACAACAGGCTTCTGTTTTCTATACGCTTTCGCACTGAGGAGAGCGTTGGGTTATTCAACCAAGTCTGCTCGAAACTCTCCAATGTCACTACATGGAGGTCTCGTGGATGTTGTCTTGCGCCATCATCTGGAGTGCAGAAAAGTCGAAATGAGCCAGCGAGATTCGAATCCGATGGAGAAATGGAGCATATGAAGCGTCACTTGTGTGGCGCTCGATCCATGCCTCGATGTCGGTGAGGCGGCCGTGAACTGCCAGGTCGGCGAGCTCGTCGAGAGCTTGAGTGGGAGGGATGGCACTGCGGGGCAGGGCAGATGGTGGCTCCCGCTTTGGGAGCCCTGGTTCGTCCAGCATGACAGTGGGCCAGCCTGTTGCAGAATCATCAATGACCGGCACGCGAAGCTCGAATGCAAACGTGGTGCCTTGGTTGGGGGCGCTGACCACGCCAAGAGAGCCACCCATGGCCGCGACGATACGCTGTGCAATGAAGAGGCCCAGGCCGTTGCTGCCGCTTGCGGCCTGTATTTGCTGGAAGGCACCGAATATATCGACGCTCTGATTGAGGTCGATGCCTATGCCCGTATCGTTGATGGCGAAATGCAGAATGCAAGCGCTGCCCTCTGGCCTGGCGTTAAGCGAGAGGGTGACTATGCCGCCGCGCGTGAATTTGGCTGCATTGGAGAGCAGGTTCAGCAAGACCTGTTGCAGACGCTTTCTGTCGATGTTGATATGGCGGGGCAAACGCTCGGAGGTTTTGCATTGGTAACGATTGTCCTGTAGTGAGCAAAGTGCAACCGCATATTTGGAGATGTCGTCCAGGAGTCGGTGCAGGTCAGTGTCCATGGGCTTGACGGCAAGAGGGTGCAGCTCCGACTGAGCGTACTCAAGCAGCTCATCGATCAGGTCGAGTTGATACTTGACGCTGCGGTCAATGGTCTGCAGCGGGCTGTGATGCTCTCGTGGAGCGTCAGTAAGCAGGAGTTTGGAGTAGCCACTGATCGTCGCGAGCGGGGCACGCAGATCATGGCTGATGTAGCCTAGAACCTCGACCTTCTGGCGTTCCTTGGTTTTAGCGGCGGAGAGTGCTTCACTCAGGTCGGCATTCAAAGCCGATGTTCGCATGGCTGTGTAGCGCTCGTCCTGGCGGCGTATCAACATCTGTCCAATGGTATTGCCAGACAGCAGAATCAGGATAACACCGAGTGCCGCCACTCCCACTGCCACCAGCGCATGGCGCTTGCGCATGGGCACAAGTGGTTCGAGTGTTGCCAGTGTGAGCAACTGGTATTGTGTATCGGTCAGCAGCTGACGCTTGAGCAGATAGGGCTTGCCGTCGATGAGCCACTGGTCTGCATGACCCTGGTCGACGATGGCTCGGATGTTCACAGGTTCACCGGCATCTTCGCCATCATCCGATGGGCGTACATAACCTGCTGGAAGAAGTGCGGCCACATTGCGCAACATGAAGGGATCGGACGAGGTGGTGGTCACTCGTCCCTGGCGGTTCACAATCAGGGCGATGTGGCGGCCTGTCAGGTACTGCGCGATTTCAGGCGCATCAAACTTGACCGTGACCGATCCTTGTGGAATGTCGGCTGCACCCGCAATACGGCTCGCCACAAAATACGACGGGCTCTTGTTCAGACGTGCAATACCGAATGAATGTCCATTGCCGGATTTCAATGCCTCGGTCAGGTAGTGCCGGCGGGAATAGATCATGCCCACGATGCTGTCATCTTCTGCCCAATTGCTGGCAGTCACCGTGTTATCCGACAAGTTGTTCATGTAGATGCGGGCATATTGCAGATCGCTGGACAGCCCGTTCATGAAGTCTCCAACCTTGCGAACCAAGGGGTCGCGTGTGAAGCGTGCGGCACGCTCCTCACGAGTCAAATCGTTGGCCTCAGGTGGGTCTACCCGGTAGCGTGTTGCCAATTGGATCACCTGGGCTTGCCGGGCCACCATGTTTGCCACGCTGGTCATCTGAATAAAGAGACGGTCCATCACGCGTGCAGTGGTCCGGGTTTCGTACTCGGCGCTCGCTGCCAGACGGTCCATCCATGTGGCCGCAATTCGCAGCGAGATCCACCAGCCCAAGGAAGCCACCAACACAATCCATGCCGCGATCAGGGCCCATATCACTCGCCGAATGATCGGCAATACCTGCTTCCCGTTCAGCATTTGCTTTGGAGGCAATTCGCTTGTCCACTACTGCTGCATGAAAGAGGTTCCACACAGCATTTTTGAGTATCCATAGTCATTCTCTGTCGTAGTCGCGAAAGATGAACTGCGCTCGGCAGGAGCATTTCGCCGGGACTCTATCCATCCGCAGTAATAGGGCTAGCGCGCACTCGTTCCGACAGCTGACGCTACGCCATGCGAAGGCTGCCTGTGCCTTGGTATCAAATCAACTAAATCTTGATCAGGCAAGGAAAGCTACGCGATGTGGAGATGATTCGGTGAATCAGGACCCGCTGTATCCGACCGCCCTCTTGGTACAGGGCGCCATTTATCCCACTTCAATCAAGAGGCATGCGCCTGTCGCGTCCGTCAATGGGCAGAAGATTTTTTGACGACTCCGTATGGGGAACCTCGAGCCACTAGTAGAAAAAAAGGGTAGGCCGTAAATTTAGCAAAGGGCTGGAGAATTTACCAAAATAATTAATTTAATTAACTAATTAGCATTGGTGTTCCATTTGTTTGGATCTTAAATTTCATTCTTGGAGATGCACTGATGACCAAAGCTCACACGATCAAAGGCAAGGTAGTTCTGATTGCAGGCGGGGCGAAGAATCTGGGTGGACTGATCGCTCGTGATTTAGCACAGCAAGGCGCCAAGGCGGTGGTCATCCACTACAACAGCGACTCCAGTAAGGCCGAAGCGGAAGCGACTGCTGCAGCGGTGGAGAAGGCTGGAGCGAAGGCGCATACCATTCAGGCGAATCTCGTCTCGGCGGGTGCTGTTGCGAAACTCTTCGAGGACACGGTGGCTGCTGTGGGTCGCCCTGACATCGCCGTCAACACGGTAGGCAAGGTACTCAAGAAACCCATGATCGAAATCAGCGAAGTGGAATACGACGAGATGGCCGCCGTGAATGCCAAGACTGCATTTTTCTTCCTTAAGGAGGCAGGCAAGCATGTCAACGACAATGGCAAGGTGTGCACGTTGGTCACCTCGCTGCTGGGCGCATTCACTCCGTTCTATTCTTCCTATGCCGGCACCAAGGCGCCGGTGGAGCATTACACGCGTGCTGCGGCAAAGGAGTTCGGCGCGCGAGGCATTTCCGTTACTGCGGTTGGCCCTGGCCCGATGGATACCTCATTTTTCTATCCGGCAGAAGGCGCTGACGCTGTGGCGTATCACAAAACGGCTGCGGCGCTTTCGCCTTTCAGCAAGACGGGCCTTACAGATATCGAGGATGTCGTGCCATTCATCCGCCATCTCGTCAGTGATGGCTGGTGGATCACCGGCCAGACCATCCTTGTCAATGGTGGGTACACGACCAAGTAGGCCGAGTTGAAGAGCAGGTCGTTGAGTTGTCATCACTTCAATGGTGCCCCGTCTCGGTAACGAGCGGGGCACTGCCTTATGCTGTCCATGGATTTATTCCGTAAGGAGCTTCGGCGGGCGCTGAGTAGCAATACGTGATGCCCCAAGTACGACGCATTGGGTCGCTAGGTGGCTAGTCTTATGCTTTTTTCTCCGCAAGAGAACCGCCTGGTAGAAAACGGTTCATATCTATTCAGTGGGGTGAGCACCATCTGGCTTGTAGAAGATTCTTTTACTTCAACTTGGATGAAATAAATTCCTGCAAAATCTCGGGGTTCGCCTGGTATTCGGATTTCAGTTGTGTAGGGGATTTTTCCCAGAATTTTTTGAACTCTGTGGAAAAGTTGGCAGGATTTGAATAGCCGACCTCCATTGCTACATCCGCAATGGTCAATGTACTTTGGCCCAATAGCAAAGCGGCCCTGCGCATGCGTTCCTGTCGAATGAATTCAAATGCTGATAAGTGATTGAAAGCCTCGAAAACAGTGTTCAGACGGCGTAGTGATATTCTGAGGTGAATGGCAACGTCTGTGCTTTTTAAAGAGGGTTCCTGAATATGGTTGAATATATATTCAGTTGCCACTTGTTTCAGTGTCAGATTGGTAGATGATAAAGTTGGTAGATTGTTGTCCTTGGACGAGTAATAGTTTTCATTGCTCGATTTCGTGCATGACGTAATTTTTTTCTGAGATATCTCTAGATGAATTCGCGTCCTCTCCAGCACCTCTTCAACATGAAATGGCTTGCTGATATAGTCTACGCCGCCTGCTCTCAGCCCCTCCAGACGCTCGGTTTTTTCGGTCATGCCGGAAAGAAAAATAATAGGGATATGCTGAGTGGCAGGATTTTTCTTCAGAAGCCGAGCAATCATAATTCCGCTGCGCCCGGGCATGCGAACATCTAGCAGGATCAAATCAGGAATAAGGACGCTTGCTCGTGCATACCCTTGATCGCCGTTGAGAGCCACACTTACACGGTACGATGTATTTCGTAATGCAGCAACCAGCAGACGAAGCTGGTCTGGGTCGTCATCCACTATCAGTATATGGGGCGTGGAGTGATTATTGATTTTGTCATCTATTTCTGACACAAATTCCTCGTGATTGTCACAATGATATGATTAGTAAGGAATGATCAAGAATTTTATTTTTAATAATATTGCTTGGATTCGACTGAGGATTAAATTGAGAAATAAGTTAAATTGATATTTTTAAATTCAGTGAAAATATTTCATAATGAAATCCATCACCTTATGTGTACAAACTAATTAATTTTATGACGAGTCTCATTTGCGGAGAAGTTTATGATATGTTAATTGTTGTTTTTTCCTAACATTTTATAAAAAAGATATATAAATCGAAACTTAACAAAGGTAATTTAAAAAAACCAAAAATACATCTTGACTATAGGAGATAAAAATGTCCTGGGGGCCATGGAGGATTGGTCTTTTTTCGGAAGTGCACTGCATATAAGGCATTAATCGGAAATCGAACCTTCATTGATTGGTATGGGATTTTTTATTCAATAGTTTTTTTGTATTGGAGGTTTTTGTGAAATTATCGTCTATAGCGGCATTACGCTCGGGTGGTCTGCATAGAGCGCTAATACTCTCGCGCGTAGCTAGCGCAGTTATCGGTCTGAGCGCAGTCAGTGGTGTACAGGCGGCGCAGCTCGCGTGTGGCCCTGCAAGTTCTCCATTGCGCATCAGCACGGCGAAGGCAACTTGGTCTGCAGATGCTCGCTATGTGAGTGCTCCAACTGGACCGGCAGCTACTCTTGTGGATGACTACAAATGGCGTGGCTGGTTTGACAAGACCACAGCTCAGCACCAGTCGGGTGCCGGTTCTCTGGCAGGACAGCCCATGCAGGGTGACTGGATCTCATTTGGCGATGGCGAGTATCCGAACTCGGCAGGTGGCAACACCGGAAGCGGACCTTATCCGCCAGTCATAACGGATGGTGATGTCGCGAACGGTGCATTAGTTGCAAGACGCGTGTCTTTTACCTACAACGAAAAAATCACCATTGCTCCTAACGTCGATCTGTCCACCATCAAAGTGATTGGATCGGGCGGCTTTGACGATGGCACTTTGTTTTTGGTCAAGCCTGATACGACCCCAGATTCTTCTGTGACGAACTGGATACGTACGTCTGCGTCCTTCGCGGGGTATAGCGCTCCATCGCTCATCAATGTGAATGGTGCCAATACCGGAATGGGGTTCTACTATGGGGATAACACTATCGGCTTTGCCGTTGAAAACACATTCCATGCGCCAACAACGAGTGCTGGCAATCCCACAGGCTTGATTGCGGACTTTGAGATTTCGGCTGATTGTTTGCCAGAGGCTCCTCCGCCTCCCACTCAAAGCCTGATTTGCCCAGTGGGCAATGCAGCAGGCGACACTGTCCGTATCGGCCCATTCACCACCAATGCACGTGACTGGAAGTGGACCTGGCGCACCAATGCTGGCGCACTGGAAAATGTTCAGCAGCCATTGTTTGACGATTATCGCTATCGCAGCTATTTCAATCCGAGAACTCTGTCTGAGGCGACGACCGCTCGCTGGATCAGTCCCGGCACAACGGACCCTGCTGGCACTGATATTCCTGGTGTGCCTTATCCTGCAGCCACTGGCCAATCCAATGGCGGTGTGGATGCCTCCACGTTCGTGATGAATCAACCGATCAACGTGGGCAACAACGTCGACCTTGCCAGCATCAAATTGCAGGGGCGGTTTGCATTCGATGATTACGGAAATTCCGTATATGTCTTGCCAGCCGGTGGTACTGCATCTTCTGGTGGTACTTACCTGTCTAATGGTTACGGGACATTCACTTCATTGACCACCCCTGCCATTCCCGGTTTCCAACAAGGTGAGAACACCATTGGCTTCATGCTTGACGGTGGGCAAAACACCAATAGCTGCAGTGGCGGCACCTGTGCACTCGGGGCGATTGCTGATTTCTATGTGACTGCCAGTTGCACAGGGGTCGACCCTGTCGTAACGCCACCGGCAGCGGATCTGTCCATCACCAATTCCAATGGGATGACCAGTGTTGTGCCTGGCAGCAGTGTGACTTACACCATTACTGCCAGCAACGCAGGACCGGCGGCTGTATCAGGTGCTACCGTGTCGAGCACACTGCCAGCAGCCCTCACGAATGCCACCTGGACCTGCACCGGATTGGGTGGTGGTACATGTGCGGCAACAGGTAATGGCAATATCAATGACACTGTGAGCCTGCCAGCAGGCGCCAGCGTGATTTACACATTGAATGCGACGGTTTCTTCTACAGCGACGGGAAGCCTTGCCAATACTGCGGCTATTGCGCCTCCGGCGGGAGTTGACGATCCCACGCCTGGAAACAACAGTGCTACCGATAGTGACACAGTGACAGCTGCTCCTGGGGCAGCAACCGCTACCCCGGTTCCAGTATTGGACCTTGCAGGCTTGGGTTTGCTGGGTATTCTGAGTGCAGGCATCGGCGCAATGGCGCTGCGCCGTAGGCACGGTCAAGGCACGAAGTAATCGTACAGAAGCTCCCCGGGCAGCAATGCCCGGGGAGCTTCTTTCTGGTTGGTAAGAGAATACTCCTGAAGGGTCGGCAGTTTCTAAGAATGCTGCCGGCTCTTTTTATTGGGAATCTCCTGCCTTCCCGACCTCATTGTTATGGAGAATGGGTGCGTTCACCCGCATTGCAACGTATTTTTATCAGTTGCCTAGCGTTGCATGCAGTCAATTGCAAGGGTGGTTAACACCATTTGTTGCTCGGCACACACTTTTGGGGAAATTTCATGGAGGGCCGCATAAATCCAAACGATTGGAAAAAAAAGCAAATATGAAAAGTTCATAACGTCTGTACAAATCTCCTTGGAAATCTTCCTGTCTTTGCCACAGGTGTCTTCGATTTTTCTCGAAAGCTTTTTGAGGGGTCTCCATGACTTTTTATATTCGCTCTGTTTCTTTATCTGCTGAAAAAAAAGGGAACATTCTTGGATCGTTGCGTGGCGTATCCCTGCTGATTGCTGCAATTGGCCTGCTCACTCCCGAGCTGGGGATGGCACAAGCTGCACCGGTCTGTGACGGTCGGCTTTTCCTGTCACAGGATTCACCGACCGGCCTCAATCTGGTTTCTACTGCCACCAATCCCATGGCTTACACAGCGGTAGGCGCTGTATCGAGCATCACCTACAACGCGCTGGGCTACTCTCCGGTCGATGGCAAGCTCTATGCGATGCGAACAGACAGCGGCAATTTGAATCATCTATTGACGCTGGACCAAAGTACAGGTGCCTGGACCGATGTGGGAGCTATATCTGCTTTGCCCACAACCTCGGCCTTCAATAGTGGAGCAGTGGGCAGCGATGGCATTTACTACGTCAAGCCAAGTGGCAATACGCAGGTGATCTATGCCATCAATACAGGTGCGCAAACATTCACAACCATCAACCTCAGCCAGGCATTCACCACGTCTGATTTGGCCTGGGTGGGCGGTGCATCCGGCGGCCTGTATTCTGTGGCCGACAATGGACAACTCTTCTCGATCAACGCAACCGACGGCACTGTTACGGCGCAGGGCTCTCCAGACAGCACAGGAGGGGTGCTGGGCGCTCAGTTTGGTGGCGTGAATGGCTTGTTCGGTTCTGCAAATAATGGCAGCGGTTTCTATCAGATCAACCTGAGCACAGGCAAGAAGACAATGATCTCTGGCTCGCCAGGATCGGGGACCAACGACGGAGGCAATTGCCCGAATGCCCCCATCAAATTTCCGGCAGATCTAAGCATCACCAAGACCAACGGGCAGAGCAGTTATACACCGGGTACGAATGTCGTCTACACCGTCACGGTAACGAACAAAGGTCCCTTCACAGCGACGGGTGCAAAGGTGACAGACACTTTGCCCGGCGGAATCAGCGCTGCTACCTGGTCTTGCACGGCTACTGCAGGAGCTTCGTGTATGGCCTCCGGTACAGGAGGCATCGACGACACCATCACCCTGCCCAAGGATGGCACCGCAACCTATACGCTGACGATGTCGGTGCCGACCAGTTTTACCGGTGACCTCGTGAACACGGCCACGGTGGCTGTCGATGGCAACAGCGCAAGTGCTATCAATGAGAGCCCGGATCCGGATCCTTCCAATGACAGCGCGACGGACACTGACACTCAAAAGGTGCCAACAACACCTGGCAACGGTACAGCAACCTCTGTGCCCACATTAGGTGAATGGGCCCTGATGCTGCTATCCATGGCAATGGCAGGATTCGCTGGACTGCGCCTGCGCCGCCTTCGCGAAATGTAATGGAGTAGGGTAGGCGTGCAGGGGCATAACTTCGAACGGCGCTAGATCTGAATTACCAATAGTTTGATTGCAGATTGGAGCTTGTGTATCGTTGCAATGCACCTAATTGCACGGTGTTGGCGATCCCAGTTCTTGTGATGCTATCAACTCGCCTACCCATCGATTCACTTGGTTGATTTTTTATATGAAAACTCACAAAGCTCCGCTTGAGTGAATCGCTCTTTTTATGCATTTGGTCTGCAGCCTTTACGGTTAGGAAGACCTGGGTTGTACGCTTAGGCTTGTGCCAGCATCCTCCAATCTTCTGAGTGAAAGGCTGGTTCGTTATCGTTCTGCACGCAGTTGATCCGCATACTAGGCTCTGCGTAATAAAAATGCAGTATTATTGGAGAGATCGAAGATCTTCGGTTTATTCTCATCTCGATGCATGGCTGTAAATGAAGTTGTAGTACGCTCATCAATGGAGAGGATAATTTAATATAAGATGAGAAGCTCTGATAATTTGAGTTGCTTGAGAATGAATCTATGACCTATTTTAAAAATGCGCTCAAAATTCTGGTGGCAATGCATGGCAGATTTCCAGTGCTCCCATGCTCATGGTGAGATTCGGCCACTGAGACTCAATCGAGTGAATTCTGGATAAAAGCCATGTAGCACCCAAATTTGTAAAGTGGCCCCGTGCATGCTGTTCGGAATCAGCAGGCGTAAATCTCCTGAATGAAGGTTGATGGTTAATAAAGCCTACTGTTCTCTCATGGGGTGAAGTCTGAAGGAGATCCTGGCGTGTGCTCATAAGAGCCGCTAACACAACCCTGTAAATCGCAGATTTGCGGTTGAGACGAGGCGTCGGGCCGCGTGAGGCCGCGCCGCGTCAGGCCGGGCCGCGCTAGGCGAAGCCGCAGGCAGTACAGACGTACGACAAGGCTGGGCGCCCCCGGCTAGGCGCTCCCGGCTAGGCACCCCCAGCGAAGCAACGACGATCAAGGTTGCGCTAGCGACTCTAAGTAATGTGGATCGCGAGACTGCATTGATGCGTGCTCTGATGGCTGCAGATCGGCCAATTTCGAAAATTAATTCAAGGCATTCATGTAAGGCGTGGCAATTTACAAGGGAAATGTAGAAGCTAACCATTTGGTAATAAATAAAAATGACCAATATCAACTACAACTTATTCTTTGCTACATCTGCCTTTGTTTCAACGCTTGTACTAATTCCACTGCTTCTGTCCAATCATATTCGTCAGATTGGTATAAAGAGGATTGGTTTATACACTTTGGGTTTTTTTATTGCGATTCTGGCAGTCTATTTATATGCTGGATGGTTTAATGGCCATCCAACCATTTACTCCTATTCATCTTATGGGAATCACCTGTTGACATTAGGTGTGGCTATACAGACGCTTGGCATCAGGAGATTTTATTACCAGTCATCAATGTTGTATTTGATTTTGCCTTGTATTGCAATTTCTGAAATTTTGGTTTTTTGGTATATGTGGGGGGATCCAAATTACCCGCGCAGATTAATATGTTTCACCTTCTTTTTGCTTGTTTTTGTTTTTATTCAATTTTTCACAGTTGTTCGACACGGTGATAGGTCTTTTATTAATCGATTGCTTTCAACATCGCTGGCAATTGAGTGTCTTGTTTATTTAATGCGCTGTATTACAATTCTGGTGCCTGGTCTGGTACCTACAGGCCCAACGGAGTTCTCTTTTATACAATTTTCTTATATTTTCGTTTTTTCTGCAGTTATGCCATTGACCGCTATTTGTTTAATGATTAATGGTAATTATCTATTGCAGCAAAAATCGCTGATTGATGCAAAGAAAAATAATCAACAAAAAGCAGAAACTTTGGGCTATATAAGTCATGATCTTCGTGCACCTCTGGCGTCCATTTCTGGATATGCAGAACTACTGCTCAGTGATGCCACTGATGCTCAGAGAAAATCATTGCTCTCGATTCAGCGCAGCGTCAACTATCAACTAGGCCTGATCGATGAATTGCAGGCATTTTCCAGAATAGAACTACAGCCCCTAGCAATTCAACCCAACACAGTCGATTTATTACTACTGTTGAACGATATTTCAGAATATGCGAGTTCCCTGTGCTCTCAACAGAACAATAGTTTCCGCTACGAGCCTCCTAAAGGGCTTCCTCGAGTGATCCGTCTGGACGGTAATCGTCTGCAGCAAGTTCTGCTTAATCTGCTCTCGAATGCCTCAAAATTCACGCATGAGGGCAAGGTGATTCTGGCGGTTACTGCTCAGCCAAAGGGCGCTGTTTGTGCTTTGCACTTCGCTGTCAGTGATACGGGAATAGGGATCGATCTGACCCAGAAGGTCGATATTTTTGGTGCTTTTCAGCAAATTCACGCAACGGGCGGTAGCACTGGATTGGGATTGTTCATTGCTCAACGCATCGTCTCAGCTATGGGAGGGGCTCTGAGTGTGGTCAGTACTCCGGGTCAAGGCAGCACGTTTTCTTTCGAGCTTCATGTACCTATCGTCACCGCATCTGATTCTGACTGGTCAGATGTAGGCCCGTCTCCCTCCGCAAAGCCTCTCCCTTCTTTTCTGCAGATAGCAGAGCGGGGGGCTCATGCTCATGTCAATATCAAAACCCATATGAGCGATGAGGCCCTGGATGAACTGGCCAATTTGGCACTTTGTGGCCGCGTGACCGACATAGAGTACTGGATTGAACGTCACATTCAGGAAAGCACCCATTTCCCGGTCGCAGACTTGCTGCGTGACCTGTTGGATCAGTTTGACTTTCCCGGTATCCATGCACTTGCGCAGCGAGGTCGGAGCCATTCGAGCCCTTGATAGATATGCTGCGAATAGGGCTTGGACAGAAATTTGAACGTGGTCAGCCCATGGGTAGGGCGCTTGTTGCGCTTGTGCTAAGCATATGACCAGGGGCAGTCCAAATCTAGAGATTTGAGATGTACGCGGCGAGCGAGGTGCAGAAAGCACAAAATGCGAATGAGCACCGCCAGAAGGTAAGTCTGAGCTACAAAAATTGTGTACCGATAGTTACTCGGAGCAGAAAAGTAAAAAACCCCGCTATCTTTTAAATAGCGGGGTTTCTTTACTGTTTTGGTGCCGGAGAGATGAATCGAACACCCGACCTTCTCATTACGAATGAGCTGCTCTACCGACTGAGCTACACCGGCGTTAGAGATAAATTATAGCGTGAATTTTTGGCTCTCGGACCAAATTGCGGAATTTATGCTTCTAGGTGGTAGCGGGTGACGCGATCCACTTCGTTCTTGGAACCCAGGACCACACTGACGCGTTCGTGCAGCTTGGTGGGCTGCAGATCGAGGATGCGTTCGCGGCCATTGGTGGCGGCGCCGCCTGCTTGCTCCACCAGCCAGGCCATGGGATTGGCTTCGTACATCAGGCGCAGTTTGCCGGGCTTGTTGGGCTCACGCTTGTCCCAGGGGTACATGAAGATGCCGCCGCGCGTGAGGATGCGGTGCACATCCGCCACCATCGAGGCAATCCAGCGCATGTTGAAGTCCTTGTTGCGAGGACCTTCGACGCCTGCCAGGCATTCGTCAACATAGCGCTTCACGGGGGTGTCCCAGTGGCGCATGTTGCTCATGTTGATGGCGAATTCTTTGGTGTCTTCGGGAATGCGCACGTTTTCCTGGGTCAGGACGAAGCTGCCCATTTCGCGGTCCAGCGTGAACATGGCCACGCCGTCGCCCACGGTCAGCACGAGCGTGGTTTGCGGGCCATAGACGCAGTAGCCAGCAGCGACCTGCTGGGCGCCGGGCTGCAGAAAGTCCTCTTCGGTTACGCCAGGGTGGCCTTCGGGCTTTTTGAGCACGCTGAAGATGGTGCCGATCGACACGTTGACGTCGATGTTGGACGAGCCGTCCAGCGGATCGAACATGAGCAGGTATTCGCCTTGGGGATAGCGGTTGGGCACCAGATAGATACTGTCCATTTCTTCCGAGGCCATGGCAGCCAGGTGGCCACCCCATTCATTGGCTTCAATCAGCACTTCGTTGGCAATGATGTCGAGCTTTTTCTGCACTTCGCCCTGCACGTTTTCGCTGCCCGCCGTGCCCAGCACACCGCCCAGCGCGCCCTTGTTGACAGACTGGCTGATGCTCTTGCAGGCGCGGGCCACCACTTCAAGCAGCAGGCGCAACTGCGCGGGGATGAGGCCGTCGACGCGCTGCTGCTCAACGAGGTAGCGCGACAGGGAGATACGTTGGTTCATAACCGTTCCTATCAATACAAATCCGGTTTACGCAAATCGGGATCCGGCGAGATGTCTCTCCAGCATGAATGCCGGCATTGCATCCCCATCCTTGTTTGTGTAAGTCCTAAAAATTCAAGACCAGCCGCAAATGGGCACGGCTGGGGAGGCCTGGCACATCAGTGGTTCATCGCCTGGGTGATGATCTCGCGCACATCATTGCTGAGCTTGGGCTTGGCGGCGACCTTGGCAATGGCTTCGCCGGCTGCAGTGCGGTAAGGCTCGGCCAGTTTCTTCCAGCGGTCAAGTGCGCGCGCCAGGCGGGCAGCCACCTGCGGGTTGAAGGCGTCCAGCGCGATCACCTGCTCGGCCCAGAAGGCATAGCCTGCGCCATCTGCGCGGTGGAAGCCGCCAGGGTTGCCGCTGCAGTAGCTGAAAATCACGCTGCGGGCCCGGTTGGGGTTCTTGATGTTGAAGTCGGGCAGCTTCATCAAGGCGCGCACAGCGGGCAGGGCGCTGCCGTCCACATCGGGCGCACCCGCTTGCAGGGCAAACCATTTGTCCATCACCAGTTCGTCGTTCTTGAACATGGCATGGAAGGACTGGAGTGCATTGGCGGCCAGCTCGCTGCCGCTGACAACCAGTGCGCTCAGCGCGTTGTAGCGGTCCGTCATATTGCCTGCGTCCTTGAAGCGCTGCAGCGTCTTGCCAGGCCAGACTTTGTCGCCAGAGGCGCGGGCTGCCACGCACAGCATCAGGAGGGCGTGACCGGCGAGGGCGCGCTTGCCGCTGCTTGCGGCGTCGGGTACATAGGCGCCCGTGTTGCTGCATTGCTCATAGACCCATGCCCAGTCGGCAGCGAGGTCGGAGGCCAGTTGCTGGCGCATGGCTTCGCGCACCTGGTGCACGATCTGCGGATCAACGCTGTCCAGTTGTTCGGTGATGTAGGCCTCGGATGGCAAGGTCAGTGCCAGGTCCTTAAAGGCGGCATCGAGCAGCGGGTCGCGCAGCACGGCTCGCATGGCTTCGACGAATGGCGCAGGCAAGATGTTTGCATCCAGCGCGCTGTCGGCGCTTGCAGTACCTACGCGTGCTGCTATGTTTTGCAGAGCAATTCGCAAGCCCAGGCGCTGGCTGGCTTCCCAGCGGTTGAAGGCGTCTTCGTCGTGTGCCAGCAGGTGGCGAAGCTGGTCGTCGCTGTAATCCATCTCCAGCACCACAGGAGCACTGAAGTTGCGCAGCAGCGATGGTGTGGGCTCCTGGGCCACGCCTTCGAATACGATGGTCTGTGTTGGCTGCGTCAGCACCACGGTGTGGCTGGTGGTGCTGTTGGCAAAGGCAGAGAGGCCTTCTGCAGCACGGATGGCCACAGGCAACTGGCTGCCGTCGGCGCCCACCAGGCCTAGCGTGACCGGGATCACAAAGGGTTCTTTGCTGGGTTGCCCGGCCGTGGCAGGGCAGTGTTGCGACAGGGTGAGCGTGTAGGTCTGGGCCGAGGCATCGTAGGTGCCGCTGGCAACGACACGTGGCGTGCCCGACTGGCTGTACCAGCGCTTGAATTGTGCAAGGTGCTGGGCGAGCGGAGAGCCGGGATTGGCATCTGCCATGGCCTGGGCGAAGTCGTCGCAGGTCACGGCCTGGCCGTCATGGCGCTCGAAATACAGCTTCATGCCCTTGGCAAAGCCTTCGCGGCCCACCAGCTCGGACTGCATGCGCACCACTTCGGCGCCTTTTTCATAGACGGTGACCGTGTAGAAGTTGTTGATTTCTACATAGCTGTCAGGGCGCACGGGGTGGGCCATGGGGCCAGCGTCTTCGGGGAACTGTACGGTGCGCAGCACGCGCACATCGTCAATGCGCTTGACGGCGCGGGCCGATGGCGAGCCCGCCATGTCCATGCTGAATTCCTGATCGCGGAAAACCGTGAGGCCTTCCTTGAGCGAGAGCTGGAACCAGTCGCGGCAGGTGACGCGGTCACCCGTCCAGTTGTGGAAGTACTCGTGGCCCACCACCGATTCGATGTTGGCGTAATCGGCATCGGTGGCCGTGGCCTGGCTCGCCAACACGTACTTGGTGTTGAAGATGTTCAGGCCCTTGTTCTCCATCGCACCCATGTTGAAGTCGCTGGTGGCAACGATCATGAAGCGTTCCAGGTCCAGGCTGAGGCCAAAGCGGGCTTCGTCCCAGGCGATGGATGCCATCAGCGAGTTCATGGCGTGTTCGGTCTTTTCCAGATCGCCGGGGCGCACGTAGACCTGCAGCAGGTGTTCGTTGCCGGCGCGGCTCTTGATCTTCTGCTCACGCGCCACCAGGTTGCCCGCCACCAGGGCAAACAGGTAGCTGGGCTTTTTATGCGGGTCCACCCATTTGGCAAAGTGGCGCCCCTCGGGCAATTCGCCTTGCTCTACCAGGTTGCCGTTGGACAGCAGCACCGGGAAGAGGGTCTTGCTGGCGCGCAGGGTGACGGTGTACATGGCCATCACATCGGGGCGGTCCAGGAAGTAGGTGATGCGGCGGAACCCTTCTGCTTCGCATTGCGTGAAGAACGAGCCGTTGCTGGTGTACAGGCCCATCAGCTTGGTGTTCTTCTCGGGCACGCAGGTGGTGAAGATTTCCAGATCCACCGGATCGCTGCCTTCAGGCAGGTTTTCCAGCACCAGGTCGGAGCCTTCCATCTTGAACGAGGTGCCCGCACCATTGACCAGCACGCGGGCCAGGTTCAATTCGTCGCCATTGAGGTGCAGGGGCTGCGCGGGCACCTCGGGGTTGCGGCGCACGCGCATCTTGTTCAGGACGCGGGTTTTGGCCGGATCCAGGTCGAAAGTCAGATCGACCGTTTCAATCCACCATGCAGGGGCCTGGTAATCGGCACGGTACACGGTGTGTGCTTGTCCTTCACGCATCATGGAGTCTCTCCAGAAATTGCTTGTTCAGCAGGGTCGAGAAATCGGGCGCCCATGCCAGTACATGGGGGCCACCAAGGTCTTGTTGGTTGTGAGTGGTGCCGATGCCTACAGCGCGCATGCCAGCGCGGCGCGCGGCTTCAATACCGTGGGGCGCATCTTCAAACACCACGCAGGCAGCCGGATCAACGTTCAGTCGCTCGGCTGCCTTGAGGAAAATATCGGGGTGGGGCTTGCCGGGCAGGCCCTCGTCACCACGGGCAATGGCGTGCGCGGGAGGCTGCATCTGCAGGTTGCCCAGCACGAAATTCACATTGTCCTGGTCGCCCGCGGTGCCAATGGCCACCTTCAATCCCATTTCATGGGCCTGGGCCGCAAAGCGCTCAAAGCCACCCACCGCGCTGAAGTTGGCTGCAAACAGTTCGCGGTAAATGCCTTCCTTTTCAGCCGTGATGCGTTCGGATTCTTCTGCGCTCACGGTGCGGCCCATCAGGGCGCAGGCGCACTCGAAGGCATTCTTGCCGGTAGTCTGCACCATGAAGGCGGGCACGTTCAGATCCATGCCATGGCGGCGCGCGTATTCAACCCAGGCCTGGGCATGCCAGGGCATGGAATCCACCATGGTTCCGTCCATGTCAAAAATCAGCGCTTGGATGGGAGGCATTGCTGGCAAAGGCTTTCCGGTGGCAGTGCATGGCTGGGGGGCGCGGCCATGCAGGATGAATCAAAAATCTAAAGCGGAGCAGCGTGTGACACGCTGCTCCGAGGGGTTACACACCCTGTTTCAGGGATGCTTCGATGAACACATCCAGATCTCCGTCCAGCACTTTCTGGGTGGCTGAGACTTCGACGTTGGTGCGCAGGTCCTTGATACGGCTGTTGTCCAGCACATAGCTGCGGATCTGGTGGCCCCAGCCCACATCGGTCTTGGTGTCTTCGAGCTTCTGCTGCTCTTCCATGCGCTTGCGCATTTCAAAGTCATAGAGCTTGGAGCGCAGGCGCTGCCAGGCAACATCGCGGTTGCTGTGCTGGCTGCGGCCATCCTGGCATTGCACCACGATACCGGTGGGGATGTGCGTCAGGCGCACGGCTGAATCGGTCTTGTTGATGTGCTGGCCGCCCGCACCGCTGGCGCGGTAGGTGTCGGTACGCACATCGGCCGGATTGATCTGGATTTCGATCGAATCATCGATCTCCGGGTAGACAAACAGCGACGAGAAGCTGGTGTGGCGACCGCCAGACGAGTCAAACGGGCTCTTGCGCACCAAGCGATGCACGCCGGTCTCGGTGCGCAGCAGGCCATAGGCGTACTCGCCCTCGACCTTGATGGTTGCGCTCTTGATTCCGGCCACGTCGCCAGGCGTCTCTTCTTCGACGGTGGCCTTGAAACCCTTGCGCTCGGCGTACTTCAGGTACTGGCGCAGCAGCATGCTGGCCCAGTCGCAGGCTTCGGTACCACCGGCGCCGGCCTGGATGTCGATGAAGCAGTTGAGCGGATCAGCCTCCTGGCTGAACATGCGGCGGAATTCCAGCTCTTCGATCAGCGGGCGCAGTTTGTCGGCTTCGGCCTCGATGGTTTCCAGCCCGGCGTCGTCGCCTTCTTCCTTGCTCATCTCGAAGAGTTCGGAATTGTCGGCCAATTCGCCTGTCAGCTTCTGCAGGGTCAGCACGACGGAATCGAGCGCCTTCTTTTCCTTGCCCAGCTCCTGGGCCTTTTTCGGGTCGTTCCAGACGGCTGGGTCTTCGAGCGAAGCGTTTACCGTGCGCAGGCGTTCGTACTTTGCATCGTAGTCAAAGATACCTCCGAAGCTCTTCTGTCCGGGTGGACAGGTCTTCGAGGGCGTTGCCAATCTGGTTGATGCGTTCTGCTTCCATGTTCTGTGTGTCCTGTTCTTGCAATCAAGCCCATTATTGTCGCATGGCGGCGGTACCGGTCCAGCCATGGTGGCTTTACATACAAGATTGATAAAAATCACCTCTTGCGCTTGACAGACGTGCGCAGGTAGCTATGGTTTTGATACCAAAGCTGCTGGCGGCTACTAACGCCACGCGAACGGAGGCTGGTCAAAATGCGCGACCCGCGTGGTGCGCCCGCACAGGCAGACTTCGCGAAACTGGTACAGAAAAGCCGCCGTGGGTGCCGCAATCCAGCTGTTTCCAATGGGCATGCGCAGAACGGGGTGTGGCGAATGGGCGCTGGCATCGAGCATGGGCGAATCGCGGCGCAGCAATTCGGTCAGCGCAATGCGGTGGATGCTGGCCACCTCGTCCGGATTGGGCTGCAGCTGCGCCACTGTGCCTGCCCAGACCACGACCGGTGTGATGGCAAAGCCGGAGCGGGTGGCATAGTCGTCGAGGCGGCCCAGTATCTGGGTAGGTGCAAGGCGCAAGCCAATCTCTTCCTGCGCCTCGCGCAGCGCAGCCTGCTCGGGCGATTCGCCGGCTTCGATCCGCCCGCCCGGCAGCGCCCATTGCCCGGCGTGGTTGCGCAGATGCAGGGCGCGGCGGGTCAGCAGCAGGGCGGCTTCATGGCTCCAGTGCCTGGGCTCGACCAGGTCTGGCGGGGTGACCTGGGTGGGAAGCTGGGCTCCCGCGCCTTCGTCGCTGATGACCAGCGCGACCGCCGCGCGCGCGTGGCCGCCGCCATCCTGGCTTTGCACGGCAAAGTGCTGCAGTGCGGAGCGGATGCGGGTGCGAAGGGCGGCGGATAGTTCCATGGATTGATGAAGATCAATTTCCCAGAAAGTCCTCGATCAGGGACGCCAGTGCATGTGGCTGGTCGTGGTGCAGCATGTGGCCGGCTTCCGTAAGGCTGGCAACCCGCACATCGGGCACCAACGTGAGGCGTTGCAAAAACTCAGTCTGCGTGAACCTGCCCTGCCAGAAGGCGGCCATGGTGTCGGGCTCGGCTTTGACCATCAGTGTGGGGCAGGTGATGGCCGCGTAGCTGGCCAGCATTTCATCGGCGCGAAACAGCTGTGCGCTGACGACCTTGTGCGCGTCGTCGCCCGCAATGCGCCACTGGCCATCTGCCCCCTCGGTGGCCCAATGGTGGGCCAGCCACAGCGCCTTGTCGGCGGACAGGCGGGGATTGTTCTTCTGCAGGCGAGCGGAGACTTCGGCAGCGTCGGCGTAGGGCCGGGCTCCAATCTTGCCGTGGCGCAGGTCGCGGATTTCGTCCAGCCAGCGGGCGGTACGCTGCGGAGCCTGTGCGGGCTGCGAGGCAGGCAGGCCAAAACCCTCCAGGTTGATGAGCCGACGCACCCGGGCCGGGCGCGCGGCCGCATACAGCATCGCCACATTGCCGCCCATGCTGTGGCCCAGCAGGTCGACCGGCATATGCGGGCTGATCTCGTCGATGAGTGCATCCAGATCGCCCAGGTAGTCCGCAAAAGGAAAGTGGTCGGGTGCGCTGGAGTTGCGGCTTTGGCCAAAGCCGCGCCAGTCGGGCGCGATGATCGTGCGGCTCTCCGTAAATGCATCGCTGAACTGGTCAACCACAAACTGGAACGATGCGCCCACATCCATCCAACCGTGGCACAGCACCAACGGAGGCCGGGTTTGGCTGCCACCCCATTGCAGCAGATGGTAGGGGTGGTTGCGGATGACCAATGGGCGACTGGCGGCATGGCGCTGGGGTTGGTACATGACAGGCGGGTGAGAGGGAGGGTGATCCGGCATTGTCTCGCGCGGCCGGCGCAGGTGGGTGCACCTGGGCGACTGGCCCGTTGGGACAAAAGGGCTGCATATCGTTTTATAGTGCATGCATTGCGCCGCATGCCGCGTTGCGGCGTGCTTTAAGAACGTGTTTACGATCTCTACGCAGCCGCGTTGGAGTGCAATCGGGATGAGTTCGAAGCGCTGGTCCGCAGCTTGCACTGGGGTGCAAGCAAGGGACAGCGCGAAGAAATCGCCCGATTTCACTCCAACCCGGAGGGACAGTGTCTTTGCGGGCGGGTTGCGTCGTTGCAGCGCTTGCTAATAGCTGGCTATTGGCTGCGTGCTGCGCCTAGCAGCCCATCCCGCAAAGCCACTGTCGCGGCGCGAGGAGATCGTAAACACGTTCTAACACTTTTAGATTTTGCAAATCATCGACAACCATGCAAGACATCCAACTCGGCCGCAGTGATTTGAAGGTATCGCCCATCTGCCTGGGCACCATGACGTTTGGCGAGCAGGTGAACGAAGCCGACGCCCATGCCATGCTCAGCCGCGCGCTGGAGCGCGGCGTGTATTTCTGGGACACGGCCGAGATGTACTCGGTGCCTGCCCGTGCCGAGACCTTTGGCGCCACCGAAACCATCATCGGCAACTGGTTCAGGGCCAATCCTGGCAAGCGTGATCAGGTGGTGCTGGCCAGCAAGGTGGCAGGCCCCTCGCGCGGCATGCCCTGGGTGCGCGAAGGCAAGGGCATGACGGCCGCCGACATCGTGGCGTCGTGCGACGCCAGCCTGCGCCGTCTGCAGACGGATGTGATCGATCTCTACCAGATTCACTGGCCGGAGCGCCATGTGCCGGCCTTTGGCAATCTGTACTACGACCCGAAGAAGGAAACCAGCGAAACCACGATCCGCGAGCAGTTGGAAGCGCTGGCAGGCCTGGCGAAGGCGGGCAAGATTCGCCATGTCGGCCTGTCGAACGAGACGCCCTATGGCGTGCACGAGTTTGTGCGCCTTGCCGAGCAGCATGGCCTGCCGCGCGTGGCCAGCGTCCAGAATGCCTACTGCCTCATCAACCGCAGCTGGGAAAACGGCCTGGATGAAACCTGCGACCGCCTGGGCGTTTCGCTGCTGGCCTATTCCCCGCTGGCCTTCGGCCTGCTCACCGGCAAGTATGACGAAAGCGGCATCACCGGCCCGAATGCGCCCAAGGAGGCACGCATTGCAGGCTACGAATCGGTGCGCAAGCAGCGCTGGGGCAGGCCGGAGTCCTTGGTGGGTGCCAAGCGCTACAACCAGCTGGCGCGTGACCACCGCATGACGCCCGCCGCCCTGGCATTGGCCTTCTGCTACACGAAATGGCAGGTGGCCAGCACCATCATCGGCGTGCGCACCATGGCGCAACTGGAAGAAGACTTGAACGTATGGGGCACGCAGCTCTCCGAAGACCTGCTCCGCGAAATCGACGCAATCCGCTGGGAGCTGCGCGATCCGGCGCAGTAATGCGGCGCTTGAGGAAAACAGCTTCGAGAGAGCGGCTGCACACTGCCAGCCGCTCCTTGCCCCTGGGTCAACAGCAATGGCAAAAAAAGACAAGAACGCGCATGTGAGCGAAACCCCCGCCACCCAGATGCTCAAGGCGCACAAGGTGGCGTTCACCGAGCATCCCTATGAATACGTGGAGCATGGAGGCACCAGCGAATCCGCACGCCAGCTGGGGCTGGATGAACATGCAGTGGTCAAGACCCTGGTGATGCAGGACCAGGACGCCAAGCCGCTCATCGTGCTGATGCATGGTGACTGCAAGGTTTCCACCAAGAACCTGGCGCGCCAGATCGGTGCCAAGAGCGTGGAGCCATGCAAACCGGAGGTGGCCAACCGGCACAGTGGCTATCTGGTGGGCGGTACCTCGCCTTTCGGAACGCGCAAGGACATGCCGGTCTATATCGAAGAAAGCATTCTGGCGCTGCCGCGCATTGCCATCAATGGCGGGCGGCGTGGTTTTTTGGTGCAGATCGACCCGCAGGCCTGCGTTCAGGTACTGGGAGCCAAGCCCGTGCAGTGCGCGCTGGCAGAATAGCGACTTGATTCTGTCATATACATACATCCGGGTGCGCAAACCATGGGCGCGCGGGCAAGGGGAAGCGTTTTGAGCATTGTCTATTCCATCCTGGTGGCCGTTGCGGCCTATTTTGTAGGCTCGCTGTCGTTTGCCGTCATCGTCAGCCGCGTCATGGGGCTGAACGACCCGCGCACCTATGGCAGCAAGAACCCCGGGGCCACCAATGTGCTGCGCTCAGGCAGCAAGGCGGCCGCCATCGTGACCCTGCTGCTCGACGCTGCCAAGGGTTGGTTGCCGGTGGCCCTGGTCGCCTGCTTTGGCAAACCCTACGGGCTGGAAGAGGGCGCGATGGCGCTGGCGGGCCTGGGAGCCTTTCTGGGGCACCTGTGGCCGGTTTTCTTCAAGTTCGAAGGCGGCAAGGGCGTGGCCACGGCGTTGGGTGTGCTTGTAGGCTTCAGCGGCTGGCTGGGTCTGCTGGTTCTGGCGTGCTGGGTGGTAGTGGCTGCCGTCTGGCGCTATTCGTCGTTGTCCTCGCTGGTCGCGGCGGTGATGGCGCCGGTGCTGTACATCCTCTTGGGTGGTGATCTGTGGGAATTCAACAAATGGATTTTGCTGGCCATCCTGGCGATGTCGGCCCTGCTGGTGTACCGCCACAAGCTCAATATCCAGCGCTTGCTCGAAGGTAAGGAATCGAAACTGGGTCAGAAAAAGAGCAAATAGCGCTCAGGCGCTGTAGCGGCGCAGACCATCGATGTCCTTGAGGCGCACGCTGCGGTAGCCTACTTCCAGAAATTGCTGTTTTTCCAGCGTCAGCAGGGCTTCGTTCAGGCGGGCGCGGGAAACCTGGCAGAAATCGGCCAGCTCGCTCTGCGTGATATTGAGCAGCCCCGCATCCGGAAACGGAAAGTTCATTGGCGTGATGAGAGAGCCCAGGCATTGGGCCACGCGGCTGGTGACTCCGGTGCATTGCTGGGCTGTCAGAAGGCGCATGAGCTGGTGCGTGCGCTCAGCCGCCAGTTCCAGCAAAAACTGGCTGAACGCCGCAGATGTCTGGCGCAAGGCATGGAAGGCATCTGTAGGGAGGGTGATCATCGTCAGGTCATGCAGGGCGATGGCATCGCAATCCATGACCGCTCCCTGGCGCAGCAGGTAGGTCTCGCCAAACCAGCTGCCCGCATAGCCACACAGCGTGATCGAGCGGCCGCTCTCGGTGGACACGCATATCTTGGCTGCCCCGCGCGACACGCCGATCCAGCCCTGGGGCGCATCGCCGGTGTGCCACAAATGCTGGCCCGCACGCACATGGCGCACCCGTAGATGGGGGTGAACCAGCTCGGCAGCCTGTTCCGGGCTCAGTGTATGGGCCCACATGCAATGGCTCCAATGGGCCAGCACCTGCTCCTTTTTGAGAAAAGCCGTCTTTGAATGCATCTGTATTGAGAATTGTTCTCAAAAGAAAAGAATTCGCATTCTCTTCGATATACGCTTCACCTTTGTAGTTGTGAGCGAATAAGAAGGTGACTTTCATGGGCGATCAGGGGCAGAAGAAAACAGGTCTGGATGCAGCAGTCTGGGCGGATAGGCATGCAAGGGGCATCAAGGTTTACCGTCTGACGCCTGTGGCGTTGGCCATGGCGCTGCTGGCGTGCCAGGCGCAAGCCCAGGTTCAAGGCAGTTCGATGCCGCAGGACACCTCGGCATCGGTCTCCACCGGGCAGGACAATGCGCAGGCAGATACCGAGCTGGCAGTCCAGCGCGTGGTGGCAAGCGCCGCACCCGGCATCCGCAGCGAACTGGCGCAAACCACGCAGATCATTGAAAGCGATGCGCTGCTGCAGCAGGTCAATGCCGGCAAAAGCCTGGGCGAGGCGCTGGGCCAACTGGTGCCTGGCGTTGACCTGGGCGGCCAATCGCGCAGCAACTTCGGGCAGAACCTGCGCGGCCGCACCATGCTGGTGATGCTCGATGGCGTGTCGCTCAACAGCTCGCGTGGCACGGCGCGGCAACTCGATTCGATCGACCCGTTCAACATCGAGCGCATCGAGGTGCTCTCGGGGGCCAGCGCGCTGTATGGCGGCGGTGCCACGGGCGGCATCGTGAACATCATCACCAAGAAGGGCAGCGCAGCCGGCATGCAACTGGGCAGCGAGGTCGGGGTGACCTCGGGCTTTCAGGGCTCGCGCGACCACCAGTACAGGCTCGCGCAATCGATTGCCGGCGGTAACGACCGGGTGCAGGCGCGCCTGGGTATCGCACTGCAAAACAACGGCAGCTTCTATGATGGCAAGGGCACACCGGTACGCACTGATATTGCCCAGACGGACACGCAGAACACCAAGGGGGTGGATGTGCTGGGCAATATGCAGATCAAGATCAGCCCGCAGCAGACGCTGGGGCTGACGGGCCAGTACTACCGCAACCGGTTTGATGGATCGTCGTACCTGTACGGCGGTCCCAATCTGGCAGGCATCATGGGAGGAAAACCGGAGCTGCTCGAGCAGCGCGGCGGTTTCGTGAGCGATGTGATGCCCAAGACCGAGCGCGCCCTATTCAATGCCGACTACCACGCGGCACAGGTATTTGGCGGGCAGGATCTGTATGTGCAGGGCTTCTGGCGGCAGGAAAAGCTGGATTTCGCGCCGTTTCCAAGCTCGGTGGTGACGGCATCGCGCCAGAACACCGACACCTGGGGGCTGAAGGCGGCCCTCTCCAAGACCTGGGGCGGCATCAATCTGCGTTACGGCGTCGATTGGGACCGCGAGAGCTTTGACGGAGAAGGCGCCGTTTTCGACACGGCGCAGTCCCTTGCATCCGGGGGCATGGTCAACCGCCAGATCGGCACCGTGGGGCGCTATGCGGGCTACCGGGTGAACACGGCTGCTGCCTTTGCGCAGGCGGAATGGAAGCTCGATCCGCAGTGGACGCTCAACGGCGGCCTGCGCTACCAGAAGACCGACCTCACGGTCGACGACTTCGTGGGTTACACCCAGCAGCTGTCCATGCTGCTGGGCCGGGGCACCAGTGCAGATGCCATCCCGGGCGGCAAGAACAGCTACAACGTCAGCCTGTTCAATCTGGGCGCGCGCTACAAGATCGATGCTGCACGCAGCACCTGGCTGAACTATGCGGAAGGCTTCGAGCTGCCCGACCCTGCCAAGTACTACGGCCAGGGCAGCTATGTGGCCAAGGGCGCGCACTGGCAGCTGGTGTCTGCCATCGACCCGGAAAGCTCTCCGCTCAAGGGTATCAAGACGCGCCAGCTGGAGTGGGGCTTCAAACAGGCCAGCGGTGCGCTGCGGGCACAGACGGCGCTGTTCTATGCATGGTCGGACCAGACGCTGCAGCTGAACAACAGCAACAACAACGTGACCATCAACGTGGCCGATGAAAAACGCCGCAACTACGGATGGGAAGGCGCCATCGATTACACCGTCGCCCGTGGCTGGGATGTGGGTGGCAATGCATTGTGGATCCGTTCGGAGACGCGGCAAAACGGCAACTGGGCCAAGCAGAGCATCATGACGGCAAGCCCGTCCAAGCTGTCTGCCTATGTGCAGTGGAGCCCCAACCCCGTGACGCTGCGCCTGCAGGCAACGCATATGTTTGCGCTCAAGGACGCAAGCGCGCTCAAGATCGATGGCTTTACCACGGTCGATCTGATGGGCGGCGTCAAGCTGCCGGTAGGGCGCCTGAACTTCGGGATTCAGAACCTGCTGGACAAGCAATACCTGACCACCTGGTCGCAGCGAGCCATGGCCCTGTACGGCACGGGCGCGGTCTCGCCGCAGGCTTTTGCCTTCTATGGGCGTGGCCGCACCTTTGCCCTCAACTATGCCGTGGAGTACTGATGCATGGCTGCGGTGACGCAAGAGGCTGACCTGGGTGCAACGCACACGGCGCCCACGGCGCCCGCGAAGCGGCCATGGCACTTCTGGGCAGTGCTGGTGGCGCTGTATGTGGCGCAGGGCGTGCCTTCGTACCTGATGATCATGACCGTGCCTGCAGCCCTGCGTGCGGCGGGCATGCCCTTGCAGCAGGTCGGCATGCTGTCGATTCTGATGCTGCCACTGGTGCTCAAGTTCATCTGGGCGCCCTGGGTGGACCGGTTGCGCCCCCTGCGCTGGGGGCACCGCCGGGGCTGGATCGTCTGCACCCAGCTGGCCACCGTGGCCAGCGTTGCGGCACTGGCCTGGGCGGGGCCACAGGCGCCCATCGGGCTGATTGTCGGCATCGGCATGTGCATGGCGCTCAGCATTGCCACGCAGGACATCGCCACCGATGGCTATGCCACGCAGCAGTTGCGCAGCGATGAGCTGGGGCGCGGCAACGCGATCCAGGCCGCATCGGTGGCGGGTGGCGTGCTGGTGGGTGGGAGCCTTGCCATGTTTCTGGTGGAGCATTGGGGCTGGTACCCCACCATGGGCCTGATGGCGTTGCTGTGCCTGCTTCCGCTGCTGGCCCTGCCGTGGATGAAGGAGACCGGGCCAGATGCCGATGGGCTCGCCAGCGGCGAGGGTGTGCAGCCGCACCGGGCCAGCATTCGCCGGTTCTTTGCCCGGCCGGGGGTATGGACCGTGCTCGGGCTGGCCGTGGTGTACCGGCTGAGCGAGGGCATGCTGCGCTCGATGGAGAGCAGCTACCTGCTGCACAGCGGGTTGAGTCTGAGCCAGGTAGGGCTGATTGCCGGCAGCGGCGCAGCCATTGCCGGGCTGGCAGGCAGCTATCTGGCCGCGCGCTGGCTGCAGCGCAGCAGTCGTACGCAGGTGCTGTTGGGCCTGAGTACCTTGCGTGTGCTGGCATTTGTGTTGTTTTTGCTGCATTCGCTGCAGTGGCTGGGCGGGGCGGTACCGCTCGCGGTGCTGGCGGTCGGCCTGAGCGTGCAGCGCTATATGGAAATGGTGGCGCTGTATGCACTGTTCATGTCCACCGCAAGCCGCAGGCAGCCGGGTACCGACTTTTCAATCCTGGCCTGCGCAGAACTGACCAGCTACATGCTCAGTTCCATGGCGGGCGGCTTTATCGCCAAACAGTTTCAATTTACCGGCCTCTTTGCCACTGCCAGCGTGATTGCCGTGGGTTGCTGGTTGGCTACCTACTGGCTGCTGCAGCGTCAGACGGCACAAACCGAAGATGTGCAGGCAGAAGCACCGATGGCGGTGGGGAGAGCGGACACATGAGTGCAACAGAGATAGATACCGAGATTGAGCCGCAGGCGCTTGAGGCGCGCATCACCCTGCCGCGCGCTGCAGCCTATGTGCAATGGCTGGTGCGCCACTGGTGCGACGAGGGGGTGGATGTGGAGGAGCCTGTGCCGGGCCAGGTGCGGTTGTCGCTCACCGATGTCGGTGTGGTGGAACTGAACGTGGTGGCCACGCGGCAGCTCGACTGCAGGCTGGCGCCTGCCACCGCACGCATGGGCGAGCTGATGCAGCTGTCACTGACCGAACATCTGGCCGAGTTTGCCGACGAAATGGCGTGGCCCGATGGCAGCTGGGATGTGGCGTGGAGTGGGCAGGCCCCGCGCAGCCCCGGGCAGCTGCAGGTGTTGCAGGTAGGCAGCAACCGGGCGTTGACCCCGCTGATGCGCCGCTTGCGCCTGCAAGGCGATGGCGTGCGCGCTTTTGCCGACGGCCTGCATGTGCGCATGCTGCTGCCCACACCCGGCCAGACGCCTGCCTGGCCCGAGGTGCAGCAGGATGGCCGCCTGCAGTGGCCCATGGGAAAACCGCGCATGCCGCGCCGTACCTATACGATCCGTGCTATCCATTTGGAAGAGCAGTGGATGGATGTGGATGTGCTGCTGCACCCGGATGCGAAACCAGGCGTACAAGTTGATGGGCCAGCAGTGGCGGGCGCATCGCCCGGCGCAGGCTGGGCTTTGCAGGCCGCACCGGGCAGCACTGTCGGCGTGCTGAGCCCTGCAGGCGGCCTGGCGCCGCGCGCTGCGCGGCGTGTGCTAGTGGCCGATGCCTGTGCGCTGCCGGCTGCGGCGCGGTTGGTGCAGGCCGCACCCGATACGCCGCCTTCAGGCCTGCTGCTGTGGGTGGCGAATCCGCAGGAGTGCGCGGCCTGGGATGTGGAGACTGCATCAGGCGTCGATCCGACCTGGATATGCAGTGGCGCGCCTGGCGCCTCACCGGCAGAGATTGACCAGGTGCTGCGCTGGCTGGCGTTGCAGGATTGGAGCGGCGCAGATACAGTCCTGTGGGTAGCTGGCGGCCTGCCGTTGACGCAGGCGGTGCGCAGTTGGGTGGCGGGCCAGTCGCATCTGGCGCGCGTGCGGTGCATGATCCATACCTATTGGCGTTGATGAATACAGAGATTTCTGCGGCACCCTCCGGGCCGCGAGCCATTCCCAAAAGCGTATGGGCCCTGGGCTTCGTGTCGATGTTCATGGACATTTCCTCCGAAATCGTCCATGCGCTGCTGCCGGTGTACATGGCCACCGTGCTGGGCGCCACGGCGCTGCAGGTCGGGCTGATCGAGGGCATTGCCGAGGCGACAGCATCCATTACCAAGGTGTTCTCAGGCGCCATCAGCGACCGTTTTGGCAAGCGCAAGCTGCTGGCGGGCATCGGCTATGGCCTGGGGGCGCTTACCAAACCGGTGTTTCCGCTGGCAACCGGGCTGGAATGGCTGGTGGGCGCGCGTTTTATCGACCGCATCGGCAAGGGCATACGGGGCGCGCCACGCGATGCGCTGGTGGCCGATGTCACGCCCGCCGAGCTGCGGGGCGCCGCCTACGGCCTGCGCCAGACGCTCGATACGATTGGTGCCTTTACCGGCCCGTTGCTGGCCATGCTGCTGATGTGGTGGACGGCCAACAACTACCAGTTGGTCTTCTGGCTGGCGGTGCTGCCCGCATTCATTGCAGTCGCCATTTTGGTGATCTTTGTCAAGGAGCCCGCGCATGCGTCGCCCGTCCAGGCGCGGCGCATGCCGCTCAGCCGGGCCCAGATGCAGCGCCTGGGCCGCAGCTACTGGTGGGTGGTTGCCATTGGGGTGGTGATGACGCTGGCGCGGTTCAGCGAGGCTTTTCTGGTGTTGCGTGCGGTCGATGCGGGCTTGCCAGCCATGCTGGCGCCGCTGGTACTGGTGGTCATGGGTGTGGCCTATTCGCTCTCGGCCTATCCGGCAGGCGTGCTGTCTGACCGCCTGCCGCGCCACCAGGTGCTGGCAGCGGGCATGGTGCTGCTCGTGCTGGCCGATCTGGCGCTCGCGCTGCTGCCCGGGCTATGGGGGCTGGCGCTGGGTGCGGCGCTTTGGGGGCTGCACATGGGGTGCACGCAGGGCTTGCTCAATGCCATGGTGGCCGACACCGTGCCCGCAGACCTGCGCGGCACCGCCTTTGGGGTGTTTCACCTGCTGGCAGGCGTGGCGCTTCTGCTCGCCAGCGTGATTGCCGGGGCCCTGTGGGACTGCCTGGGCCATGAAGGCACCTTTATCGCCGGGGCGATGTTTGCGACGGTGGCGATGCTGGGGTTTGTCGCCAGGCGGCAAAGGGCCTGAGAAACCTGCCCTGGGAGCCTGTTCAAAGTACACGGCCATCGCCTGCGCGCGCTGCAGAAGCGCCAAATGCGCAGTTCTATTTCGCCCGGTCCAGCGTCAGCTGCGGGCCGATGCGCGTCATGTGAAAACTGTTGAGAAAGCTGTTGCCCAGCAGCACATAGGGCATCTCACCCGCGCCAATCACGGCGTCCACGTTGCGCAGCTCCACATCGGAGATGCGCACGCTGGCCAGTTGAACGTACCAGCCTTGCGCCACGCCATTGGCCGTGCCCATGCGTACCGCGCGGCCCTTGGTGTAGTCGATGCCCAGCTTGCGCGCCTCGCTCATGCCCATGCTCACGGTCGTCGCTCCGGTATCCACGAGAAAGCGCGTGCTTTTGCCATTGATCATGCCGGGCGTCAGAAAGTGGCCCTGCGGGTTGGCCATCAGCACGATGCGGCCTGTGTTGCTGGAGGGCAGCGTGCTACCCGTCACGCTGACGGGTGATTCGCCCAGGCGCAGGGTGAGGGGCTGGCCGCCAATGCGCACCTGGGCTTCGCCATCCTTCACGCTGACGACCTGCACCTTTTGGTAACTGCTGCCAGCTTCCACCGCCTTGGGGGCGCCGCCATCCACCACGAGCAGGGCCTTGTTGCCCAGAATGCCGGTCAGTGCAACGGATTTGGGGGCTTCATCCGCCTCCTGCGCACTGGCGGCACCGCCCGCGCAGGCCAGCGCCAACAGTGCCTGGCAAAAGGCGGCACGGGTGGCTCGGGCAAAGCGGTGCGGAGGGTTCATGATGAAATGGCTGCTGGCGCTTATCTATAGAGCGCTTATTGCTATGAAATATATAGTGAAAATATCAAGAAAAAGGCAGGCACCTTTGCCAGCTGCCTGCCTTTGCCCTGGCCAAAGGCTGTGGATCAGTCACGGAAGTTGTTGAAGGACAGCGGCACATCGGTCACTTCCTTCTTCAACAATGCCATGGCCGCCTGCAGATCGTCACGTTTGGCGCCGGTCACACGCACGGCGTCGCCCTGGATGGCTGCCTGCACCTTCATCTTGCTTTCCTTGATGGCCTTCTGGATTTTCTTGGCCAGTTCCTGCTCGATGCCGTTGCGCACCTTGATGACCTGCTTGACCTTGTCGCCGCCCACCTTTTGGACATTGCCCTTGTCGAGGAAGCGCACGTCCACATTGCGTTTGGTCAATTTGTTGCGCAGGATGTCTTCAACCTGCACGAGCTGGAAGTCGGCGTCGCCGAACAGGGTGATTTCCTTGTCCTTGAGCTCGATGGCAGCCGATGTGCCCTTGAAGTCAAAACGGGTGCCGATTTCCTTGGCCGAATTCTCGACAGCGTTCTTCACCTCGACGAAGTCGGCTTCGCAAACCGTGTCAAACGATGGCATACATACTCTCCTTGCAGATCAGGCAAGCTTGCCTGCGTGGGTCGCTACAAGTGCGACAATCTACCGATGTTAGTCGAGAAAAATGCCCCGCTGCAGCAATACAACACCTTTGGCATCATGGCCCGCGCCATGAATCTGGTGCGCGTGCAGTCCGAACAGGATATCCGTGAGTTTCTGGCTGGCCCACCCCTGGGCGCGAGCCGCCAGGTGGTGGTGCTGGGGGGGGGGAGCAACATCGTCATC
Source organism: Comamonas odontotermitis (assembly GCF_020080045.1). NCBI lineage: Bacteria > Pseudomonadati > Pseudomonadota > Betaproteobacteria > Burkholderiales > Comamonadaceae > Comamonas > Comamonas odontotermitis. Next base: position 1,796,191 of record NZ_CP083451.1, read on the forward strand.
ACCCGCGATGTGGAGCCGACCGTATTCAAGATGGAGATCATGGGCAAGCGCCTGGTTGCCGAGACGGACAGGCACTACATCATCGAGGTCGGGGCGGGCGAGGTCTGGCACGACGTAGTGGCCTGGAGCCTGGAGCAGGGCTACCGCGGGCTGGAGAATCTAGCGCTGATCCCGGGCACCGCAGGTGCGGCGCCCGTGCAGAACATTGGTGCCTATGGCATCGAGCTGCAGGACCGCTTCGATTCGCTGGACGCCGTGGACCTGACCAATGGCGAGAGCTTCAGCCTGAACGCCGCCCAATGTGCTTTCGGCTACCGTGACTCGGTTTTCAAGCACGCACCTGCTGAAACGATGCCCCTGACCATGATTGCCCGTGCCACCGGCTCCACGGCACCGCGCGGCATGGGCCTTGCCGGCAGGGCGGTGATCACCCGCGTGCGCCTGCGCCTCGCCAAGGACTGGAAGCCTGAGTTGAGCTACCTGGACCTGACACGCAAACAGGCGGAAAAAGGTGTTGAGAACCCCACGGCGCAGGATATTTTCAGCTGGGTGGTCGAGATCCGCCGCGCCAAGCTGCCCGATCCGGCAACCATCGGCAATGCAGGCAGCTTTTTCAAGAATCCGCAGGTGAGCAGCGAGGTGTGCGAAGACATCATTGCGCGCGAACCCAAAATCGTGCATTACCCGATGCTGGACGGCAGCGTCAAGCTCGCCGCTGGCTGGATGATCGATGCCTGTGGCTGGCGCGGCAAGAGCATCGGCAAGGCGGGCGTGTACGACCGGCAGGCGCTGGTGCTGGTCAACCTGGGGCAGGGCGACAACAGCGTGACGGGAGGCGAGGTGGTCACCCTGGCGCAGGCCATCCAGGCCAGCGTGTATGAGCGCTTTGGCATCCGGCTGGAGCCGGAACCCATCGTCTGGTAAGGCCTGCCCGGGAGCACGGCATGACCCACAATGAATTCCTCATGGTATTTGCGTGGTTGTATGTGCTGCCGTTTGTCGTCGCTTGTCTGGCCTTGTTGGCATATGGCAGGTATGCCTGCAGGCAATTGACCTGGAAGCGTTATGTGCAGGCTGCAGGGCTCATGGCCTTGCTGGCCATCCCCGTAGGCACGGGCATGGTACTGGCTGTGCCGTATTGGCTGCTGGTGAGAGACTGGCCTGTCATGTGGGCGCCGTGGATGTTCATGACGCTGGGCTGCGTGCTGCCGTTCGCCTGCAGGTGGCTGATGCGGTGACGGCAGGTATTCCGAGGCAATCAGATGAAACAGACCCCTGGCGCTCAATGGTAGGGTGCTGGTAGCTACTGTATTCATAGCAATCCCTGGCATCCGCGTGACTGCCGTGATCCGTATCCTCCGCAACAATGGAGGCACAGCGATCACAGAGACGGAGCGGCTTTGCCATGAACGGCGCAAAAAGTTTGGTCAAGACCTTGTTGGCCGCAGGTATCGACACCTGTTTTGCCAACCCGGGGACGAGCGAGATGCATTTTGTGGCGGCGCTGGACCAGGTGCCCGGCATGCAATGCGTGTTGGGCCTGCAGGAGAACATCGTCACCGGCATGGCGGATGGCTACTACCGCATGGCGCGCAAACCCGCCTGCACTCTGCTGCATTGCGGGCCCGGTCTTGCCAACGGGCTGGCCAACCTCCACAACGCGCGTCGCGCGCGCAGCGGAATCGTCAATATCGTGGGCGACCAGGCCACCTACCACCGACCGCTCGATGCACCATTGACTGCCGACACCGAGGCGTTGGCGCGTACGGTGTCGGCCTGGGTGCATACGGCCGGCACGCCCGCAGATGTGGGACGCGATGCCGCGCTGGCCGTGCGCGCGGCCCGTACGTTTCCAGGCCAGATTGCCAGCCTCATCCTCCCGGCCGATACCAGTTGGGGCGAGGGCGGCGAAGTTGCTGGCGTACTGCCCGAGCCGCAGCCCGCACCGCTCGATCCCTATGCCGTGGAAGGTGCCGCCCGGGCCTTGCGCAGCGGTCAACATGCATTGCTGCTGCTGGCCGGAGATGCCGCCTTTGAAGAAGGCCAGCAGCAGGCCTGGCGCGTGGCCAGTGCCACGCGCGCGGCCATCATGCTCGACTACGTCTGCGCCCACGTACAGCGTGGAAGAGGGCGTTTGCAGATCGAACGCGTGCCTTACGGCATGGAAGCGGCCATCCAGGCGCTGGCGCGGTTCGAGCACATCATTCTGGTGGGCGCCAAGCCGCCGGTGGGCTTTTTTGCCTACCCGGGCCTGCCATCCACCCAGCACCCGGCCACGGCGCAATTGCACACCCTGGCCCGGCCGGAGCAAAGCGCCACCGAGGCATTGCGCGCTCTGGCCGATGCGCTGGGCGCGCCTGCGGTTGCGATTCCCGATCCCGGCCCGCGCCCCGAGGCAGCCCGTGGCGCCCCCACGCCAGAAGGCCTGGCCCAGACTGTGGCGGCGCTGATGCCCGAAGGCTCCATTGTGTCGGACGAATCCATCTCGTACGGCCGGGGCTTTTATCCGCATACCTTTGCTGCACCTGCGCACGACTGGCTGCACCTGGGCGGCGGCGCCATTGGTGACGGCATGCCGGTGGCCACTGGCGCTGCGCTGGGGGCATGCAAAGAGCGGCGAGTCATCAACCTGCAGGCAGACGGCTCGGCCATGTACAGCCTGCAGGCGCTGTGGACGCAGGCGCGCGAAGGCCTGCCGATCACCACCATCCTCCTCAACAACAGCAAGTACAACATCCTGATTGGTGAGTACAGGAACGTGGGTGCCACCCCGGGGCCCACGGCCATGGGCATGCTGGATCTGGGCAACCCGGGCATCAACTGGGTGGCGCTTGCCAATGGCATGGGTGTGGAGGCCGCCCGTGCCACCACCATGGAGGCCTGCAGCGACCTGCTGCGCGCCAGCTTTGGCAGGCCTGGCCCCTTCCTGATCGAGCTGGTGGTGTAGGTCCGGGTCGATCCGCACCGGCAACCATTGCGCAGCTGTGAACGCCGCTTTGGGGCCAGGGAAGCGAGCGCGGAAAGGTAGGAGGCATGTGAGATGCTGCCGCTCTGTGGCATTGCCGCGCTCGCCTTTTGGGGGGGCGTGCAGTTCGATGGCGCGGCTGCCCCGAGCGCATCTTGTGCAAGGCCTCCAGGAAAGCCCTTTTCCCCCGGCATTGCGGCCACACCCTCTAGCTGCCGTAGCAGCATGCCCAGGGGTAAGGCGGGCGATGCCTGCCTCCGTTTTTGCGCATGTTTTTCGCTATGGCGGCGAGATCAAACCATTCAACAGGCAATCGTCTATGGCGAAGAGATTCCGTGACCGCGGAGGGAGACACACCGTGCCCTGTCAATCAATAAGCAAAAATTGTATATTTTGTGAGTAAATGCTTATCTTCTATACCTTGTTGAGCAATGAATAATTATTCATTCATGCAGATTCATCAATGAAGAAGATTCAATTTTTTTCAAAATTAACAAAATCAATTTTATTGAAATATTCATAAACTAAGGTCAATTATCCGACATACGTACTTACTTTTATAAAAGCTATCGGTACCATTGAGTGATTCAATTTCTCCTTTGTTGGAGATCGCCCGATGGTTCGCTCTTCCCGTGCTTGCACGCAGGCCTTTTTTGCCGCATTGGCGGCCCTCATGCTGTGTATTGGCACGGGTGCTGCACAGGCGCAAAGCGTGCAGGCGCGTGTGCAGCCTGCGGATATGGCCAAGCAGGCCACTGTGCAAAGGAACCAAGCCTTGGCCCCGGTGCCTGCAGTGGTCGATCTGGGTGCCTGGGCGGCTCCCAAGACAGCAGCGGCGCGCAGCGATGTGATACAGATCGGTGCCCGCCGGGCAGTCACTCTGACTGGGACGACCCAGGCCACTGGCGCCTTGCTCCAGTGGCAGGCGTCGGGAGATGGGGGCCTCGTAGCGGCTGTGAGCTTTGTCTCCGATGATGCGTTCGGCTTGCGCGCAGGCCTGCAGATCGGCTCTTTGCCAGGCAATGCCACTGTCCGTGTCTATGCCCCTGATGACCGTGACGGGGCATTCGAAATATCCGGTCGGGGCATTGCACAGATACTGCAGAACAACAACCAGGCGGGAGAAGTGCCAGCGACGGCAAACACCTGGTGGACGCCTGCGGTGGATGGCAACGAGCTGACGGTGGAAATCCAGCTGCCTGCTGGCGCAGCGGCCAGCGACGTGAAAGTGTCCATCCCAAGCCTCGTGCACATCTATGAAAACATCTTCGCCCTGATCGACGACGGCACGCAATTCCAGGCCAAGCTCAACAACGCCGCCAGTTGCACGCTGGACTCCACCTGCTACGACGCCTATGCCCGCCAGCGCGATGCCGTGGCCCGCATGCTCTATGTGAATGCCGACGGCGCTTTCCTGTGCACCGGCACGTTGCTCAATGACCGCACAGGCAGCGGCACGCCATACTTCATGACGGCCAACCATTGCATCAGCTCACAGGCCGCCGCGTCGAGCCTGCAGACCTTCTGGTTCTACCGCACGCCCAGTTGCAACAGCCGCCTGTTGTCTTCGGCCAGCAAAACCCTCAAGGACGGGGCCAAGCTGCTGTACACATCGGCTACCCCCGATGCCACCTTGCTGGTATTGAACGACACCCCACCTGCCGGTGCCGTGTTCGCAGGATGGGATGCCAATGCCGTGGCCAAGGGCGCTGCCGTGGTGGGCGTGCACCACCCGCGTGGCGACCTGCAGAAAATCAGTTTCGGCAGTGTGGTGGGCAGCACCGATTGCAAGCCGGGCAAGGGCGTCTTCACCTGCTACGCCAGCGATGCCATGGGCGAGAACTACTACCGCGTGCAGTGGAGCCAGGGCATGACCGAAGGCGGCAGCAGCGGCTCGGCCCTGTTTGTCAACGGCGTGCTCACCGGCATGCTCTCCAATGGCTCGGCTTCGTGCACCAATGCCGGCGGCTTCAACAACTATGCGCGCTTTGACCGGGTGTTCCCTGCCATCCAGCAATGGCTCTTTGCCGAAGTGGCCGCCTTTGCCGCCGACAGCCATGGCCGCAGCGCCGTCTTCCGCTTCTATAACGCCCAGACCGGCGCTCACTTCTATACAGCCAGTGTGGAGCAGCGCGACGCAGTGATCGCCGTATTCCCGGCCTTCCAGTATGAAGGTGTGGCCTTTTATGCGTATAGCCAACAGGCGGGCGCAGGCCTCGTACCGGTCTACCGCTTCTACAACCAGCAGAACGCATCACACGTCTACACCGTGAGCACCTCCGAGCGCGACGCCATGCGGGCCAACCCCGCCGTGTTCAGCGACGAGGGCGTGGCCTGGTGGGCGCAAGCGGGCGAAAGCTCCGCAACCCAGGCGGTGTTTCGCTTCCTGAACCAGCAGACGGGCCGTTATTTCTACACGGCCAGTGCCCAGGAGCGCGATCAGGTCATCGCCACGTACCCCCAACTCCAGTACCAGGGTGTGGCGTACAGCTTGTGGGTTGGGCAGTAAACAAGCCCAGTGTTGCGGCCTCTTGTCGAGAGACATTGACAGCTTCGGGCCTGGCGCAAACAGGCTATCGTCGCCCGGCAATCCACCCATACCCGCTCACCAGCATCACCCCGGCAAGCGCAATCAATGCTCCGATCACAAAGCCGGGTTCAATGGGCTCGTGCAGGAGCCAGGCGCCGAGGATGACGCCAAAGATCGGGGTCAGAAAGGTGAGCACGCCCAGTTGTGATGCCAGGTAGGTGCGCAGCAGCCAGAACCAGGTCAGCAGGCTGGCAAAGGCCATGGGCAAGGCGTTGAAGGCCATGCTGGCCCAGAAGGCGGGTGTGGGGTTGATGCGGCCCTGTCCACTGCCGATTGCAACGGCAACCAGCACCACGCAGCCCACCACCAACTGGTAGAGCAAGGTCTGCGCCGCAGGCAAGGCAGACAGCCGCGTGGTGCGGATGGCGACCGTGGTGGCGCCCCATGCCATGCCCGCCAGCAGAGCGAGCAGATCGCCCCAGAGCATGGTGCCCACGCTGCCGCCCTGGCTTGCGCCAGTTGCGCCGTTGCGCCACAGAAAGGCGACCGCGATGCCGGCAAAGGCGAGCGCGATGCCCAGCCACTGCAGCGGTGCCAGCCTTTCCTGGGGCAGCTTGATGTGCAGGCCAAGCGCGGCCCAGATAGGGGCGGTGTAGAGCAGTACTACCATGTGGGCCGCCGATGTGTGGCGCAGGCCTTCGCCCACCAGCACAAATTCCAGCGCAAACAGCGCGCCGACCCACAGGCCCGGGCGCCAGCTTCCATCGCCCCATTGGATGTGCTCGCCACGCCAGCGCATCCACAGCCAGACCAGAATGGCGGCAATGCCAGAGCGCAGGCCGATCTGCATCATCGGGGCCGCATCGTGCGCGGTGGCCTTGAGTACGATCTGCTGGCCGCTCCAGATGAGGCACAGCACGAGCATCAGGCCGATGGCGCGGGTATCGAGGGCTTGGCGGGTGTCCATGGGGGGGCTTGTTTGGGCGGAGCAGGCATTGTCGGCGCAGGTTGGCGCCGGAGCTGTCGCTACCGTTTTCTACAACTGGCCAAATTCGGCCAGTACGGCCCGAACGGCGTCCACAGCCGGGTTGGGTGTGCTCAACTGCCGGTGCGCCACGGCCATCGGACGGATCAGCGGCGGGTACAGGTGGCGGATCTGCACTTCCGGGGCATGCCGCTGGTCTTCCACCTCTTCCAGCGGCAAGAGGGCTGCACTCTGGCAGGCTGCGGCGAGGCTCTTGAGGGCGCCGGGATAGCTGAGCGCCAGAAAAGGGCGAGGCCGGTAGCCCGCCTGCCCAAACCATGAGGCAATCAGGCCATGCATCTGCGTAGGGGCCGAAAACGATGCCCAGCGCCGCTCTGACAGCCATTGCGCCGTGACCTGCTCGGGGGCATCCCACGCGGCGGGCAGCAGGGCCACCATGGGGTCGGCGCGCCAGGGCGTGAGCACGATTTCGGCCATTGCAGGCTGGGGGCTGGCGACGATGGCAATGTCAAGCGAGCCCAGTTGCAGGCGCTGCATCGATTGTGCAGAGCCAACGGCTTCCAGCCGTACCTCGACGCCCGGGTTCCGCTCGCTCAGGGCCTGCAGCACCAGCGGCAGCAGCCGGGTGCTCACCCCGGCAGAAACGCCCACCCGCACCAGGCCTTCTCGCCCGCTGGCACGGCGCTGTACCAGTTCGACCAGGTCTTCGCTCGCGGCCAGCAGCTTGCGGCCGCCATCGACCAGGGCGTGGCCTGCCGGGGTCAGCGCTGCCTGCCGTCGCCCGCGCACAACCAGCGTGGCTTCCAGCCGGGCCTCCAACTCTTTGATGTGCAGGCTGACGGTGGGCGGCGCCAGATGCAAGGCCTGCGAGGCTGCCGCGAACGTGCCCAGATCGGCGATGGCCACGAGGGTTTGCAGTTGGTCAAGGTTGAGGTTGCGCATGGGAGTGACATCAGAATTTATGAATTGACTGGTCAGTTAATTCAACTTTACAGATGTTAATCCAGGCCCGAGCATCGGGCAACCATGAACCATTCTTCTCTTCTTTCAGACAAGGACGCCGGGCCGGGCCGGTGCGATGGCAATGCGCCTGACGAGGCCGACCCGCAAAGTGATTTGCGGACTGATCCGCGAGGCGATTCGGTGGGTGACGTGCAGGACGAGGTGCGTTGTGGCTTGCCGCCGCACGTTGGCACCGGATGGCTGCATAGGCTGGCCCGGGCATTGGAGCGCGCCGAGCAGCGCATCACCGAGAACTTTCGTGTGCCGCCCGGGGGCGGCTGAGCCAGGGTGAGTGAAATTTCATGCCAAAAATGGCATCTGGCGCTTTGCTGTCAAGCGCCAGATGCTATGAAAAGTATAGAAAATTCAGCCTCGCTCAACCACCTGCCGCGCGGGTCAGGGGCTTTTGCCGCCAGGCCAGCACGGCGCCGAGCAGCAAGAATGCGGCCGATACCAGCAAGCCGCGCTGCAGGCCGCCCGCTCCATCGGCCACCCAGCCAACTACGGATGGCCCCACGATCTGGCCCAGCGCAAAAATGGTGGTGAAGGCACTGATGCCAGCGGGCCACGCCGCTTGCGGCAGGTTGTGGCGCACCAGTGCGGTGGTCGATGCCACGACGGAGAGGAACACTGCGCCAAACACCATGCCGGACAAAAAGACCACGGGCGTCGCGCTGGTGAGTGCCGGCAGCACCGTCACCACGGCGAGCACCAGGCACAGAATGGCCAGCGATTCGCCGCCCTTGAAGCGGTCCAGCATGCGTGCCCAGATGCGTGAACTGGCCAGCACCGCCAGGCCCAGCGCGGTGTAGAAACCCGTGATCTGGGGCCCGGACATGCCTTGCTGGCGTAGCAGCGCGACGATGAATGTCATGTAGCCGATGTAGCCAGCGCCAAACATGAAGTAGCCAGAGAGTCCAAAGCCGAAATCCCGCAGCGCAAAGCCCTGGCTGGTGCCTGAAGCCGCGGTTGGCAGGCCATCGGCAACGTGGCGTGCGGGCACGGCCATCACGGCTGCGGCCAGCATGCATGCGAGGCCCAGGCTGATCCAGGGCCACTGCCAGCTGTGCGGCGCAGCGTGGTTGGCGGCGGCTTGCAGCGCTGCCGGTACCAGCAGCGCCGACAGCGAGATGCCGATTCCGGTGCCGCCGTAGTACAGGCCAATCAGAAAGCCCGCGCGCTTTGGAAACAGCGAACCCAGCCGCGCCGCAAGCACCCCGCCCGCAATGAACACCCAGGCGCTGGCCGCACCTGCCAGCACGCGCTGCAGCATCAATGCTGTTGTGCCCGTGGCCCAGCCAGACACCAGCATGAATACGGCCGCCAGCAGCGACCCGGCCATCAGCACCCGCCATGCGCCAATGCGCCGCATCAGGAGCGGAGTCATCAGCGCCCCCGCAAAATAGCCCACGGCGTTGCCGGTGTTCATGGCGCCCGCCAGAAAGTACGACCAGCCCAGGTCTTCACGCATGGGTGGCAGCAGCAGGCCGTACGAGAACCGCGATATGCCCAGCGCAATCGCGGCGCCCAGCGACAGGGCGAGTGCGATGGCAATGGGATGACGCAGGGAGCCGCCCGGGGTGGAAGTGGCAATGGAGGTCATGGTTGGTGATGCCGCAGACGTTTTCATTTCCGGGATGCTACTGATTTGTCTAAAATGATCAATAAGAATCCAAATTAGACGAGTAATGGCCCATTTCATCATCCTAGTGGCAGATGGCACCTTGGCCGGTAGCGTAGGTGCCAGTTTGGACATTCTGGCCTTTGCCCAGCGCTGCGGTGCGCCGGCGGAGCGCGTGGCATGGCAGGTTGCCAGCGCCCGGCCGCAGGTCGCGCTTTCAGGCGGCATGGCCCTGGCGGCGACTCCGGTGGAGCATTTGAAGATGGCTCCCGATGCGGTGTTGGTGATTCCTGGCATCGGGCTCGATGCATCAGCACCGCACGGCACCGACGGAGGCTTGTCCGGGGGCGCCACGATCAATGAGCGCTATGCCGAATCGCATTTGCTCTGGCGTATGCAGGCGTCGGATGCGCAGGCGTATGCCGGATTGGCTGCCGCCCATCACGCGGCAGGCGGTGTGGTTGCCGCGTCATGCTCGGGGGTGTTGCTGCTGGGTATGGCCGGGTTACTGGATGGAAGGCGCGCTACCACGCATTGGCGCTTGGGAGATTTTGTACGCCGCCACTTTGGCAAGGCCTTGTTCGATGAAAACCGGATGCTGGTCGAGGACCATCGTGTCATCAGCGCCGGTGCCGCCATGGCGCAGGTGGATCTGATGCTGCATCTGGTGCAGCAGGCGGTGGGCGGCGCCGCTGGCGAGGCCGTGGTGCAGCATGTCATGCGTTACCTGCTGGTGGACAGCCGCAGCTCGCAGGCGCGCTATCGCGTATGGGAGCATCTGCATGCCAGCGAAGACGACACTGCGATGCGCTTTGAGGCTCTGATCGAAGCGCGGCTGCCCCATGTCCCGACGATTGCCGATGCCGCCGAAACCTTGGGCATGACCAGCCGCACGCTCTCGCGCCGCATCGCAGCCAGCACGGGGGCTGCTCCGCTTCAACTGGTCAATACGGTGCGCATGCGCCATGCGCAGCGCTTGCTGGCGCAAGGCGATCTGTCCGTGGACGCCGTCGCCCGGCGCGTGGGGTATGCCAACGGCACGGCTTTGCGCAAGCTCACCCTGAAGATGGCGCAACAGCCGCCCGGTGTTCTGCGGCACGGAATGGAGAGCCCGCAATAGCGGTGCGTGACAGTTGTATCCCCGGCGGTGGCGAGCGCGGGAGAACGTGGCACCTATACTGTTCACTGATTAAAACAACAGAGGAGACACAGTCACCATGGCAGCCCTTACTTCTACTTTGCGTTCCATCTTGCTGGTGTCTTGTGTGGCATTGCCGTGCGCATCCACATGGGCGGCGCGCAACTTCACGCCGCAATCGGGAACCTGGGTCGTGAGCAGCGAGGTCGATGGCAAACCCGGACGGGGTCTGGCGATCGATGTGCAAGGCAATACCTTTTTCATGCAGGTGTTCGGGTACGAGAAAAACGGTGATGCCACGTTCCACATGGCAACCGGGCAGCTGGATGGCGACACCATTACCGCTCCGCTGATACGCTACACAGGTGGACGCAGCTTTGGCAGCGCGGCCCGGGATGCGGCGGCAGAGCAATCGGTGGGTGATGTGACCGTGAGCTTTCGCAATGGCCTCAAAGGGACCGTACAGTTTCCTGGCGAGCCTGCAGTGGCAATCGAGCGGTTTCTGATCGACAGCAACGAGGTCAGCCTGGTCAATCCGCTCGCGCAACTGGGTTATAGAACGTCGCGGGTGCTGGCCATGGATGAGGGCGGTGCGGTGGCGTATGACTGGGCCATCACGATGACGCGCCGAGAAGATGGCGTGGCAATGGCAAGGCTGTCGCAGGCTTACCCCATGAGCACCTACCTGAGCTACAAGCCTTTTCAGGATTTTGAATGCTATCGCATCCGATCATCGGCGCAGCTCGATTGCAAGGCCATCCCCACGAAGGTGGATGAGTGGCCCGACGTGAAAACACCGCAGGTCGATGCCCTGCGTCTTTGGTTTGCTGCAGAGGAGGTGCTGGGGTCTGCGCGTGTGGGGGGCGATCAGCCCGCCAACGTATCGCTGATGGGGCGGACGCGCGGCGCCTATTACTGGACCTCCGCCGGTTTGGGGGGGCCTAATGGACGCTATCGCCTGAGGGATTCTTTCGAGCAGAGCTTTCACGGAGCAAGCGCTCCGTTTGAGTCGTGCATGATCTCCTGCGAGATAACGATGGTCTACAGCACGCTCATGCCCTACAACGGCACCTGGATGGTGGAAGATGAGATCACCGGCAAACCCGGGCGTGGTCTGGCACTGGATATTCAGGGCGAGACCGCCATTCTGCAGGTGTTCAACTACCGGGCAGACGGGCAGCCTACCTTCCATATGGGCAGTGCCGGATACGGCACCAGGGGAGCGGACTCTCGCGCCTCGCTGGCCGTCATTCCGTTGCGTGAATACGCGGGCGGAAAAAGTTTGGGAGGCCCCACCCAGCCCGCACGGGTCAAGGCCGAAGCAGGAGATGCGCAGATTGAATTCAGCGCTGCGCCTCCTGCAACCGAAACCAGTTGGTGGGATGACGGCAAGATCAAGCTGCCAGGGGAGGCCCCGGTGCGCATCCGTCGCCTGCAAATGGATGCGCCAGCCAGCTTTGCCGAGCGAATGCTGGGTGAATGGTATCTGCCGTTCATTGGCAAGACGCTGAAACTGGTCAGGGTCGATGGTGATGCGGTAACGACCGCCAATGGCAAGGAGCGCTGCACACTGAGCCAGGGAAGCCAGGGAACGGATTTGAGCTGTGGACAGCCGCAAGGCAACGCCTGGGTGTGGTTTCAGCGTTTGAAAATACCCACCTCGTTCAGAGACGACGATTCCATGATCCGCTTGCGTGATCGTTTTGGAAATGCTGCGGGCCTGGGAAAGATGGAGTGATATCCGCAAGAGCCGGCAGCCCGTATGGCCTTGGTATCCGGCGCCCGGGCACCCTGCAGCCAGGTATTTTCAGGGCCTGGTCGGCGAGCCTGCAACAGCTGCACACCGGGTGGCGTGCATGACAGGCGCACCACCACCGAGGCGCAGGGCTGTTATTTGAGGTTGCCCGACAGAAAGCGAGCCAGGCGCTCGCTCTTGGGGTTGGCCAGCACTTCGCGCGGGTTGCCTTGCTCTTCGATCACGCCCTTGTGCAGGAAGACGACGTGGTTCGACACCTCGCGGGCAAACCCCATTTCGTGCGTCACGACGAGCATGGTGCGGCCTTCCTGGGCCAGCACCTGCATCACGCGCAGCACTTCGCCGACCAGTTCGGGATCAAGCGCGGAGGTGGGCTCGTCAAACAGCATCACCTCAGGCTCCACCGCCAGGGCGCGGGCAATGGCCACGCGCTGCTGCTGGCCACCGCTCATGTGGCCGGGGTAGGTATCTTCGCGGCCTTCGAGGCCGACGAGCTGCAGGTACTTGCGCGCGCGCGCCACGGCTTCGTCCTTGCTGAGCCCCAGCACATGGACGGGCACTTCAATGATGTTCTGCAGCACCGTCATGTGCGCCCACAGGTTGAAGTGCTGGAACACCATGGCCAGCTTGGTGCGCAGGCGCTGCAGCTGCTTGGCGTCCGCCGCGTCCAGGTCGCCGTTGCGGGCGGGCTGCAGTTTCAGCTCTTCACCCGCAACGATGATGCGGCCCTGCTGCGGGTGCTCCAGCAGGTTGATGCAGCGCAGGAACGTGGATTTTCCGGAGCCGGAGCTGCCGATGATGCTGATCACGTCGCCGGGGCAGGCGTTGATCGAGACGCCCTTGAGCACGGCGTTGCTGCCATAGCTCTTGTGAATGTCCAGCGCCTGCAGTTTGTAGTTGGATGCGTTCATAACAATGCTCGAATTCTATTTTCTTCTGCAAGCCCGCCTCAGGCCTTGCGCGGGGCCAGATAGCCAAGGAAATGGCGCTCCGCAAGGCGGAAGAGACCAATCAGGATGAAGGTGATGCACAGGTACACCACGGCGGCGGCAATATAGGCCTCAAACGGCAGGTAATAGTCGGAGTACACGCGGCTGGCGGCGCCGGTCAGGTCGACCAGCGAAGGCACGGTCGATGCGAGGCTGGTTGAGTGCAGCATCATCACCACCTCGTTGCTGTAGGCGGGCAGGGTGCGGCGAATGGCGCTGGGCATGACGACGCGGCGCATCAGCTGCCAGCGGCTCATGCCCATGGCGCGGGCGGCTTCCACTTCGCCCTTGCTGGTCTCGCGGATGGAGCCGGCCAGCATTTCCGCTGTGTAGGCGGCAGTGTTCAGTGTGAAGGCGAGGAACGCGCAGAAGAACGGCTCCTTGAAGTAGGTCCAGGGCCAGACTGCATCCCAACGCGCCTGCACCCATTCAAGCTGCGAAAAACCGTAGTAGATGAGGTACACCTGAATGAGCAGTGGCGTGCCGCGCATGAAGTAGGTGAAGGCACCCACGGTCTTGCGCAGTATCCAGGAGCGGCTCACCAGGGCCAGTGCTCCCAGCAGCGCAAGGACAGCGCCGATCGCCAAGCTGGCAATCAGCAGCTTGAGTGTGGTGATGAGGCCCTCGCCGTACAGGGCCAGGGTGTCCGGCTGAAAGATGACTTCCCAATTCATAACTGCACCTTTTCCGTTCCGAGGCTGTAGCGCGCATTGAGGCGGCGCAGCGCCCACAGAGAGGCCGAGGTGTAGATCAGGTACAAAGCGGCGGTAAAGAGGAAGAAGATGAACGGCTGGCGCGCGGCGGCGCTGGCCTGCTTGGCGAGATAGGTCATGTCCTGCAGGCCGATCAGGCTGACCAGTGCGGTCGCCTTGATGAGCACCAGCCAGTTGTTGGTGAAGCCGGGCAGGGCGTAGCGCACCATCTGCGGCAGGGTGATGCGGATGAAGGTCTTGAGCGGGCTCATGCCAAAGGCCCAGGCTGCTTCCATCTGGCCCTTGGGAATGGCCAGGATCGCACCCCGGAAGGTTTCAGTCATGTAGGCGCCGTAGATGAAGCCGATGGTCAGCGAACCGGCGATGAAGGGGTTCAGGTCGACGCTCTGGTCGCTGCCCATCTTCTCCAGCAAGGTGTTGAGGCCAATGGCGCCACCATAGAAGATCAGCAGCATCATCACGAGCTCGGGGATGCCGCGCACGATGGAGGTATAGAGCGTGGCCAGCCATACGAGGGGCCGCTTGCCCGAGAGCTTGGCACTAGCGCCCAGCAGCCCCAGGATGGTGGCGGTAAACACCGATGCCAGCGATACGGCCACTGTGAGCAGTGAGCCCATCAGGATCGATTGGAAATATTCACTCATAGTTTCTAGCCTTCAGCACGGGCGCAGCGCAAACGCGCTGGTGGGCCATGTGCCGGGTCGTCAAAGGGAAAGCGGCGCGTCCCAGTTTCGACCCGCTAACACCACCCTTGATACATCGTTGCTTCGCCTTGTCGTACGTTTGTACTGCCTGCGGCTCCGCGCCTCGTCTCAATCGCAAATCTGTGATTTGCTGGATGGTGTTAGCGGCTCTCAGTGGTCTGGGAAATCCGCGCCGCATGGTGTTACCCCTGACAGGAGCCGCCGCAGCGCGCTAAGTGCTGCAGGGCCTGGCGGTGATCAGTTGCCGTAGGGATCGAAGTCGAAGTACTTCTTGGCAATGGTGTTGTAGGTGCCATTGCTGCGGATGGTCTTGATCGCTTCGTTGATCTGCTTTTTCAGGTCGCCCTGGCCCTTGCGCAGTGCAATGCCGATGCCGTCGCCGTAGTACTTGGTCTCGTACTGGTCAGGGCCCTTGTAGCCATAGTCGGCACCTTCGGGCTTGCGCAGGAAGCCGCCATTGACCTCGACCTTGTCGGCCACGGTGCCATCGAGGCGGCCGGACTTGATGTCCAGATAGACCTGGTCCTGGGCTTCGTAAGGGATGATCGAGGCACCTGCGGGCTTAAGCTCGCCCATGGCCCACTTTTCTTGCGTGGAACCCTTGAGCACGCCAATCTTCAGGCCCTTGGTGGATGCGGGGCCGGTGTATTCAGCCGATTTCTTCAGCACCACGGCGCTGGGGGTCTTGTAGTAACGGTCGCTGAAATCAACGACACGGCGGCGCTCGTCGGTCATAGACATCGACGAAACGATCACGTCGTACTTCTTGGCCTGCAGGCCGGGGATCATGCTGTCCCACACCTGCTCCACAAACACGCACTTGCGCTTGATCTGTTCGCACACCGCCTTGGCGATGTCCACATCAAAGCCGGTCACTTCACCCTTGGGGGTCTTGTAGGTGAACGGTTCATAGGTTGGGTCTACCGCGACTTTCAGGTCGGCAGCAAAGGCGGGGGCTGCAACGGCGGCCACAGCCAGGGCGATCAAGGTCTTGCGCATGTGAATCCTCGGATCCTAAAGGTTGATAAGGTGGCTAGCATGCTAGCGGCACCAGCAGGCGCTTTGCAATCAGGCGCATGGGTTTAACGGCCGCTTGTGGCAGCGCGATGACAGCCCTTGCCTTTTTGCCTGCAAAGCGGCGAGAGTGTACGCATTATTGGCAGCCAAAATGGCCAAGTGGTACGAAAATCAACGCGAAAGCGTCGATTTTTACGCACCACAGGGGAAATTACCGATAGGTATTTGGTTATACCGTCAGATTGCCTACGCGATATGACCAAATGATGCTGCATACGTCTTGATACGCTCCTCGCAGTGCCCTTTGCGAGCACTGCGGCGCAGGCAAGGGCCTGCGCCTTGAACGCATCCCGATGCGGATGCCTTACTTTTTCCAGTAGCCAGGGCGGATCAGCAGGCTGTGGATACGGTAGGGAGCCTTGTCTTCCACGGCGATCTCCATCGGCACAAAGGCCTTGTCGCACTGCAGCAGGTAGCTGCCGGCGTAGGAGATGGGGCTGCGCACCTGGCCAGCAATGCGGCAGGCACCCACACTCTGGTGCAACTGCTGCAATACCTGCTTGATCTGGTCGGTGTTCACTTCCTTGTTGAAGTCTTCGGTGAAGTTCTTCGCATCGGGGACGGCTGCCTTGCCTTCGAATGCGGCATACATGGATTGGAAGCGCTGGGCCAGTGCCTTTTCTGCCGCTGGATTCGGGGGGGGCAGTGCAGGCGCGGCAGGCTGCTTTGCATCGGCAGGTGCCGAGGTGCTGGCAGCGGGTGCTGCCGCTTCTGGCGCGGGGGACGGCGTGGCGGCAGGGGTATCGTCTGCCGCGTAGGCTGCCGTCCAGGTGGCAGCGGTCAGCAGGGCGCACAGCAGCATCTGGCGGCTGGTGGAGGAGGGCTGGCGGGTCATGTTTTTTCCTTGGTGTCTTTGTAAAGGCACCACTCTAGTGGCTATGCCTCAGGCGAGGGGTAACACTTCGTTTTTTGTAGCTGCTTGCGCATGCTGCGTATGCCCAGGATTGGTTTTATCCTACAAATTCCAACAAGATGAATGCCGGGCTGAGCGTCTCTCATCGGTGGGTGATTGGTGCGCTGCGTCAAAGACATGCATTCGCCTTGCCTTACGAATGCCAGCAACTGCCAGGAAACGCCAAGGCTCTCAGGAGTTGCCATGAGCACCTATGGCTTGGTCTCGATTGCTGGATCTGAAATAAAGAAAGCCGCTGCGGCTGCAGCGGCTTTGACGGGCGGAAGGCGGCGGCTGCCGATTACCGATTACTTCTTGTCGCCACCCAGCTGGGGCAGGGCATGACCACTGCCTGCAGTCAGCAAGCCGGTCTGGGTGTAGATGGCCAGCTTGTCGCGGGTGTCCATCAGGTCCAGGTTGCGCATGGTCAACTGGCCGATGCGGTCTGCCGGGCTGAACGGCGCATCTTCCACCTTTTCCATCGACAGGCGCTCGGGCGCGTAGGTCAGGTTGGGCGATTCGGTGTTCAGCAGCGAGTAGTCATTGCCGCGGCGCAGCTCCAGCGTCACGGTGCCGGTAATGGCGCGGGCCACCCAGCGCTGGGCGGTTTCGCGCAGCATGATGGCTTGGGGGTCGAACCAGCGGCCCTGGTACAGCAGGCGGCCGAGCTTGAGGCCGTTCACGCGGTACTGCTCGATGGTGTCTTCGTTGTGGATGCCGGTGACCAGGCGCTCGTAGGCAATGTGCAGCAGTGCCATGCCGGGGGCTTCGTAGATGCCGCGGCTCTTGGCTTCGATGATGCGGTTTTCGATCTGGTCGCTCATGCCCAGGCCGTGGCGGCCGCCAATGCGGTTGGCTTCCAGGAACAATTCCA
Organism: Comamonas odontotermitis; assembly: GCF_020080045.1. Classification (NCBI taxonomy): domain Bacteria; kingdom Pseudomonadati; phylum Pseudomonadota; class Betaproteobacteria; order Burkholderiales; family Comamonadaceae; genus Comamonas; species Comamonas odontotermitis. The sequence goes on from NZ_CP083451.1 coordinate 1,813,437, forward strand.
CCAGGTCTTCAATGCGTTTGCCGTTCAGGGCAACGGGGCGGCCTTCTTCAAAGGTGACCGACACTTCTTCGGCCTTGACTTCGACTTCGGGCTTCCAGAACGCAACCCCCATGATGGGGTTGACGATGCGGATACCGCTCGAGAGCTGCTCCAGATCCTTGGCTTCGTGCGTGGCGCCCAGCATGTTGCTGTCGGTGGAGTAGGCCTTTTCGACCGACATCTTGTAGCCAAAGCCTTCCTTGATCAGGAATTCCGACATTTCGGTGCGGCCACCGAGTTCGTCAATGAACTGTTGGTCCAGCCAGGGCTTGTAGATCTTGAGCTGCGGGTTGGTGAGCAGGCCGTAGCGGTAGAAGCGCTCGATGTCGTTGCCCTTGAAGGTGGAGCCATCGCCCCAGATGTTGACGTCATCTTCCTTCATGGCGGCCACCAGCATGGTGCCGGTCACGGCGCGGCCCAATGGCGTGGTGTTGAAATAGGTGATGCCGCCGGTGCTGATGTGGAAGGCGCCAGCCTGGATGGCGGCGATGCCTTCGCCCGCCAACTGCGCGCGGCAGTCGATCAGGCGGGCCTTTTCTGCGCCGTACTCCATGGCCTTGCGGGGGATGGCGTCGTAGTCTTCTTCGTCAGGCTGGCCCAGGTTGGCGGTGTAGGCATAGGGCAGGGCGCCCTTGTTCTTCATCCAGCGCAGTGCAGCCGAAGTGTCGAGGCCGCCGGAGAATGCGATGCCGACCTTCTGGCCGACGGGGACGTGTTGCAGGATGGTTTCCATGGTGCTGTTCTCTATAAAAACGATAGCTGTCAGCGCTTTCTAGCTATGCGCTGGCGGCCAAAAAACCTGTTGCTGGCGCTGCGGCTCAGGCGTAATGGCAGATGTAGTGGTACGACTCGGTCACGCGGATGTCGAACTTGCTGTTGGCAGGCACGCTGAATTTCTCGCCCGGGCCGGATTTCTTCCACTCGTCGCTGCCGTCGAGCTTGTACTCACACGAACCTGCCACGCATTCCATGATCTCGGCAGCAGCCGTGCCAAACGTCAAGGTGGCGGGCAGCACCACGCCCACCGATTGCTTGGTTCCGTCGGCCAGTTGGTAGCTGTGGCTGACGCACTTGCCGTCAAAATAAACATTGGCCTTGGTCGTCAACGTGACGCCAGCGATGCTTGCAGTGGTCATGGAGATTGCGCAAAAAGGAGGAAAACCCCCATTGTAGGGCAGTGCGGCGGGCCCGTGCCTGCGCTCCCCATGCGGGTGGGTCGGTACAGCTGCGCGGGAGACATGGGCAGGCAAGGCTTTCCTGCCCATACAAGGCCAAAGGAAACTGCGCTGACACGCTGGGGGCGTGCAGCGCAGTGGCTGGTCGGGGCCGTGCCCCGTTTGGTAACAGATTTAGGCGTTCAGCGCCAATGGCGGTGTCCGCCGCCCCAGTAACCTCCGATGCCCAGCTGGATCACCGGTTGCACGGCGATCGGTGCCGCGTAGTAGGCAGGGGCCGGGGCCATGTAGACAGGAGCGGGCGCAGGCATCACGCCGGAGCCGACCACCACGCCAGGCTCGGGCATCGCGCGGTTGGGTCCGGTATTGGCGTAAGGCTGGGGGGCATAGTTGTCGTAGGTGGCGGCTGGTTGAATCGACAGGGGAATCCATTCGCCCGGCTGCGTATCGGTGCGCGTGCTGTAGCGGCGGCCTGCGTATTCGTAGTCGACGGTGTAGCCGTCGGGCTGGTCCTGCGTCACATACTGCGTGCCGCACTGGCGCACCGTCTGGTAACTGGGGTAGCCGCCTTCGAGCTGGTTGCCGATGGCCGAGCCTGCAACCACGCCTACGCCGGTCGCCGCAGCCCGGCCAAAACCGTGGCCCACGCCATTGCCCAGCACACCGCCAATCACTGCGCCGGCAATGGCGCCCATGCCCGAATTGCGCTGGCCGGCATAGACCTGCTGGTCATTGCAAACCTGTTGTGGCACGCTGACCTGGCGGTAATTGGGTCGCACGGAGATGACCTTGCCATAGGGCTGCTCGCCAGCAGGCAGTGGAGACTGGGCGTTTGACACGGGCTGATCGAGAAACGGATCGGGCTGAGCGGAGGGCTGCGGCTGGTAGCCGTCGTACCTGTCATACACGCCAGAGTTCTGGCTTTGCGCCCAGGCACCTGCACATGCCGCGGCAAACACCAGGGCAGAGAGTGGAGGAATCAATCGGTTGGACAGGAATCGTGGCATACACGCCTCCAAAATGGTTACGAACTTGTGCGGGCTTGGGCGATTAACGCCCCACCAGGGTGCCGCGACGACAAGCTTTACAAGCCTTTTCCAGGCCTTGGTACGCAGTGTTGCAAGCCCTATGGATTGGTATGCTACGGCGGCAGCGTTTCCCGCGGTTCGCGCGCAGGTAAAACACAGGTAAAAGTGCCATCAACCATTGCGATGAAAGCCAAACCGGCTCCCTGCGTTGAATTGAAGCGCGTTGGCACTTTAATTTTGATAGCAAACACCTGCTGCCTTGGCCTCTGCAAAAGGCCCAATCCATCAGGTGCCAGGCGTTCAGGAGGTCTTTTTGCTCCAGGCGGCCTCGTCAAACCCGACGGTGACCGAGCCATCTGCCCATTCGACGACCGGGCGCTTGATGACGCTGGGGTTGTCCAGCATCAGTTGTGTGGCGCTGGCGGCATCGGTGACGCTCTGCTGAACAGCTGCATCAAGCTTGCGCCAGGTCGTGCCCTGGCGGTTGACGAGCTTTTCCCAGGTGGCCTGGGCAATCCAGGTGGGCACATGGCTCTGTGGCACGCTGGCCTTTTTGAAGTCGTGAAACTGGTAGGCAACGCCTTGCTCGTCCAGCCAGGTACGGGCCTTTTTGACGGTGCTGCAATTGGGGATGCCGTAGACGGTGATGGTGTGGTTACTCATAGGTGCAAATGATGACACAGCCCTAATTACGCGACAATCTGGCCCCATGCAAACCCGATTCGACACCCTGGATCAGTGGCTGGCCCACTGCGAGCAGATTCACCCTTCTACTATTGATATGGGCTTGACGCGTGTCAAGGCTGTGGCGGAGCGGCTGGCGCTGCGTTTTGACTGCCCGGTGATCACCGTGGCGGGCACCAATGGCAAGGGCTCGACCTGTGCCATGGCAGAGGCGATAGCCCTGGAGTCGGGCTATCGCCCGGGTGTGTTCACCTCGCCGCATCTCGTGCATTTTGAGGAGCGCTGCCGCGTGCGTGGCGAGATCGTGTCTGCTGCAGATCTGATTGCGCACTTTGAGGCAGTGGAGGCGGCACGGCTGCAGCCGCCTGAAATCTCATTGACCTATTTCGAGTTCACGACGCTGGCGATACTGCGCCTCTTGAGCCTGGCCAAGCTGGATGTCGCGATTCTGGAAGTCGGTCTCGGCGGGCGGCTTGATGCCACCAACATCATCGACACCGACTGCGCCATCATCACCAGTGTCGATCTCGACCACATGGATCTGCTCGGGCCGGATCGCGAATCGATTGGTCGCGAGAAAGCCGGCATCATGCGCCCTGGCAAGCCTGCCGTGGTGAGCGACCCCATGCCGCCGCAAAGCGTGATCGACCATGCCGAGGCGATTGGTGCCGATCTGTGGCGCTTTGGCCGCGATTTCAACTATGAAGGCGACAAGCAGCAGTGGAGCTGGGCCGGGCGCGGTCGCCGTTATTCGGGCATGGCCTATCCAGCGCTTCGCGGCGCCAACCAGCTGGTCAATGCGTCGGGCGTGCTGGCCGCTTATGAAGCATTGCGTAACAAATTGCCGGTCACAGCCCAGGCGGTGCGCAATGGTCTGGCGATGGTCGAGTTGCCAGGGCGCTTCCAGATCGTGCCGGGCCAGCCCACGCTGGTGCTGGACGTGGGGCACAACCCGCACGCCATTGCAGCGCTCACCGCCAATCTGGACGCCATGGGTTATTTCCCGGTCACGCATGCCATCTTCGGGGCCATGCACGACAAGGACCTGACCCCCATGCTGCGCAAGATCGGGCCGCTGATCGATCGCTGGTACTTCACCGATCTGCCCACGCCGCGCGCCGAGAAGGCTGCCGATCTGCAGTCCAAATGGAATGCGGTGCAGCTGCTGTCGGACAAACGCCACGATGTAACAACCAGCTGCCATCCAGACCCCATGGCGGCTTTGCGTGCTGCTATCGAAGCTGCAGAGCCCGCTGATAGAATTGTGGTTTTCGGCTCGTTCTATACGGTGGGTGGGGTGTTGAAGGATGGTGTTCCCCGGCTGGATGCCAAGCACCTGAACTAAGTGCCGCCTGACGGTGGTACGGCCCGACGCTCAACTCCAAATCGTCCATGGCAATTTTCAATCTTCGATGGCCCGGCAAAAAACAGCAGGACGCTGAAAACCAGCGCGTGATCCGTGCGCCCCGCAGCAACCCTGCCGAAAGCGCAGACGCCATGCGGCGCCGCGCGCGCCACCGCCTGATCGGCGCGACTGTACTGGTGCTGCTGGCCATCATCGGCTTTCCGATGCTGTTCGACACCCAGCCGCGTCCGCTGCCGGTGAATGCTTCCATCGAGATTCCTGACCGCGAAAGGGTGGCTGCGCTGAGCGTGCCCCCTGCCGCCTCGGTGGGGCCGGCCCGTACCGACAACGGCCTGGTGGCTGGAGAAGAAATTGTCTCGGGCAGCGGCGCAGGCAGCCACGCATCGGGCACCGCCCAGAATGCAGCAACCGCTGCGGCGGCTGCAAGCGCGGCTGCAGCGGCCGCCGCTTCGGCAAAGCCTGCAGACAAGCCTGCTGTCAGCAAGCCAGAGACCAAGCCCGAAGCCAAACCGGAGCACAAGCCTGAAGCCAAGCCCAAGGAAGAGCCCAAGCCAGCGCCCAAGCCTGAAACCAAACCGGAGTCCAAGCCAGAGGCCAAGCCGCAGTCCAAGCCGCAGTCCAAGCCAGAAACAAAGCCTGAGGCCAAGCCCAAGGAAGAGCCCAAGAAGGAAGAAAAGCCCAAGGAGCAACCCAAGCCCAAGCGAGATGACGAGGCAGACCGCGTCCGCGCCATGATGGAGGGCCGCAGCAATGCCGCTGCTGCGCCCGCTGCCAAGCCCGAAGCTGCTGCAGCGTCGTCGCGCTACATCATTCAGGTAGGCGCGTTTGCCGAGGCGGAGAAGGCTTCCGAGGTGCGCGCCAAACTGCAGATGGCAGGGGTTTCAGCCTTCACGCAGAATGTGAAGACCTCGGCGGGCAACCGTATCCGTGTGCGTGTGGGCCCCTTCAACAGCAAGGAAGAGGCTGAACGTGCTGCAGCGAAGGTCAAGGCCCAGGGCCTGCCCGCTGCGCTGGTGCCCATGTAGGCACGGGCAGTGGTGCTTGTGATGCAGTGTCATGCCCCCATCTGCTGGCCATACGCCTGGTGCGCTGGCCCGCTTGCCTGAGGCAGTCTGTGGCCGCGCTTGACTGGGTGTTGCTGGTGGTGTTGCTGGGCTCGGTGCTGATTGGCGCCTGGCGCGGCCTGGTGTTCGAAGTGCTGTCCCTGGCCAGCTGGGTGCTGGCCTTCATTGCCGCGCGGCTGTGGGGCGAGACGGTTGGTACCTGGCTACCCATGCAGGACGTGGACGAAGGCCTGCGCACAGGGGCGGGCTTCGTGATTGCCTTCATCGCCGCCTTGTTTGCATTGGGCGTCGTGATCTGGCTGATTGGCAAACTGGTCACCATGGTGGGCCTGCGGCCCTTTGACCGTGCCCTGGGTGCCTTGTTCGGGGCTGTGCGTGGCCTGTTACTACTTGTATTGATCGCTCTGGTTTTTCTGCTGACACCGATGCGGGAATCGCAAATCTGGAACACTTCCGTATTGGCACCGTACCTGGTGTCAGCAGTGTCGGTATTGCGGCCATGGATGCCGCAGGAAATGGGAAGACATTGGTCTTCGCTGGTGGACCAGCTCACCGAGGCTGGTTCGCGCATCGCGGCAGAGCCGCGTTAACGTTTTTGGAACGCTCAATATGTGTGGAATCGTCGGAGTCGTCAGTAGCACGCCGGTCAATCAATTGATCTATGACGCGCTGTTGCTGTTGCAACACCGTGGACAGGATGCAGCCGGCATCGCAACGCAACAGGGACGCAAGTTCTTCATGCACAAGGCCAAGGGCATGGTCAAGGATGTGTTCCGCACACGTAACATGCGCGCCTTGCCGGGGAATGTGGGCCTGGGCCAGGTGCGTTACCCCACGGCCGGCAACGCGTACAGCGAAGAAGAGGCGCAGCCTTTCTACGTGAATGCGCCTTTTGGCATCGTGCTGGTGCACAACGGCAACCTGACCAACGCGGTCGAGTTGCGCAAGGAGCTGTTTTCGACGGACCATCGTCACACCAATACCGATAGCGATTCGGAAGTGCTGCTCAATGTGTTTGCGCATGAGCTGGAGCGCGCCACGCGTGGTGTTCCGCTGCAGAAGGCCGACGTGTTCAACGCCGTGCGCGCGGTGCACAAGCGCATCAAGGGATCGTATGCGGTAATCGCGCTGATTGCCGGCCACGGCGTTGTGGCTTTTCGCGACCCCAATGGCATCCGCCCGCTGTGCATTGGCAAGGGGGCGGACGGCACGGTCATGGTGGCGAGCGAATCCGTGGCGCTGGAAGGCACGATGCAGCAGCTCGACCGCGACATCGCACCTGGTGAAGCCGTGTTCATCGACGATGACGGCACCACCACCTTCGAGCAGTGTGCCGACAACTCCACCCTGCATCCCTGCATCTTTGAATTCGTGTACCTGGCGCGCCCCGATTCGGTGCTCGATGGCATGTCGGTCTACCAGGCCCGTCTGAACCTGGGCGAAACCCTGGCCAAGCGCGTGGTCTCCATGGTGCCGCCCAATGAGATCGACGCCGTGATCCCCATCCCCGAGTCGAGCCGCCCCAGCGCCATGCAATTGGCGCAGTTGCTGGGCAAGCCGTACCGCGAAGGCTTCGTCAAGAACCGCTATGTGGGCCGTACCTTCATCATGCCGGGCCAGGGCACGCGCAAGAAATCGGTGCGCCAGAAGCTCAATGCCATCAGCAGCGAATTCAAGGGCCGCAATGTGCTGCTGGTGGATGACTCCATCGTCCGTGGCACCACATCGAAGGAGATCGTGCAGATGGCGCGTGATGCAGGCGCCAACAAGGTGTACCTGGCCAGTGCTGCGCCGCCTGTGCGTTTCCCCAATGTTTACGGCATCGACATGCCCACCGCCAAGGAGTTGGTGGCGCATGACCGCAGCCTGGAAGAAATTCGCCAGTACATTGGCTGCGATGCATTGATCTACCAGGATGTGGACGGTATGAAGATGGCCGTGGGCAAGCTCAATACCGATGTGCATGGCTTCGAGGCCTCCTGCTTTGACGGAGTCTACGTCACAGGCATTACCGCAGAGGGCATCTCACGCGTCAATGAGGGCCGCGTTTCCACCGAAGAAGACGATGTAGATACCTCGCGCCTGTCGCTGCGCAATGCCGCCGATGTGGCCTGAACACGGCACTCTGGCCGTACTGGAATCTGAATGATAAATAAAGCATTGCCGCAGGGTCTGCATCCAGACACCTTGGCGGTTCGTGAGGCGGTGGACCGCAGCCAGTGGGGCGAGCACAGCGAGGCGCTGTACCTGGCCAGCAGCTTTGTGCAGCCCAGCGCCGAGACGGCAGCACGCCGGTTTGCCGCGCAGGAAGAGGGCTACACCTACACGCGCACCAGCAACCCCACCGTGACGAGCTTCGAGCGCAGACTGGCCGCGATGGAAGGAACCGAATGTGCGGTGGCAACGTCCACGGGCATGTCTGCGATTCTGCTGGTGGCGCTTACCGCACTGAAGACGGACGATCACGTCATCTGCTCGCAGTCCATGTTTGGCTCCACCATCAAGCTGCTGGGCACCGAGATGGCGCGTTTCGGGGTGGAGACCACCTTCGTGTCGCAAACCGATACTGCCGCCTGGAAGGCCGCCATCAGGCCGAACACGCGCATGCTGTTTGCCGAAACGCCGACCAACCCGCTCACCGACCTGTGCGATATCGCCGCGCTGGCCGACATTGCCCATGCACACGGCGCCTTGCTGGCCGTGGACAACAGCTTTGCCACGCCCGTGCTGCAGCAGCCGGTCAAGCTCGGGGCTGATCTCGTGGTGCACTCGGGCACCAAGTTCCTCGACGGCCAGGGCCGCGTCATGGCGGGAGCCGTCTGCGGTACCGTGGCACTGGTGGACAAGGTGATGGGCACCTTCCTGCGCAGCGGTGGCCTGAACCTCTCGCCTTTCAATGCCTGGGTGGTGATGAAGGGGTTGGAGACGCTCTCATTGCGCGTCAAGGCCGAAAGCGCTGCGGCGCTGGAGCTGGCCGCCTGGCTGGAGACGCACCCCAAGGTGGCGCGGGTCTACTACCCGGGCCTCAAGAGCCATCCGCAGCACGAGCTGGCCATGCGCCAGCAAAACGGCCTGGGCGGCGCTGTGCTGTCGTTCGATGTGCGTGGCCACAATGCCGAGCAATTGCGTGCCAACGCCTTCCATGTGATCGACAGCACCTTGCTGTGCAGCATCACCGCCAACCTGGGCGATGTGAAAACCACCATCACCCACCCGGCCAGTACCTCGCACGGCCGCCTGACCGAAGAGCAGCGCCAGGCCGCTGGCGTGGGCCAGGGCCTGATTCGCATTTCCGTGGGGCTGGAGCATCTGGATGACCTGAAAGCCGATCTCTCCCGCGGACTGGATACCCTCAAATGACACAAAAAGTACGTACCCGATTCGCACCTTCGCCGACCGGCTTCATCCACCTGGGCAACATCCGCTCGGCCCTGTATCCCTGGGCCTTTGCGCGCGCCAACGAGGGTGATTTCATCCTGCGTATCGAAGACACCGACCTGGAGCGCTCGACGCAGGCATCGGTCGATGTCATTCTGGAAGGCATGGCCTGGTTGCAACTGACCCCTGATGAAGGCCCGTTCTACCAGATGCAGCGCATGGACCGCTACAAGGAAGTGCTGGCCACCTTGCAGGAAAAGGGGGCAGTCTACCCCTGCTACATGAGCATGGAAGAGCTGGACGCACTGCGCGAAAAGCAGATGGCCAACAAGGAAAAGCCGCGCTATGACGGTACCTGGCGGCCAGAGCCTGGCAAAGTGCTGCCTCCGGTGCCGGAAGGGGTCAAGCCCGTGCTGCGCTTCAAGACGCCGTTGACCGGCGTGGTCGGCTGGGACGACAAGTGCAAGGGCCATATCGAGTTCCAGAACTCGGAGCTGGATGACCTCGTGATCACGCGCCCCGATGGCACACCCACCTACAACTTCTGCGTCTGTGTGGACGACATGGACATGAACATCACCCACGTGATCCGGGGTGACGACCATGTCAACAACACGCCGCGCCAGATTCACATCTTTGAGGCGCTGGGTGCGACCGTGCCCGTGTTTGCCCATCTGCCCACTGTGCTCAACGAGCTGGGCGAAAAGATGAGCAAGCGCAATGGCGCCAAGGCCGTCACCCAGTACCGCGATGAGGGCTACCTGCCCGATGCCATGGTGAACTACCTGGCGCGCCTGGGCTGGAGTCACGGCGATGATGAGATCTTCTCGCGCCAGCAGTTCCTGGAGTGGTTCAACCTGGACCACCTGGGCCGCAGCGCGGGCCAGTTTGACGAGGCCAAGCTGCGCTGGGTGAATGCACAGCACATGAAGATGACGCCTGACGATGAGCTGGCTGCCATGGTGATGCCCTTCCTGCAGAAGCTGGGGCTCGACTCCAGAGAGCTGTCTGATGGTCGTCTGCCACGCATCTGCGGCCTCTTCAAGGACCGCTGCGACACCCTGGTCGACCTGGCCAACTGGGCCCAGGTGTTCTACCGCGATCCGCAGCCGAGCGCGGAAGACCTGGCTCAGCATGTCACGGCAGAGATCACGCCGGTGATCGATGAACTGCTGCAGGTGCTGGAGCAGGGCGACTGGAGCAAGGAATCGATCAGCGCCGGTTTCAAGCAGGTGCTCAAGACCCATGGCATCAAGATGCCCCAACTGGCAATGCCAGTGCGGGTTTTGGCTGTGGGCACGGCCCACACCCCATCGGTGGATGCGGTGCTTGCATTGCTGGGTCGTGAAAAAATTACCGAAAGACTCCAAAAGCGATAAAATTCACCCTATAATTCAAGTCTTTGGTGAGCAGCACTTAATAACTGAGGGTTGTTTGCCAGGATTTTGGGGGTATAGCTCAGCTGGGAGAGCGCTTGCATGGCATGCAAGAGGTCATCGGTTCGATCCCGTTTACCTCCACCAAGATTTGTCGGAAACGATGCGTTTTTAATGAATCGGTTCTTAGGTTTTGACCCTATCGTCTAGAGGCCTAGGACATCACCCTTTCACGGTGAGTACCGGGGTTCGAATCCCCGTAGGGTCGCCAAGTTTGAAGCGCTTGATGCTATATAATAGCTAGCAAAGCTTCCTGCCAGGAGTGGTAGTTCAGTTGGTTAGAATACCGGCCTGTCACGCCGGGGGGCGCGGGTTCGAGTCCCGTCCACTCCGCCATTTGGTCAGTCGCTTGATGCAAAAAGCGCCTTTGTATGAAGAGGGCGCTTTTTTAATCGGTTACTGAAAAGTAGTTCCAGGTTTTGACCCTATCGTCTAGAGGCCTAGGACATCACCCTTTCACGGTGAGTACCGGGGTTCGAATCCCCGTAGGGTCGCCAAGTTTGAAGCGCTTGATGCTATATAATAGCTAGCAAAGCTTCCTGCCAGGAGTGGTAGTTCAGTTGGTTAGAATACCGGCCTGTCACGCCGGGGGTCGCGGGTTCGAGTCCCGTCCACTCCGCCACAGTTTTTGAATGTTTTTAGATCGATCCAAGACGCGAAGGGATCGCGAAGCTGTACTGAAGTACAGCGAGTGATCCCGACAAAGTATTGGGTTGATATAAAAATATTGGGGGGTATAGCTCAGCTGGGAGAGCGCTTGCATGGCATGCAAGAGGTCATCGGTTCGATCCCGTTTACCTCCACCAAATAAAACACGCTGGCTGGAAACAGCCAGAAGTTCTAGGATTGACCCTATCGTCTAGAGGCCTAGGACATCACCCTTTCACGGTGAGTACCGGGGTTCGAATCCCCGTAGGGTCGCCAAGTTTGAAGCGCTTGATGCTATATAATAGCTAGCAAAGCTTCCTGCCAGGAGTGGTAGTTCAGTTGGTTAGAATACCGGCCTGTCACGCCGGGGGTCGCGGGTTCGAGTCCCGTCCACTCCGCCACAGTTTTTGAATGTTTTTAGATCGATCCAAGACTCGAAGGGATCGCGAAGCTGTACTGAAGTACAGCGAGTGATCCCGACAAAGTATTGGGTTGATATAAAAATATTGGGGGGTATAGCTCAGCTGGGAGAGCGCTTGCATGGCATGCAAGAGGTCATCGGTTCGATCCCGTTTACCTCCACCAAATAAAACACGCTGGCTGGAAACAGCCAGAAGTTCTAGGATTGACCCTATCGTCTAGAGGCCTAGGACATCACCCTTTCACGGTGAGTACCGGGGTTCGAATCCCCGTAGGGTCGCCAAGTTTGAAGCGCTTGATGCTATATAATAGCTAGCAAAGCTTCCTGCCAGGAGTGGTAGTTCAGTTGGTTAGAATACCGGCCTGTCACGCCGGGGGTCGCGGGTTCGAGTCCCGTCCACTCCGCCAGATTCCAAGCCCTCTTGCTTTGCGCAAGAGGGCTTTTTGTTTGCGCTCTTATTTCTCTTCTGAACCATTGGCGAAACGCGCATGCACATAGAAAAATGCCTTCCCATACCGGGAAGGCATTTTGTTGTGGGTATGGCGATTTACTTGGGGGCCAGGCGAATCGCGCCATCCAGGCGGATCACTTCGCCATTGAGCATGTCGTTTTCGATGATCTGCTTGACGAGCTTGGCATAGTCTTCCGGCTTGCCAAGGCGGCTGGGGAAGGGCACACCAGCTGCCAGCGCGTCCTGCACTTCCTGGGGCATGCCAAACAGCATGGGCGTGCCGAAGATGCCAGGCGCAATTGTCATGTTGCGGATGCCGTTGCGGGCGAGGTCGCGGGCAATCGGCAGTGTCATGCCCACCACCCCGCCTTTGGACGCCGCATACGCTGCCTGGCCAATCTGGCCGTCATAGGCGGCCACGCTAGCCGTGGAGATCAGCACGCCGCGCTCACCGGTGGCCTCAGGCTCGTTCTTGCTCATGGCGGTGGCAGCCAGGCGGATCATGTTGAAGCTGCCGATGAGGTTGACGGTGATCGTCTTGCTGAAGACGTCGAGCGAATGCGCACCGTTCTTGCCCACCGTCTTTTCAGCCGGAGCAATGCCTGCGCAATTGACGAGGCCGAACAGCTTGCCCAGCGAAACGGCCTTGTCGACCACAGCCTGCGCCTGCTCGGCATTGGAGACATCGCATTTGACGAAAGCGCCGCCCAGCTCCTTGGCGATGGCCTCGCCTTTGTCTGCATTCATGTCAGCGATGACGACGGTCGCGCCTTCCTTGGCCAGCATGCGTGCCGTGCCTTCGCCCAGGCCCGATGCGCCGCCGGTGACGATGAATACCTTGTTTGAAATCTGCATTGCCGTGTCTCCTTGTTGAGCAGATGGTGTCGATGGATCTCAGAATAGAATCTCAGGCGCTTCACAGTACGAGGGCCTTGCATATTCCACGTTGACGTTAACGTCAATTAATCAGCATCTTACCCGAGGGCGGGTGCTTTTCCAGTCGCAAAAAAAGCCCGTGAACGGGCTTTTTGTGTCAGTGCAGCGGTATTTTCGCCAGGCATTACTGGAAGCCAGCGCGGTCCAGCATCTGTTGCACCTTGCCCATGTTGGCGCCCACGGCGCTGATGGGGATGGTTTCGCTCTTGAATGGCTTGCCCTGGGTCATGGATTTGAGGGCAGGGTTGTCCACTTGCACGTTCTTGGCAGCCGGCCACTCGTTGTTGCCATTGGCAAAGTAGGTCTGTGCTTCGGGGCTGGCCAGGTATTCCAGGAACTTGACGGCATTGTCCTTGTTCTTGGTGTACTTGGCGATGGCGCCGCCAGCAATGTTCAGGTGGGTGCCGTAGCTGTTCTGGTTGGGGAACACCACGCCCACCTTGTTGGCGACTGCCACATCCTCCGGATTGTTGGAGCGCAGCATGCGCGCAAAGTAATAGCTGTTGGTGACAGCGATATCGCATTCACCGGCCGCTACAGCCTTGATCTGGTCGGTGTCGCCACCCTTGGGAGGGCGCGCAAGATTGTCCTTGACGCCCTGCAGCCATTGCTGGGCCTTCTGCTCGCCCATGTGCTCGGTCACGGCGCCGAACATGCTCAGGTTGTAAGGGTGGGAGCCCGAGCGGATGCAGATCTTGCCCTTGTTCTTGGGGTCGGCCAGGGCTTCGTAGGTGTCGACGTCTTCCTTTTTCACCTTGACCTTGTTATAGGCGATGATACGGGCGCGGGTGGACAGGCCAAACCATGCAATACCGCCATCCGCTTCAGGTTGGGCGCGCAGGTTGGCAGGGATGACTTCTTCGAGCTTTTGCGAGCGGATGGGCAGGAACAGGCCATCTTTTTCGCCGCGGTACAGGCGTGCGGCGTCCACCATCAGGATCACATCGGCAGGCGATGCCGCACCTTCGGCCTTGAGGCGGGCGATGATGCCTGCGTCGTCTGAATCCACGCGGTTGATCTTGATGCCCGTCGCCTTGGTGAAGTTGGTGTACAAGGCTTCGTCGGTCGAGTAATGGCGGGCCGAGTACAGGTTGACGACTTCTTCAGCCTGGGCGGCAGCACCGGCGGAGACGAGGGCACATGCGAGTGCCAGGGCTTTGAGAGATTGCATACGGCAGATAGGGGCCAGGAACAAAGATGCCCGATCTTAATTCAAACAAGAATTATTCCCAATTGTTTTTTGAATCTCAGTGGATGTGGCGCAAGTTGATCGGGGGTGACAAGCTTTGTACGAATCTGATGAGGATCTGGCAAAGCGCTCCGGGTCTGCCTTGTTCAGGCTGCAGCCAAAAAAAAGCCCGGTGTGAACCGGGCTTTAAAAGGATCCATGAAACTAGGTTTCGAAAAGATCCAAGGAGACAACTGGGTGTGTTGAATTTCTCAACACAATGGTGCAATTCTAGGGTTAACCCTTTGCTCTGTCCAGCGCTCTTTCTGCGTTTTTACCAAACTGTAGGAGTTTGGCAACAAGAGGCGGAAAAAGCGTGTGAATCCATTGCTACGAGTTCACCAAGCGAGAATGGCGCCGAATTAACGCTTCTTGGCAGCGGTACCAACGTTGCCAGCAGCCTTCACCACATTGTTGGTGATGGTGTTGAAGTTGGTTTCAGCCACTTCGCCAGCTTGCTTGACGGCCTTTTGCACGCTGTCATAGGCGTTGTTGGCGGCAGCAACGGCGGTCTTCATCACAGCCACGGCGCTTTCGGAACCAGCAGGTGCATTCTTGGCAGCGGTGTCCACGAATTCGTTGAACTTGGCTTGGGCTTCGCCGGCTTGCGATTCGAAAGCCTTGCTGAATTCCAGGCTGGTAGCAGCAGCGATTTCGTACAGGTGACGGCTGTAGGCAGCAGACTTTTCAGCCATGGGCTGCAGCAGGCCAGCTTGCACGCTGATCAGGTCTTGGGCGTTCTTTGCATCCAGCACCGACTTGGCGTTGGTGGCTGCATCGTTCAGGGCAGCGCGGGTGGCGGCAACATTCAGTTCCACCAGCTTTTCCACGCCTTCGAAGGCCTTGTTGGTCAGGCCAACGAGGGTTTCCAGGTTAGCTTTGTGTGCAGCCAGGATTTGATCAGGGGTCAATGCCATTTTCTTGCTCCGTTTAGTCAGTCAAACATTCAAGGTCAAGATCCGGATGCCGGTCTGCATCCGTGATCCTTGTGCATTGCGATCATTTTGCTGCACTGCACAATAATCGTTATTGTATGGATCTGAAATGCTTTTGCAAGTGTTTTTTGTGCACTGCAGCAACAAAGTGTTTTTTATTTGAATTCAAGCGGCTACCGGGCGGTAGATTGGTTGAAAAGGCAACCAGTTTGCCTGCGGCGACCCTCGCCTGAAAAACCTCTTTCAGCCTCTTTCTGTATTTGTAGCGCTGCTTTGTTTCAGAGGTGTGGCAAAGCGTGCCTCGTCCAGCGATTCATACCTTGCGTGGTGACAGGCCAGCGTCTCTTGTCGCTTTTACAATGCCAGCCGCCTTGAACACATTCCTGAACGGCCATGCCATGAGCAATATGCCAGCCACAGCCGCACCTCAGCGGCCACAGCCGCAGCTGCGCGGCGCCTATGCCCATTTTCAACGCATCACCACACGGTGGTCCGACAACGACGTCTATGGCCATGTCAACAATGTCGTCTATTACAGCTGGTTTGATGCAGCGGTGAATCGCTATCTGATCGAGCAGGGCGCGCTCGATATTCACGCGGGCGGGACGATTGGTCTGGTGATCGAGACCCATTGCAACTACTTTGCGCCGGTGGCCTTCCCGCAGGAGGTGGATGTGGGCATCCGGGTGGCCAGCGTGGGCCGTAGCAGTGTTCGCTACGAGGTGGGTATTTTTGTGGTGGGTGAGGAGGCCAGTGCGGCCTGCGGCCATTTTGTGCATGTGTATGTGGATCGCACCGAACGCAGGCCGGTGGCGCTGCCTGCCGCCTTGCTCCGGGCGGTTACGGCCATTCAGCTGCAGGGGTAGCTGCGGCGGCGTGCGCCTGCGCAATCGCCTACACTTGGCAGGTTGCGACCATATGAAAAGGCGCAGGGCATTGAGGCCATTCACCGGCAGCCGGTAGTGAGCGCCCCGCGCAGCCAACCAATGATTATCCAAAGTCTGCTGGACACCGACCTGTACAAGTTCACGATGATGCAGGTGGTGCTGCACCAGTTTCCGGGGGCGCAGGTGGAATACCGGTTCCGCTGCCGCAATCCGGGCGTGCAACTGGCGCCTTATGTGGACGAAATCCGCGCCGAGATCCGTGCCCTGTGCCAGCTGCAGTTCAGTGATGACGAGTTGGCCTACCTGCAGTCGATGCGCTTTCTCAAAAGCGATTTCATCGATTTTCTGCGGCTCTACCAACTGAACGAAAAGTACATCACCGTCAGCCCCAAACCCAATGGTGAGATCGACATCGCCATTCGCGGCCCCTGGCTGCACACAGTGCTGTTCGAGATTCCGGTGCTGGCCATTGTCAATGAGGTGTATTTTCGCCATACACAGCCCCAGCCGGATTGGGAGGCGGGGCGCCAACGCCTGGCAGCCAAGATTGCCGCCATGCATGCACCGGGGCTGGAGCAGCTCAAGATTGCCGATTACGGCACGCGCCGCCGCTTCAGTCGCCGCTGGCAGGAAGAGGTGCTGCGCTCGCTCGCTGGCGGCCTGGGTGTAGTGACCAAGACGCCGCGCCCCGGAGAACGCCTGGGCCAGCTGGCGGGCACCAGCAACCTGCTGCTGGCCAAGGAGCTGGGGCTCACGCCGCTGGGCACCATGGCGCATGAGTATCTGCAGGCCTGCCAGTCGCTCGGGCCGCGTCTGCGCGAAAGCCAGATCTTTGGCTTTGAGATGTGGGCCAAGGAGTACCGGGGTGACCTGGGTATCGCGCTGTCGGACGTATACGGTATGGACGCCTTCCTGCGCGACTTCGATCTGTATTTCTGCAAGCTGTTTGATGGCGCGCGCCATGACAGCGGCGATCCGTTCAGCTGGGGCGAGCGCCTGATTGCGCATTACAAGCAGCACAAGGTCGACCCGCTCACCAAGATTCTGATCTTTAGCGATGCCCTGACGATTCCACGCACGATCGAGCTGTTCCAGCGCTTTCATGGCCGCTGCCAGCTGGCATTCGGCGTAGGCACCAATCTGACGAACGACCTGGGGTACGAGCCACTGCAGATCGTCATCAAGATGACGGCTTGCAACGGCCAGCCGGTGGCCAAGATTTCGGATGCGCCGGGCAAGGGCATGTGCGACGATGAGAAATACCTGGCCTACCTGCGCCAGGTGTTCAACCTGCCGCCAAACGATAACCAGCCGCCGCAGGGTGTGTCTCCGGCACCTGCCCGGGCGGGATGAGGGTCGATGAGCTTGGGTGAGGGCGGCTCTGCGGGTTTGCCCCTGGCCGCGCAAGCAGGCAGGGGAAGCTGGTTTCATTAGAATCAGCTCTCGGCGCGCGCCCGGTATGCGCTGCCAGCTATTATTTTTATAAGAACGGATGCAAGGAGTTTGGCATGGGACAAGGCACAGGCCTGTGGGGCTGGTGGCGCAGTGCGGTGGTAGCCATCGGGGCGGCTGTACCCGGGCTGGCGTCTGCGGCGGGTTTCAATGGGGCGGATCTGTCGGTGGCCTGGGGCATTCCGTTCGCGGGCATTCTGCTGTCGATTGCGCTGATGCCGCTGTTTCTGCCGCATTTCTGGCACCACCATTTCGGCAAGGTGGCCGCTGGCTGGGCGCTGGCGTTTCTGCTGCCTTTTGCAGCCGTCTTCGGCGTGGGCGCGGCGGCGGGCAGCCTGGTGCACGCCCTGGTGGCCGAGTACGTTCCCTTCGTGATCCTGCTGACGGCGCTGTTCACAGTCTCAGGTGGCATCTATATTCGCGGCAATCTGCATGGCACGCCCGCGCTCAATACCGCCATTCTTGCCATCGGTGCGGTGCTGGCGAGCTTCATGGGCACCACGGGGGCATCGATGCTGCTGATTCGCCCGCTGATCCGGGCCAATGATGCGCGCAAGAGCTGTGCCCATGTGGTGGTGTTCTTCATCTTCATCGTCTCCAATGCGGGTGGCTCGCTCACGCCGCTGGGCGATCCGCCGCTGTTTCTGGGTTTTTTGAAGGGCGTGGACTTTTTCTGGACCGTGCGCCATATCTTTACCGAGACCGTGTTCCTGGTGGGCGCGCTGCTCGTGATCTTCTATGTGCTCGACAGCGCCAGATTCAAGGCCGAAGGGCCGGTGGCCCGGCCTGACCCGACGCCCGATACCGGATCCATCGGCTTTGACGGAAAGATCAATTTCGTGCTGCTCGCCGTTGTGGTCGGTCTGGTGCTGATGAGCGGGTTCTGGAAGTCGGATGTGGGTTTTGCCATTGCAGGCGCCCATGTGGGCCTGCCCGGCCTTGTGCGCGATATTGGCTTGATCGTGGTGGCGACGCTGTCCTTTGTGCTCACGCCCAAGGTGGTGCACCAGGCCAACCAGTTTGACTGGGGGCCGATGCAGGAGGTAGCCAAGCTGTTTGCCGGCATCTTCCTCACCATCATCCCGGTCATCGCCATGCTGCAGGCGGGCGAGAGCGGGCCGTTTGGCGGTATCGTGCGCGCGGTGACGCGGCCGGACGGTACGCCTGACCCGGCGATGTACTTCTGGGCGACAGGCTTTCTGAGCAGCTTCCTCGACAATGCGCCGACCTACCTGGTGTTCTTCAATACGGCGGGGGGCGACCCTGCCACGCTGATGACGACCATGGGCTCCACCTTGGCGGCCATCTCGGCCGGTGCCGTCTTCATGGGCGCCAATACCTACATCGGCAATGCACCCAACTTGATGGTCAAGGCCATAGCCGAGAGCCGTGGCGTGCGCATGCCCAGCTTTTTTGGCTATATGGCCTGGTCGTGCAGCATTCTGGTGCCGCTTTTCATCGTCATGACATTCATCTGGTTCCGCTGAACCGAGGAGAGATTTGCAGATGTCCCGTCCCAAGATTCTGATTGCCCGAGCCATCTCGCCCGAGGTGGTGAGCACGTTGCAGCAGCACTTTGATGTCACCGCCAACCCGGAGGATGTGGCCTGGTCGGGAGCCGAATTGATTGACAGGCTGCAGGGCATGGATGGCGTGCTGACCACCGGCTCGCAGCGCATTGATGCAGCCTTGCTCGCGGCCTGCCCGCAGCTCAAGATCTGCGCCAACATGGCGGTGGGCTACAACAATTTTGATGTGGCAGCGATGACGGCTGCAGGCGTGCAGGGCACCAACGCGCCCGATGTACTCACCGAAACCACCGCCGATTTCGGCTTTGCGCTCCTGATGGCGACCGCCCGCCGCATCAGCGAGAGCGAGCATTACCTGCGTGCCGGCCTGTGGAAGGACTGGCGCTACGACCTGTTTGCGGGCACCGAGGTGCATGGCTCCACGCTGGGCATTCTCGGCATGGGCCGCATTGGCCAGGCGATTGCCAAACGGGGTGCCTTTGGTTTCGGCATGAAGGTGATCTACCACAACCGCTCGCAGCTCCAGCCTGCGCTGGAGGCCGAATGCAAGGCCCGCTACGTGGGCAAGGAAGAGTTGCTCCAAACCGCCGACCACCTGGTGCTGGTGCTGCCGTATACGCCCGAGGCGCACCACACCATTGGTGCTGCCGAAATCGCGCTGATGAAGCCCACGGCCACGCTCATCAACATTGCGCGCGGCGGTATTGTTGATGACGCAGCGCTGGCCAAGGCACTGGCGGCGCGCCAGATTGCGGCTGCAGGCCTGGATGTGTTCGAGGGCGAGCCCGCCGTGCATCCCGACCTGCTGAAGGTGCCCAACGTGGTGCTGACCCCGCACATTGCCAGCGCCACTGCGCCCACGCGCCTGGCCATGGCGCAACTGGCCGCCGACAACCTGATTGCCTACCTGGGCGGCAAGGCGCCGGTCACGCCGGTCAACCAGCTGGATGCCGCCACCCGCCGCCAAAAGTAACAGTCGCGCCAATTTAGGGTAAAAATAGCTGCTTGCGCTCATGTACCGGGCGCAAGCAGCTATTATTTTTGTAGTTTTGCTCTGCAGGATGCGATTGTGACTCTGGAACTGATTTTGCTTGCGCTTTTGCTGGCGGTGGCGCTCGCCATTGTGCTGATCCTGCTGGTGCGTCGCCCCAGGGTGGATCTGAGCGACCCCTGGGCGCAGCAGCTGGGCCAGCAGGGGCGCGACCTGCAGGCCACGGTACAGGCGCTGGCCCGCAACGAAGGGGCATTCAGCCATCTGGCGCAGCACCTCAACCTGCAGTTGCGCGAACTGAACCAGGGCAGCCTGGAGGCGATGGGGGAGTTTCGCGAGTCGCTGGAGGCGCGCCTTGCACAAAGCGTAGCCGAATCGCGCCTGGGCCGGCAGGAGCTGCAGCAGGCGCTGGCGGGGTTTGAGGCGCAGCTGGCGCAGCGCCTGGCGCACCTTGATGCGGCAGTGAACCAGCGGCTCTCGGCGCTTGACAGCTCGCTGACCCAGCGCGTGGATGCCCTCACCAGCGCCAACCAGCACAGCCTCTCGGGCCTGAAGGTTGATGTGCAGGCGCACCTCACCGGCCTGCAAGATGGCGTGGGCCGCCAGCTGGCCCAGCTGGCGCAGGGCCACCAGCAGCAGGCCGAGCAGTTGCGCGGCACCCTGAACGAGCGGCTGGCCAGCATCCAGACCGACAATGCCAGCAAGCTGGAGGAGATGCGCAAGACCGTGGACGAAAAGCTGCACGCCACGCTGGAGCAGCGCCTGGGCGAATCCTTCAAGCTGGTGAGTGACCGGCTGGAGCAGGTGCACAAGGGCTTGGGCGAGATGCAGTCTCTGGCCGGCAGTGTGGGTGACCTGAAGCGCGTGATGACCAACGTCAAGACGCGAGGCACCTGGGGAGAGCTGCAACTGGGCATGATCATCGACAACGTGCTCACCGCCGATCAGTACGCCAGGAACGTGAAGACCGTGCCGGGCAGCGACGACATGGTGGAGTTCGCCATCCGCCTGCCGGGCAAGCGCGACGACGCGCCAGTGTGGCTGCCGATCGATTCGAAATACCCGGTGGAGCACTACCAGCGTCTGCTGGATGCGCAGGAGAGCATGGACAAGGCCGCCATCCAGTCGGCCAGCAATGGTTTCGAGACCTCGATCCGCCTGGAGGCGCGCAAGATCCACAGCAAGTATGTGGCGCCGCCTCACACCACCGACTTTGCCGTGCTCTACCTGCCCACCGAAGGCCTGTTTGCCGAGGTGATGCGCCGACCCGGCCTGGTGGAAGCCGTGCAGAACGACTGCCGGGTGATGATTTCCGGCCCGGCCAACCTGGCAGCCATGCTGAGCAGCCTGCAGATGGGTTTCAAGACCCTGGCCATTGAAAAGCGCAGTTCCGAGGTGTGGGCCGTGCTGGGCCAGGTCAAGACCGAATTCAACAAGTTTGGCGAAGCGGTGGAGGCCACGCGCAAATCCATCGACCAGGCGGCCAAGAAGTTCGAACAGGTGGATGTGCGCACGCGGGCCATCAAGCGCAGCCTCTCGGGCGTGCATGAGTTGCCCAATTCCGACACTGCAGGCATTGGCGCAGCCGCCGATGACGGAGGCGACAGCCAGCAAGCCGCGCCGCAGATGACAATGCAGGACAAGTCCGCATGAGCATGTCTTTCCGGGCCTCCGGGTGGGGGCCTGCGGGAAATGTACCGTGCAGTGTTGCAAAAAATGAGAGCTGGCAGCGTATACCTGTATTGGTTTTCAGCATCTTTTTGGTCTGAAAACCAATACCGCTGAGCGCAATCAGCTATTTTTTATGCATGGCTGGGTGTCTGCAGCCATCAAGCCGTTGCTGACAGGCCGGTAGCGCCGGGGGTGCGGACCAGCCAAGGGGAGTGCGTGAATCGCGAGTTGATACGGCTGATCGTCGGCCAGTTTTTTGTCCATTCCTGCATGACAGGCACGCGGCTGGCCGCTCCATTGCTGGCCTTGCGCGACGGCTACAGCCCCGGCGCCGTGGGTTTTTTGCTCAGCCTGTTTGCGCTGACGCAGGTGTTTCTCTCGTTGCCTGCGGGCCGCTATGCGGACAAGCACGGTTTCATGAAGCCCATGCTGATCGCCATTGGCCTCGCGTTTTCGGGCACGGCCATCGGGGTGGCGTTTCCGCGTTTTGACGTGCTGTGCGTGTCGGCCCTGCTGACGGGGGCGGGCTGCGGTATCTCAATCATCGCGCTGCAGCGCCATGCGGGTCGTGTGGCGCACGAGGCGAGCGAGCTGCGGCAGATCTTCAGTTGGCTGTCGCTCGGGCCTGCGGTGGCCAACTTTCTGGGACCCATGGTCACGGGGCTGATCATCGACCATTCCACCAGGCAGGCAGGAGACAACCTCTCATACCGCATCGCCTTTGCGGTGCTGGCGCTGTTTTCCGTGGTGGCCTGGTGGTGCGTGCGCGGGGCGCACGACTTGCCGACCGCTGCCCCCAGGAGCGACGGCCAGCCGCACCACGCCTGGGATCTGCTGCGCGAGCAGAGCTTTCGCCGCCTGCTGCTGGTGAACTGGCTGGTGGCCTCCTGCTGGGATGTGCATACCTTCGTGGTGCCGCTTCTGGGCCATGAAAAGGGGTTGTCCGCTTCAGAGATCGGCACGGTGCTGGGGGTGTTTGCCCTGGCTGCCTTTGTCATCCGCGTGCTGCTGCCCAGCATCTCGCGCCACATGCGCGAGATGAGTGTCGTGATGGTGGCCATGTTGCTCACCGCTGCCGTGTTTGCCATCTACCCGCTGATGCCAGGCGCCCTGGCCATGGCGGTGTGCTCGGCGCTCCTGGGCCTTGCGCTGGGCAGCGTGCAGCCCATGGCCATGAGCATGCTGCACCAGATCACCCCCGAAGAGCGCCATGGCGAGGCCGTGGGCTTGCGGTTGATGCTGATCAACGGATCAAGCGTGTGCATGCCGCTGATGTTTGGCGCGGCGGGCGCGGCCATCGGCGTGGGCGGCGTGTTCTGGGTGATGGGCGCATTGGTGGGGGCGGGCTCGCGCATGGCCTGGGTTCTGGGCCGCACCCCGCTGCCCACGTTCACGCCCATCGAGGCGCAAGCGACGCCACCCCAGGCGCATGCGGCCAGCGATGATGGGGTGACCGATGTGGAGCCCAAGAAACCAAAGTAACTGTAGATATTGTGGCTCCCACAGACAAAAAAGCAGCCGGTTGGCTGCTTTTTGCTGGTTGGATCGGCTTGGGTGGCGAGAAGCCGCCTGGCCGTTCAATCCTGGTAGAACGCCTGGATCAGGCGACAGGCTTCGTGCACATCGTCGGTGATGTGGAACAGCTTGACGTCGTCGGCCGAGATGGTGCCGTACTCGATCATCACATCAAAATTCAGCATGCGGCTCCAGAAATCGGAGCCGAACAGCACGATCGGCACGCCCTTGGCCTTGTGGGTCTGCACCAGGGTCAGCACCTCGAACAGCTCGTCCATGGTGCCAAAGCCGCCAGGAAAGACGACCAGTGCCTTGGCGCGCATCATCAGGTGCATCTTGCGCAGCGCAAAGTAGTGGAACTTGAAGCACAGCTCGGGCGTGATGTAGCGGTTGCCCGATTGCTCGTGGGGCAGGGTGATGTTCATGCCCACATTGGGGGCGCGCTCTTCATGGGCGCCGCGGTTGGCGGCTTCCATGATGCCGGGGCCGCCGCCGGTGCAGATGTAGAGGCGGTCTTCGAGCTTCTGCGTTTCGCTGAACTTGGCAACCAGCCGTGCAAAGCGGCGCGCCGCATCGTAGTACCGGCTGGTGGCCATGGCGCGCTGCGCAATGGCGATGGCCTTGGCATCGCCCTGGGCCTTGGCAGCCTCCAGCTTTTGCTCGGCCTCTTCGGGCGAGACAAAGCGGGCGCTGCCAAATACCACCACCGTGTTGTTGATGCCCTGTGCGCTCAGTTCCAGATCTGGCTTGAGCATTTCGAGCTGAAAGCGTATGGCGCGGGTCTCGCGGCGGCTGAGAAACTCGGGGTCGGCAAAGGCGAGGCGGTAGGAATCGCGCTTCATCGCGCTATCGTCAGCCGGGTCTTTGCTGAACAGATTCCAGTCATGCGCCATGACTTGTTCATCGAGCTGGGTATTGGCGTCCATGGTGTCTCCCTCTGACGTGGTGCAGGCCGCAGCACAGGCACCGGAGCAATG
Source organism: Comamonas odontotermitis (assembly GCF_020080045.1). NCBI lineage: Bacteria > Pseudomonadati > Pseudomonadota > Betaproteobacteria > Burkholderiales > Comamonadaceae > Comamonas > Comamonas odontotermitis. The sequence goes on from NZ_CP083451.1 coordinate 1,837,248, forward strand.
CTTGAAACAAAAAAGCCATCAACGCAAGATTTTCAAGCGCTGATAGCTACTGAATATATAGCGTTTTGGCAGGTGCCGAACGCGAAAAGTGTCAAAAATGCCTCGGTGCGCCTTCGATGCCCGCAAATGCGGCCGGGCAAGGGCCTGTCATCGGCCGGCCCACAGGGCATTGCCGGTCGCCAGGCCCAGTGCGGTCAGCGCGAGCGATCCGAACAGATGCAGACTGCATTGCAGCAGGGCGAGGCCGTATCTCTCGGCCTGCAGCATCGACACCGTCTCTGCCGAAAAGCTGGAAAAGGTGGTGAGCGCACCCAGAAAGCCGGTGATCAGCACCAGCCGCCAGACGGGATCGATGCCCGGCATGTTCTGGAACAGTGCCACCAGCAGGCCGATGGTGTAGCCGCCCACCAAATTGGCGGCCAGCGTGCCCCAGGGCAGCAAGGCATGCGGCTGGTTGAACCAGCGACCCAGTTGCCAGCGCGCAAGAGCGCCGAGGGCGGCGCCGACGGAGATACCCAGGATGTTCCACATGGTGTTTTTTCAGCGAGGCAGCAACAATGGTCTTGATCATACAGCCAAAGAATCCGCTGCTTGGCGCAGACGGAGTATGCGCTGCTTGCTATCTATTTTGCATGATTTCCTGCCATGCCGCATAGGCGGCCAGCACCGCAGCCTGCTGGGCGGTGTGCGCCAGGCGGAAGTCATCGCCAATGACGGTCTGGTCCGGAAACTCGGTGATCAAGGTGACCGGCGCGGGCGACGCTGCATGGGCGCTGATGGTGCAGGGCGTGCCATGGCGCAATGTGAAAGGCTGCAGCCCGGAGTGCTGCTGGTAGTGGTGCAGCTGGCGCGCGTTGTAGGCCGCAAGGCCCGGCACCTGGGTGAGGGCGAGGGCCACCTGCTCGGCCAGGGCAACGGCTGCGTCCTCCCAGCCATCGTGGTAGCGCAGGATCAGGAAAAAGCCCTTGGGCACGGTCCACAGGTCAAAGCCCTGCGGTATGTAGCCGGTGAGCGGACGTGTCCATTCGTGTGCGGGATAGCCGTGCAGGCTCAGGTGGAGCTGCGCCCCGCTGCCCGCCAGCGCATCGCGGCGCACGGCGCTTTCGTACCAGGGCGCGGAGTCGCGGTATTCCAGGTCGTCGCCCAGCGCGGTGTAGCGTGCGGCGTGGTGCATCTGCTCGGGCGCGTAGCTGCGGTACCACTCGTGCAAGGCGTAGCCATCGGGGTTTTCGACGGGGATGTAGGCAAAGTGGCTGTCAGGCCGGGCTGCCAGCGCCAGTGCGCCGCGCAATGCACCGTGGGTGCCGGAGATCTCGTTGGCATGCTGGCCGCCGCTCAGCAGCACGGCGTGGTTGCTTCCCTTTTTGTAGGTGGCAGCAATTGTGCGGCCTTGCACGCTGCGCCCTTGCCAGGCGGTGCCATAGGTGTCGAACAAGGGCTGCGTCAGCTCGGCAATCTGCGCCAGGCTCGGGGCTTGCTCCAGTGCAGCCGCAGCCTGGGCGGCCGCTTCTGCGCCTGCAAACGCAGCGGCGCGCTGGCCCAGCGGCTCAGGCAGCGGGAGGGCCTGGCTTTCAATGCGTACCGAGATGTGCTGCAGCGCCAAGGGATCGGAGCCGGTTGCCATGCGGATATCGGGCACCATCTGCCCGGGCTGCAGGCGCCGGTCACCGGCCGGTCGGCCCGACAGGTGCTGAAAATGCTCCAGCAGCGAGAAATACAGCTCCTCATGCATGGCCTCGGGCGTGCTCATCACTTCGCCCGTGCCGGTGATGGGTTGCTCAAAGCCTGGCAGCTCCATGTGGATGTGCAGGCGGCCGAAGTAGGGCTCCCCAGCAGGCCAGGGTTGCTGGCGAATGCATTGCATGGCCTGCTGGTAGGCCAGCTCGTAGTCGGTGGAGAGCGGTGCATCGTGCATGAAAGCACCTTGCGAATCCTGCGATCGCTCCCAGCCGCACGGGGTGATGCCGTGCCCGCCATGGGCGGTCTCGAAACGGCGGTTGGGGGCAAAGACATGCATCTGCTGGTGACGGCCACCCCGGTAATGCAGGTGCAGGCTGTAATGGTCGTCGCCGCTGCCATGGGTGTTGGCCTGCATCTTCAGATCGATGTGCGAGAGCATGGCAGCCAGCGGATAGGCTTCCAGCAAAAAACGATTGTTGGCAGCATCGGCATGCACCGGGTAGTGCAGCTCCACAGCGCGCAGGCCGTCCATCTGCACTTCTTCCAGCAGCGCGTGTACCAGGGGCTTGTAGCTGCTGCGGATGCGGGCACGAATGCCCTGGGCAGCGAGCTGCTGCTCGGCGGCACGGCGCGCCTGAACGCCTTCAAAGCACCAGAGCTGCCAGAAAACGTCGGGCTGCGGGTCGGCGAGGCGCTCCTGAACCCACTGGGTGAGCGTGCGATCGATGGTGCTGGAGAGCAGAATGGTCATGGCGGGGAGAGAAGAATAGATTCTTGCAATCCATCAGCATAGGGCAAGCGCAGTGCCCTTGCTGTCTCCCCGGCACATATTTGCAGTGTGGATTTCAGAACGTGTTTACGTTCTCAGGCGTCGTTGGTATCGGGGTCGGCAGCAACGATGCGGCTCACGCTCGCGGGCACATCCTTGCCCATGCGTCGGTCGCGGAACAGCGCGGCACGCATCAGGAAGATGGTGGTGACGGGCACCGTGACCGCAATGAACACCGCAATCAGCAGGGCGTGCAGCGCGGTGGCATGGCTTTGCAGGGTGACATGGATGATCGAGCCCCAGACGATGCACCAGCAGCCCGCAGTGGCAATGATGGCAGGCGAGTGCACCCGCTCGTAGTAGCTGGGCAGACGGAACAGGCCCAGAGCCCCGGCCAGGGCGATCAGCGCCCCGGTCAGCACCAGCACGGACACCACGATCTGGGCCCAGATGGGCAGGTCGATTTCGGTCATTCGATCACCTCGCCGCGCAACAGGAATTTGGCCATGGCAGTGGAGCTGACGAAACCGAACAGGGCAATCAGCAGGGCTGCTTCAAAATAGTTGACCGAGGCATAGTGGATGCCCAGCACCAGCATGACCAGCATGCCGATGAGGTACATGCAATCGAGCGCCAGAACACGGTCCTGCGCCTGCGGGCCCTTGAGCAGGCGGATCATGGCAAACAGCATGGCCAGCAGCAGGATGAACAGGGCTGCCGGCATGGTCCAGGCAAGAATGGTGTTCATTCGAAAATCTCCATGAGTGGCCGTTCATAGCAGGCCTTGATGTGGTCGATGATGCCTTGCGGATCGTCGGCCTCCAGCACGTGCAGCAGCAGGATCGAGCGGTCGCGCGAGACCTCGGCCCATGCCGTGCCCGGGGTGATGCAGACAATCATGGCCAGCACGGCAAGGCCGTTGGGATCACGCAGTTGCAGGGGCACATGCACAAACCCTGCAGGCTTTTTGCGGCTGCCGGGCATCAGCAGCAGGCGCAGCACCGCCAGGTTGGAGCTGAGCGAATCGCGGGCAACGCGCAGCCCCAGGCGAATGATGGTCCAGGGCTTCTTGATGCTGACCTGGCGCGGGCGCAGACCTTGCGTAAGCATCGGAATCAGCCAGCCAAACAGTACCCCGAGAATGATCTGTCCGGCGCTGGCGCTGCGGTTGAGCAGCAGCCACACCAGGCACAGAAACACGGACAGAAGCGGCGCGGGAAAAAGGCGTTTCATGGCGCAGAACCTCCGGAGGTAGGTGCATCAGGCACAGGCATGGCGCCAGGGAGGGCGTCTGGCTCCGCCAGAAGGTGCGAAGGGGCAGCGCTGGGCGAAGGCAGCGGATCCTTGTCCAGCACCGAGCGCATATAGTTGCCCGGAGAGTGGAGGTTGTTGGCAGCGCGCTGCGTATAGCGCATCACGTCTCCTGCGTAGACCACCATCAGCACGGTGCAGCCCAGCAACAGACCAATGGGCAGGCCCTCGATCACCTTGAGCTTGGGTGGCTTGCGGCTGATGCTGGACCAGAACTCACGAATGCCGATGCGCACCAGCGCCGTGAGGGCCATCAGGCCGGTGCCGATGAGCGCCGCCATGAACAGGCCTCCGAGCCAGCCGATCTTGTTGCCTGCCGATGAGCCCAGGCCCAGGGGGTTGAGCAGCGCGTCGAGCATGGCAAACTTGCCGACAAAGCCCGACAGCGGCGGCAGGCCCGAGATCACCAGGGTGCAGACCACGAACGACAGGCCCAGGAATGCCATGGAGGCGGGAATCACCCGGCCGATCAGCACTTCCTCGTCCTCATCCAGATTCAACCCTTCACGCGGCAGCAGCTCGGGGGTGAGAAAGGGGGCTTCTTCATCGTCAAACCGCACCACATCACTGCCCTCGGTACGCCAGCGGTCGATCAGGTCTGCCAGCAGGAAGAGCACGGCGACGGCCAGCGTCGAGCTGGGCAGGTAGTACAGCAGTGCAGCGGTCATCAGGTTCTGCCCGAAGCCCGTTGCGGCAAGCAGGGTGCCCGCCGACAGAATGGCCGCGTAGCCGGCCACATAGCCAAGCCGCTGTGTGCCCAGCATGGCAACACCTGCATAGCCCATGGTGGCCAGGCCGCCCAGAATCAGCCAGGCGCTGCCAAAGTAAGCGGATGGCCCGGCTTCGGTGCTGAACATCAAGGTCCACAGACGCAGGATGGTGTAGATGCCCACCTTGGTCATCAGCGCAAAGATGGCGCCTACCGGTGCGGTGGCCGCGCCATAGGCGGGCACGAGCCAGAAGTTGAGCGGCCAGACGGCGGCCTTGATCAGGAACGCCGTGGCCAGAATGCCGGCTGCGGTATGGAGCAGGCCCCGGTCAGCGCCGGAAACACTGGGAATGATGCGTGCCAGATCGGCCATATTCAGCGTGCCGGTGATGCCGTAGAGCATGGACACGCCGATCAGGAAGAGCGAGGACGCTGCCAGATTGATGGCGATATAGTGCAGGCCGTGCTGCACGCGCGCCTTGCCCGAGCCATGCAGCAGCAGGCCGTAGGATGCCGCGAGCATGATCTCGAAGAACACGAACAGGTTGAACAGGTCGCCCGTGAGAAAGGCCCCTGCCAGCCCCATGAGCTGGAACTGGAACAGCACATGGAAGTGCACGCCCGCGCGGTGCCAGCGGGCACCCGAATAGATCACGGCGCAGGTGGCCACCACACTGGTGGTCAGCAGCATCAGCGCGGACAGCCGGTCGAGAACCAGCACGATGCCGAAAGGCGCGGCCCAGTTGCCGGCCAGGTAGACGCTCATCGTGTTGGCAACGCCTTCCTGGTTGCTCCATTTGACCAGGGCGATGGCAATCGCCAGGCCCAGGGTGCAGGAGGTGATGTTCATGAGCAGCTTGATGCGCTGGTGCTGCTCGCTCAAGGTCAGCATCAACGCTGCCGTCAGCATGGGCAGCAGGATGGGGGCGAGCAGCAGGTGCGGCATCAGACGTTCGGTCAACGCAAGCAACGACATCAATGCATCTCCTGCACGTCGTTGGAGTTTGAGCCGTCCACATGGTCGGTGCCGCTCATGCCGCGCGATGCCAGCAGCACCACCAGGAAGAGCGCCGTCATCGCAAAACCGATGACGATGGCCGTCAGTACCAGAGCCTGCGGCATGGGGTCGGCGTAATGCATCAGGTCGGTGGGGACACCTGGCTGGAGAATGGGCTCACGGTCTACGGCCAGGCCCACGCGGCCCATGCTGAAAATGAACAGGTTGACGGCATACGACAGCAGCAGCAATCCCATGATGATCTGGAATGTGCGCGGGCGCAGCAACAGCCAGACGCCGGAGCCGGTCAGCACGCCAATGGCAATGGCAAGAACGATTTCCATCGGTCGCTTCCTTATGGTTGTTGTGCCGCAGCGTCTGCATCACGCTCGCCCTGCTGGCGTTCGTGGTAGCGGAAACCCCGTACCGATTGGTGAGCAATACCGGTGAGCAGCAGCATGGTGGAGCCCACCACCAGCGAGAACACGCCAATATCAAAGAACAGGGCACTGGCGACATGGATATCGCCGACCACAGGCAAGGTGAGGTGTGCGGTATGGCTGGTGAGGAAGGGGTAGCCGAAATACCAGCTGCCCACCCCGGTGCCCAGCGCAAACAGCAGACCGGCTGCAATCCACCGCCGTGGGTAGATCGGCATGTGCGACTCCACCCAGTGCGTGCCCGAGATGATGTATTGCAGCAGCAGGCCGATGGACAGCGTAAGACCTGCGACGAAGCCGCCTCCGGGCTCGTTGTGGCCGCGCATGAACAGGTACATGGACACCACGGCGGCAAATGGCAGCAGCAGGCGCACCAGCACGGCGGGCACCATCAGGTAGCCGATGGCCGTGTCGGTGGCGGTACGCGGGTTCAGCAGATCGGTGTGCAGGTCGGCAGGCAGGAAACGCTGCTGCTCGGGTACATCCATGGCTTCGGGCGCAGGGCGGAAGCGCCGCAGCAGCGCGTATACGGTCAGGGCCACGATGCCCAGCACCACGATCTCGCCAAAGGTGTCAAAACCCCGGAAATCCACCAGCATCACGTTGACCACATTGGAGCCACCCCCCTCGGTGAGGGCGCGTTCGAGGAAGAATCTGGACGTGCTCTCGGGGAATGGGCGGCTCATCATCGCAAACGAGAGCCAGGCCATGCCGCCGCCCGCCAGAATGGCGATCAGCATGTCGCGCCAACGGCGCATTGTCACCATGGCCCCTTGCTGGGATACCTTTTTCAGACGCTTGTCACGCTTGGGCAGCCAGCGCAGGCCCAGCAGCAGCAATACCGTGGTGACCACTTCGACGACCAGCTGCGTCAAGGCCAGGTCGGGCGCAGAGAACCACAGGAACGTCAGGCAGGTTGCAAGGCCTGCACCCCCCAGGGTGACCAGCGCCGCCAGGCGGTGGTATTTGACCAGGAACGCCGCCGACAGCGAGCAGCTGATGCCGATCACCCAGAGCAGCACGAATGATGGAGACAGGGGCTGGGATGCGCGGTTGCCCAATTGCAAGCCGTGGATCAGCAGGGGCAGGGTGGCAGTGATCAGCGCCGCCAGCACCAGCCACAGCGCCTGCCATTGCCAGCGCCGTGTACCCAGCAATCGGCGCAGGTTGCGCGCCATGTTGGTGATGAGTGCCATCACTCCCAGGAAAACGCGCTGGCCATTGAACCAGCTGGCAACCGGCGCATGGTCCACATAGTTTTTCGCACGCAACTGGCGCAGCAGCAGGTAAAGCAGAATGCCTGCCAGCATGGCGACGACGCTCATCACCAATGGGGCGTTCACACCATGCCAGACGGCCAGACTGAATTCCGGCAAAGTGCCGCCCACCACCGGCAGCGCTGCCGCATCCAGATAGCGGCCGACAGCCCAGGCCGGAAAAATGCCGACCAGCATGCAGATCAGGACCAGCAATTCGATGGGCACACGCATCCAGTGGGGTGGCTCGTGTGGCGTGTGCGGCAGGTCGGTGGCCGGTGGGCCAAAAAATACATCGACCGTGAATCGCAGCGAATAGGCGACGCTGAAAACACCGGCCAGCGTTGCAGCAACGGGCAGGGCGGTCTGCAGGAATGGCGTGGTGTTGATGTACACCGTCTCTGCAAAGAACATTTCCTTGGACAGAAATCCGTTGAGCAGCGGCACGCCAGCCATGGCCGCACTGGCCACCATGGCCAGCGTGGCGGTGATAGGCATCATCTTGCGCAGGCCGGAGAGGCGCCGGATGTCCCGGGTACCGGATTCATGGTCAACAATGCCCACCGCCATGAAGAGCGAAGCCTTGAAGGTCGCATGGTTCATGATATGAAAAACCGCAGCCACGGCTGCCAGCGGGCTGTTCAGCCCCAACAGCAGCGTGATGAGGCCCAGGTGCGACAGGGTTGAATACGCCAGCAGCGCCTTCATGTCGTGCTGGAACATGGCGATATAGCCGCCCAGCAGCAAAGTGGCAGCCCCTGCGCCGCCGACCAGCCAGAACCATTCCTCGGTGCCGCTCAAGGCTGGCCACAGGCGTGCCAGCAAAAACACGCCCGCCTTGACCATGGTGGCCGAATGCAGGTAGGCGGAGACTGGCGTCGGCGCCGCCATGGCGCGTGGAAGCCAGAAATGGAACGGAAACTGCGCGCTCTTGGTTAATGCGCCCAGAAGAATCAGCACCAGGGTAGGTGTATACAGGTCATGGGCGCGGATCTGATCGCCCGCAGCCAGAACATTGTCCAGCTCATAGCTGCCGACGATGTGCCCCAGCAGCAAGACGCCTGCCAGCAGGCACAAACCGCCCGTGCCGGTGACGGTGAGCGCCATGCGCGCGCCCAGGCGGGCGTCCTTGCGGTGGTGCCAGTAACCAATCAGCAGGAACGAGAAAAGGCTTGTCAGCTCCCAGAAGAAGACCAGCTGAATCAGGTTGCCCGACAGCACCACGCCCATCATCGATCCCATGAAGGCGAGGAAGAACGAGAAAAATCGCGGCACGGGATCGGCCTGCGACATGTAATAGCGCGCGTACAGCACCACCAGCGAACCGATGCCCAGCACCAAGATGGAGAACATCCAGGCAAAGCCATCCATGCGGAAATGCAGGTCCAGCCCCAACTGACCCAGCCACGCCACGTTTTGGTGGACGACCCCGTTGTTCTGCGTCTCCGGAAAGAGCAATGCCACCTGAACAGCACAGAAAACGCTGATCGCCCCGGCCAGCGTTGATTCGGTATTGCGGGCGTTGGCTGGCAGCAGCGCTGCAATTGCGCTGCCGATGAAGGGGAGAAGGATCAGGTAAGAGAGTGCCATTTTTTGTAAATTCTACAAGCCAGCTCATCTTTTACTGCTACGAAAACCCGAGCAAATTCAGGATATTGCCGCACGCTACCTGATAGTAAATATCCTATGTGTGCGTCTGCAAACACGGCAGCAAAGGCCCTTGCTTATTGTGCAGTGCGAGAAGCCGAGGGAAGCGGAGGTTCGGGCGTCGCAAAGCTTTTCCCATTCACTGTCAACCCGCGCTGCGACAGTTGCGCCGCCTTTTTTTGCCCGATACCGGAGACGCGCAGCATCAGGTCTGCCCAATCCGTGAACGGCCCCCTCTGGCGGGCCTGCAGAATGCGGCCCGAGGTGGCGGGGCCGATGCCATGGATGCCGTCCAACTGGGCTTCGGTGGCCACATTGGCCTCCACCTGAGCCCATGCCAGCTGGGTGCACAGGGCCAAACCGACGAGACTCCAACGCCATTGCATAGAACCTCCTGCATCCCGACGAACGCCGGGGTCGAGATCCGATGCTAGCAGAGCTTCTGTCAGTTCAGCGGGCTTAGAACGTGTTTACGATTTCTACGCAGCCGCGTTGGAGTGCAATCGGGATGAGTTCGAAGCGATGGGCCGCAGCTTGCACCGGGGTGCAAGCAAGGGCGAGCGCGCAGAAATCGCCCGATTTCACTCCAACCCGGAGGGACAGTGGTTTTGCGGGCGGTCTGCGTCGTTGCAGCGCTTGCCAATAGCAGGCTATTGGCTGCGCACTGCGCACTGCGCCTCGCATCCCATCCCGCAGAAACACTGTCGCGGCGCGAGGAGATCGTAAACACGTTCTTACTGCTCTTCGACGCGACGTGGCGGGTAGCTGTCCCACGACTGGCAGCCCGGGCATTGCCAGAAGTGTTGACGTGCCTCAAAGCCACAGGCAGCGCAGCGGTAGCGTGTCAATGGCTTGACGGCAGTATCCAGCGCGCGCTGAATGGCGGGGTGGTGCTCTTCGTGAGACAGGGTTTCTTCTGCCAGCCAGCGACCGGCTGCGACGAGTGAAGGTTCGTGGGCCAGATGCTCGATGTACCACTCGCGACCCAGGGGCGGTATGGCGGCAGGCACCATGCCCAACTCGTCCATCTGAACCAGGCTCTGCATCACGTCCAGCGAAGGATCGCTGGCGTAATTGGCCCGCAGCAGGTTGCGCACCTCGGCCTTGCGATCATCGGTCTTGGCCAGTTCCACCATCAGGGGGGCGACCAGCGGCACGGAGGAGGGTGAGACGGCCGCCAACTCCAGCAGGGTGCTCAACGCGGAGGCGGGCTCGCCATGCTTGTGCTGCAACTGGGCGAGTTCAATGCGCGGCCGTGGCGCGCGTGGCGCTTCGGACTGGGCTTCGTGCAGCAGCGCACGGGCGGCATCCAGTTTGCCTTGCGCCTGCTGGGCCACGGCCTGCTCGCACAGATAGTGGGCAATGCGCACACTGTAGTCGCCCTGGCCGTTGGACTGCATCTGGCGTGCAATCTGTACAGCCTGCGGCCAGTCGTGGGCGCGTTCGTAGATGGCAAGGCGCGAGAGGCGCGCTTCGTTTTCGTACGGGGTATCGTCCAGGCGCGCCAGGGCATCTTCGGCACGGTCGAGCAGGCCGGCCTTCAAAAAATCGAGCGCCAGTGCGTGCTGCGCACGGTCGCGCTCGGCCTTGCCGATGTCGGCGCGCTGCAGCAGATGCTCGTGCACGCGCACAGCCCGGCTGTACTCGCCACGGCGTCGAAACAGGTTACCCAGTGCGAAATGCAGCTCGGCCGTGTCCGGATCGTTTTGCACGGCTTCGATGAAGGCGTCAATGGCCTTGTCCTGCTGCTCGTTGAGCAGGAAATTCAGGCCTTTGAAATAGGCCTTGGGGGCGCTGCGGTTTTCGCGGCGGATCTGGCGCAGGTCGAAGCGGGAGGCCAACCAGCCCAGCACAAAGGCAGCCGGAAAGCCCAGCAGAATCCAGGAGATATCAAATTCCATGAGGAGGCAGCGGTTCGGCCTTGAAAGAGGCGTCGGTCACATTGGCGGCGGGGACTGCGGGTGGCTCGGCCGCTGGAGGTACGGCAGCGCGCTGCGCAGCCTTGCGATGCTTCCACCAACGCGGCACCATGCCGACGATGCCCACGATCACGCCCGCGCTGAAAGCCAGCAGCACCACAAGCACGAGAGGCGCCTGCCACTGGGTGCCAAAGAAAAAGTGCACCAATACATCGCGCTGGTTATTGAGCGCAAAGGCAAACAGCGTGAAGAAAATGACTGCCTTGAGCAGCCACAGCAGGTATTTCATAGAGGGTGCAGAAAGGGCCTGGCGCCATTCTACGTTCATTCATGGGGCTGGCTGCGCGACCACCATCTCTATGCGTCTGCCCGGCAGGCTCACGCGGAGCCGGTGGATCTATGCCGATGTGAGCTGCTTGGCCATCTGCACGGTGGTCAGGCCGCTGTGCCACTCCTCATCGGGGCAGAAGCCGGTTTCCTGGTAGCCATGGCTCCCGTAGAACCCGCGTGCCTGCAGGTTGAAGGTGTCTGTCTCCAGGCGCGACTGCGCATGGCCCGCTGCCACCATGGCCGCTTCGGCATACCGCAGCAACCGGCCGCCTATGCCTTGCCCTTGATAGCGGGGCGACACATGCAGGGCATCGATGAAATCGCGGCTCCAGTCAATGACGCCTGCGATCTCGGCGCCAGACACGGCCACATGCATGGCACAAAGGCGTTCGCCTACATAGCGCAGGGTGCTGCCAGAGCTTTCGAAGCGTGCAATGGCGGCTGGGGTCAGTACCGGCTTCCAGGTGGCTTCATAGGTTTGCCCAAGAATCCGCACGATGGCATCTGCGTCGCCCGGCAAGGCTGGCCGAATGGTGATGGTAGACATGGTTGGCAATCCAGCGGTGTCTGTGCTCCTTGTTGGAGGGCTGGAGCTGGAGAGAAGAACAAGCCCTTGGGCGGGCTGAAGCTCCTCAATGCAAGGAGCTTTTAGAATGAGAGGTGACGAGCCTTACCCCCGGCACTGGATCCACAGTTAGGGCTGCTTGGTTCCCCACCTGACCCGGTTGGCCGCTTCCCCATGCGGGGAGGCCCGTCAGGGGTGCATTGTACCGAAAGAAATGGAGGCTTTTGGCTTGAAAGGCCAAAGAACGATGCCTGATGCGTGATGACGGTGCAGGTCTGGCCGGTTGTCGGTTGCACAAAACAGTGCGGGGCTGGCGGGGCCTCCGACTGCCCGTAGAATGCCTGCCTATGTCCTATCTCGTTCTCGCCCGCAAATACCGTCCACGGAATTTCTCTGAAATGGTGGGCCAGGAGCATGTGGTGCAGGCATTGACCAATGCCCTCACCCAGCAGCGCCTGCACCATGCCTATTTGTTCACGGGAACGCGTGGGGTGGGCAAGACGACAGTCTCGCGCATTCTGGCCAAGTCGCTCAATTGCACGGGGGCCGATGGCACGGGTGGCATCACGGCAACCCCGTGCGGCGTGTGCCCGGCCTGCGTCGAGATCGACAGTGGCCGCTTTCCTGATTACACGGAGCTTGACGCCGCCTCCAACCGTGGCGTGGATGAAGTGCAAGGCCTGCTGGAGCAGGCGGTCTACAAACCCGTGCAAGGGCGCTTCAAGGTCTTCATGATCGATGAAGTGCACATGCTCACCAATACCGCCTTCAATGCCATGCTGAAGACGCTGGAGGAGCCGCCCGAGTACCTGAAGTTCGTGCTGGCAACCACCGATCCGCAAAAGGTGCCGGTGACCGTGCTCTCGCGCTGCCTGCAGTTCAACCTGCGGCCCATGGCGCCTGAAACGGTGCAGGAGCATCTGGGGCGCGTGCTGGCCAACGAGAATATCCCGGCCGAGACCCAGGCGCTGCGTCTTCTGTCGCGCGCAGCGCGTGGTTCCATGCGCGATGCGCTCAGCCTGACCGACCAGGCCATTGCCTTCGCCGGCGGCCAGTTGCAGGAAACGGGTGTGCGCCAGATGCTGGGCGCGGTCGACAGCAGCCATGTGTTCCGCCTGATTGACGCGTTGGCGCGCGGTGATGGTGCGGAGGTGGTGGCAACCGTTGATCAGTTGCGCCACCAGGGGCTGTCAGCCGCATCCACGCTGGAAGACATGGGCGTGCAGCTGCAGCGCATGGCCGTGCTGCAGGCTGTGCCCGAGAAGGCCCAGGCTGCCGTTGCGAATGACGATGCCGAGCAGCAGGAGGTTCTGCGTCTTGCGCAATTGATGCCTGCAGACGAAACCCAGCTGCTCTACAGCATTGCCTTGCATGGACGGGCCGAGCTGGGGCTGGCGCCTGACGAATATGCAGCACTGACCATGGCGCTGCTGCGTCTGCTGGCCTTCAAGCCTGCGGGCGCGGCTGAAAAAAAAACTCTGAATAGCACGATTGCTGCCGCCGCACCACAACCAAAACCACCGGTGGCGCCTGTACAGCAAGCGCAGCCAGCTATCAAAAATGCAGAGCCAACGGCATCTGTGTCCGCACCCGCACCCGTGGCTGTGCAGGAGGCAGCGCCCGTGGCTGCAGAGCCTGTCGCAGCACCGGCTATGACCCAGCCGAAGCCGGAGGAGCCTGCGCAGGCCGTTGTTGCAGCCTCTGCAATGCCTGCTGCCCCCGCTCCGCTCGCATCCGCCACGCCTGCCGCACCAACCGCGCAGGCCAGCCCCGCTTCCGTGGTGGAACAGCCCGTCGCGCCCGATGCAGCGCCTGTCCTTGCATCTGCGGTTACACCTGCCAGCACCTCCGTCGATGCCGTGCGGCTGCCGGTACGCACTGCGGAAGACCTGATTCCTGCGCGCTCTCACCCTGCCGAGCCGTCTGTCGCCGCGGACGAGGAAGCGCTGCCGCCGGAAGAGGGCGATGACGACGAGGACGCGATACCTGTGGCGCCGGTGGACGCCGACGATGCACCGTATTTTGACGACGTGCCGGATGAAGCCTACCTGGATGATGCCGCGCCTTCCGGATCTGCACCCACCCTGCCTGACGTGCGGGCGGCCGATGAGCCACCTGCGCAGCCCGGCTTGATTGCCTTGCCCGTGCAGGCGCACCAGGCAAGCGATTACGACCGCCCCGCCAGCTTTGGCGACAACCTGGGCCGGGTGCCGCCGGAGTTTGCCGATACGCCAGAAGGCGGTTTCTGGAACGAGACCGTGCTCAAGCTGATCGAGACCGAGGCGATTACCGCCGTGGCGCGCCAACTGGCACTGCGCTCGCAGCTCATCCGGCGCGAAGCCGATTGCTGGTGGCTGCGGGTGGATCTGGAGACGCTGGCGCAGCCCGGTACGGTGGAGCGCTTGCGCACTGCGTTGGTGGCAGCGGGCCTCGTGGGCAGGATCGAGATGAGCGTGGGGGCGGTGGAAGACTGCCCGGCACGGCGCAAGGCGCATGCACAGCAGGCGCGCCAGCGCGCGGCCGAAGATGTGGTGCGCAATGACCCCTATGTCCAGTCTCTGATACAGCAATTTGGCGCGAAAATAGTGCCAGGCAGCATTCAGCCCCTATGATGATGTGTTGGGCCGCGTACAAGTGATACGCGTGCCGCAGAGTTTCAAATAGAAGGATCTTTCATGTTCAACAAAGGACAACTCGCAGGTTTGATGAAGCAGGCCCAGGCCATGCAGGACAACCTGAAAAAGGCCCAGGACGAGCTGGCCAATATCGAAGTCGAAGGCGAGTCGGGTGCGGGCCTGGTCAAGGTGCTGATGACCTGCAAGCATGATGTCAAGCGCGTGACGATTGACCCGAGCCTGTTGTCCGATGACAAGGACATGCTGGAAGACCTGGTGGCTGCCGCCTTCAATGCGGCCGTTCGCAAGGCGGAAGAGACCAGTAACGAAAAGATGGGCAAGATCACTGCGGGCATGCCCGGTCTCCCAGGTGGCATGAAATTTCCATTCTGATTATTTTGATAGCATGCACCGCGCGCTAGATAAGCGTTGCGGTGCTTTTTCTTTTGGAATTTACCATGTCTGATACCAGCACCCTTGAAGCCCTGGTGCAAGCGCTGCGCCGCCTGCCCGGGGTGGGCGTCAAATCGGCATCGCGCATGGCATTCCATCTTCTGCAGAATGACCGCGAAGGCGCCGAGTTGCTCTCCCGTGCATTGCATGAGGCCAGCACCCGCGTGCGCCATTGCGAGCGCTGCCACACCTTCACGGAAAACGCCATCTGCGAAACCTGCCTGGATGCGGGGCGCGATGCGGCCCGCCTGTGCGTGGTGGAAACGCCCGCCGACCAGGCGGCGCTGGAGCGCACAGGAGCGTACAAGGGCCTGTACTACGTGCTGATGGGGCGCTTGTCACCGCTCGATGGCATCGGCCCACGCGACATCGGCCTGCAGCAATTGCTGGAGCGGGCCAGCGATGGCGTAGTGCAAGAAGTGATTCTTGCCACCAACTTCACGGCAGAAGGGGAAGCCACCGCACATGTGCTGGGCGAAGCCCTGCAGCGCCGTGGCATGGGCTTCACGCGCCTGGCCCGAGGCGTGCCGATTGGCAGCGAGCTGGAATATGTCGATCTGGGCACCATCGCCCATGCCTTGGCGGACCGGCGCTGAGACCGACTTCTCGCTGCATGCTTGCGCCAACGTGCCATTGCGCCGCCGGAGGCCGGGCGCAGGCCGGTTCTTCTGGCAGCCATTCCCAGTCGTTGGGTATGTGCGGGCTCGTATTTCCGTGCTTACCCGCGTTTTCCCGCCGGATGTCCGGTTTTCGACAGCAGTGATTGCATAGTACAACTACAATTTCATACGGGTCTTGATGGCGTCTCATGCATTTTCTGCATGATCGCCGCTGCTGCGTGGCTCGTCTCGTGGATTTGCCGGTACTTCTGCTCGCACGCCTGGTTTGCTTTGATTCATTTCCCGATCCCACGATTTCGTCGCCTTCCTTGCGTAGGGGCGCGCGCTGTGTCGCCACAGTGCAGCCTTCCAGAGGCATCGGCGTAATCGATGGATCGGAAAACGCAAAGCCACGCGCAGAACCAAGCCCTTTTTTCGTGAACTGCAACGGCTGCGCTTGCGCCGACTGCGACTTGTGTTTTTAGGACTTCTGCGTGCAATCTACTGCTGTATCCAAGAGAAATATTCTGGCCGCTGTCATTGGCAATGCGCTGGAATGGTATGACTTTCTCGTCTTCGCCTTCATGACGCCCATCGTGGCCAAGCTGTTCTTCCCGAGCAATCCGAACGACCCAAGCGACGACCTCAACAAGATCCTGATGACCACGGCGGTGTTCGGCGTGGGCTTTTTCATGCGTCCGGTGGGCGGCATCCTGCTGGGCCTGTATGGCGACCGCAAGGGCCGCAAGGCGGCCATGGTGATGGTAACGGCCATCATGGCGGTGGCGATTGCACTGATCACCTTTGCGCCGACCTACCAGGGTGTGGGCGTCTGGGCGCCGATCTTCATCGTGCTGGCGCGCCTGCTGCAAGGCTTTGCGGCGGGGGGCGAGTTCGGTACCTCGACGGCCCTGCTGATCGAGCTGGCACCCAAGGGCAAGCGTGGCTTCTACGGCTCCTGGCAGATGACGGGGCAGATGGCCGCCTTGCTGATCGGTGCCGCCGTAGGTACCTTGATCACTGATGTTTTCAGCCACGAGCAGCTCATGGGCTGGGCCTGGCGCATTCCGTTTGCCGTGGGCCTGCTGATCGTGCCGGTGGCGATCTACATCCGCCGCCATGTGGAAGAGCCCGAAACCTTCTTGAAGCTGCAGGCAGCGCAGAAGGCTGGCACCATCAAGCAGGTGGGCGTGCTGGAGATGCTGCGCACCCACGCGCGCGAAACCCTGGTGGGCATGGGCCTGGTGGTGACCGCCACGGTGTCGATCTACATCACCTTCACCTATCTGGTGACGTACTCCACGGTCACCCTCAAACTGCCGTTGCATGACACGTTCATGGTGCAGATGGTGGGAGCTGCGATGATGGTGGTGCTGATGCCGTTCATGGGCGCATGGTCGGACCGCGTCGGCCGCCGACCGCTGATGATCGGCTCCCTCATTGGCTACCTGCTGGTGCTGTACCCGCTGTACGCGTGGCTTACCGATGGCCCGACGATTGCGAAGCTGATGACCGTACAGGTAGTGGTGTGCGTTTTTGTTTCGGTGTTCTTTGGTGTGTTCAGCACGGTGATGGCCGAATTGTTCCCCGCCCACGTACGCTCGGTGGGCATGTCCATGGCCTACAACATTGCCGTGATGGTGTTTGGCGGGTTCGCGCAGTTCATCGTCACCTGGTTGATCAAGACGACGGGCTCGACGATGTCGCCCGCTTTCTATGTGATGTTCGGCGTGACGCTGGGCCTCATCGCCTCGTTCTTCATCCGCGAACGCGCGCATGAAGAGCATCTGGATGCCTGATGGTCAGCTAAAAAACGAAGGGGCTGAACCAGACAGGTGCTGGCACCCATGAAAAACCCGGCTGCGCAGATGGCGAGCCGGGTTTTTTATTGCCGCCAAAGCTTAGGAGGGCAAGGCCAGCGTGGCCAGGTCAATCAGGGGATGTATAGGTTTGCAGCAGATCCTGCCACTGCGACTCCAGGGCGAGTACCGGGGTAGCGAGCGGCGGCGGCAGCAACTGGTCTACGGCCTGCTGCAGCGTCAGCCCCAATTGCTTGCCGAGCAGCAGGGAGTGGGCAATCAGGACCAGACTGTCATGTGGCACATCGGGCCACGCCGTAGCGGCTGCGGCAGTGAGTGCCATGGCATGTTCCTGGTACAGGGCGATGCAATCGGGCGGGCGTGGTGCATTGCTCTGCGCAACCGCGTCCAGCATGCCTAACCAGGCATGCAATTGCTCGACACGCAGACTGGCGAGCAATTGGGGAAGCGAAGTGTAGATGTGCCGCTTGGACAGCTCCTGCGACTGTGCCATGCGCAGCAGGTTGAAAAGCAGCGTGGGCTGGGCTTGCAGAAACTGGGTGAGCGCTTCTGGTTCGGCGTTGGCCTTCAGTTGGGCCTTCAGGGCACGGGCTTCCCTCACGGTGGGCAGCACCACGCGTGCAGGCACAGGCTCTGGCCGCCGCACGGCATAGCCTTGCAGCAGGTCCACCTGGTTTTCCTGCGCCAGCTGCAACTGGGAGGCAGACTCGATCTTGTCGGCAATCAGGGTGACGCCCGGGATGCGCCGACCCCAGCGGATCATCAGCACGGCGCGCTCGGCAGCCAGCACGGAAAAATCGATCTTCAGGTAGTTGACCAGGTCATGCCAGGGCGCATATGCGGAGTCGAGGACCGAGTGGTTGAAGGCCAGCGCAAAACCCTTGTCGCGCAGCGCCGCAAGCGCGGGGCGGCGGGCTTCCACTTCGCTGGATGCTGCATGGCCCAATGAAGGAATCTCCAGGACTACCTTGTCCGAGGGCAGTAGATCGAGATGCGGGCTGCGCAGGCTCTCGTAAGTGGTGTTGAGAAACAGAAGTCCATCATCGAGCAGCGCCGCGGGCTTGAGGTGCGAGAGCACCGAGTGGGCGAGCGACAGGTCCGAGTCGATGGTGTGGGTGGACGCTGTGCGGGAACGGTTGAATATCTCGTGCCCCACTTGCATGCCATTGGCATCGCGAATGGACTGCCATGCGATAGGGGGGGCTGGAGAGGTGAAATCCATGGCGGCTGCCGCTGGACTGGAAGCTGGGGGTGGCGCGCTCGTATGTTGCATGTACAGCTGAACTTCCGTCTGTGCGAGCTGCCTGGTGAGTGGGTGGGCGGCGCAGGCGGTATCTGCAATTCGTTATGTCTCGGGGTTGGAAGTATTTTCGTCCATATTGTGCGCAAGCACTGACACAGATTGAATGAGAAGCACAGGTTTTTGTAGCAAGTTGCGCGTTCTGCCACAAAGGAATGAACGCCTATTTGTTACAACTGTGCTTCCAACCAGGCCAGTTCTGTCGGGCTGAATCCGGCCTGGCTGCGTGCTGCCAGATTGATGGGCGGTTTGGGGCGAGGAGCTTCGTAGCGGGCCACCAGATCGCTGTAATGGGCCTCGGGGTTGAGTCCCTGGGCTGCGCAGACATGCCGGTACCAATGGTTGCCGATGGCAACATGGCCTACCTCTTCACGCAAAATGATGTCCAGAATGGCCACGGCTTCCAGGGCGTCGGGCGCACCGGTTTGTTGCAATTTGGACTGGATCTGGGGTGTTGCATCCAAGCCACGGGCTTCCAGGGTGCGAGGCACCAGAGCCATGCGAGCGACGATATCGCCAGCGGTTTTCTCGCACATGGTCCACAGGCCCTGGTGTGCGGGAAAGTCGCCATAGTCGGCTCCCCACTTCTGCAGATGGGCGCGCAGCAGGCGAAAGTGCTTGGCTTCCTCTGCTGCAACCTGTAGCCAGTCCAGGTAGTACTGGCGCGGCATGCCAGGAAAACGCCAGATGGCATCGAGTGCCAGATTGATGGCGTTGAACTCGATATGTGCGATCGCATGCAAAAGGATGGCGCGCCCTTCAGGGGTTGCGGGCGAGCGACGCGCGACTGCCGTGTGGGGCTTGAGTTCGGGCTTGGCGGGGTGGCCGGGCAAATCTGCCGCAGGCGGAGCTGTCAACTGCGCATCGATTGCTATGGATATTGAAGCGCTTTGCGCATGCAGGGCAAGCGCCAGTGCAGATTTTTCTTCGGGATCGCGCACGCACAGGGCATGCAGGGCGCTTTGACGTAATTCCATCCCTACAATTATGGATCAGTCCGCAGATGCAGCGCCTCGGCCGTTGCAGGCAAGGGGCGTTTCAGAGCAAAAACAGGAGACATGATGGCGAAGTATGAATTGGATGGCGTGCAGCCCGAAGTGGATGCCGGAGCCTGGGTGGCCGACAGCGCGCAGGTCATTGGACGGGTGCATCTCGCGGCGGACAGCAGCGTGTGGTTTGGTGCCATTCTGCGTGGCGACAACGACCCGATCCGGGTGGGAGAGGGCTCCAACATCCAGGATGGCAGCGTGCTGCACACCGACAAGGGCAAGCCGCTGGATATCGGCCGTCACGTCACCATCGGCCACAACGTCATCCTGCATGGCTGCACGATTGGCGACGAGTCATTGATTGGCATGGGGGCCATCGTGCTCAATGGCGCCAGGATCGGCAGGCGCTGTCTCGTGGGCGCGGGGGCACTGGTCACCGAGAACAAGGAGTTTCCTGATGGCAGCCTGATCGTCGGCAACCCGGCCAAGGTGGTGCGCCAGTTGACCGAAGAGCAGATGGAAGGCTTGAAGCGCAGCGCGCAGGGATATATGGCCAATGCCAGCCGCTTTGCGGCGGGTCTGCGAAAATTACCGGAATAAGAATATGTTTGCGATCTCCGCGCCACGCGGCTGCACAGAGGTCGCAAGCATGTTCCAAACCATCGCCCGGGCACCGCAGGATGCACGCGGCGAACCAAGGATGGGAATCACGAGTGTCTGAACTGCATAAATTTTTGTTTGATGGCCTGCCCGTGCGTGGCGCGGTCGTGCGCCTGACGGAAGCCTGGCAGGAGATCCTGAAGCGCCGCGCGGCCAACACCACATCCGGTGCTTATCCGCTGCCGGTGCAGGAGCTGCTGGGCGAGATGACGGCTGCCGGTGTGCTGATGCAGTCCAACATCAAGTTCAACGGCGCGCTGGTGTTTCAGATCTCCGGAGATGGCCCCGTCAAGCTGGCGGTGACCGAGGTGCAGTCCAATCTGAGCGTGCGCTCCACTGTGACCATCAGCGGCGAGGTGTCCACCGACGCGAGCCTGACCGATATGGTCAACGTGCATGGCAAGGGCCGCTGCGCGATCACGCTCGACCCCAAGGAGAAGCACCCTGGCCAGCAAGCCTACCAGGGTGTGGTGCCGCTGGTGAACCTGGATGGCGAACCGGTGGACAGCCTCGCTGCCATCCTGCAGCAGTACATGCGCCAGTCCGAACAGCTGGACACCGTGCTGGTCCTTGCTGCGAATGAGCAGGTGGCGGCGGGCCTGATGGTGCAGCGCATGCCGATCAAGGGCGAAGCCAATCTGGCGGCCGGTAGCCTGAACACCGAAGACGACGACCAGATTGACCAGAATGAGGAATACAACCGCATCGCCCACCTGGCGGCCAGCCTGACGCGCGACGAATTGCTGAACCTCGATGTGGAAACCATTCTGCATCGCCTCTTCTGGGAAGAGAAGCTGCTGCGCTTTGTGCCGGAAGACGGCGAAGGCGGCCCGCACTTTGCCTGTACCTGCAACCGTGACCGTGTGGCGGGCATGCTGCGCAACCTGGGGCAGGAAGAGGTGGACAGCATTCTGGAGGAGCAGGGCCTGATCGAGGTGGGCTGCGAGTTCTGCGGCCAGCAGTACCGGTTTGATGCGGTGGATACCGCGCATCTGTTTACCGAACCCGGCAACGACCCGCCAGCTTCGAGTCGCATGCAGTAGGACCCGTAGGTCTGTAAGCTTCGCGGTACCTGACAAAAAACCACGCATTGCGTGGTTTTTTCATTGGGCATCAACAGGCCTGGGCTTCTGCTCACGGGCTTTCGGAGCTGGTCAGTCCCTTGAAGAGGCGGAATTCACATTCCGGATCGCTGCATTTTTCGCAGTTCCAACTCCATCGTGTCAGATTACCGTGTTCCCGCAAGGCGCTGCGCCGCGCCTGCAGTGCAGGCGCCTGGGGAAACCAGTTGCACAAGGCGGTGAGTGCGTCATCCAGCAAGCGCGTGCCCTGGCTGAACAGCACCTGAAACGGCTGCCGCTGGCTGACCAGATCGGCGCGCAGCTGCATCAACGCGTCCTGTGCGTGCTGCACTTGGGTATTGCTGGCGCTCAGAGGCGGGGTGAGCAGCAGCAGGGCATCGGTGGCGCCGAGTGCGCGCGCATCGAGCTGCATTGCAGCGCCGGGGCGGAAGTGAAAGCAGTCCTCTGCACCCAGCGCATGCTGCAGGCTGGCAGCCAATGCGCAAGCGTCTTCCACGGCGCAGGCCACCACATGGACGCATGCCATGGACGGCGATACAGGCGTGGTGCGGGTGCTGGGAAACGCAGACATAGGGCGCGATGATACGGCGAAAAAGAAAGCGCCTTCGGTAGGAAGGCGCTTCATGGGAACATGTCAGCCAGCGTGTACGGGCAGAACCGAGATCCGCTTTTGATCCCGCTTGAGTTTCTACTTGCGCGTGTACTGCACAAATACCTCATTGGGTTTGACCATGCCCAGTTCATTGCGGGCTTTGGCTTCCACCATGTCCATGCCTTGCTTGAGATCGCTCACCTCGGTTTCCAGGCGCACATTTTCGCGCTCGGCGGCCTCGTTCTCGGTCTTTTGCTTGGCGATCTGCTCTTTCATGTCCTTGACGTACGGGACGCTTCCCCGGCCGCTCCACAGCTGGGCATGGATGCTGACCAGGATGGCCAGCAGCA
The DNA here is from genome assembly GCF_020080045.1 of Comamonas odontotermitis. Taxonomy (NCBI): domain Bacteria; kingdom Pseudomonadati; phylum Pseudomonadota; class Betaproteobacteria; order Burkholderiales; family Comamonadaceae; genus Comamonas; species Comamonas odontotermitis. The sequence continues at coordinate 1,859,331 of NZ_CP083451.1, forward strand.
CAAAGGGAACAATGCGGGAAATCATGAGCGCAGATCGATCAATAGACGATGGCTAAAGCCGCAAGCTTAACGCAGATTGTAAAAGGCGGCGCGGCCAGGGTACACAGCCACTTCGCCCAGGTCTTCCTCGATGCGCAGCAACTGGTTGTACTTGGCCATGCGGTCCGAGCGGCTGAGCGAGCCGGTCTTGATCTGGCCAGCGTTCAGGCCCACGGCGATGTCGGCAATCGTGCTGTCCTCGGTTTCGCCGGAGCGGTGCGAGATCACGGCGGTGTAGCCTGCGCGCTTGGCCATTTCGATGGCGGCAAAGGTTTCGCTCAGGGTGCCAATCTGATTGATCTTGATCAAGATCGAGTTGGCGATGCCCTTGTCGATGCCTTCCTTGAGGATCTTGGTGTTGGTGACGAACAGGTCGTCGCCCACCAGCTGCACCTTCTTGCCCAGGCGCTCGGTCAGCACCTTCCAGCCGTCCCAGTCGCCTTCGTGCATGCCATCTTCGATGGAGATGATGGGGTACTTGTCGCACCAGGCGGCCAGCATGTCGGTCCACTGCTCGGCCGTCAGGCTGATGCCGCCTTCGCCTTCGAGCACGTACTTGCCGTCCTTGTAGAACTCGGAGGCGGCGCAGTCCAGGGCCAGCGCGATCTGGTCGCCAGCGGTGTAGCCGGCCTTGTCGATGGCTTCCAGAATCAGCTGGATCGCTGCTTCATGGTTTTCGACCGATGGCGCAAAACCGCCTTCATCACCCACGGCAGTGGGCATGCCACGGCTGTCGATGATCTTCTTCAAGGCGTGGAACACCTCGGCGCCCCAGCGCAGCGCTTCGCGGAAGCTCGGCGCGCCCACGGGCACGATCATGAATTCCTGCAGGTCCAGGCTGTTGTTGGCGTGGGCACCGCCGTTGATGACGTTCATCATCGGCACGGGCAGCTGCACACCGGCCATGCCGCCAAAGTAGCGGTACAGCGGCAGGCCAGCTTCTTCGGCAGCGGCGCGGGCGACAGCCATCGACACGGCCAGCATGGCATTGGCGCCCAGGCGGCTCTTGTTGTCGGTGTTGTCCAGATCGATCAGGGTCTTGTCCAGGAAAGCCTGCTCGGCTGCATCCAGGCCCAGGATGGCTTCGGAGATTTCGGTATTGATGTGCTCCACGGCCTTGAGCACACCCTTGCCCAGGTAACGGCTCTTGTCGCCGTCACGCAGCTCGATGGCTTCGCGGGAGCCGGTGGATGCGCCCGACGGTACGGCCGCACGGCCCATCACACCCGATTCCAGCAGCACATCGCATTCGACGGTGGGGTTACCACGCGAATCCAGAATTTCGCGGCCAACGATATCAACAATTGCACTCACTTTAGAGCCTTTCAGAGATTGAAAAACGGGTTGCGTTGCTGCAAAAAGAGGAGCTGCAGCCGCGCGATATACGTGCGCTGGGGGCTAAGAACGTGTTTACGATCTCCTCGCGCCGCGACAGTGGCTTTGCGGGATGGGCTGCTAGGCGCAATACCGCAGCAATAGCCCCGCTATTGCGAGGATTTGCAACGACGCAGACCGCCCGCAATGCCTCTGTCCCTACGGGTTGGAGTGAAATCGGGCGATTTCTGCGCGCTGGCCCTTGCTTGCACCCCGGTGCAAGCTGCGGCCCAGCGCTTCGAACTCATCCCGATTGCACTCCAACGCGGCTGCGTAGAGATCGTAAACACGTTCTAAAACCATCCCAAACGGTTACACACCTTCGACCAGAACCATGCGCATGATAGCGGCACCTTCGCGCGCTGCGCGGGCCTTGGTGTATTCCGGGGAGTTATAAAACTTATGTGCGCTCTCGGTATCCTTGAACTTGAGGATCACGGTGCGGCCAGGGTTCCAGTCGCCTTCGATCACTTCCACCTTGCCGCCGCGCACACAGACTTCGGCGCCATAGGCTTGCATGGCGATGGTGCTGTACTTGCGGTATTCCTCGTACTGTTCAGGGTTGGTGACGGTGACCGACGCGATGATGTAGGCAGAGGCCATGCTTATGCTCCAAAATTGTTTTCGAGGTAGCCACTCTTCTTGGTGACGTTGTCCAGTGCGACCAGGGTCTCCAACAGCGCTTTCATGTGCTTGAGCGGCACGGCGTTGGGGCCGTCGGAGAGTGCGTTGCAGGGATCGGGATGGGTTTCCATGAACACGCCAGCCACGCCCACGGCAATGGCGGCGCGGGCCAGCACGGGCACCATCTCGCGCATGCCGCCGCTGCTGGTGCCATTGCCGCCGGGCAACTGCACGCTGTGTGTGGCGTCAAACACCACAGGGGCATTCGTCTCGCGCATGATGGCCAGCGAGCGCATGTCGCTCACCAGGTTGTTGTAGCCAAAGCTGGCGCCGCGCTCGCAGGCCAGAAAGCTGTCCTCGGGCAGGCCTGCTTCCTTGGCGGCGGCGCGGGCCTTGTCGATGACGTTCTTCATATCGTGAGGCGCCAGGAACTGGCCCTTCTTGATATTGACCGGCTTGCCCGACTGCGCGCAGGCACGGATGAAGTCGGTCTGGCGGCAGAGGAACGCCGGGGTTTGCAGCACATCGACAATGCTGGCCACGTAGGGCACTTCGGCCTCGGTGTGCACATCGGTGAGGATGGGAACGTTCAGCTCTTTTTTCACCTTGGCGAGAATCTCCAGGCCCTTTTCCATGCCCGGGCCGCGAAAGCTCGTGCCCGAGGAGCGGTTGGCCTTGTCGAAACTGCTCTTGAAGATGAAAGGAATGCCCAGCGATGCGGTGATTTCCTGAAGCTGGCCGGCCACATCCATCTGCAGCTGTTCGGATTCGACCACGCAGGGGCCGGCGATCAGGAAAAAGCGTTTGTCGAGGCCGATGTCAAATCCGCACAATTGCATGGAGGGCTCCTCAGCGATAAGGGGTGGGGGTGCGCCATGAAAAACGGTGTGCATCGTTGTATGCTTCGTTTTTCATAGCGACCGGCGCCTGCAGTGATTGCACTGGCGCCTTTTTTACTTGGAAACTACCTTCTTGCGGTCCACGGCCGCCTTGATGAAGGCATTGAACAGCGGATGGCCCGCCCATGGGGTGGACTTGAACTCGGGGTGGAACTGCACGCCGATGTACCAAGGGTGCACCTTGGCAGGCAGCTCGACGATTTCGGTCAGGTGCTCGCGCTGGGTCAGCGCGGAAATCACCAGGCCTGCGTCGCGCAGCTTGTCCAGGTACTGGGTGTTGGCTTCGTAGCGGTGGCGGTGGCGCTCGGTCACCACGTCGCCGTAGATGCTGTGGGCCAGGCTGCCCGACTGCACATCGGACGATTGCGCGCCCAGGCGCATGGTGCCGCCCAGGTCGGAGTTTTCGTCACGCGTTTTGATGGTGCCGTCGGCATCCTTCCACTCGGTGATCAGCGCGATCACGGGGTGGGGCGTCTGGCGGTCGAACTCGGTGGAGTTGGCATTGTCCAGGCCCGCCACATGGCGCGCGTATTCAATGGTGGCCACCTGCATGCCCAGGCAGATGCCCAGGTAGGGCACCTTGTGCTCGCGGGCGTAGCGGGCGGTGGAAATCTTGCCTTCCACACCGCGTGAGCCAAAGCCGCCGGGCACCAGAATGCCGTCGTAGCTCTTGAGCATTTCGGCAGCCGCCTTGTCGTCCACCGTTTCGGAATCCACGTGCGTGATCTTCACGCGCACATGGTTCTGCATGCCGGCGTGCTTGAGCGCTTCGTTGACCGATTTGTAGGCGTCCGACAGCTCCACATACTTGCCGACCATGGCAATCGAGACCTCACCCTTGGGGTGCTCGGTCTCGTACACCAGGTCGTCCCAGCGCTTGAGGTTGGCGGGCGGTGTGTTCAGGCGCAACTTGTCGCAGATCAAGCCGTCCAGGCCTTGCTCGTGCAGCATGCGGGGCACCTTGTAGATGGTGTCCACATCCCACATGCTGATCACGCCCCACGACTGCACGTTGGTGAAGAGCGAGATCTTGTCGCGCTCTTCCTCGGGCACGGCGTGTTGCGCGCGGCACAGCAGTGCATCGGGCTGAATGCCGATTTCGCGCAGCTTCTGCACCGTGTGCTGGGTGGGCTTGGTCTTGAGCTCGCCAGCCGCCGCAATGTAGGGCAGGTAGGTCAGGTGCACGAAGGCCGAGTTGTTGGGGCCGAGTTTGAGCGAGAGCTGGCGCACCGCTTCGAGGAAGGGCAGCGATTCGATATCGCCGACCGTGCCGCCGATCTCGCAGATTGCCACGTCCACCGCATGGTCGGTGCCGATACCGGCGCCGCGCTTGACGTATTCCTGAATTTCGTTGGTGATGTGGGGGATGACCTGCACGGTCTTGCCCAGGTAATCACCACGGCGTTCTTTCTCCAGCACGCTCTGGTAGATGCGGCCGGTCGTGAAGTTGTTGGACTGGCGCATGCGCGTTTCGATGAAACGCTCATAGTGGCCCAGATCCAGGTCGGTCTCTGCGCCGTCGTCAGTCACGAACACTTCGCCGTGCTGGAAGGGGGACATGGTGCCTGGATCCACGTTGATGTAGGGATCCAGCTTGATCAGGGTGACTTTGAGTCCGCGCGATTCCAAAATCGCTGCAAGGGAGGCTGAGGCGATTCCCTTACCGAGGGAAGACACCACACCGCCAGTGACGAAGACAAATTTGGTCATGTCTTTTTGGGAGGTGGGAAATTCTGATTATAAAGGCGCTTGCGAAGGCGGTGCGCGAGGTGCTGGCAATGGTCTGCAAAATGCATGGGATTGGCCATGCTGGCATGCGCCTTTGCATGGCTGGGCAGGCGCTGCGCCATGGGGCTCTGCTACATTGGCGGGCATGAACCAGCTCCATGGAAAACATATTGTCCTCGGCATGTCCGGTGGCGTTGCCGCCTTCAAATCGGCCGAGCTGTGCCGCCGCCTGACCAAGGCGGGCGCCACCGTGCAGGTGGTGATGACCGAATCGGCCACCCAGTTCATGACGCCGGTGACCATGCAGGCGCTCTCCAACCGGCCTGTCTATGTATCGCAGTGGGATGCACGCGAGCACAACAACATGCCGCACATCAATCTGAGCCGTGAGGCCGATGCCATTGTGATTGCGCCGTGCAGCGCAGATTTCATCGCCCGCCTGGTGCAGGGCCGGGCCGACGAGCTGCTGAGCCTGCTGTGCCTGGCGCGGCCCATGGGGACGGTGCCGCTCATCCTTGCCCCGGCCATGAACCGCGAGATGTGGGCACACCCGGCCACGCAGCGTAACCTGCGCCAGGTGCAGGCGGACGGCGCCGTGGTGCTGGGCGTGGGCAATGGCGACCAGGCCTGTGGCGAGACCGGCGACGGCCGCATGCTCGAAGCTGCCGAGATTGAAGAGGAGCTGCAGTACTTCTTTGCCGCCAAATCGCTTGCAGGCAGGAAACTGCTGATCACCGCCGGGCCCACCTTCGAGGCGATCGACCCGGTGCGCGGCATCACCAACCTCTCCAGCGGCAAGATGGGCTTTGCCATTGCGCGGGCTGCCCAGGCGGCCGGTGCGCAGGTCACCCTGGTGGCTGGTCCGGTGCATGTGCCCACGCCGCGCGGCGTGCGCCGCATCGATGTGCAATCGGCGCAGAACATGCTCGATGCCGTGCTGAACCACGTGGATGGCGCCGATGTCTTTGTTGCCACCGCAGCCGTGGCGGACTGGCGCCCGGCCCGGGCCGCCGACCAGAAGATCAAGAAAGACGGCAGTGGCCAGGTGCCGCAGATGGCTTTTGTGGAGAACCCCGACATTCTGGCGACCGTGGCACAACTGCCGCGCGCGCAAAGCGGCCAGCTCTACTGCGTGGGCTTTGCGGCAGAAAGCGAAAACCTGCTGGCCAATGCTGAGGCTAAGCGCCTGCGCAAACAGATTCCGCTGCTGGTGGGCAATATCGGCCCGGCCACATTCGGCAAGGATGACAACGCCTTGCTGCTGGTGGATGCACACGGCCACCAGGAACTGCCACGCGCGAGCAAGGCGGTGCTGGGCGAGCAGCTGGTGGGGGAGATTGCGCGCCGACTGGCGCAGTAAGCAACTGCGCTCCAGCTATAAAGGTCTTCAACCGATTGCTATCAAAAATAGAGCTTTTGGCGTCTGTGGATATTGGGTTCTAAGGACTTGAGCGGTCAAACTCCAATCAACGCGTGCGCTTCCAGCTCTTCTTTTTGAATCAACGCAAGCACCGTGTCACTGCAGCAGGGCTTCAATGTCGTTGTAGAGCGCACGCGACATGCTGATGCCTTGCTTGGCGCTCTGGGCGCGGGCGGCGAAGCGGCGCTCTGACGGCAGGCGGGCGCCCTGGTCGGTAATGGCTGCAAACATGGCCTCGGCGCGCTCCTGCGAGGCAGGCCAGTCGCCGCCTGCAAAGCGCTGCGGGTCAAAGGCCAGCAGCAGGTGGCCGTGGTAGGGCACACCGCCTTTGCCTGCGTCAAAATCCATTGAGCCCTGGCTGTTGAGGTCGCCAATCAGCGCACCGGCCATCAGCTCTACCATCGTGGACAGGGCCGATCCCTTGTGGCCACCAAAGGTCAGCATGGCGCCCTTGGCTACGGCTACCGGGTCGGTGGAGGGTGTGCCGTCCACATCCACCCCAGCGCCTTCGGGCAGGGGCTTGCCCGCACGGCGGTGCAGCTCCAGGTCGCCGCGTGCGATGGCGCTGGTGGCAAAGTCAAACACATAGGGGTATGGGCCCGGGCGCGGCCAGCCAAAGGCAATCGGGTTGGTGCCGAACACACCGCGCTTGCCGCCCGTGGGGGCCACCCAGGCGTGGCTGGGCGTCATCACCAGTGCAGCCAGGCCCTGGGCGGTGAGCATTTCCACTTCGGGCCACAGGGCGGTGAAATGAAAGCAGTGGTTGATGACCAGCGCGCCCACGCCGAGCTGGCGCGTGGCAGCCACGAGATGCGGCAGGCCAGCTTCCAATGCCAGCGGCGAGAAAGCCTTGCGCGCGTCGACCCGCGTGATCGCGCCCTGTGTGGGCTGCACGATGGGCTCTGCCTGCAAGTCCACCAGGCCGGTGCGGATGGTCTGCGCCGCGCTCAAGATGCGGTAGGCGCCGTGCGACTGGCAGGCATCGCGCTGGCCCGCAACCACAATGCGCGTCATGGCGCTGGCGTGCGCTGCGCTCAGGCCCAGGTGCTGCAACACGCGCATCGACAGGTCATGCAATTGCGCCTCAGGAATCAGGATGGTGTCGTTGTTCATATCGCTCATGGTGTCTCCAATCCTGCCGAGCTTAGCAGGCGGCATGGCGCATTGCAGCCACCGGCGCGGCATCTGCGGGTTAATCCTGAATTGATAGCAAGAAAGGCATGCTGCGCAAGCGCAACATGCCTTTCTTAGTATGCGTGCTATGGCGGGCAGATTTACGCGTGGTCAGTCAGCGCCAGGTAGAACCATTCGCGGTTCACCTCCGCATCGCTTTGCGGGAAGATCATGCAGCCGTCGAATGGCGCCAGGATCTGCGTGCCGTCGGCGCGCGTGGCCAGCAGATCGCCCGTCTTGAAAGGGTCGAAGTTCTGCCACTCGCGGGTCATCTTGTCGTCCTTGTGCTGGCGCATGAAGACATCCTTCATGTGGTGCGTGGTGTAGCGCGCCACCGGCTCGACGGTCACATCGGCCATGTCCAGCAGATTCAGTACACCGGCAATGCAGCGGTCGGCGATCTCGATGGCCTCGGGGTCGGCGTGCGAGCCCGATTCCACCGTGATCGCATAGCCGCCACGGCTGCGCATGAATTCGTTGGTGCCAATGCCGTGCTCGGCGCGGATGGCACCATTGCTGGCCTGAACCGCCTTGTCATACACCTCCAGCCAGCCCTGCACGATGGTGGGCAGGCCAACGGCCTTGGCAAAGGCTTCTTCCTCCAGCTGGCGGGCAAAGGGCTCCAGCGTGCCGGTGTTGTTGAGCGGGCCGGTCATGGCAAATGGCACGCCGTCACCGCTGTAGGAATGCAGGTCGAGCAGGGCATCGTGGCTCTCCAGCAAGGGGGCCAGCGCATTGACGACATGGTCTTCAAAGTTCTGGGGCTTGTCGGTTGGCACAAAGTTGCGGTTGAGATTGCGGTCGCCTTCTCGTTCGTTTTTGAAGAAGGCCTTTGGGTTTGCCACTGGCACCATGGTGAGGCGCCCGCGTTTGAGGCGTGCCTGGCCGGATTCAAAGCGCTCGATCCAGCGGCGGATGGCGTGCGTGCCGCTCTGCTCGTTGCCATGCACGGCACCAAAGATCAGCAGCGAGGGGCCAGGGGTGGCCGTAGCCCAGCCGTAGCTGCGCAATGCTTCGGGCTGGTCGGCCGAGATGGTGGTGTCCACGGGTTGGAGTTGAAAGCTGGAGACAGTCATATCAAGTCAATGGGTAGGTGTATGGCGGGCGCCGGTATTGCGGGTCCGCGCCGTGCGCGGGGCAAAGGATGGGCCTTTGCAAAGGTGCGCGCGGATGTGCGGCACAGAGGGGCGGCGGCCTGCCATTGGCGCAGCCTGTGCAACGCCAGCAGCCATCCTACCCGATTGGCAGCGATGCCGCCCTCTGGCGCATTATTTTTATAGCTGAAAGCGCTTTCTGGGCGGGCGCTGTGCGCCAAATTGACCCGGAAACGCTGTATGGATGTTTATCAACCCGGCAGCATCTTCGCCACGGGCCAGTGCAATAAAAAGGGCTGCAAAGCAGCCCTTAGAACGATGATTGCGCAGTTTATTGCGCGCGACGGTACACCAGATCCCACACACCGTGGCCCAGGCGCAGGCCCCGGTTCTCAAACTTGGTGAGCGGCCGGTAATCGGGCTGCGGAGCATAGCCCTCTGCCGTGTTGCGCAGCTGCGGGTTGGCCGACAGCACTTCCAGCATCTGCTCGGCGTAAGGTTGCCAATCGGTGGCGCAATGGATATAGCCGCCGATCCTGAGGCGATCCACCAGCTTGGCAACGAAAGGCGGCTGAATCAGGCGGCGCTTGTTGTGCTTCTTCTTGTGCCATGGGTCGGGAAAGAAGACGTGGATGCCGTCCAGCATGCCGGGTTGCAGCATGTTCTCGAGCACCTCCACCGCATCGTGCTGGAAGATGCGGATATTGGTGATGTCCTGCTCGCCAATGCGCTTGAGCAGGGCGCCCACACCGGGCTCGTGCACTTCGCAGCACAGAAAGTTGTCGTCGGGGCGCACCCGCGCAATGTGCGCGGTGGCTTCACCCATGCCAAAGCCGATCTCGAGAATCAAGTGTGCGGAGCGGCCAAAGGCGGTTTGTGCATCGAACGGCTGGCCGGTGTATTCCAGCACGTAACGTTCGCCAAACTCTTCAAACGCCTTGGCCTGCCCGGTGGTGGTGCGGCCCGCGCGGCGAACGTAGGAGCGGATCGTCTTGGGGTGCGCCACACCCGCTGGCGCGTGGCCGGGCGTGCTGCTGGCGTCAGCTGCATTGGTGACGATGGGTTCGGCGGCGGATGGATTCGCCTCTGGCGTCGAAGAATCTTGCATGGTGAGCGCGGGGCAGGCTCGGCGGGCCAAAGAGAATGGGGCCGGTCTGCCTGCTTTGTCAGAACTGAGGAAAAATTGATATGTATCTGCAGGCGCTGCCAAGACAGGCGTGCGTAACCCGGTATTGTAGGTTTTCTGCCTGCGTGGTTGGCGGTAGGTGGATTTAAGCGCGCAATCCGTCTTGGGGCACCGGTTGGGGCGCCGGTTTCTCCACAAGGCGCGCCGCCCATTGCGGAACCCAATGTTCCAGCGTCTGGCCGATGCTTTGGCCAACATGGCTCTCCAGCCCCAGAAAGCGCCCGGCCTGCTGCAATGCGGCAAGGGCCTGCGCCTCGTTGCCAGTGGCAATGGACGGCGCACCGTACTGCTTGGACAGCTTTTCACCATCGGCCTGCAGCACCAGCGGCGTATGCATATAGCGCGGTGTAGGCAGCCCCAGTGCGTGCTGCAGCAGCATCTGGCGTGGCGTATTGTCGGCCAGATCGGCGCCGCGCACCACATCGGTAATGCCTTGCTCGGCATCGTCCACCACCACCGCCAACTGGTAGGCCCACAGGCCGTCGGCACGCTGCACCAGAAAATCCCCGACCGTGGAGGCCACGTCCTGGCGCAGATCACCCAGCAGCCGGTCGTGCCAGTGCAATTGCTGGTTTGCTATGGAAAAAGGAGTTGCTGCGCCAATCTGAGTTGCATTAGCGGCTGTTTCAACCAAGATTTTTTGGTAGCGCACGGTATGAAAGCGCCAACTGCGCGCGGCCTTGCCATGCAGACCATCGCGGCAGGTACCGGGGTAGGGGCGCTCGCCGTGGCGCTCGTGCACATGGCCCTGGGCGGCCAGCGCGGCCTCCATGTCGCGCCGCGTGCAGCCACATGCGTAAGCCCAGCCTCCGGCCTGCAACTGTGCCAGTGCCTGCGCATACAGTGGGTGGCGGGCCGATTGCCACTCGGGCGGATCATCGGGAACGAGGCCGCAGGCCAGGAGTTGGCGCAGGATTTCTTCCCCCATGCCCGGCGGGCAACGCGGCGGATCAATATCTTCGATCCGCACCAGCCAGCGCCCGCCATGCGCACGCGCATCCAGCCAGGAAGCAAGCGCCGCCACCAGCGAGCCCGCATGCAGCGGACCGGTGGGCGAAGGGGCAAAGCGGCCCACGTAGGCAGAAGGTTTCATTGGGCCGAAAGTGTACTGCGCGCGCGACTAGCCCGCAGCCTTACGCGCAAAGCGCACGCTGATGCGCAGGCCTGGGCCAAAGGGGGGAGGGGAGGGTTGTTGGGCGTCGGCCAGTTGCAGGGTGCCGCCGCTGGCCTGCGCCACTTCCTGCACGATGGCCAGGCCCAGCCCTGTGCCGGGGGTGTCGCTGGCCAGGCGGTAAAAGCGCTCCAGTACCTGGTCGCGGCTCTGGGCGGGAATGCCGGGGCCATTGTCTTCAACAAACAGCAGCAGGCTGCCAGCCTGCGCATGCAACCCCAGGGTGACCTGGCCTTGTGGCGGCGTGTAGCGAATGGCGTTGTCCACCAGGTTGGCAATCAACTCGGGCAGCAGGCGGCTGGTGGTGAGCAAGGAAAACGGGGGGGCGCTCGTCGTAGCCGTGGTGCCCACAGCAGGCGTGGCATTGCGTGCAGGCTCGCTTTCCTCGGCTGCTTCTTTCTCCTCCCACCCCAGGTCGATCTGTTTCTGGTCGGCTGCCGGAGCCATGGCTTCCAGGCACTGCAGGCAGAGGGCTCGCAAATCCACCCACTGCGCCGCTTGCGTTGTGCTGCCTGCCTCTGCCTGTGCCAAGGTGAGGAGCTGGTTGGTCACGTTTACCAATTGCTGGTTGCTGCGCTGCAGCCGTTGCAGGATGGCCAGGCGCTGGGCGATGGAGAGCTCGGCCAGCGCTGTCGGCGTCTGGCCCAGAGCCTGTTCGAGCGTATGGGCCTGGATGGCCAGCGGTGTGCGCAACTGGTGCGCTGCATCGGAGATGAACTGCCGCTGCCGTGCCACCTGGGCGCGGATGGTGCGCGCAAACTGGTTGACGGTGTCGGCGAGCGGCCGCAGCTCCTGATGCAATTGACGTGAATCAAGGTGGAAATCCAGCTCCTTGGCGGGGCGTGCGGCCAGCTGGCGCGCCATGCGCAGCAGGGGGCGCAGCTCCAGGGTCAACGCGGTGGCACTGACCAGTACGGCCACGGCCAGTGCCCACAGCAGGTATTCCATGGTGGGCCACCACAGTGTCTGCACCATGTTGTCGCGGCTGTGTGTGGTTTTGCCGACCACAATGGTGATTTCCCGCGCCCCGGCCACGTCGTACATGGCGCGGCGCGTGATGACGGCGCGGATGGGCTGGCCCTGCCATACCGCGTCGTACCACTGGGCGTTGTCGCTGCCGCTCAATTGCAACTGCTGCGGCTGGGGGAAGTTCTGCTGTCCTGCCAGCAACTGTCCTTGCGCATCGGTCACGCTCAGGTAGACGTGGTCGCGCGCGGGTGACATGAACAGGCTGAGTGCTGAGGGTGGCACACTGGCATGCACGTCGCCGTCTTCCCAGATCAGGCGGTCGGCGAGGATCTTGGCCGACGAGAGCAGGTCGTGGTCCTGCACGTAGTCGGCCGCGTCTTCGGCGTGTTCGTGTGCAAACCAGCCGCACAGGGCCACCAGCACCGCCAGCGGCAGCAGTAGCCACAGGGCCAGGCGCGCGCGCAGGCTGTGCAGCATCTATTCGCCGCCTGGCAGCTTTTGCTTGAGCAGGTAGCCCACGCCGCGCAGGGTCATGATGGTGGTGTCGCTGGCCTGCAGTTTCTTGCGCAGGCGGTGCACGTACAGATCGACGGCGTCGGCGCTGGCTTCTTCGTCCATGCCGTAGATCACGTCCATCAGCCGTTGTTTGGAGAGCGCGCTGCCGTTTTGCAGCATCAGCGCTTCAAGCACGCTGCGCTCGCGCGGTGGCAGGGCCAGCTCTTCGCCTGCCACGCTGAACAGGCGTGTGCGCAGGTCCAGTTGCAGGTTGCCGCAGCGCACGTGGTTGTCGCGCCCGGGCATCTGCCGCCGGGCAATGGCCTGCATGCGCGCCAAAAGCTCCCGCACTTCCACCGGCTTGACGAGGTAGTCATCGGCGCCGATCTCCAGGCACAGCACCTTCTGATCGAGCGAATCGCTGGCCGTCAGCACGATCACCGGTACGCTGTCGCCGCGCTCGCGCAACCGGCGCAGCAGGGCCTTGCCGGTGAGTTGCGGCAGGTTCAGGTCAAGCAGCAGCAGGTCGTAGTGCGATTGGGTGAGCAACTGGTCGGCTGCGTCGCCACGGTCCACATGGTCAACCACAAAGGCGTGCTGGCGCAGCAGCTCCGCCAGGGATTGGGCGAGTTCCAGGTTGTCTTCGACCAGAAGAATTTTCATCAGATGCGGCGGCGCCCTAGGCACCCAAAAAAGAGATCAGGGATAACCACTAAAAATGCTGCAGTGCAGCGAAAGCGCACTGAAAGGGTGCCATTTCTAGACTCTGTTCCTATCCGGTGCATTATGCGGTCGCCCAACCGGGCGCTCAAGCCGACCAAGGTGCACCATGGACAACAACGCAAGGAGATGCACCATGACCACCATCCACACTTCACGCCGTGCTGCGCTGGCTGCCATTGCGGCTGCCGCTGTCTGCTGCATGGCAAGCCCTGCCGCACAGGCCGCTGACAGCGATACGGTCACCATCATGGTGGGCGGCATCAACAAGATCATCTATCTGCCTGCCAAGCTGGCCGAATCGCTGGGCTATTTCAAGGACGAGGGCCTGAAGGTGGAATTGCAGTCGCAACCCGCAGGCGTGGATGCCGAAAACCAGTTGATCGCTGGTGCCGTGCAGGGTGTGGTGGGTTTTTACGACCACACCATCGATCTGCAGGCCAAGGGCAAGGAGATCGAGGCGATTGCGGTGTTCTGCAAGGTGCCGGGCGAGGTGGAGCTGGTTTCTGCCAAGGCGGCTGCAGCGGGTTTCAAGTCCATGGCCGATGCCAAGGGCAAGACGCTGGGCGTTACGGGCCTGGGCTCGTCCACCGAGTTTCTGACCCGCTATCTGGTCGACAAGCAGGGCGTGGCCAGCAAGGACTATTCGCTGCTGCCTGTGGGCGCAGGCAATTCCTTCATCGCCGGCATGAAGCAGGACCGTATCCAGGCCGGCATGACGACCGAGCCTACCGTGTCGCAAATGCTCAAGACCGGTGACGCGCAGGTGCTGGTGGACATGCGCAGCGAGGAGGGCACCAAGGCCGCGCTGGGCGGCCTCTACCCTGCCGCCAGCCTGTACGTGCGCAACGAGTGGGCCACAAGCCACAAGGAGCAGGCAGCCAAGCTGGCCCGCGCCTTTGGCAGGACGATGCAGTACATCAGCAGCCACAGCGCCGAAGACATTGCCGAGAAGATGCCCAAGGATTACTACGGCAACGACAAGGAGCTGTATGTGGCGGCGCTCAAGGCCTCGCTGCCCATGTACACCAAGGACGGCAAGATGCCAGAAGGCGGCCCGGAGACCGTGCTCAAGGTGCTGTCGGCCTACAAGCCGAATGTGAAGAGCGCGCATATCGACCTGGCCAAGACCTATTCCAACGCCTACCTGAACGCGAAGTAGGAAGCTGAGATCCATTTTTTAGCGCGTGCTGTGCTGCCCCCTGCGCGCCTATTCACCATCATCCAGGAGCATTTCATGTCCTACGCCACAGAGGCGGTTGCCAGCATGCAGCCGCCCAGCATTCTGCAGCCCCAAGGTGCTGCAGCGCCCGCCCAACAAGCGGATGCAGCGATTGAGTTTGACAAGGTGTCGCTGCGTTTCATCGCCCCCGACGGCACAGCCACCCTGGCGCTGCGCAATTTTTCGATGCGCGTGGCCAAGGGGGAGTTCATCGCCATCGTCGGCCCCACGGGCAGCGGCAAATCCACCACGCTCAACCTGATCACCAGCTTGCTGCAGCCCACGGTGGGTGAGGTGCGGGTCATGGGCAAAAAGGTGGAGCAGATCGATCCGCGCATCGGTTTCGTCTTTCAGGCTGATGCCGTGTTTCCCTGGAAATCGGTGCGCGAGAACGTGGCCGCCGGTCCGATCTTTCGGGGCAAGCCCCGTGAGCAGGCCCTCAAGCTGGCTGACGAGTGGATTCACCGCGTGGGACTGGCCAATTTTGGAAACCATTACCCGCACCAGCTCTCGGGCGGGATGCGCAAGCGCGTGGCGCTGGCCCAGACCTTCATCAACCAGCCCGAGATTCTGCTGATGGACGAGCCGTTTTCGGCGCTGGACATGCAGACCCGTACCCTGATGCAGGACGAGCTGCTGCGGCTGTGGTCGGGCTCTGGTGGCTCGGTGGTGTTCGTGACACATGACCTGGAAGAGGCAATCGCCCTGGCCGACCGCGTTTTTGTGCTGACCGCACGCCCCGCCACCTTGAAGCGCGTGTACGAGATCGATCTGCCGCGCCCCCGCGTCATGAGCGAGGTGCGCTACGACCCGCAGTTTATCGACCTGTCCAAGCGCATCTGGGATGACCTGCGCGAAGAAGTCCATATCCAGTAATACGAGGGAAGGAACACACCATGTCTGAACTCACTCTGAACCAGGGCATTCCCTCCGCGCAGGCGGCGCCCGAGCAGACCCCCGCTGCCGTGAGCGACGCCGCGCTGGCGCAGGAATCCATCGCTGCGCAGGCGGCCATCAAGCGCCGCAAGGCCGTCATCATCGCGCTACGCCTGCTGGTGCTCGTCGCGGTGCTCGGCGGCTGGGAAGTCTCTGCCCGCATGAAGTGGATCGATCCGTTCTTCTACTCGATGCCATCCATGATCTGGAGCCAGATTGTGGAATGGATGCGCGACGGCACATCGCAAGGCCCGCTGTGGCAGCAGGTGCTGGTGACGCTGGAGGAAACGGTGATCGGCTTTCTGATCGGCTCGATCGCCGGCGTGATCTGCGGCATTGTGCTGGGCCGCAACAAGCTGCTCTCCGATGTGTTTTCGATCTATATCCAGATCGCCAACTCGATTCCCCGCGTGGTGCTGGGTTCGGTGTTTGTGATCGCACTGGGCCTGGGCATGGCGTCCAAGGTGGCGCTGGCCGTGGTGATGGTGTTCTTTGTGGTGTTTGCCAATGCATTCCAGGGCGTGCGTGAGGCAGACAAGTACATGATTGCCAATGCCCAGATTCTGGGCGCATCGCCGCGCCAGGTGACGATGTCGGTCGTCATTCCGTCTGCCATGTCGTGGATTCTGGCCAGCCTGCATGTGAGCTTTGGCTTTGCGCTGGTGGGGGCCGTGGTGGGTGAGTTTCTTGGTGCCAAGGAAGGGATTGGCCTGTTGATCTCCACTGCGCAGGGCGCCTTCAATGCCAGCGGTGTATTTGCCGCCATGATCGTGCTGGCAGTGGTTGCGCTGGGGGCGGATTTTCTGCTCACCCGTCTGGAAAAGCGTCTGCTCAAGTGGCGCCCTGCGGCTTTCTGACGCAGTGCGAACCAAGGAAGGACGCCAATCTCATAGCTCATCCTCCTCGTCGGTAGTCCAAGCACTCCATGCTCTACCGGCCTTGTGCCACCTCTGCCAACCGAGGTGGCATTTTTTTGTCCGCTGTGCAGGAAGCAGCGGCAACCCGTGGCGCAGGGCGCAAGTCACAAGGCGGCTGGCTAGAATGGCGCGTTTTCAACCGCCTTGGCCTCAGTGCTTCTTCCATGTCCCGTTTGACCGTACCCGACCACCAGATAGGCAGCCCCACCTTTGCGATCAATATCGTGGTCAGGCCCTCGCCGGATGTGATGCAGGCGCTGGTGGCGCTGCAGGACCGGATCGAGGCGCTGGCGCCAGCGGGCATCTTTCACCGGGCGCCTGCGCCAACGCTGCACCTGAGTATTTTTCAGCTCGTCTGGGCGCGAACGCAGCATGTGGCCATCGGGCCGCAGGAATGGCTGGGGCTGGAGGCCGACACATTCACGGCCTTGCAGGCCCTGGCCCCGCGATACGAGCCATTTTTGCTGCACCAGGGGCAGGTTCAGGTGGGTGACAAGGCCATTTATCTGCAGTTTTCGCCATCCGCTGCAATGGATCGCCTGCGTGACGAGATCGAGCACCATGCCAGAGACCGTTTTCCCGGCAGGCACCGGCCACAGATTCAGCACATCACGCTGTTTCGCTACCAGCAGGCGGTGCCTTTGGCGCCCCTGGCCCACGGTTGTGCCCAACTGCCGCCATGGCAGCAGGCCTGGTCGATAGAGCAGATGGAACTGGGGCAGGAGACCGCTTATCCGCTGCTGGCAAGCCGCACGGTGGGCAATTTGGCCTTGGGCTCCAGCGAGACCTGACCGCCCTGGTGCATGGATTGCTCGGGCGAAAAAAAGGTACCAGCGGCTGCAGGGGCCACTGGTACCGGCCTGATGTCGCTATGAGAAGCGCTATCAGGCGGAGATAACGGAAGCGGTACCAGGCGAGGTATCAGGCCTTTTCGCCAAGCATGGCCAGGGCCAGTTCCAGCCCGGAGACAAATGCGTCTTCCACACGGTAACCCAGGCACCAGTCGCCAGCCAGGCCCACGCACTGCGACGCATCCCACAGGTGGCTGCGTGGCTTGCCTTGTGCATCCTTGGGCAGGGGGTTGATGGTTTTGGCGTAGCCCCATTGCACCACGCGCATCTCCGTCGGCGTGGCACGGATGCGGGTGAGTTCGGAGAATGCCTGCAGCATCTTGGCGGCCACGCGCTGGGGTTCGTCGTTTTCATGCTTGCGGGCCCAGTCGGGGCTGGCCTGCACAGTCCAGCGCTCCATCTTGCCGCGCCCGGGCTTGGAGGATTCACGCGCCAGCCAGGTGATGCGCGGGTGTTCGGTGCGGGCGGCATTCCACTGCGGGCCCATATTGGTCAAGGCCGGGTCCACGGCGTGGGCAAAGCTCAGCAGCAGGGTCCAGCTGGGGGCAATGTACACATCGCCCAGGTTCCAGTCGGCGGGCGGGGTGAGGTCGCTTTCCTCCAACAGCACCTCGGCTTCGGGGGCGGGGACGGCCAGCACCACGCCATCGAGCCCGGCGTAGACATGCACGCCGCCATCGGCGTCTTCGGTACGGATCTGCCATTGATCGGGGTTGAGCGCATCACGCTCGAAAGCCACGGCCTCCTCGCCCAGGCGCACGGCCAGCGGCGCGGCCCAGACCTGCAGCAGGCTGTCCATGGTGGGAACGCCCAGCAGGTGCGGCTCCATCGATGCCCGGCTGACCACGGCCTTGCCAGACGAATCCAGTGTGCGGATGGCGTTCACGCTCCAGGGCCGGGTGACGCCGGGGGCGGTGTCCAGCGCCTGCTGGAAGCGAGGGTCGCGCACGGTAAAGAACTGCGCGCCCAGGTCAAAGCTGCCGTGGCTGCCATCGCGGCTGGCCATGCGGCCCCCGACCTGGGTCTGTGCCTCGATCACGGTGACCTGGTGGCCCGCTTGCTGCAGCGTGCGGGCGCAGGCGATACCGGCCATGCCGGCACCGACGACGGCAAAGTGGCGCGGAGCGCCGGATTTTGGGGTTTGTTTGGATCGTTTGGGCTTGGGAGGGATGCGAGAAGGCATGCGAGACTTTCTGTTCTGGTTCGGCAAGCGGGACAAGGAAGAATCAGTGTTTCCAAAAAACTCCAGTGGCAATCGAAAGCTGGGCTTTCAGCGATCCACTCTACACGTTGTGGAAGGCAATTCTGGTCAGGATTTATCCCACGTAGTGGTTGTTGAGCAGTGAATCGCGCGTTGCCTGCGACTGTAGCCTGTCCAGCCACCATTGCAGGGCTTTGCCCGGCGCATTGCTGCACCACGCATAGCGCAGCTTGATCTTGCGCAATGGGCGCATCAACTCGCGCTCCACCAGCTGGCCGCTGCGCAGGTAGGGCAGGGTCATGTTGTCGGGCAGAAAACCCGCGCCAATGCCGCGTAGCTGGGCCTGCAGCTTGGCCTGCATGGTGTCGACGGTGAGCACGTCCTGGCCGCTCATCACGCCGATGGTCTGGCCTTGGCCGCTGCGCGACGAATCGGCCACCGCGATGATGCGATGGCGGCGCAGCACATCGTCGCTGATGGGCTGGATCTCGTCGGCCAGGGGGTGGTGCGGCGCCACCACGTAGCGGAAGGTGATCTCGCCCAGATCGAGCTGTTGCAGGCCGGACACGTTCGACGCATCGACCGCGATGCCGATGGCGAGGTCGGCCCGGCCGCTGGTGAGGGATTCGAGCGTGCCCGCCAGGATGCTGTCGACGATCTTCAGGCGCGTGGGCGGCGCAATGGCGTAGAAGGCCTCGACCAGCTCCAGCAGGGTGGTGCGCGAGATGACACCGTCGACCGCAATGCGCAGCTCTGGCTCCCAACCGGTGGCCACGCGGCGCACGCGGTTGGCGACGGCATCCACCTCCTGCAGCAGGCGCGCGCCTTCGCGCAGCAGCTCTTCGCCAGCTTCAGTGGGGCGAGCCTGGCGAGCGCTGCGGTCAAACAGCAGCACATCGAGGGCGTCTTCCACCTGGCGGATGCGGTAGGTGAGGGCGCTGGGCACCAGGCCCAGCTTGCGTGCAGCGGCGGCAAAGCTGCCGGTGTCGGCCACCAGTTGCAGCAGTGCCAGGGTGTCGGGGGTGAGTACATCGCGGTCGCGCAGTACGGCCATGTCAGGGTCCTTCGGCGTAGGGAGGGGCGGATGGGAAAGCACCATCAGTTTTTTTGAATGATGCCATCAAACCCGCAGTCTCACAGGAGGATGGCGCAGTTTTACAGTTACGGACATGGTGATGAACACGGCATTTCAGCGGTGTTTCACAAGAAGGAGATCAAAAATGTTGATGGTTCGTAAATCTGCCGATCGTGGCCATGCCGACCATGGATGGCTCCGTTCCAACCACAGCTTCTCGTTTGCAGGCTACTACGACCCCCGCTTCATGGGCTGGGGCAATCTGCGCGTGATCAACGAAGACCGCGTTGCCCCTGGTACCGGCTTTGGTACCCATGGCCACCGCGACATGGAGATCATCAGCTATGTGCTCGAAGGCAATCTGGCGCACAAGGACAGCATGGGCCACATCGAAGGGTTGCCCCCGGGCGATGTGCAGCGCATGAGCGCAGGCACCGGCGTGCAGCACAGCGAGTTCAACCATGCCGAGGGCGCGGAAACGCACTTTCTGCAGATCTGGATCGAGCCCAGCAAGACGGGCATTGCTCCGAGCTATGCGCAAAAGGCGTTCCCCGACGCCGAAAAGCGCGGCAAGCTGCGCCTGGTGGTGTCACCCGATGGTGCCGATGGCTCGCTGTCCATGACGGCTGATGCCCGCATGTACGCAGGCCTGCTCGATGGCGCGGAAACCGCCGAGGTGGCCATTGCCCCGGGTCGCAAGTCGTATGTGTATGTGGTCAAGGGAGAGGTTGCCGTCAACGGCACGCCGTTGCACACTGGCGATGCGGCCTACATGGACCAGGAAACGGCCGTGAAGCTGGACCAGGCCAAAAATGCCGAAGTGCTGGTGTTTGACCTGGAAGCTTGATCCATCCCAAACCCTGAAACGAGGCTACCCCCGCCCGCAGCCCGCGGGTGGGCAAGGCCAGAGGAGCGTTAAATGAATGCATTGCAAAATCCGCTGGCCTTGCTGGGCCGTATTCTGGTGGCCTGGTTCTTCGTGATTCCGGGTTTTGGCAAGCTCACGGGCTTTGCCGGCGCCGTTGGTTATGCCGCCTCTGCGGGCATGCCTATGCCCGAGATTGCCGTGGGCGTCGGCCTGTGTGTCGAGATTCTGGGCGGCCTGGCCATTCTGCTGGGCTGGGGCACGCGCTATGCCGCACTGGCGCTGGCGTTCTTCACCCTGGTGGCCAGCTTCTTCTTCCATGCCTACTGGTCGGTGCCCGCCGAGGCGCGCATGGTGACGCAACTGCTGTTCAACAAGAACATTGCCATCGTGGGCGGTTTGCTGGCCTTTGCAGCCTTTGGCGCCGGTGCCTGGAGCATGGACGCCAAGCGCAGAGCGGCATGACGGACTCCATGGATTTACCGCCCGCAGCTTGAGGCGGCTTCACAAGAAAGCCCTTTGCACCATGCAAAGGGCTTTTTTATGTGTGATGCATGAAAATGGCTTAGGGCAAGCGTCAGATTTGCGCTTTAAGCTCTGTTTTTTGTAGCGAATCATCCACGACACGGCGTTCGTCGAACACAAAGCAACTACCCTGGTAACCGGTGCCATCGGTTTCCTCAAAGTATTTCAGGATGCCGCCTTCGAGCTGGTAGACGTTCTCGATGCCTTCGTCCTGCATCAGGATTGCGGCCTTTTCGCAACGGATGCCGCCGGTGCAATAGCTCACCACGGTCTTGCCCGCCAGATCAGCCTTGTGGGCCCGCAGCTGGGCTGGAAACTCGGTGAACTTGCGGATGCGCCAGTCAATGGCACCTGTGAATGCGCCTTCATCCACTTCATAGTCGTTGCGTGTGTCGAGCGTCACCACGGGGCGGCCCGCATCATCGTGCCCCTGGGCCAGCCAGCGCTGCAGGTCTGCAGGCTTGACGGCAGGTGCGCGACCATTGGCCGGGCGAATCGCCGGGTAATCCATGCGGATGATTTCGGGCTTGACCACCACGCGCATCTTGCGAAAAGGCACCGTGCTCGACCAGCTCTCCTTGGGGGCCACGTCGGCAAAGCGCGCATCGGTGCGCAAGGCGTTCACCCAGCCATGCACGGCTTCGGCCGGGCCTGCCAGAAAGAAGTTGATGCCTTCTTCTGCCAGCAATACCGTGCCCTTGAGCGCCCATTGCGCCGCACGCTCGGCCAGCAGCTCGCGCAGCTGCTGCGCATCGGGCAGCGGAACGAACTTGTAGCAGGAGATGTTCAGAATGTCGGGCACGGCAGGGAATCTATCAAATTAATAGCGAAGGGCACCCTCCAGGTGGGCGCCAAAGGCCTATTTTACTTAGATCGAATACTCAATTGTGGCATTGGCCGTGTGTTGCGCCAGGGCCTGCAGAAACTCGGCGTCGGTGCGGTACAGGCGCAGGTGGGGGTTGTCCTGCAGCAGGCCGGCGCGCTTGAGGCGCTGCTCCACGGGCAGCTTCATGCCCACGATGTGCAGCAGGCCGCCGCGCTTGGCGGCCATGCGCTCCAGCCGCACAAAGGCTTCTACGCCGGTGATGTCGATCTGGTTCATGGGCTGGGCCAGCAGGGCCAGCTGCTTGTACTGCGGGTGGCGGGCCCAGTCATTGGCGGCGCGGGTTTCCAGCGCGGCGGCGGATGCGAAATCCAGCTCCGAATCCATGCGCAGCGCCAGCACATCGGGCGCCAGGGTCGGCAGATGCCACAGGTGGCGGTCGCGCAGGCTGCCGTCGGGGTGCAGGCCCACTTCCACAATGCGCGGGTGCAGCCGGTTGTACAGAAAGTAGCAGGAGCTCAGCAGAATGCCTGCCAGCACGCCCCAGTAGATGCGCGGCGCCGTGAGGATGGTGATGGCAAAGGTGGCCACGGCAATGCCGCCTTCGATGCGCGAGATCGCAAAAAGCCGCAGAATCGCCCGGGGCTTGACCAGGTTGGCGACGGCCGTCATCACGATGGCCGCCAGTGCCGATTGCGGCACATGGTAGAGCGCAGGAGTGAACCACAGCACCACGACTACCACCAGCAGGATGGAAAACAGGTTGGAGTAACCCGTCTTGGCCCCGGCCAGCAGGTTGACCGCCGAGCGCGAGAAGGAGGCGCTGGTGGCAAAGCTGCCAAACAGGCCTGCGCTCATCTTGGACATGCCCTGCGCAATCAGCTCCTGGCTGCTGTCCCAGCGGGTACCTGCCTGCTGGTGCTCCACCTGGGCGCTGGAAGCGGTCTCCAAAGCGCTCACCAGCGATATCACCAGCACGGGCATCACCAGAAGGCCAAATTCGTCCCAGCCCAGCAGGCCGGGCCAGACGAAGTGCGGCAGCCCCGACGGCAGATGGCCCACCACGGCGCCGCCTTTGTCCGCAAAACCGCCTGCCCAGCTGACGATGCCGGTGATGCCAATGACGAAAATGGCTGACGGAAACGCGGGCCGCCATTTTTTAGCCAGCACCAGGCCTGCAATGCTCAACACGCCAAACAGGATCGAGCGCCAGTCGAACAGCCCGAGCGACGGGTTGTCCCACACGGTGGCCCAGTCGCTTTTCATGCCCAGCAGGCTGGGCAGTTGCGACGCCAGAATCAAGATGGCTGCCGCCTGGGTGAAGCCGGCCAGTACCGGCGAGGTCACCAGATTGAGCAGCCACCCCGCGCGCACCAGCCCGAGCGACAGCTGCACCAGGCCCGACAGAATCGCCATCCAGGCCGCCAGCACCACCCATTGGGCCGAACCCGGCTCGGCCATGCCGGTGAGCGAAGCGCCGATCAACAGGGCGGACAGCGCCGTGGGCCCCACGCCCAGGCGCGGCGATGGGCTGAAGAGGATGGCCACTGCCGCTGGAATGATGGAGGCATAGATCCCCGTGATCAGCGGCATGCCTGCCAGATGCGCATAGGCCACGCCCTGTGGCAGCAGCATCAGGCCGACGGTGATGCCGGCCATGGCTTCGCCCCGCAGCAGTTGCAGGGTGGGGCGGGGCCAGGAGAGGAACGGAAAAAGTCGGTAGAGCAGCGGCGCGAGCATGGCGCATTGTCGCCTCATGGCGGGCAGGCCTGCCGCAAGCCGTGGATTTATGCGACAGCGTTCCATGGATTCAGGGACGCTGCCGAGGGGTGCGAGCCGTACCGCGGCTGGCCGCATGAAGAAATCGTGGACAAATGTGTAGCCAAGGTTTCAGTTGCAGCATTTGGCTGACAAAGCTGGGCAAGACCGCCAGGATCGCCAACAATCTACACTCAACGCTTTCATTACCGATCCGCTCTCTTTGACTGTATGCCTCCGCACCGAATGGCCCCGCCTCACCGTTTGCGCAACGCTGATCCGACACGGCAATCCGGGCGTGCTCGCCTGTGGTTGGCGGGTGCCGGTCTGTGCGTGGCTATCGCCTTGGGCATTGCTGCGCCATGGTGGCTTGTCGAGGCGGATGCCTCGGGTACCGGCCAGCAGGTGGCGCAATGGGTGCACGGCCTGCACCAGAAACTGCGCAGCTCCGGAGCACGGGTGAATGCGACGGTGGAGCAGACCGCCAGCCGCCAGCGGGTGCTGGCGGAAGACGATGCGATATCTGCTGCTGTGAGTGATGCGCTGGCCGCTACCCAAAACGACGATCTGCGCATGCTGCAGGTGCAAACTGGCAATGCCATGGTGACACTGGAAGGTACCCTTCCTTCGCCAGACCTGCGAGACCGCGCCATCGCCATCACGGAGGGTGTGAGCGGCGTACACGGCGTTTTCAGCCTGATCCAGATCCGGTAAGGCTCGCTGCGTGCGGCAGTTGCCTTAGATCGTAAACACGTTCTGGCAACCGGGCCAGGTGGCCTGAGCGCATAATGCGAGCCATTCTTGAAACAAGCCTATGGTTGCTGCTTTGAAGGCAGGCCCCTTTGGCAGCGCGGCGCTACGCTATTGTGTGCGCTGCGAACTTCTATCCATGATCCGGGCAGATCTGTCTGCCATGCTTTTATCGACTGCGCACCATGCATCAGCACGACAACCACTCGCATGACCATGGCCATGACGGCCCATGCGACCATGCCCATTGCGACCACAACCACCACGCTGGCCCGCGCAGCATCTACATCTATTCACCGTCAGGCGCAGTACGCGACAAAAAGGGCTTTCGCCGCGGCGTTGCAAGGCTCAAGGAGCTGGGACACACGGTGGAGGTGGACCCTGCGGCCCTCGACTCCTGGACACGGTTTGCCGGAGACGACGACACGCGCCTGGCGGCCATTGCGCGCGCAGCAGCCAGCGGCGCCGACGTGACGATGATGACGCGCGGCGGCTACGGCATCTCGCGCCTGCTGCACCGCATCGACTATGAGCAGATTGCCCGCTCCATCGAGGCCGGCACGCAATGGGTGGGCCTGAGCGACTTCACGGCCTTGCAGATGGCGCTGTATGTTCGAACCAAGGCGGTGACCTGGGCGGGGCCGTCGCTGGTGGCCGACATCGGCGCAGAAGAGGGCATGGACGACATCATGCTCGATTGCTTTGAAGACCTGCTGATGGGCCACGGTGAAGGCGCTGGCTGGCGCACGCTGGCAGAGCGCGCGGGTACCGTGCAGGGCCCGTCTGCGGATGCGGAAACCTACATTCCCAAAGCCACACTGTGGGGCGGCAATCTGGCCATGCTGGCGTCGCTGGCGGGCACGCCGTACCTGCCCAAGATCAAGAATGGGGTGTTGTTTATTGAAGACGTGGGAGAGACGCCGTACAAGATCGAACGCATGCTGATCACCTTGCTGCATGCCGGTGTTCTGGCCCAGCAAAAGGCGGTGGTGTTCGGTCAGTTCAGCGACTACAAGCTCAATGCGCACGACAAAGGCTACAAGCTGGCCACCGTGGTGCAATGGCTACGCAGCCAGTTGACCATTCCGGTGTTCACCAACCTGCCGTTTGGCCATGTGCCGACGAAGGTGGTGCTGCCGGTCGGGGCGCAGGTCTCGCTCAGCGTGGAAGGGCGCGACGCCCTGATCTATTGGGGGCATATGTAGCGGTATTGCCGCATTGCTGCACCGCGCCATGCAGCGGCGGCAGCGGATTTGCGGCAAGGCACGGCCTGCGGCATAGATTTGTTGATGCTGTGCGAGCGAATCAGCTTGGATATGGACCCCGGTTTGCGGTGTAATATGCGGAATAACAATTCTTTGAGGGTGTAGGCGCTCCGAGGGAGGAGGTGACCGCATCCGCGTGAACTATCCATGACAACTGTCGCCACCGTGGTATTTATCGATATCTCGGGCAGTACTGCTTTGTTCGAAACCTTGGGCAATGAGCGGGCTGCGCGGGCGGTCGCAGGCATGACGGATGCATTCAAGCAAGTCGTCGTGCAAGCGGGCGGGCGGGTCGTCAAAACCTTGGGTGACGGGGTTTTGGCCATTTTCAACAGCAGCGGGCTGGCCGTGAGCGCCATGACCATGCTGATGCGCCGCCATTACGGCCAATGGGATTCGCTGCCCCCGACGCAGAAGTTCCATGTACGTGTGGGCATGAGCACCGGTGAGGTGGTGCTGATGGAGGGCGACTGCTACGGGGACTCGGTCAACATGGCCTCGCGCCTGTGTGAAAAGGCCAGCCACCGCGAAATCTGGGCCAGCGCGTCGACCATGGAATCGGGCTCCCGCGCTGACACCACCTTCGTGCCCATGGGCTGGATGGAAGTGCGCGGCAAATCCGAGCAGCACATGCTCTACCAGGTGCAGTGGAGCGATCTAGAAGCCCAGGAAGTGATCACCGCCTACGACTCCTCGCTGCCCATGCGGCAGGAAACCGTGGTGCCGGTGCGGCTGCGTCTGGCCAGCGGCGGGGTCGAAAGGGTCTTCGAAACCCATGAAATGCCGATTTTCATCGGACGTTCCTCCGATTCGGAATGGGTGGTTCTGGACCGCCGCGTCTCCCGCCAGCATGGCCGTATCGACTGGCGCGGCGGCAATCTGATCTTCACCGATCTGAGCCGCTACGGCACCTGGTTGACCTTTGGCAGCAGCCCCGCTACTGTGGTGCGCCGCGAGACCGTGCAACTGCACGGCGCCGGGGTCATGTATTTTGGCGTGTCGCCTGAAGACCCGACAGCGCCCAGTGCCGCCTTTTCGATCAAGCCTGTGTAGCTAGGGAAGGGTGCGGCTCAAAGCGCTGCGCCCAGCGGTGCCAAGGCTGCTGCAATGGCGGCGGCATCGGTGGGGCGCACCACGCGCGCCACTTCCTGCCCGTCTTTCAGCACCACCAGGGTCGGCCACAGCTTGATGCGATAGCTGCGCCCCAGTGGCTTGCCCGGGCCGTCCTCCACCTTGATGT
This sequence comes from Comamonas odontotermitis, assembly GCF_020080045.1. Lineage (NCBI taxonomy): Bacteria > Pseudomonadati > Pseudomonadota > Betaproteobacteria > Burkholderiales > Comamonadaceae > Comamonas > Comamonas odontotermitis. The sequence goes on from NZ_CP083451.1 coordinate 1,885,651, forward strand.
GGCGGATATCGGCGCGTGGGGAGAGTGCCGCTTCAATCAGCGGTTGTGCGCCCAGGCAGTGCGGGCACCAAGGGGTGCCAAACTCAATCACGGTGTGGCCGGGCAGCGTGTCCACTTCGGCGCGGCTGGGCTCCTGCGCCAGATGCTGGTTAGCGAAAGTCATGCGGTCTCCAGGGTAAGCATATTTGCGACTATTCAATTGATAGCAGATTGCGGGCATCGGCCTTATACCCATGCCGGATTGGGATCATCCTTCTGCGCTTTTAACGGGGCATTGGCGGGCCAGTATCTCCAACTCCTGCAGCGTGTTGGCGTTGTAGAAGGCGGCTGTATCGTTGAACTCGACCATCACCATCGGGTGCTGCGCCGCCCACTGACGGACCTTGCGGCCGCCGGAATCTACAAAACTGCGCACGCTCGCCGCCAGGCTGGCATGCAGCAGGCAGAACGTAGGCTGGGCCAGGCGGCCATCGGGGCCGCGGGTGCAGGCCATCGCAATCAGCGCCTGGTCGCGAACAGCCGCCCGCGCCAGCTCGGCTGCCAGGTCGGCCGGAAAAAACGGTGTGTCGCAGGCCACCGTCAACAGCCAGGGGGTGCGGCAGGCATCCAACCCCGCTGCAAACCCTGCAAGCGGCCCGGGGTAGGGTTCGGCGGGGGCGTCTGCCGCCGCTGAGGCGGCAGGTGCCAGATCGGTGATCACCGTGTGGCCCAGCGCCGCATAGGCTTGCAGATGCCGGTTGGCATTGACCAATACCCGGCCCGTCTGCGCCGCCAGCCGCTCTGCCGCCCACCCAGCCAATGGCCTGCCCGCCAGCAGTTGCAGGCCTTTGTCCACCCCGCCCATGCGCGAGCCCTGGCCGCCAGACAAAACCAGCCCGGTGATCTGTTCGCGGGGAATGGACAAGGGGATGGCTGGCATTGTGCTATGGATTGATGAGCTGGAAGCGGTTGATGAATGAGTGCTGGAGGTCATTTTGCCTCGAAATAACAATAGCCGCCTATACTGCGGCGATGACCCAAGGAACGATCAGAAGCGCCATGAAAGCATTGACCAATCTCAAGGGGCGCAGTGCGCGCGCCGCTATTGCCGTCCTTGGCCTGGTAGTTCCGGTGGCCAGCAGCTGGGCCGCACGGGATTTCACCCCGCAGGCCGGTACCTGGGTCATCAGCGAAGAGCTCGACGGCAAACCTGGCCGGGGCCTCGCGATTGACGTGCAGGGCAACACCTTCTTCATGCAAGTGTTTGGGTATGAAAAGAATGGCGATGCCACGTTCTACACCGCGACTGGGCAGATGGACGGCAACCGCGTGACTGCACCGTTGATGCAGTACCAGGGAGGCCGCAGTTTTGGCAGTGAAGCAAGGGATGCCGTCGAGGCCGGATCTGCTGGAAACGTGACGGTCTCCTTCACCAACGGCCTCCATGGAAGCATTCAACTGCCGGGTGAAAAGGTCTTGCCCATTCAAAGGTTTGAGGTGAGGTCTGCGCAGTTCGAAGACGACTACCTGGTGTCCAAGAACGGGGGGCGCAGTTTTCAAACCGTGGCCTTGGATGGTGCAGGGCAGCCGGTTTTTTACTGGCGAGGCTCGATCGGGGGAGACCCGAAGGGCATGGCGCATTGGATCAATCTGGAGATGGGCGGCGCATACGCTGATTTCTCCTGCCTGCGAACGGGTGCCGACATGTACAGCTGTTCCGAGCCGATAGTGCGGCCGCTTTCGAGCCCGCGCTTGCCTGTCAATGCCGTGGAGTTGCGCATTTCGGCTGGTGCTCTGCAGGGATTTGTGGACGTGAACCAGAACGGAGTGGTTCAGCGGTATTCCTTGTTGGGCAGGCTGGTGACAGGCATGAAGAAGCCAGGCATAAGCATTCCGGAGTGCCCTCCATATTCGGTGGTCTATGCAGAGCCCTTTGGAAGCTGTACCGTGGGCTACAGGGTTCCAGCCAGTGGCACCTGGGTGGTGGAGAGTGAGCTCAACGGAAAGCCGGGGCGCGGCTTTGCGCTGGATTTCCAGAACGGTGTCGCGATAGCCCAGGTGTTCAACTACCAGCCCGGCGGTCAGCCCACCTTCCACATGGGGAGCGTGGATGCCCCCAAGACACCGGTCACCTTGCCCCTAGGCCAGTATGCTGGCGGGCGCTACCTGGGTGGGCCTGGGCAGGCTGCCACCCTGCTGGTAAACGCGGGCAGCATGCGTCTGGAATTCGTGGAAACTGTGGGCAGTTTCTCGAAGGAAAGCCATACCGTGGCAAAGCTGGATCTTCCTGGTGAGCCCACCCGTCGCCTGGTTCGCATGGAGCTGGAGCCCGATGCGAAGGGCTCTCAAAGCCTGCTCGGCCAATGGGTGCTGTCAGACGACACCATCGTATCGCTGACGCGCGATCTTGGAAGCAGGGCCGCCAACGCCGATGAGACTGCATGGTGTGAACGCGCGCCCCAGGAGCTCCTGCCCCATCTGGTTTCTTGCCAATGGATGCATGTTTACGATGACAAAGTGGTGTGGCAGAAAGCAAACTTGATCATGCGGCCCAATAGCCCGGGCTCAGCACTGCAAATCAGGGATCGCCATGGCAATCTGACGGGGCTGGGGTTGCTGCAGGATTGACTGGAATGCTCACCCGCTGCGCTCCCCCATGCCCTGTGGCCAGGCTTGCCGGGATTGCGCTTTCTCGCCTGCAACAAGCGATGCGCGGCGCTGTTTGATGTAGCTCAAGCAGGTTTTCACCGCTGCGCACGATGATCGATCAGGAGCCTGCCATGCACATGCTGTGCGTGCGGGCCCTCTACAGTCTTTCAATAGAAAATTTCAATTCAAAAGGCTAATTCGATGACCGTGCGAAAAACACCAACTCCGTCGACCGTACCCAGAACCACATCTACTAGGACCAATGCAAGAGCGACAGGCAGCGCCCGTTCCACTCGGCGCCAGGCCCGTGACGTGCGGCCCGCCGCCCAAGGCGATACGGCTCCCGCGCTGACTAGCAAGGCCATCGCGGCCCACGTTGAGCACAAGGCAACCACCGGCGCGCAGCAGGAATTGGTGTCGGCCGCATTACACATTGCTGACAACAAGTCCGGGCAATCCGCCGCAGAGCGTGCAAAGAGTCTGCGTACATTGCTCGACGGCGCTTCGCCAGATGACCGCGAAGCCTTGCGGCGTGCATTCAGCGGCGCAGATGCACAAGGTATTGACAAAACCAACCCCGACGAAGAACTGGCTCCCGGCTGGCGCGATGGTGGCTACCCCTACAAGAACCTGTTGCGCCGCTCGGTCTACGAGAGGGAAAAATTCAACCTGCAGGTGGAACTGCTCAAGCTGCAAGGCTGGGTCAAGACCACGGGTGAGCGCGTGGTGATCCTGTTTGAAGGGCGTGATGCGGCAGGCAAGGGTGGCGCCATCAAACGCTTCATGGAGCATCTGAATCCACGCGGCGCGCGTGTCGTGGCATTGGAAAAACCGTCTGAATCCGAGCAGGGGCAATGGTACTTTCAGCGCTATGTGCAGCACCTGCCCACGGCGGGCGAGATTGTGCTGTTTGACCGCAGCTGGTACAACCGCGCCGGCGTGGAGCGGGTGATGGGTTTTTGCTCGGACCGTGAATACCAGGATTTCGTGCGTCAGGCGCCCGAGTTCGAGCGCCATCTGGTGCAGTCGGGAGTGCACCTCATCAAGTTCTGGTTCAGCGTCAGCCGTGAAGAGCAGCGCCGTCGCTTCAAGGAGCGCGAATCCCACCCTCTCAAGCAATGGAAGCTCAGTCCCATTGACAAGGCCAGCCTCGACAAGTGGGACGATTACACCCGCGCCAAGGAGGCCATGTTCTTTGAGACCGACACCGCTGACAACCCCTGGACGGTGATCAAGAGCAACTGCAAGAAGCGCGCGCGGCTCAATGCCCTGCGCTACGTGCTGCACAAGCTGCCCTATGCCCAGAAGGATGCAGGGCAGATCGGCAAGCTCGACCCGCTGATCGTGGGTCGCGCCCATGTGGTCTACGAGCGCGGGGAAAAGCCGGAATCACTGATGTGAATCACTGATGCAATATAGGCAGGCTTGCCTGCCGCAGCCTCGTCAGCCGCCGATATAGCTCATCTCCACCCGCTTGCGCAACTGGGCGATTTCGGGGTGCTGGCTGCGTTGCTCGCTGTAATTGTCGTTGCGCTCGCCCCAGATGTGGGCGATGGCAGCGGCAATGTCCTCGTCGCTGGCGCCGCCGCGCAACAGGCTGCGCAGATCCCAGCCTTCGCTGGCAAAGAGGCACAGGAACAGGCGCCCCTCGGTAGAGAGGCGGGCGCGGTTGCAGGCGTGGCAGAAGGCGTGCGTCACGCTGCTGATGAGGCCGATCTCGCCCAGGCTGGCATCGTGCTGGCCGTTGGCATCGGCATAGCCCCAGCGCACGGCGGTTTCACCTGGTGTAGTGGCGTCCAGCGGCAGCAGTTCGAATTCACCCTGCAGGCGCTCCAGCAACTCGTCGGACGGCAGCACTTCTTCCATGCGCCAGCCATTGGTGGCGCCCACGTCCATGAATTCGATGAACCGCAGGGTGACACCGCTGCCACGGAAGTGGCGCGCCATGGCGGTCACCTCGTGGTCATTGACGCCGCGCTTGACCACCATGTTCACCTTGATATTGGTAAAGCCCACGGCCTGCGCCTCTTCAATACCTTGCAGCACGGTGGCGACCGGGAAATCCATGTCGTTCATGCGGCGAAAGAGCGTGTCGTCCAGGCTGTCAAGGCTCACGGTCAGGCGCTTCAAGCCTGCGTCCTTCAGCGCGCGGGCCTTGCGCGCGAGGATGGAGCCATTGGTTGTCAGGGTCAGGTCCACCGGCTGGCCATCGGGCGTGGTGAGCGCAGCCAGCTGCTCGATCAGCGCTTCCAGGTTCTTGCGCAGCAGAGGCTCGCCGCCGGTGATGCGCAGCTTGCCCACGCCCTGGCCCACGAAGATGCGCGCAGCCCGGGTGATTTCCTCGAAGCTGAGCAGGTCGCTATGCGGCAGATACTGGTAATCCTTGCCAAACACATCCTTGGGCATGCAGTAGCTGCAGCGGAAGTTGCAGCGATCCGTCACGCTGATGCGCAAATCCCGCAGCGGGCGCTGGCGCTGGTCGCGCGGCCCTTGGGTGCCCGCTGCTCCGCCTGCCGGGCTTCCTGCCACAACCATCGGACGGGTGGCAGGAAGGGTCTGTTGACGCTCGTCGCGCAGCGGAATGATGGGGTGGGACATAGGCCAATGGTACCGCAGGCCAGAGGGGGCGATGGTCCGCCAGCCCGCATGAACAGGCGCTATGGCAGGAAATGAATAGCGCCCATGGAGCCGCAGGGGCAACGGTGTGCCAGGTGCGGCGTCAGGCCTTGGCCTTGCCGGGGTCGGGTGGCATATCCGCTGCAGCAGGGGCTTTGGCGGCTTCGGCCAGGGAGGTCTGGCGCAGCAATGGTTGCCAACCGACAAACTGGGGGTAGATGGCCGCAACTCCGCTGCCGTTGAAATCCCAGCCTGCACACTGGCCCAGGTGGCGTGGCGGCTGGTTCGGATCGGCCGATACAAAGGCCTTGTGCACGCTCTGGAAGGCGGCGGTGGCCATGTTGAAGAGCAGCTCGCGCATATGGGTGCAGCCGGCAATGCTGCCCAGGTTGGCCTCGATGGCCTTGCGCCAGCCGCGTGCCATGCTGCAGCCCACCATGTTCTGCATGGCAGGCAGGGCCTGGGGGCAGTCGCCAAGCGGGTGCGCGTCCATGGCCACTTCGATGGCCTGCACCACGAGGTCGGTGTTGATGGTGCAGCGGATCCACATATGGTGGATGGCGTCGCCCGCCTTGCGCTTGCGCTCGCCCGAGAGCACCAGGTCATAGGCCTTGGTGTCGAGCAATTCGCCCTCGATGTCCCACAGCCCGTCCTCGCGCTCGAAACTGCGAAAGCGCACATCGCGCAGGTGCTTGGGAATACGGTTGGCAACGGGGGAAAGCGGCATGTTCTTGTAGGCGTGGGTGGCGTTGCCGTGGGGCTGCTGCCGATAGAGACACTATGCGCCCGGCTGTGGCTTCTTGTCTGTGCAGCAAGTGACAGGGAGCACTGCGGCGCGAAGAGCCGCCAACAGGCAGAAAGCAGGCAGAAGCACGCCGGGCAATGCCGCTATTGTAAAAACAATCGCGCCGCCATGTTGCATTGCGGCATTTGGCGGCGCGTCAAGGTTTCGAGTGAGCGTATTTTGGCCGCTGGCACGCGCGTGGCGCGCGCCAGAAAGTCAAAACTGATAGCGACTTAGCCGGGCCAATCAACCGTGGCGGATGGCCACGGTCTTCAGTGTGGTGAAGCCGTACAGCGCCTCAAATCCTTTTTCACGGCCATGGCCGCTGGATTTGACGCCGCCAAATGGCAGCTCCACACCGCCTGCGGCACCATAGTTGTTGATGAAGACCTGGCCACTGCGCAGCCGCTTTGCCACGCGGAACTGGCGGCCGCCGTCACGCGTCCAGATTCCAGCAACCAGGCCGAACTCGGTGGCATTGGCCATCTGGATGGCTTCTTCCTCGGTATCGAAGGCCATCGAACTGAGCACCGGGCCAAACACCTCTTCCTGCGCGAGGCGGTGGTCAACCGGCACATCGCGCAGCAGGGTGGGCGCCTGGTAGTAGCCGCCTTCAGGGGCATCGTCCACAATCTGGCCCTGCGCAACGATGGAGATGCCGTCATTGTGGGCATCGCTCAAAAAATCCCATACGCGCTGCTGCTGCGTCTGGCGGATCAGCGGGCCCAGGTCTAAGTCCATCGTGGCCGAGCCCACGCGCAAGGCCTCGAAGGCAGAGGCCAGGCGAGCGAGCAGGGTTTCATAGATGCTGCGTTCGACCAGCAGGCGCGATCCGGCCGAGCAGGTCTGGCCCGAGTTCTGGATGATGGCGTTGATGATGGTGGGAATGGCCGCATCCAGGTCCGCATCGGCAAACACGATCTGCGGGCTTTTGCCGCCCAGCTCCATGGTGCAGGGGCAGTGGCGCTCGGCAGCGGCCTGTTCGATCAGGGTGCCGATGCGGGGGCTGCCGGTAAAGCTGATGTGGTCCACGCCGGGATGGCGGGCCAACGCATCGCCCACCTCGTGGCCGTAGCCGGTGACGATATTGATGGCGCCGGCAGGAAAGCCCACGTCGGCCGCCAGCTGGGCCACGCGGATCAGGCTCAGGCATGCGTCCTCCGAGGGTTTGACCACGCAGACATTGCCTGCCGCCAGCGCACCGCCCACGCAGCGGCCAAAGATCTGCATCGGGTAGTTCCAGGGCACGATATGGCCGGTCACGCCATGGGGTTCGCGCCAGGTCAGTACGCTGAATTCCTGCGGGTAGGGAATGGTTTCGCCATGCAGCTTGTCGCAGGCGCCAGCGTAGAACTCGAAGTAGCGTGCCAGCGCTGCCGCATCGGCCTTGGCCTGCTTGGTGGGCTTGCCGCAGTCGCGCTGCTCAATGGCGGCCAGCTCGTCTGCGTGCTCCAGCACCTTGGCCGACAGCTTCATCAGCAGGCGGCTGCGCTCCACCGGCGGCAGCTTGCCCCATACGTTCTGGTAGCACAGGCGGGCGGCCTGCACGGCGTGGTCGATGTCCTCGGCATTGCCGCGCTGGATTTCGTCGTACTGCTGGCCATCGGACGGGTCGATGACGGCAATGGTCTTGCCCGAGAGGGAGGGCACGGAGGCGTTGGCGATGTAGTGCAGTTGCATGGCGTTTGGGGTGCATGGGTGCCGCTGCGGCGCAGCGGCAAAACAGTTCTCACCTTAGCGCAGGATGGGCAGGGCGCCTACCGGGAATGGCCCGGGTCTGTCACGGGTTTGACGAAGGGCTGACATCGGCGTCCGGGCTTTTTTCAGCCAGGTGTCAGCCAATGCACCTAAAATCATCGGGTTTTGCACGCTGCAGCCAGTGGCCTGCGGGTCGCAAGCCTGTGGCCTCACCGGCGCTGGCGTGCTCCAGACACCCAACCATTTGACTCATAAGGAATCGCATGTCCTTCGAAAAACTGACCCCTGGCGCCAAGGCACCTGAAGTCTTCAACGTCGTGATCGAAATCTCGGCCAACTCCGCTCCCGTCAAGTATGAAGTGGACAAGGATTCGGGCTGCGTGTTTGTGGACCGCTTCCTGGGCACCGCCATGCACTACCCCGTCAACTACGGCTATGTGCCCCAGACGCTGTCTGGCGACGGCGACCCCGTCGATGTACTGGTGATGACGCCATTCCCGCTGCCTACCGGCGTGGTCGTGCCTTGCCGCGCCATCGGCATCCTGCACATGGAAGACGAATCGGGCGTGGACGGCAAGGTGCTGGCCGTGCCAACGCAAAAGCTGCTGCCCAGCTACGACAAGATCAACCACCTGAGCGACATCCACGATCTGGTGCTGCAGCAGATCTCCCACTTCTTCGAACACTACAAGGACCTGGAAAAGGGCAAGTGGGTCAAGGTGCTGGGCTGGAAGGGCGTGGACGAAGCACACAAGGAAGTCGTGGACGGCATCGCCAACTACAACAACAAAAAGTAATATTGATTGTTGCTGCTGGCGCCCGCACGATGGGCGCCATGGCATCAAAATAGATAGCAAAAGCCGGCCTTGCCGGCTTTTTCTTTGCCTTGGCCTGCTGCGGGTAAAGGGCCGCAGTCCCATGCAGCGGTGAGCGGGGCAGGCAATTTTCAGCGTCGGACAGCGCTTTTTGCATGCGTGCGCTCCAACTGCCTGTAAGCTCCCTGCATCAAAAGAATTCAGGAGTGCATTGTGGTGGATGTTGTCGATTGCGTCGTGGTTGGCGCAGGCGTGGTGGGCTTGGCCGTGGCGCGTGAGCTGGCGCTCGCCGGGCGCGAGGTGTTGGTGCTGGAGGCGCAGGATGCCATCGGCACCGGCACGAGTTCGCGCAACAGTGAGGTGATTCACGCAGGCATCTACTACCCGCAAGGCTCGCTCAAAGCCCGGTTGTGCGTGCAGGGCAAGGAAATGCTCTACCAGTACTGCGCAGAGCGGGGCATTGCCCACCAGCGCTGCGGCAAGCTGATCGTCGCAACATCCGAAGCGCAACGCGCCAAGCTGGACAGCATTGCCCTGCACGCCGCCGCCAATGGCGTCAACGATCTGGTGCTGCTCTCCCGCGACGAGGCCCGCGCCATGGAGCCTGCGCTGGAGTGCGTGGCGGCGCTGCATTCGCCCAGCACTGGCATCGTCGACAGCCATGGCCTGATGCTGGCCTTGCAGGGTGATCTGGAAAACGCGGGCGGCATGGTGGTGTTCAACAGCCCATTGGCCGGTGCGCAATGCAATGCGACGGTGGACGGCCACAAAGGCATTCTGCTCACTGCGCAGGATGGCACCCAACTGCTGGCGCAGACCGTGGTCAACGCGGCAGGCCTGTGGGCCCCCGACCTGGCGCGCCGGTTCGAGGGCCTGGCGCCCGAGCACATTCCTGCGGCGCACTATGCCAAGGGCAATTACTTCACGCTGAGCGGCCGCGCGCCTTTTTCGCACCTGATCTACCCGGTGCCCGAGGCAGCCGGCCTGGGCGTGCACCTGACGCTGGACTTGGGCGGCCAGGCCAAGTTTGGCCCTGATGTGCAGTGGGTGCAGAGCGCAGACGACCTGTTGGTGGATCCTGCGCGTGGCGAAGTGTTCTATGACGAGGTGCGCCGCTACTGGCCAGGCCTGCAGGATGGTGCACTGGCAGCAGGCTACGCAGGCATCCGCCCCAAGATCAGCGGTCCGGGCGAGCCCGCGGCTGACTTCGTGATTCAGGATGCCAGCACGCACGGCGTGGCCGGGCTGGTCCATCTGTTTGGCATCGAGTCGCCGGGTCTCACCAGCTGCATGGCCATCGGAAAAGCGGTGGCGCAGCGGCTGCAGTAGCGCACACACTGTGGCGCAAGGCCGGCCGGTAGGCCTTGTCTGACACCTACGCGGGTGCATGCGGGGCGCGTGGGGGCTGTGTTCTCCGGTAACATGTAAGCCAGCTGATGCCGCAGATGCTTGCTGTGGGGCTTGCGCGGCTGAAGTGCATCTCTCATGGATTTGCGCAGCAGGGGGGCTCGAAGAACATGACCCATGTTGGGGTCTCTGCCTGATTGACGTAAGCTATGGTTTCCCAAGCCTGATCAAGAAAAGGATGATGAATATGCGTAAATCGAATCTGTTTTCCGACACCGTAGAAAGCGCCCAGGCTGATCTGGAAAAGTTGGTGGGTGACGTGCGCAGCGTCCTGTCCAGCAAGGATCTGGACGGCGTGCCCGAGATCCGCGCCCTGCGCGCCCGTCTGGAAGACTCCGCAGGCAATGCCCGCGACAGCGCCGTACGCGCCGCGCAGGATGCCGCCCGCCAGGCCAAGGAAGCAGCGCTGGCTGCCGACCGCTATGCGCACGACGAGCCATGGCGCGTGGCAGGTGCCGCCCTGGCAGTCGGTGCCCTGATCGGTTTCATCTTCTCTCGCCGCTGATGGACGGCGCCGCGCCCAGGCGCGGCGGCCCGATCCAGCAGTGTGATTCAATAAGAAAAGCAGGGCGCCTATGCCCTGTTTCCATCGAGGAGCATCAATGAACTGGTTGTCTTTGCTGGGGCTCGAAGACACCCTCGCGAGGGGGCGTACGCTGCTGGCCGAAGGGGCCATCGCGGCGGAAGACCGTCTGGACCTGTTGTCCATCGAATGGCAGGAGCAGAAACGGAACATGCTCTGGATGGTGGTGATGGGCCTGGTGGTAGCCGGCCTCACCATCGTGGCGCTGACGGTGCTCTCGGGCGCCATCATCATCTCCTTCTGGGATACGCAGAGCCGCATGCTGGTGACCTGGCTGGTGGCAGCGGTCTGGCTGGTGCTGTGGATCGGCGTGCTGGTCTTTCTGGTGGTGACGGCCAAGAAAGCCACCAACCCGTTCCAGCTGACCAAGGCCGTGCTGAAAAAGGACTGGCAAGCTGCCAAGCGCCGCATCTGATGCGCCTGTGCTGCATTTGCGCGCCTGCACATGGTTGAGCGGGCAGCGCGGCGGAGAGTGCTGGATGGCGGAGAAGTGAAACAAGCCTGGAGCAATGGATGAAAGAACAAACCAAAGACATCGACCTGGTGCTGTTGCAGGATGCAGAACCCGAGGCGCGGGCCGTGCTGGAGCGCATCCAGGGCCAGCGCGAGCGCCTGTATGGACGCCGCCTTGCCCGCGAACAGGCCCTGGCCCTGAGGCGCGATGCAGGCCCTGACTACGCCCTGAGCCACGGCTCCATCGTGGAGCGCGTGATTGGCTTTGGTCGCCAGCACCCGGTGGTCTGTGTGGGTGCTGTGGGCCTGGGTCTGCTGCTGGGCCCGCGCAAGCTGCTGCGCATGGCAAGCGTGGTGCTGCCGCTGGTGATGAAACTGCGGCGCTGAGTGATCGATCAAACCGGGCTCCCGCAGGTTTGAATAGCCGCAGACCATGGCCGAGCGCACGTATCCAGGCAAAAAATAACCTGACTGCCATTTTCTCTGGTTAGAATTCCAACGCTTTGCGTATATGCGCAAAGCGTTGGCGCATTTTGAGCGTGCAAGCTGTCGTTTCCCCTCGGTACGACCCGGGGCCAAGCATTCACAATCCAAGTCGCAGCAATCGAAAGATGCGCGGCTTTTTTTTCGCCTGCAAAAAGGCGGTTGAAAAGGCCACTGGTGTGGCATCGCAGGTCCTGCGGCTCTGAGGGCCTCTCTCTGGGAGACCCAGCCGCTCGAAGTGAATGCGTGAATGCGCTTGGGGGACCCTGTTTCCATCCGGTACGGAACTTGCTGCAAACCGCCTGGCCACTGGTTCGACCCCGTGGACGTTCTACACAACAAGGAGTTTTCGGTATGAGTACAAGGCGTCGTATTGTTCAAGCGTGTTTGGCAGCCATTCCTGCGGCCATCGTGGCCGGCAGCCCTGTGGCGGCGCTGGCGCAGGCCAAGCTCAAGGTGGCGGCGGTCTACACCGTGCCCTACGAGCAGCAATGGGTCAGCCGCATCCACAATGCGCTGAAGGCGGCCGAGGCGCGTGGCGAGATCGAGTACAAATCCAGCGAGAACGTGGCCAATGCCGACTATGAGCGCGTGATGCGCGAATACGCCACCGGCGGCGCGCAGCTGATGTTTGGCGAAGTGTTCGGCGTGGAAGCCGCTGCCCGCAAGGTGGCCAAGGATTTCCCCAAGATGGCCATCGTGGCTGGCTCGTCCGGCAAGATCCAGGCGCCCAACTTCAGCGTGTTCGACAATTACATCCAGGAGCCTGCCTACCTCACCGGCATGATTGCTGGCGGCATGACCAAGACCGGCAAGATCGGCATGGTCGGGGGCTTTCCGATCCCCGAGGTGAACCGTCTGATGCACGCCTTCATGGCGGGCGCCAGGGAGACCAATCCCAAGGTGGAATTCACCGTTACCTTCATCAATAGCTGGTTTGACCCGCCCAAGGCCAAGGAAGCGACCTTTGCCATGATCGACAAGGGCGCCGACGTGCTCTACGCAGAGCGCTTTGGCGTGAGCGACGCCGCCAAGGAAAAGGGCAAGCTCGCCATCGGCAACGTGATCAATACGCAGGACAAGTACCCCGACACCGTGGTTGCATCCGCCCTGTGGCACATGGAGCCGAGCGTGGACCGCGCGATCAAGGCCGTCAAGGACGGCAGCTACAAGGCGGAAGACTACGGCCCGTACTCGATGATGAAATACAAGGGCTCGTCGCTCGCGCCGCTCGGTACCTTCGAGAAAAAGGTGCCTGCCGATCTGGTGGCCAAGGTCAAGGCCAAGGAAGCCGACATTCTGGCTGGCAAGTTCACCGTGAAGGTGGACGACTCCCAGCCCAAATCCACCGCCAAGTAAGGCGGCGTGCAGTGCACAGGGCGTGAAGGGCCAACCCCGGAGCGGCCTGCGCACGCTTTGGTATCAAAAGAATAGCGCATAGCGCTTTTCTGCATTGGGTTTTATTGGTTTTTCTAATGAAAAACCAATAGCCGCAAGCGCTGCCAGCTATTCTTTTTCCGCTTGATCATTCATTCTGGTGAACCGACACCAGAGAGCTGCACCCAGCACCACAGCGGTGCACAACCGGCGCTCCCGTGCCCCACACCATGCCGCCTTCATCATCTTCCGCCGCGCAGCCCGATCTGCCCGTACTGCAGCTGCACGGCATCACCAAACGCTTTGGCCCGCTGGTTGCCAACGATGCCATCTCGCTCACCCTGCACCGGGGCGAGGTGGTGGCATTGCTGGGCGAAAACGGGGCGGGCAAATCCACCCTCATGTCGATCCTGTTCGGGCACTATGTGGCCGATGAAGGCCATATCGATGTGCATGGGCAGCCCCTGCCGCCCGGGCAGCCGCGTGCATCGCTGGCTGCTGGCATCGGCATGGTGCACCAGCACTTTGCGCTGGCAGACAACCTGAGCGTGCTCGACAACATCATGGTGGGCAGCGAATCGCTGCTGCGCCCGGCATCGGCCACCGCGCAGGCACGCGCCAAACTGGTGCAGGTGGCCGCGCAGTTCGGGCTGCCGGTGCAGCCCGATACGCGAGTGGCGGGCCTGACGGTTGGCGAGCGCCAACGGGTGGAAATTCTGAAGGCCCTGTACCGGGGCGCGCGCATTCTGATCCTGGACGAGCCCACTGCCGTGCTTACGCCCCAGGAGAGCGAAGCGCTGTTCGCCACCCTGGCGCAGATGGTGGCCCAGGGTCTGTCGATCATCTTCATCAGCCACAAGCTGGGCGAAGTGCTGCGCGTGGCCGACCGCGTAGCCGTGCTGCGCCATGGCAAGCTGGTGGCCGAGGCACCCACGGCAGGCACCACACAGGCGCAACTCGCACAATGGATGGTGGGCGAGGCAGTGGCCCTGCCCGAGCGCCGCCCTGCGCAGAGCGTAGGTGCCAGCGTGTGCCAGCTGAGCCATGTACACACAGTGCTCAGCAAGAAAAGCACGGCGCGTGACCGCCTCGTCGATGTATCGCTCGATCTGCGGGCGGGCGAGATCGTTGCCATCGCCGGTGTCTCGGGCAACGGCCAGGTGGCGCTGGCCGATGTGCTGTGCGGCATGCGCCGTGCGGGCAGCGGTACGGTCAGCTACCAGGGGCGGCCGATGCCCGCGTCGCCCGTCGCGCTGGTGGCGCAGGGCGTGGCGCGTATTCCGGAAGACCGCCACAGCACGGGCGTGGTGGGCGATCTGCCGGTGTGGGAAAACGCCGTCTCCGAACGGCTGCGTAGCCGCTGGTTCTCGCGCCTGGGCTGGGTAAGGCGCGCCGCAGCGCGTAGTCAGGCCCAGCACGTCTCTGCGCAGTTTGATGTGCGCGGCGGAGGGCTTGATGCGCCGGCGCGCTCACTGTCGGGCGGCAATATGCAAAAGCTGATTCTGGGCCGGGCCTTGCTGGCGCCACAGGCGCAAGGCCCGGGTGGAGAGCAGGGCGCTCCGCGCCTCATCGTGGCGCACCAGCCCACCTGGGGGCTCGACATCGGCGCCGTGCGCTTTGTGCACCAGCAACTGCTGGCTGCGCGCGATGCAGGGGCTGCCGTACTGTTGATATCGGACGACCTGGACGAAGTACTGGCCCTGGGCGACCGCATTGGCGTGATGCACGAAGGCCACCTGTCGCCCGCGCTGCCACACGCCGAGTGGAGCCGCGAAACCATTGGCCTGGCGATGGCGGGGGCTGGTGTGCCCGCTGCTCGCGAGGCGTGAGAGATTGCCATGCGATTAGAAAAAAGACCCACCCCTTCCAAAGCCGCCATGGTGGCTGCGCCGCTGGGCGCTGTGTTGTTTACCTTGCTGGTCAGCGGCCTTTTAGTGCTGTGGGCGGGCGCGCCCGTGGGGGCCACGTACGCGGCGCTGTTCAAGGGCGCGTTTGGTTCGCTGTTTGCGCTGTCGGAGACGCTCACCCGCGCCGTGCCGCTGATTCTGACGGGGCTGGCCGCTGCCGTGGCCTTTCGTGCGCGGCTGTTCAACATTGGCGCGGAAGGCCAGTTGTATGCCGGCGCGGTGGCGGCTGTTGCCGTGGGCGGCATGCATGGGGGCACCGGGTTCGAGCTGCCGATGTACCTGCTCTTTCCGCTGATGCTGCTGGCAGCCGCTCTGGCCGGTGCAGCCTTGCTGCTGGGCCCGGCCCTGATGAAAACACGCCTGGGCGTGGACGAGGTGGTGACGACCTTGCTGCTCAATTTCGTGATGCTGCTGCTCGTGGCCTATCTGCTCGACGGTCCGATGAAGGACCCGATGGCCATGGGCTGGCCGCAAAGCGTGGCGCTGCAGGGCGATCTGGAATTGGGCAAGCTCATCCCGCAGACCCGTCTGCACACCGGCTTGGCGGTAGCCGTGGGGCTGGCGGTGGCGCTGTGGCTGCTGCTGCAACGCACGGTGGCGGGGTTTGATATCCGCGCAGCCGGTGCCAACCCGCGCGCTGCCGCATTTGCAGGTGTGTCGGTCACCCGAACGGTGGTGCTGGTGGCGCTGCTGTCAGGCGGGCTTGCGGGCCTGGCCGGAGCCATCGAGGTGGCGGGCCGCACAAGCTATCTCACGCTCGATATGTCGCCCGGCTACGGCTACAGCGGCATCGTGATTGCCATGCTGGCCGGACTGCACCCGCTGGGCGTGGTGGCGTCTGCCATCTTTGTGGCCGGCATGCTGGTGGGGGCCGACAGCATGAGCCGCGCCGTGGGCGTGCCCAATGCGATTGCCGATGTGATCGTGGCTGCGTCGCTGCTGTCGGTGCTGGTGGCCAGCCTGCTGACCCAATACCGCCTGCGCAGAAAGTGAGAAGCGCCATGTTTTCAGAAAAAACAGCCCTTGGTGCCCATCTGGTAAGCGCTATTTGCTATCGAAATGAGAGTATTGCAGTGCGAGGTGCGGCATGAGCGAGTTGATGGACATTCTGGCCAATGGTGCCTTCTGGGTGGCCGTGCTGCGCACCGCCACACCGCTGCTGCTGGGCACCCTGGGGGTGCTGCTGTGCGAGCGGGCCGGTGTGCTCAACCTGGGGATCGAAGGCATCATGGTGGCGGGGGCCTTCACCGGCTGGCTCACGGTGTATGCGGGCCATGGCCTGTGGACTGGCGTGCTGGTGGCGGCGCTTGCTGGCATGGTGTTTGGCGCGCTGCACGCATGGTTGACGGTAGGGCTGGCGCTGTCGCAGCACGTCTCGGGCCTGGGCATCACCATGCTGGCCACGGCCTTGTCGTATTACGGCTACCGCGTGAGTTTTCCGAAGGTGAACACGCCGCCCACCAT
The DNA here is from genome assembly GCF_020080045.1 of Comamonas odontotermitis. Classification (NCBI taxonomy): domain Bacteria; kingdom Pseudomonadati; phylum Pseudomonadota; class Betaproteobacteria; order Burkholderiales; family Comamonadaceae; genus Comamonas; species Comamonas odontotermitis. The sequence continues at coordinate 1,901,866 of NZ_CP083451.1, forward strand.
CGCGCCGTTCGAAGCCATGGATTGGCTGCCGATACCGATTCTGGGCGAGCAGACGGCGCTTACCTTGCTAGCGCTGCTGCTGGTGCCGTTGCTCGCCTGGGTGCTGATGCGCACACCGCTGGGCCTGGCCGTGCGCATGGTGGGCGAAAACCCGCAGGCGGCTGAAGGGCAGGGCATTCCGGTGATGGCGGTGCGCAGCGGCGCCATCATTGCGGGCTCGGCGCTGATGGGCGTGGCGGGCGCCTTCCTTACCCTCTCGGCGTTCAATGCCTTTTTCTTCAACATGATCAATGGCCGTGGCTGGATCTGCGTGGCGCTGGTCGTGTTTGCGTCGTGGCGGCCGGGCAAGGCACTACTGGGGGCGCTGCTGTTTGCGTTTTTTGATGCGCTGCAGCTGCGACTGCAGCAGTCGGGCGACGGGCTGCTGCCATACCAGTTTTACCTGATGCTGCCGTACCTGCTGTCCATCCTGGCCCTGGTGCTGGTGGCCCGCAAGGCAGCCTATCCGCAGGCGCTGATGAAACCCTATCGCAAGGGTGAGCGCTGAACTATTGTTTTCATAGCAATCAGCGCTTGCCAGTTGTGCGCCAGAAGCCGGTTTGGCACCAAGACGCACCTTGAAAGGACAAAAAATGCTCGATCTCCTCATCACCAATGCCACGCTGCCCGATGGCCGGCAGCGCATGTCCATCGCCGTGCAGGGCGGCAAGATCACCGAAGTGACCGAAGGCCTGCAGGCGCCTGCACACGAGGTGGTGGACGCCCAGGGCCTGCTGCTGACCCCGCCCTTTGTCGACCCGCACTTTCACATGGATGCCACGCTCAGCTACGGCATGCCGCGCTTGAACGAAAGCGGCACCTTGCTTGAAGGCATCGCGCTGTGGGGCGAGCTCAAACCCCAGCTCACGCACGAGGCGCTGGTGGAGCGTGCCCTGGCCTACTGCGACTGGGCCGTGGCGCGCGGCCTGCTGGCCATCCGCAGCCATGTGGACACCAGCGAGCCGAGCCTGCTGCCCGTGGAGGCCATGCTCGACGTGCAAAAGCGCGTGGCCCCCTACATCGACCTGCAACTGGTTGCCTTTCCGCAAGATGGCGTGCTGCGCACCCCCGGCGGGCTTGATAACCTCAAACGCGCCCTGGCCATGGGGGTGGATGTGGTGGGCGGCATTCCCCACTTTGAACGCACCATGGCCGATGGTGCCGAGAGCGTACGTATTCTGTGCGAGCTGGCAGCCGAGCAGGGCAGGCGCGTGGACATGCACTGCGACGAATCGGACGATCCGCACTCCCGCCATGTCGAAACCCTGGCCTACCACACGCAGCGCCTGGGCCTGCACGGCCGTGTCACCGGCTCGCACCTCACCTCCATGCACAGCATGGACAACTACTACGTCAGCAAGCTCATACCGCTGATGGCAGAAGCCCAACTGGGCGTGGTCAGCAATCCGATGATCAACATCACCTTGCAGGGCCGCCACGACACCTATCCCAAGCGCCGTGGCATGACCCGCGTGCCCGAGCTGATGGCAGCGGGCCTGACCGTCGCCTTCGGACACGACTGCGTGATGGACCCCTGGTACAGCCTGGGCAGCGGCGACGCTCTGGATGTGGCCCACATGGGGCTGCATGTGGCGCAGATGACGAGCCGCACCGGCATGCAGCAGGCCTTTGATGCGATCACCCGGAACCCGGCCCAACTGCTGGGCCTGCAAGGCTACGGGCTGGAAGCAGGCTGCAATGCAGACTTTGTGCTGCTGCACGCCCACAACCCCATTGAAGCCCTGCGCCTGAAGGCCGCCCGCCTGGGCGTCTGGCGCCGTGGTGTCCGGATTGCAAGCTCGCCAGCGCCGGTGGCGACATTGAATCTAGCCGGACGGCCGACGGCTGTGTCGATGCTGCGCTGATCGTACGCCGGGCGCCCTGATACGGTGCAATGGCGGCTGCCAGGCCACAGGGCATTCCGTAGCTGCAAATATCGATAGGCCATGGCGCAAAGCGATTCAGGCCACGCCGATGCGATTGCGCCCCTTTTCTTTGGCCTGGTACAGCCCGGTGTCTGCACGCTGTATCAGGGCAATGGGTGCGGTGGTGTCCTGCTCGGGCACCATCGTGGCTACACCGACAGAGATGGTCAGTGTGGCGCCGGGTGCGGGCAGCACATGGGCAATGGCCAGGGCCTGGACGGCACGCCGTGCACCATCGGCCAGCGAGCAGGCGCCTTCGTGGGAGGTATTGGGCAGGATGATGGCGAATTCTTCGCCGCCGTAGCGGGCCACCATGTCACCGGAGCGGGAGCACGATTGTGCGAGAACCTGGGCTACGCTGCGCAAGGCTTCGTCGCCCATCACATGGCCAAAGCTGTCGTTGTAGGGCTTGAAGTAGTCGACATCGATGATCAGCAGAGAGAGCTCCAGCTGCTCTCGCCGCGCACGCTTCCACTCAAGGTCCAGTTGCTCATCGAAGTGTCGGCGGTTCGACAGGCCGGTCAGACCGTCGAGCTTGGTCATGCGCTGCAAGGCAAGATTGCTTTCCACCAGCTGCTGCTGGCTCAGGCGCAATGCCTGGTTGGCCAGGTCGCGTTGCTTCAATGCCAGATAGGCGCGGGAATGGTAGCGGATGCGTGCGATCAGCTCGACCGCATCGGGCAGTTTGACGAGATAGTCATTGGCGCCGATCGCAAATGCCTGGCTCTTGATCTTGGGGTCTTCCTTGGACGACAGCACGATGATGGGGAGATCGCGCAGTTTCGGGTTGCTGCGATACTGGCTCACCAGGATCAGTCCATCAACACCGGGCATCACCAGGTCCTGCAGGATGACGGTCGGCTGAATGCGCTCGGCCATCTCAACGGCTTGGTTCGCGTCGCCGCAGTAGTGGAAGGTGACTCCCGCCTCCTGGGTCAGCATGCGCCGTACGGCCTCCCCGATGATGGCCTGGTCGTCCACCAGCAGAACGCTGACGGCGAACTCGTCCGGCTCCGGGAGGGACATGTTGTCGGGCAGGGTTGGAATGTGAATCATGGATTTCTCTTTACGGCTATCCAGCGACATAGTTCGGCCAGGCGATGGGGTATGCGGTCCAGAGGAAGGATTTCAGCGGCCGCATCGATGGCGGCTGCAGCCTTGGGCATGCCCCACACCACGCTGCTGGACTGGTCCTGGGTAATGGTGGCAAAGCCACGTTCGCGCATGGCCTTGAGGCCATGGGCCCCGTCGCGCCCCATGCCGGTCAGCAGCACACCGATGGCATCGCCTCGCCATTGTTCGGCAAGGCTGTGAAAGAAGACGTCGATCGACGGACGGTAGATCTGCTCGTCGGGCTTGGGGGAGTACTGCAGTTCGCCACGGCGGCTTACCGTCAGGTGCTCATTGCGGCCCGCCAGCAAAACCACACCCGCCTGGGGCATCTCTCCTGCCTCCACCAGCCGTACCGGTAGCGCCGATTCACGTGCCAGCCATTCAGCCATGCCGGCCGAGAATTTGTCATCCAGGTGCTGGACCAGCACCACAGCGGCATCTAGATCCGCCGGTAACTCGTGCAGCAACTGGTTGAGCGTCGCAGGCCCTCCGGCGGAAGCGCCGATTGCAATCAGGCAGGGGCGCTGCGAACTGGTGCGCGGGGCGCGGTGGGCGGGAGGCTGCTGGGAGGTGGTCAGCCAGGCGATGTTCTGGATCTTTCGCAGCAGCAGCGCGGGATTGAATGTGCTGCTGCCAGCCAATTCGGGCAGGTGAACCACATCGAGCGCGCCATGGCCCAGGGCATTGAACGCCCATTCGGTATTGAGCTCGGTCGCCAGATCGAGCAGCAGCAAAGGGCAGGGGGCTTCGTCCATGATCCGCCGCGAGAACGCAACCCGGTCGGCGGTGCCCAGTTGCAGCAGCAGCAACTCGGGAGGGGTATCGCGGCACAGGCGCAGTGCCTGGGCCTCGTCCTGCGCGACCCAGTGGATGTCATGCAGCGGCGCCAGAGCCCGTTCGAGGCGCTGTGCCAACTCAGGGGTGTTGACCATCAATCCAAGCTTCATTCAACGGCCTCGCCGATCAGCATTTGTACTGCTTCTAGTAATGTTTCATCGTGAAAGCTCGACTTGGCAAGGTAGTAGTCGGCTCCCGCATCCAGGCCGCGTCGGCGGTCTTCTTCCCGGTCCTTGTAGGACACAACCACCACGGGCATGGACTGTAGTTGTGCATCACGTCTCACCAGACCTACCAGCTCGATGCCGTCCATGCGAGGCATGTCGATATCGGTCACCAGGAGGTCGTATTTTTCGGACCGAAGGATGTTCCAGCCATCCATGCCATCGACTGCCACGGAGACCGCGTAGCCGCGCCCGACCAGGAGCTTGCGCTCCAGCTCACGCACGGTCAGCGAGTCGTCCACGACCAGGACGCGCTTGCGCCGCAGCGACGGTCCTCCGGACAGCCGTGCAACCCGTTCGACCTGGCCTGCACCCAACAGCTTGTCAGCGGAGTTGAGCAGGTCATCCATATCGATGATGAGCACCGGGCTGCCGTCGTCGAGCAGTGCACCTGCCTCCACGCCGCGCAGCAGGCCCAGACGGGGATCGATGGGCACCACGGCCAGGTTCTGTTCGCTGATGACGCGGTCCACCGCAATGGCGAGGCTGCGATCGTGGTGCGGCACCAGAACCACCGACAGCCCCAGTGGATCGGATTTTCCCTGTGGCAGTTGCAAAAGCTGGTGGGCGGCGACCAGGCCGACAGCGTGGTCGCGCACCCAGACATGCTGCTGGCCTTCGACCATGCTGACGGCGTCTGCAGGAATGCGCAGAGTCTGTTCCACCTGCGCGAGGGGCAGCGCAAGGGCTTCGCCCCCGACCTCCACCACCAGGCAGCGCAGCATCGACAGGGTCAGCGGCAGTTGCAGCTGGAACACGGTTCCACGCCCTTGCTGCTGGCGAACGCGGATGGTGCCGCGCAGCTGGCGCAGCGTATGCTGGACCACATCAAGCCCTACGCCCCGGCCGGAAATCTCGCTGACTTTTTCGTTGACGCTGAAGCCCGGCAGGAACAGAAAAGCCAGCAATTCCTCCTCGTGCATGCGCTGGGCCATGGCTTCGGTGGCCAGCTTGCGTGCGATGACGGTGGCGCGTACGCGATCAAGATCCACGCCGCCCCCGTCGTCCTCGACTTCCAATACCAGAAGCCCGGCGGCATGCCGTGCGCGCAGCACCAGATTTCCCTGCGCGGGCTTGCCGCAGGCCAGGCGCTGCGCGGGGCTCTCAATGCCGTGGTCCACTGCATTGCGCAGCAGCTGGATCAGCGGCGCCTCCAGTACCTCCAGCACATCGCGGTCGCCCTGTATGTCTTCGCCTTCCAGGTTCAGCCACACCTCTTTGCCCAGGCTGCGACCGAGGTCGCGCACCATGCGTGCCTTGCCTGCCATCAGATCGGCGCAGGGCCGCATGCGCGAGGCCAACACGGTGTCATACATGCGCTGGCTGCGCTGCTCGAAGGACCAGCCAAAGCTGTCGAAAGCTTCCGTGTGTTGCTGCAGGTGGCTTTTTGCCTCCAGCGTCCAGTGACTCGCATCGGACAGCAGGGCCTTGGCGCGGGGTGGCAGATCCTGCCCCAGCAGGGCATCACGCAGCCCATGCAGGGAGCGATCCAGATGGTCTTGCAGGCGCTTGAGGCGTGCCAGATCCTGGCTCAGGGATTTGGTGCGCTGCGCCGCCACCAGTGAGCGCCCCGCCAGATCGAGCATGTGGTCGAGGCGTTCGGCCGACACGCGCAGTATGCGGTCGTGCAGCTCGCCAGGAGGCTCGGTCTCGGTGGTTTCAATGACGGCGGCTTCCTCTGCAAGCGCTGGCGTGGGGGCAGGCCAGGCATCTGGTATTTCTGATGTTTCTGGTGCTTCATCCTGCTGCGCATCTGCCGCCAGAATGGCTTGCAGTGCAGCCAGACCTTCGACATTGGCGCCTTCGCTCAGTTGTCGCAAGGCATCCGAGGCGCGTAGCAGCGCATCGATGCGTGTCGTGTTCAGGCGGAGCTTGCCGCTCTGGGCGGCGACCAACAAGTCCTCCATCACATGGGCCAGGGATACGGCGGCGTCGAGCCCGACAATTCGCGCTGCGCCCTTGAGCGAATGCGCTGCGCGCATGCAGGCTTCCAGCTGGGTGGGGTCGGCAGGCTCCCGCTCAAGAACCAGCAGGCCGGTATTCATGACCTGGGTCTGTGCTTGCGCTTCCTGCCGGAATAACTCCAGCATGGAACTGTCTTGATATGCATCAAGGCTCATGGCTTCACCTTTGGAGCCCAGAGGGCGCGGTGGAACGCTGGCATGGCTTGCTGGCTCATCGGAGGCTCCTCAACAAGGCCTGCGACAGGAGATCGGCATCGAGCACGGTGACACTGCGCTGCTGCCACTGCGTCACGGCAGAGGCCAGCTGGCTTGCTGCCAGGCCGCTGGCATGGCTGGTTTTCTGCAGCATGGCGTTCGCCAGCGTGTATATGCCTTCCACGGCCTGGACCTCGGTGACCAGCGCGCCGCCGGGCGCGTCCAGTATCAGCATGCGGGGGCGGTCCTGCGGCGTGGTTTCGGTAGCCAGCCCCAGCACCACCTCCAGCGCCAGGCAGGGAACCAGCGTGCCCCGTACATTGCACAGGCCTCGCAGTGATCGGTTGCGGGGGTATGGCAGTCCGTGAACGGGCACCGGCACGGAAACCTCCAGCAACAGCGTGGAGGGAACGGCCAGCCAGTTTTGCCCCATGCGAAAGATCAGGGCCGACAGGGTGCCGCCCTCCGTCTGGGGGGCAGGCTGCTGGTCTTCGGCGGAGGGCTCATCCATCGCTTCCAGATGCAGTTCATGCCGATCGAGCAGCTGGGAGGCAGCCTCGGCATGGCGCTCGCAGTTATGGCAGTGCACATGCTGGAGCAGCCGCTCGCAGGACCGGTCGCCGCGAACACCGATGCGCTGCCAGCAGGCATCAATCGCCTGGGACTCTGGCGTGAAAATGGAATCAGGACTTGCCGGCATCGTGGGTTTCTCGTTGCTTCAGCCGCTGCTGCAATCGCGCCGCGCCGCTGTGGTCTCCGTGCGTCACCAGGAGGGCTGCCAGGTGTGCCAGCGCGCGGGCGTGGTAGGGATCCAGGTAGAGGGCCTTGCGGTAGTGACGCAGTGCCGCATCGGTCTGGCCTGCGCCGTCACAGATCAGTCCCCACCAGAAGAACAGCTCGGCAGACGGCCCATGCTGGGCCAACTGCCGCGCACAGGCACCGAGCGCTTCTGCGCTGCGTCCCGCGTTGGCGAGCGCGGCAATTTTGCTCAGTCCGGCGGCGGCATCCGCTCCTGCGGGTGTATCCCCTCTGGTGACGGGCGATGGCGCCGGATGGCGCGCTGCCGCCGTGGCGCGGGGCAGCGCAGGCATAGGGATTCTCGGCCTGGCCGCCGCGGGCGACACGGGGCGCGGTGCCATCTGGGGGCTGGACGGGCTGCGCCGACGGAAGGCGAAACTATGCGCTGCATCGAGCGATTCGAAGCCTTGCTGGCTCAGCATGCCTGCTTCGGCAGGCCCGGCAAACAGAAGCCCATCGGTGTGCAACCAGCGCTTGAGATTGGTCAAGGCGCGCAGTTGAGTGGGCTGGTCAAAGTAGATCAGCAGATTGCGACAGAACACGATGTCGTAGGTAAGCAGCGAAGGCGACACGATGCTGTCGAGGATGTTGCCGCACTGAAAGTTCACCATGGCGCGCAGCCTCTCGTGAATACGGTGGGTGCCGTCCTCTTCCCGTTGAAAGTAGCGCTCGCGGATGTCCGGGTCATCGCCGCGAAAGGCATTCACGCCGTATCTGCCGAGAGCCGCCTGCTCTATGCCGCGCTGGCTGATATCCAGTGCATCGATCTGAAACTGCTCTGCGGAAAAATCGGCATCAAGCATGGCAATTGCCATGGAATAGGGCTCTTCACCACTGGAGCAGGGCAGGCTGAGCAGGCGCAGGGGCCGCCCGATGGCGAGCCTGCGCTGCAGCGCCCGCGCTTGCGTGGCCAGCAGGGCGAATGACTCCGGGTAGCGAAAGAACCAGGTCTCCGGAACCACAATGCTCTCGATCAGGGCACGTTGTTCGGTGGGTGATTGGCGGACATGGCTCCAGTAGGCCTCTTCGTCCATGGCGCTGGCCTTCAGCCGTTGCCGCAGCGCGCGCTCGACCGCACCCCGGCCCAGCGTGCTCGCATCGAGCCCGATGAGCGACCGCAGAAGTTGTTCCAGTCTTTCAATCATGCGTGCCTGTCTTCCGGCGGAAACAGCATTTGGGCAACGTCCGGAGGCAACAGCCCTTCAATGGAGATGCGCTGAATCACATCGCCCGGGCCCTGGGCCTGCACCGAGCCGAGATAGGGCACTCCTGCATCCAGACCCATGGGTTGCTGCGCGAGGCTGGGCAGGCGTACCACCTGGTTGGCCTTTTCGAGGATCAGGCCCAGGGACTGGGTGGGCGAATAGTGCAGCAGCACCAGGCGGGTGTTGATGCTGTGCCGGGCCATGTGGCCAAAGATGCGCTGGCACAGATCCAGCACTGGAATGATCTCACCACGGTAGGACAGCAGCCCCGCCACCCAGGCCGGAGCCTCTGGCACATGCTTGAGCCGTTGCAGGGGCATGACTTTGCGCACCACGCTGGCAGGCAGGGCGTAGCGGTCGGCGCCCAGGCTGAACAGCAGGTGCAGCGGCGCAGGTTCCGGTGCGGAAGTCAATGCCACAATTCAGACCTTGAAGCGGCTGACTCCGCTGCGCAGGTTGTTGGCGACATCGCTCATGTTTTCAATGGCCATGCCAGCCTGGTGCAATGATTCGACGGTTTGGCCGCTCGCCTCGGTCAGCTGACTCAGTGCCTGTTCGATCTGCTCGGCACCGCTGGACTGGGTCTGCATGCCTTCGCTGACCTGCTGCATCTGCGGGGCCAGAACCTGAACCTCGTGGATGATCTGGGACAGCTGGTCGCCGACCTGGGTCATTTCGGTATTGCCACGGCGCATTTCCTCGGAGAACTTTTCCATGCCCATGACGCCTGCGGACACCGCAGACTGAATTTCGCGCACCATCTGTTCAATGTCGTAGGTGGCGACGGCGGTCTGGTCCGCCAGTCGGCGCACTTCGGTGGCTACCACGCCGAACCCGCGGCCATATTCGCCCGCCTTCTCGGCCTCGATGGCGGCATTCAGGGAAAGCAGGTTGGTCTGGTCGGCTACCTTGACGATGGTGGTGACGACCTGGTTGATGCCTCCGGCCTTTTCGTTGAGCAGGGCGAGCTTGGCGTTGACCAGTTCGGAGGCGCTGGTCAGCTCCTGCATCACCTCTGCCATGCGCACCACGCCCCGGTGGCCAGAGCCGGCCAGTGTCGCGGTCTGTTCGGAGCGGGCCGAGACATCGCCCATGGTACGCACCAACTCGCGAGAGGTCGCGGCGATCTGGCGCGAGGTGGCACCAATTTCACTGGTGGTGGCGGCAGTTTCCGTCACCGTGGCCTGTTGCTGCTTGGTGGTGGCGGCAACCTCGGTAATGGAGGTGGTCAGCTGCACAGAAGAGCGCTGCGCTTGCACCACCAATTCACGCAACGACGTCACCATGCCGTTGAAGCCTTCTTCAATGGCGGCGAATTCATCGCGGCGGCTGAGGTTGAGCTTGCTGGAGAGGTCGCCGGTGCCTAGGGTCTTCATGGCGGCCAGCGTCGCTTCAATAGGGCGCATGATCGAGCGGTGCAGCAGCAGGCCGCAAACGATGGCCAGCACCAGAGCCAGCACCAGAGCGCCGACGGCCAGGCGTTGGTTGGAGCCCGCGATCTCCTGCATTATCTCCATGGCCTCGATCACTTCATGCTGGTTCATGTCGACAATGCCGCTCACCTGTTCCTGGGCCTTGCGCCACTGGGGAAGCATCTGCTCATTGCGCAATTGCGCAGCCTGCGCAATCTGGCCGCGATCCAGAAAGTCCACCAGCTGATGCGCGTTCTTCTGGTATTCGTCACGCGTGCGCGCGAATTCCGCAGTTGCGTCTCGGTCTACCTGGCGGGTGATGGTGGCGAGGTAGCTGGAATAGGCCTTGTCCAGACTGGCTTCAATGGCGTTCAGCCTCGCCTTTCTTTCGGTGAGCACATCGCCAGCGCGCGATGCATTCGTCTCGGCCTCCCGCAGCAGATTGAGCGTCTGGTAGAAATGGAAGGCCAGATCCTGGCGCATCTGGCCTGCGAAGCCCATGCCCGCCAGATCCGAGGAGAGAACCTCGGCTGCCCGCTCATGGTTGGACGCTGCACGTAAATAAAAGGTGGTGGACATGCCGAACATCACCGCAATAATGAGTGCAAAACTGGCGGAAATCCGCTGGCTGACTGTTAGACCTCTCATCGTATGTCTTTCTGTAGAGCGTGCTCAAATTGTAATGGGTTGTGAGTTTTTGATTCACATTTAATTACGGGGTGCGACTTGTGTTACATAAGCCGAATTGGGAATGAAATCTCTCAAGGCTCCAGGCTGCAGACGTAGTTATATTTCGCAGTAGCTCCTGCGACTGTGGCATTAGAGTATGTCCAAAGCGCTTGGGGCTCGATGCATGGCACTATGTCTGTTGTTTTCCTAATACCAATTCGGGAGACATCAACAGTATTGATGCGGGAATGCGCGCTATTGCGCATGCAGTTAAGACCACGGGGTGTAGATAGCCTGCAGGAACGACAGCAAACACGGCAACTACAGCCAAGCGGTTGCCACACTGACGTTTGCCCATGGTGGCCTGAATTCATTTTCTGCTCCGCAGCCACCCTTGCATTGAAAGGTCTCAGCCTCTCGTCAGGCATGCGCCAGGGCGTTTTGCAGAGGGCCCCTAGGATACATGCATTCAATCACCCCGCAGGGCTTTATTGCGCCATGCTTCCCGATAGATGTATCCGCCAATTTCCGCAAGGGTATGCATTTCAGCCTCTGACAGATAACCTTCGACATCGTGCATCAGGCGAGCAAGCAGGGCCAACGGTGTGTCCAGCTCGAACGGTTCACCCCTTGTATCCAATGCCCGAGCACAGCGCTTGAAATCATCAATGAATGGCTTGAACTCCATGATCCATGGCCCCTCCAGCCCTCCGTCTGATTTGGAGGCTGAAAAAATGCCACCCGGAGGTGGCAAAGTTCACTGTAAAAAGGCCGATCCTGGAGGTACAGGATGTCGTGCAGAAGCGTTTGGGAGAGGGAGAGGCACGAACTCGGCACAAATCTCTATGGAGATATTAGCTTGGAACTATTGAATTGATAGTTCTGTTTGTGTCTTATTCGCTACCAATTGGTAAAAAAAAGAGCCCGCAGAATGCGGGCTCAAGCTTGGGCTAGCTCTGATGTGCTTCTTCTCTGCTCCCTCTCCGGAGTAATAGCATCATAGATCAAATGAATCAAAAAATGAATTCGATTGTTTTAACAAATGTAAGCCCAATGTAAGAAATCCGCCTTGCACCTTCTTGCACTGCCTGGGGGCAAAGGAGAGGCGCGCAGGAATGGCCGGCAGGTGTTCTGTGCCAGAGAATGGTGGCATCTCAAGGTGTCTTCCAGCCCCACTTGGCAAAAATGGCTTGTCCGCCAGGCGATTGCAGAAATTTCACGAATTCCTTTGCCTCGGGAAGTTCTGCTCCCCGATGGGTCAGCACAACACCGGTATCCCGGTAGATACGGAAGGGCTCGTCCATCTCGACAAGTTGCGCCAGTTCCGGGTTTGCCACCTGCCAGATGTTCCAGATCAGCCACACATCGATGTCTGTCTGCTCGATCCAGCGCTTACGTGCCTCGGCGCTATTGGCAGCTTCGGGCAGAAGGAGGTTCTTGCGGAAGGCCCGCAGCGTATCGATATCGCCGGTACGGCCGGCAACGTCTTCCCACAGGCCGTTCTGACCGGCGCCCGCAACGGCAAGAACCTTGATGCCGGGGGCGAGCACATCACGGAAGCCTTTGATGCCCTTGGGATTGCCGGGCCTCACCAGGATGGCGACAGGCCGCAGGTACAGGGGCTCTGCGTCCCGCAGGTCGAAGATGCCGGGCATGGCCTTGGCGAAATCGCTCATCATGTTTTCGGCGCCGCTGAATACCACGTGGGCATCGTTTCTGGCCTTGTCCACCCACTGCGGCGTAGGCCCGGCGACGATGTTGACCTTGACCTTGCTGGCTTCGCCAAATTCCTTGGCCGCCTGCTTCATGGCTGGGGCGGGGCCGCCGGGCCCGTATACGTTGATCACTGGATCGGCGTGGGCAACATGGGATACGGCGAAGCCAATGCATGCTGCCAGCGAGACCAGCAGTGACTGGAGGGAAAGGCGAAAGTGTCTGGTTTTTTTCATGGTGCTTGTTCAATCGAATTCAGGGAGACAAGGCACGGCCATGGGTCTTTCAACCCTGGGCATGCAGGCCGAGCTGGCAATGGATGGAAAAGATAAATGGAGGCAAGGAGATACCTTCGGTGGACGTTTGAGAGGTGCGGAATATTCCAGTCCCGCGCACAGGGGGCTGTGATACGGTGGCAACCACCTTCGGCGTTCCGCCAGAAGCAAGCCGCCAACTGGCTGGCTGCTGCGTGTTGCGCAGGGTCATCCGTGCTTGAGTTGCCGGTAGACCTCTTGCGAGACCCGCATCAGCTCTGCCTTGTCGGCACCCGCAGAGATGGCGTAACCCAGGTTGTCCTCCACCCAATAGAACACGTTGACGGGGCCATCCTGGCCGAACTTGAATTGCGCATCGCCTTGGCCGGGAACCTCGCGTGTCACATAGAGCGTCAGGCGCTGTCCGGCAGGGGTGCCGTACATGAACTGGGCGACCGGGCCATTGCCGCCGGGCAGAAGGCGCCCACCCATCAATTCATAGCCCAGCCCGGCCAATTGAGGCGGGCGTACTTCCGTCCCCATGCGTTTGGTGAGCCAGGTGACCAGTGCCTGCTCCTGGTCGGCGCCAATTTCCACGGGCCGCCGGACATCCGGGCTGTACACGACGTGGGCAATGGCTGCGCGTTGCGCAAACCCGCTCAAAGCGCCATTGCTGGCGGCCACCGTCTGGGTGTGGCGCGCCAGGGCAAGCCGTGTCGTCTCAGCATCGACCGCACCCCGAATGGACCATGCCGACCCTGCGCTGACAACCGCAATCACCACCCCGGCTGCCAGGCTGCGCCATGGAAACCTTGATGCCACTGGCCGGAGTGGCAGGCCAAGGGGCAACGGCTCGTCGAGCACCGGGGCCAGCATTTCGCGCAGGCGCGCATTCTGCTGTTGCCAATCCTGCACACGGGCAAGCTCTTGCGGGTGTTCCGCGAGGTATTGTTCCACCTGGATGCGCCGCGCATGGGTCAGTTGCTGGTCTGCATAGGCGTGCAGATCGGCTTCTGTGACGGGTGGCACCGTGCTGGAGTCGAGGGCCTTGATCTGTGGGGTGTCCATGATCACTTCACGCGTTGAATTTTGTGGGAGGCGACCGTGACCTTGTCCGGGCTGCTGCCGCTTGCAGCAATCTCGTCGCGCAAGCGGGCACGGGCGCGGGAGAGGCGGGACATCACGGTGCCTATCGGCACGCCGACGACGGTGGCCACCTCCTGGTAGCTGAGCTCTTCGACACTGACAAGCAGCAGCACCTCCCGCTGCTCGGGAGGGAGCCGTTGCAACAGGCGATCGAGATCACGGATTTCCAGTGCGTCGGCCTGCTGCGGCCGCTGGGGCATTTCAGGAAGGTCGTCACCCACGCTGTCCTCGGGCCGGCTGCGCTGCGCACGGATGCGATCAATGAACTGGTTGTGCATGATGCCGAACATCCAGGCCCGCAGTTCACTGTGCTTTTGCCACATGGAAAAGCGCGACCAGGCGCGCTCCAGCGTATCCTGCACCAGGTCGTCAGCCCGGTCAGGGTCTGACATCAGCCCGCGCGCATACCGCCGCAGGCTGGGAATGCAGGCCACGATCTCCGCTTCGTCCTGTGCGCGCATAGAAGTCCAGGCAGGTTCAATCCAGATCAGCAGTGGCTGCGGCTTACTTGATGACGTGCCACACGCCCTTGAAATTGTCGCCCGTTGCGTCGCCCGCCTTCTTGTCTGCTGCATAGGTATACAGCGGCTTGCCCTTGTGGGCCCATTGCTTGCTGCCGTCGTCGCGGGTGATCACGCTGAAGTCGCCTTCGGGTTTTGCATCGGCCGAGGCAGAGACTGCCGGCCACAACTCGATGCAGGGGCCATTGCACATGCTCTTGTTGCTGCCGGCCACGTCCTTGTCGAAAGTGTAGAGCGTCATGCCGCTGGCATTGACGAGCACGCCGCCAGCCATGGTGGCTACAGGCTCGGCCTGGGCCACGGAAGCAAAAGCGGCTGCAAGGGCCAGGGCCAGCACGGGGAGATTACGGATTTTCATGGCGTATATCTTTCAAGATGAAGTGTAGGTATCCAGGTAGACGTACGCCGGGCTTTCGATATTCCACGGTGGCCGAAAATTTTTTTCGATGCTTCGCCACAGTCAGGGTTTCGACCCCAGGCCTTCGGAGATAAGCCATTGGAATACCTGCGAGACGATGGGAGAACGCGTCTGCCCCGCAACCCCTGACAGCCACCAGGTTGCCCCGGGCAGACGAGGGTACTGCTCAAGAATCTGCAACTGGCCGCGCACGAGGCTGGCATCGACGAGCAGGCGCGGCAGACAGGCGATTCCCCGACCCTCCAGAATGGCGTCCAGCACGAGGCGCGGGTCGTCATAGATGGCACGCTTGCGAAAGTGCGCGAGCGGCCCCAGAAAGACCGCGGCCGTTGCCTCGCCGGTCAGGCTCTCTTCCAGGCAGATCAGATCGGCGTGCAGATGGTGTTGGGCCTGCGCAAGAGGGGCAAGTTTCCCAGCCAGGTCGGTATTCGCCACCAGTACCCATTCGTCCTGCAGGAATGGTCTTTCATCCAGGCCCGCCTGCTGAAGCGGCCTGTCACTGATGGCGATATCGACATCGATTTCATCGACAAACCGGGCGCTTTCGTCCACGGACAGCAGCAGGCACAACTGCGGGTGCCGGGCTTCCAGAGCGCGCAATCTCGGCTGCAGCCAGCCGTGCAGCAATGGCGCGGGGCAAACCAGCACCACCAGACCGGGATCCAGGTAGGTGCTGATCCGGCCCAGGCCGCTGCGCAGGACGGTGAGTGTGCGTTGAACACTGCGCAGCAGCACCTCGCCAGCAACGGTCAGCTCCACACCACGGCCTGCGCGGCGAAACAGCGGTTGCATGATCTGCTCTTCCAACTGCTGCACCTGGTGACTGATGGCCGACTGTGTCACATGCAACTCGTCTGCCGCTCGCGAAAAACTGCCATGCCGGGCCGCCGCCTCAAAGCCCATCAACAGTTTCAGCGAAGGGATACGATGTTCTGACATATGAGAAAAATTAATTTGCTGAGGCAAATATTATCATTTGATCTCATATCTTGATCCATCCACAATGCGACCAGCCTGATGCGGAAGGGATTTCCGTATCGATTCTGTAAGCGGACAAGGATGGATGATGAGGACACGTCGATATTTCATGCGCCATTGCGCAGCGGGGGGCAGCGCGATTGCGGTAGGCAGCTTGCTGACCGCCTGTGGTGGCGGTGACGCGGGAGAGGTTGAAGCTCGGCCCCCTGCGGACAGCAGCAATGCCCACGGTCAGGGCGAGCAGGACCCAGCCAACGGCTGGCGCATGCCCGATGAGGCAGAAGCCCACAAGGCGACGTGGATGGCTTTCGGCGCCTCGGATGCCATCTGGTCACGTGCGCAAGTGCCACAGGTGCAACTGGCGCTGGCGCGCATTGCCAATGCCATTGCTGCCCATGAGCCTGTCAACATGCTGGTGCGACAGGCGGAAATGGACAGCGCACGTCAAATGCTCGATGCGCGTGTCGTGCTCATTCCCGCCCAGATGGACGACCTGTGGATGCGCGATACCGGCCCCGTCTTTGTACGCAAGCAAAACGGCGAGCGGGCCTGCGTCAAGTTCAATTTCAACGGCTGGGGCAAAAAGCAGCAATCCGGCTTTGACAGCAAGGTGGCCGATGAAGTCAGCGCCAAGGCGCAACTGCCGCTGCTTGCCACGCGTCTGGTGCTGGAAGGTGGGGCGCTGGAGGTCGATGGCAAGGGCACGGCCATCATCACCGAGAGCTGTGTGCTCAATGACAACCGCAACCCAGGCTGGAGCAAGGCCGACTGCGAAGCGGAGCTGCGCCGTTTGCTGGGTATTCGCAAGGTGATCTGGTTGCCGGGAATCAAGAATCGGGACATTACCGATGCGCACACGGACTTCTATGCCCGCTTTGTGCGGCCAGGCGTGGTCGTGGCGCACCGGGAGATGCATCCGGACTCCTACGACTATGCGTTGACCCGGCGGCATCTGGATATCTTGCGCAGTGCCACCGATGCGGACAACCAGCCGCTGCAGATCGTGGTCATCGACGGTCCTGAGCAGATCCGGCCTGGAAACAATCCGAATACCTTCGCTGCAGGCTACATCAACTACTATGCGACCAGCAGCGCCATTTTTCTGCCGGAGTTCGGGGATGTGATTGCGGATGCTGGCGCCAAGGCGATGTACATGCAGTTGTATCCAGGGCGTGAGGTGATCCAGATCAATATCGACCCCATCGCCGCTGGCGGAGGTGGCATTCATTGCACCACCCAGCAAGAAGTCATCTAAGAACCTGTTCAAAGAGAGAACAACATGCAAAGACGACAACTTCTTTCGGCAACCATGGGGCTGGTGGCAGGTACCACGGTGGGCCTGCCAGCTTTTTCTGCCCCTGCTGCCAATGCCGGATGGCGCATGCCGGACGAAGGGGAACGCCACACGGCGACCTGGATGGCTTTTGGTGCCAATGATGAGGTGTGGGGCAGGCGGCTGAAATCAGGGGCGCAGGCCAATCTGGCGCGTATCGCACAAGCCATCGCCAGCGTCGAGCCCGTGCACATGCTGGTCAACGAGCAGGATTACGACCTGGCCGCGCGGCTGTGCGGCAACAAGGTCAACCTGGTGGTGCAACCCATTGATGACCTGTGGATGCGCGATACCGGACCGGTCTTCGTGAAAAATGCAGGCGGCGCGTTCTCAGGCGTGAACTTCAACTTCAATGGCTGGGGCAGAAAGCAGGAACACAGGGATGACGCGCGGGTCGCTGGCTTCGTCGCCGGCAGAGCTGGTGTCCCCATTCTGAAAAGCACCCTGGTGCTGGAAGGCGGCGGTATCGAAGTCGACGGCCAGGGAACGGCCATCATCACGGAAAGCTGTGTGTTGAACCCCAACCGCAACCCCGGCGTCAGCAAGGCGCAGTGCGAGCAGGAGCTGCAACGGGTACTGGGTATCGAGAAGGTCATCTGGCTGCCCGGCATTGCCGGCCGAGACATCACCGATGGCCACACGGATTTCTATGCCCGATTCTGTGCGCCCGGGGTAGTGGTTGCGGGTTTTGAGAGCGACACCTCATCGCCGGAACATGCGATCACCCAGCGCCATCTCGATATCCTGCGCAAGGCCACGGACGTGCGTGGCAGCCAGTTGAAGGTGGTGCGCATGCCAGGGCCCGATTACGTGCGACCGCAATATGAAAACAAGGACTTCGCTGCCGGGTACATCAATTTCTACGTGTGCAATGGAGCGGTGATCAGCCCCGAATTCGGCCACGCGCAGGCCGACCGCAACACCAAAGCCATCCTGCGCGAGCAGTTTCCCGGGCGCGAGATCGTGCAACTCAATATCGACGCCATTGCCGCCGGTGGTGGAGGGATTCACTGCACCACGCAGCAGCAGCCAGCCTGAGAACGCAAACACGTTCTCAGAATTCGTCCGTGCTCAGGCAGCAGTAGCCACTGCCGCTTCGTCGATCAGCGCGGCGACATCCACGGGCAAGGAGGCAAGGGATGCGTGGCTTGCATTGAGCGTCACCACCTTGCGGGCATTCATGCGGGCTGACATCCATTTCTGGTTTTCGGGGGCAATCATGTGATCCTGGCTGGAGACCTGGTACCAGGAGGGTTTGTGCTTCCAGGCGGGGGCGGTCACGGGGTCGCCAAAAGTCTTTGCCAGCGGCGCTTTCTGGGTCACGGCCATCACCAGGCCTTCTTCTGCGGAAAGATCCTGGCAGAAGCTCTCATGGAACTTGTCAGCCTTCAGCCACAGATAGCCATCGCTGTCAGGCGCCAGATTCGGCGCTGCCGCGGGCAGGTGCTGCTGCGTGATGCCGCCCGGGCTCTCTCCGGCATCGGGGGCAAATGCCGCAATGTAGACCAGCGCCTTCACATCGGGATGATTGCCTGCCTCGCTGATGACTGCGCCCCCATACGAGTGGCCCACGAGCACCACCGGGCCATTGACCTGCGCAATCATCTTGCGTGTTCTTTCCGCATCATCGGCAAGGGAGGTCAATGGGTTTTCCACTGCGCGGATGTCCGTGTAACCACGCCTGCTCAGTTCAAGTATCACCTTGGCCCAATGGGCGGCACCGCCCCAGAAACCGTGCACTAGTATGACCGTTGGTTTGCTCATGGCGCTATCTCTCCATTTCACTCGGGTGACCTGGGTTGGTGGAGGCTCTGGCACTGACGCGTACCCAGCATGCACGTCAGAACAGCCGCGAATGTCAGGCCCCATGATGGATGGACAGTGGCACCAGGTCAACTCAGCGCGGGGACCCAGGCAAGTATTGGGGCAAAAGAAAACCACCCGAAGGTGGTTGTCGTTTCAGACGGATTGCCTGCGGATTGCGGCGATGCCCAGCAGGGCAAGCAAAGCAGCCATTCCCATCAAAGCCCACTCGCCCAGCGTTGGAACATTGGCGGGTTGTGCAGGCGGCTTGGGAGGGGCGATGATCTTGCCGGATGCCGCACTGCAGGTTTCCGTACCTGGTGATGTGCCGGTCTTTGCGGCCGGGGTCACGCAGTAGTAGAGGTACATATCCGCATCAGCGGCCTGCAGCGTGTACGACGTGCTTGCAGCTGCGCCGCCCGTAGAGCCACTGGCGACGGTGGTGCCGTCGCCGGAGCTGGCAATCGATGCATTGGGGCTGGTGACGAACTTGTAGGTGGTTCCTGCAGGATCTTCCACATCCGACTCGGTGTCCGCATAGGTGTAGGTTCCCGTCATGGTGGAGCCGACCTGGGTGGCTCCCGAGATAGCGGGCACTGCAGTGGGTGCAACATTCGGGGCACATGCATTGGTGCCGGAGATGGCTGCGGCAAATCCCATGAAGTTCGGGCTGCTCTTGACGTAGACGGTGAGAGTGTTGGCGCCGGGCTGCCAGTCGGGCGAGGCCATGCTGGCAATCGTCAGCCAGCGGCCGGTGCCAAATCCGTTGTAGTTGAACTGGTTGGTTCCGCCGGCTTGTGGCAGACCCCAGGTACCGGCCCCACGCGCGAGCTGTGATTTGCCGTTGATGAAGATATCGACGACGGAGTTGTCTGCGCTGTAGGTCATTGAGGGCTGAAAGCTGCCCAGAGAGACGGTGGATGCAAGATTGAACTGCACCTGAAAGAGCCCATCGATGTTGCCGAAGTTCGAGCCATCGGTGTAGGGTTGGCTGCCAAAGGCATCCATGCCGATCCATTTGGCGGTGCTGCTGTTGGCAGGCGTACTGCTCCAGCTTGCTGTAGGGGCGGTCACCAGCTTCGCATCACCAAATGCACCCCAGTTGGCGGGATCGCTGCCAGAGTACGTGCGTAGGTATTGAAACTTCCAGTTCAGGTCTGTCGCAGGGTCGCCTGCACTGGTCTGTCCCGTGTTGAGTTGCGCAACCGAATTGGGCTTGCAGTCGATCGTCGGCAGAACCTGGGCTTGAACCTGCCCGGCAAACCAGAGGCCCGCCAGCAGAGATGAGGCGGCCCATCTGGCGCTAGTCAATTTTTTGATTTGCGACATTTATAGCCTTTTTCTATTAAAAACAAAAAATCATTCTAATAATAAATTGGAGGAATTTATCAATGAAATCAAATCAATTCTTAACGGCTAAGCTGGAATGGCCAACGCAGCCTGCACTGGAGCGGACGAAGTGGGGGGGGCTGCAGCGTTGCCGTTGAATGCCACTTCTGCAATGGGGCACCATTACCCGGGGTGGAGCCTGTGAGTGCTCCGTTTTACATAGCGTAAGGCACAAATCGTTTGTGCACTGGAGGGCGAAACACGCTTGCATCGCAAAAAGCGGATGCCATTAGCTGTTGCCAGCCAGACGGGCTTCACGGCACACCTGCCGGCGCAGTTGTGAGGGGCAAAAGCCCATTCGTGTCCTACGCGGGCAAAAGCGAAGGCGCACTAGGATCTGGTGTCTGCTTGCAACTGGAGGGCACTGCGCCATGAACCCCACCGATTCTGCTGTCTCCGTGATCTGGAACACGATTGCCAAGGAGCTGTCCGACCTGCCCGACCTGGAGCAGGCGACACGCATTGTCTTCAAGCTGGTACTGGCGGCGCTGTTGGGCGGTCTGCTGGGGTTTGAGCGTGAAGCCAGTGGCAAGGCGGCGGGTTTGCGCACGCATATGCTGGTGGCCATGGGGGCTGCCATGTTTCTGGCGATTGCGCAGTTGCTGGGCGTGAATGCGCAGGAGTCCAGCCGGGTGATGCAGGGCGTGATTGCAGGCGTGGGCTTCTTGGGCGCAGGCGCGATCCTGAAATCGTCCAAAGGCGGCGAGGAAGATGTCAAGGGGCTCACGACAGCGGCTGGCATCTGGTTCACCGCCGCCATTGGCGTCGCCGTCGGTGTGGGCGAGGAGTCTGCCGCCATCTTCTGTACGGTGATTGCGCTTATCGTGCTGATGGTGGTGCCCTGGCTCACCAAGGATCGTTGGTCCAAAAAATAGAGCGCTGGTTCAATTCATTAAGATATTAAATATATAGCAATCATGAATGTCTGATGGCAGCCGGGACAGTGGTTTCGCTGAGGTCGTGTTTCTCAAGCCTCCTTGGCCATGCATGGGTTTTCCGTGCAGTCAAGGCGAAATTGGCCTTCCTGCAGCAGCCGGTATTTTTCGCTGCAGTACATTCTGAGGCAGGGCTAGGTGCACCAGCTAGCTCCTTCAATATGGCGGATTGTGGGCTTGCCGGGTGAGGAGGATATTTCGCTATGGGCTTCGTGATAGATCTGATTCTCGGTATTTTCGATTTTGTCGTGGATGTCCTGCTGTTCAGGCATTTGCGTGGCAAGGCAGGCCATGCCCCTCGCAGTGTGGCTGATGATGCCATGACCGTCGCGTACTTCGACTATGTGACGCTGGTATGGGTGGCATTGGTCAGTGTCGGGTTGATGTTCCTTCTGATTTTTGCTTTCGATGTGCCGGTAGTCTGGGGCATCGGTATCGGCCTGGTCGTGGCTGCTGTCTGGGGATGCCGAAAGTATTACCAGCTGATCCGGCAGGAATAGCGATTGAGGTGATCGCGGCCGGAGTAATGCCCAGTACGTTGTGGCTGTAGGCATAGGGCGAAAGTGCATGGGTGACCAATGTGGGCGTCGGGGGCTGAACGCTAGGATCGGAGGCGATTCCACATAGCAGTGTGCTGCGCCATGAACCCGTCTGATTCGGCTGTAGCCATTATCGGGATCACCATTGCCTAGGTGTATGGTCCCAGATTTTAATGGTGCAATCTTCTCTCATGAATGGAAGGAAGCACTATGGGCCAGGTTCTGCACGGCAGCGCCACAACGACGGAGGCGATCCGTCGAGCGATACAACATAGTCAAGAGAGCCTGAGAGCGCTTTCTGCACGCTATGGCATCAATCAGAAGACGGTGGCGAAGTGGAAGAATCGGCCTTCGGTCACCGATCTGCCGACAGGGCCCAGGCAGCCGCGCTCCACCGTTTTGTCCGTTGAGGATGAGGCAGCGATCGTCGCCTTTCGCAGGCATACCATGCTGCCGCTGGATGACTGTCTCTACGCGCTGCAGCCGACTATCCCGCATCTGACGCGCTCGTCTCTGCACCGCTGCTTGCAGCGGCACGGTATCTCGCGGCTGCCCGAGGTGCAGGGCGATAAGCCAGCCAAGAAGCGGTTCAAGAGCTACCCCATTGGCTACTTCCATGTCGACATCGCCGAAGTGCAGACAGTCGAGGGCAAGCTCTATCTCTTCGTGGCCATCGACAGGACGTCCAAGTTCGCACTCACCGAACTCCATCCCTCGGCTGACAAGATGACTGCGGCGCAGTTCTTGCGCAATGTGATCGCAGCGGTGCCGTACACCCTCCATACGGTGCTCACCGATAACGGCATTCAGTTTGCCAACCGCAGTTCAGACCGGTACGCCTTCCAGCACATCTTTGGTCGAGTCTGCGAGGAACACGGTATCGAACATCGCCTCACAAAGGTCAAGCATCCGTGGACCAATGGGCAGGTCGAGCGAATGAACCGGACCATCAAGGAAGCCACCGTCAAGCGCTTCCACTATGACGATCACGCGCAGTTGCGGCAGCACCTCGCCAACTTCATCGATGCATACAACTTCGGCCGCAGGCTCAAGACCCTCAAAGGCCTGACACCCTACGAATTCATCTGCAAACAGTGGACATCCGAACCTGAACGGTTCAAGATAGATCCGATCCATCAAATGCCGGGACTGAACACCTAGGATCTGCCCGATCTGGATCAGGCCATGCGCATTGTTTTCAAGCTGGTGTTTGCTGCGCTGTTGGGCGGTCTGCTGGGGTTTGAGCGTGAAGCCAGTGGCAAGGCGGCGGGTTTGCGCACGCATGTGCTGGTGGCCATGGGGGCTGCCATGTTTCCGGCGATTGCGCAGTTGCTGGGCGTCAGGCGCCTGGCGCATGAGATACGGCATGGGGACAGGGGGAGTGCAGGCCTTCACCGGTGATGTACGAATGGGTCATTTTCTTTGATGAGATCGATCAGCGCTCGCAAGCCTGTCGAGACATGGCGGTGGCCCGGGTAGCAAAGGCAAAGGCCTGGAAACGAAGGGCACCAGTCCTCCAGAAGACGGATGAGCCGGCCATCGCGCAGTGCGTTCTGGACCAGATGGTCGGGAACGAATGCAATGCCGATACCGTCAATGGCAGCCTCCACCATCAACGGCTGGTCGGTGAGCGTGAGCGGCCCTCGGACATCAATGGTTTCGTTGAGACCGTGCTTCTCAAACTCCCACTGATAGATTTTTCCGCTTTCAAAGCGAAATCTTATGCAGGCGTGTCGATGCAGGTCCTGGGGTACTTCCGGGCGACCGAATCTTGCAATGTACTGAGGGGAGGCTACTGCTGCAAAGCGCACATTGCCAAGTATGGGAACGGAAATCATGTCCTTGGGCACCGCTTCGGCCAGACGGATGCCGGCATCGAATCCTTCCCCCACGATATCGCTGAGTCGCCCGTCACTCACGATATCCAGATGAACCTGCGGATACCGCTGCAGGAACTGCGCCAGAACAGGGCGAAGCACCATGCGAATGGCGCCTTCACTGGCATTGATGCGCACGGTGCCTGAGGGGGTCTGGCGCAACTGGTCGACTTCTGCAAGCGCCTCATCAATCGCCGCCATTGCCGGACGCAGCCTGGCAGCAAGACCCTGGCCCGCATCCGTCAGCGAGACGCTGCGGGTGGTGCGATTGACGAGCCGAACGCCCAGTCGCTGCTCCAGTCCCTTGATCGAATGGCTTACCGCAGATGGTGTGATGTCCAGATCCGTGGCGGCACCGCGAAAGCTGGCTCGCGCGGCAACAGCCAAGAAAACCGTAAACGCGAAAAAGTCGCTGTTTCTTGATTGATGAGTGCTGTTCATCTAGGTGTAAAGCATTGGCCTATTGTTAATCAACAATGGGATTTTTACACTT
Organism: Comamonas odontotermitis; assembly: GCF_020080045.1. Lineage (NCBI taxonomy): Bacteria > Pseudomonadati > Pseudomonadota > Betaproteobacteria > Burkholderiales > Comamonadaceae > Comamonas > Comamonas odontotermitis. Next base: position 1,925,646 of record NZ_CP083451.1, read on the forward strand.
TCCGAGACAACTTCAAGGAGTGCATAGATGTCTCAGAAAATCTTGATCACCGGTGCCAGTTCCGGTTTTGGGCGGGGGGCGGCCATTGCGTTGGCTCGCCTGGGTCACACGGTGATTGCGGCCGCTGAAACCTGGCCCCAGGTACGCACCTTGCGCGAAGATGCTGCAAAGGCGGGCGTCCATCTCGAAGTGATCAAGCTCAATCTTCTCGATCCCATCGATATTGCCCATGCGGGGTCCTTCGATCCGGATGTATTGGTGCTGAACGCAGGGGTGATGGAAGGCGGATCGGTCGTGGACATTCCGATGCAGCGCGTGCGCGAGTCCTTCGACATCAACGTATTCGGGCACCTTCAGCTCGTACAGGCCATCGTTCCGAAGATGGTGGCGCGAAAATCGGGCAAAGTGGTCTGGACCTCTTCCATGGGCGGCATTCTGGTGGTCCCCTTTTTGGGGATCTACTGCGCAACCAAGCATGCCATCGAGGCCATTGCAGGTTCAATGAAAGCGGAGCTGGAGCCCCACGGCGTCAAGGTGGCGACTGTCAATCCCGGTGTCTTCGGCACTGGCTTCAACGATACGGGCGCCGAGAGCCATGTGCAGTGGTACGACCCGCAGACCGCCGTGGTTCCCACGCCCGACTTTGGCGACAGCCTCGCTGGTCAGGCCGATCCTCAGGAAATGATCGACGCGATGGTGGAGATTATTCCTGCGCAAACCCATCTCTATCGCACCATGCGTCCTTTGGCCACCATCGAGGCGGCCAAGCAGTGGCAGCAAACCGAATGGTCCCAAAATGCCTGAGTTGAGCCTGGACCACGCCAGCCGGATCGTGGCGTTCGGGCGCGCAGCAGCGAAGGAGGCGGGTCTGAACGCTGTTTTCGCTGTCATGGACACCGGTGCGAACCTGGTCACCTTTTCGAGAATGGATGGCGCCTGGCTCGCCTCCAACGAATTGGCGATTGCAAAGGCGCGTACCGCCGTGATGTTCCAGGCTCCTACGGAAGCACTGAATGCACCGCTTCAGGTGGGGATGCCGTTGCCGCACTTCGACCACATCCATTCGGGTGGCTTGCTGCTTATGGGAGGCGGCCTGCCGCTGATGAACGACGCGGGACTCCTGATCGGCTCGATCGGGGTTTCCGGAGGAACGCCCGAACAGGACGCGGCCTTGGCGCGCGCGGCATCGATGGCATAAGAACGTGTTTACGATTTCCTCGGATGCGTAGAGATCGTAAACACGCTCTAAAGGGTACCGAATTCCGCCCACAGGGCATTGCAGTTAGTGTAAGGTTCGCCCCCTTGCTGTTCTCGATTGCGCCTTGCCATGACGGTGTCTGTTACTTCCTTCCCTGCTCTCGATGTTGCTGTTGTCGGGGGCGGCCCTGCCGGCCTGATGGCGGCACACCGCCTCGCGCTGCAAGGCTTGAGTGTGGCGGTGTTTGACGGCAGTGCATCGGTGGGCCGCAAATTCCTGCTGGCCGGGCGCGGTGGCCTCAACCTGACCCATTCGGAGCCCGCCGAGCCCTTTGTCGGCCGCTACGGTGCGCAACAGGGTGTGGTGGGCGATTGGCTGAGCGATTTTGGCCCGCAGCATGTGCAGGACTGGGCGCATGGCCTGGGTATCGAGACCTTTGTGGGCACATCGGGACGCGTCTTTCCCACTGATATGAAAGCGGCGCCATTGCTGCGCAGCTGGCTGGTGGCGATGCGCGCAGCCGGTGTGCGCTTTGCGATGCGCCATCGCTGGCTGGGTTTTGGCGAGAACAATGCGCTGCGCTTTGCAACGCCGGAAGGCGAGGCGGCGGTGCAGGCCCGCGCCACGGTGTTGGCCCTGGGCGGGGGCAGCTGGGCCCGGCTGGGCTCGGACGGCGCCTGGGTGCCCGTGCTGCAGCAGGCGGGTATCGCAGTGGCGCCATTGCAGGCGGCCAATTGCGGCTTTGAGGTGCGTATGCAGCGCGGCGCCGATGGCGCGGCGCAGGCCGGATGGTCGCCGTTTTTCAGCACCAAGTTCGCGGGCCAGCCTTTCAAGTCGGTAGCTATCACTTTTGATAGCAAGAGCGGCAGCCCGTTTGTGCGCAAGGGCGAGTTTGTCGCCACGGAGCAGGGGGTTGAAGGCAGCCTTGTGTATGCGGTCTCCAGCGCCTTGCGTGAAGCCATCCATGCCGAGGGCAGCGCCACTTTCACTGTCGATCTGCTGCCGGACCACAGCGCGGAGCGCGTGCTGGCTGAAGTGCGTCATCCACGCGGCTCGCGCAGCCTCGCCAGCCACTTGAAGGGACGCCTGGGCCTGGACGGCATCAAGGCGGCGCTCTTGTTCGAAGTGCTGGGCAAGGACGGCATGCAGGATGCCGACCGCTTGGCTGCAGCCATCAAGGCCGCCCCCATCACCGTGACGGCCACGCGACCCTTGGACGAGGCCATCAGTACCGCAGGTGGTGTGACGTTTGCAGGTTTGACGCCCGGTCTGATGTGCCAAGCCAAGCCGGGCCTGTTCTGCGCGGGCGAGATGCTGGATTGGGAAGCGCCCACGGGGGGCTATCTGCTGACGGCCGCGCTGGCCAGCGGCGTGCGCGCGGCGCAGGGCGTGGAGCGGTTCCTGGAAGGCCGCTGAAAGTGATTGGCACACCTGCACTGAAGATACGCGCATCTACCATCGCCGACGGCGCCCGCGTGCTGCAGATCTGGCAGCGCGCGGTGGATGACAGCCACGATTTTCTGGCGGAGGCAGACCGCCATGCGATTGCACAGGAGGTGGCAGGTTTTCTGCCGCAGGCACCGCTTGTGCTGGCCGTAGATGCTGCAGACCGGCCCCTTGGCTTCATGCTGCTGTCCAGTGGCCCTCTCGGAGGTCATATGGAAGCATTGTTCATCGACCCAGCCAGCAAAGGGCAGGGCGTGGGTACGCTCCTGGTGCGTTGGGCGCTCGGTATGCATCCGCAATTGACGACCGATGTGAACGCGCAAAACCCCCAGGCCATGGCCTTTTACCGCGCGCTCGGTTTTGTGGAAACAGGCCGATCCCCGCTGGACGGCCAGGGCCGTGCCTATCCGCTGGTGCATCTGCGCCACCAAGGCTAGCCAGCGGTTCTGCAACCGCTACGAAGGCAGTTTCAGAAAAACTGGCCTTTTGCGCCCAATGGATAAGCGCCAATTGCTCTCTTAATGATAGCAATGGATGCCACTGCCTGGCCTGCAAACGTCAATCGCGCTATACCGCTGCCGCCAATCCGTTCCTGAAATGCAGCTTCACGCAGGTCTGGGCGGCGCCGGGGTCGCGTGTGGCCAGTGCCTGCATCAGTTCGCGGTGCTCCTGCAATGATTCTTCGATGCGCCCCGATTTGAACAGCGAGTTGTGGCGGTTGAGCTTCATCACCTTGCGCAGGTCGGCCACCATCTGGCTGAGCCACTTGTTGTCCAGCATCTCCAGCACGCGCATGTGAAAGCGCTCGTTGGCATTGAAGAATTCGTCGCGGTCATTCACCGCCGCTTCCAGCGCGTCATGCAGGGCTTGCAGCTCGGCAATCTGGGCATCGCTCGCGCCCCGGGCCAGTTCGGCGGAGGCGTCGCTCTCCAGCAGGGCCAGCAGGTGGTAGACCTGCAGCAGGTCCTTTTGCGAGACCTCAGTCACATAGGCGCCACGGCGCAGCTTCATCGTGACCAGGCCTTCCGTCGCCAATACCTTCAAAGCCTCACGCAAAGGGGTGCGGCTGATGCCTATTTCTTCGGCAATCTTCAGCTCGTCAATCCAGCTGCCCGGAGGGAGCTGGTTGGCGAAAATGCGCTGCCGCAGGAGCTCGGCAACGTCTTGGTACAGGGCGCGGGGCGCAAAGGTGGGGGTGTTCATCGGTAGGTGGATTGTACAGAAGCTGCCCGAAATTCAAAATTCTGCATTCATAATTATGAATAATGTACACTTGCAGGATGGCACGGGATGGGCCACCATTTCGGGCGAGACCTGCGCAGACAAGAATGCCGCAGCAGCGAATCCCTTCATGGGGCCGTGCGCGCAGGTCTGAATAGACTGATCAACGGATACAAAGCTTGAGACATGACTGATTCCGCAAAGCAAAACACCGCATCCGAGTTTGCCCAGGCCGACCTTGCCGCCTGGGAAAAAGCTGCCGCCAAATCGGCCCCCGGGGGCGACGTCGGGGCGCTGAACTGGGTGACGCCGGATGGAATCACTGTCAAGCCGCTCTACACGGCAGCCGATACCGCCGACCTGCCGTTTGCCGATACCTTGCCCGGTTTTGCGCCCTACATGCGGGGCCCGCAGGCCACGATGTACGCTGTGCGCCCCTGGACGATTCGCCAGTACGCGGGTTTTTCCACCGCCGAGGAATCCAACGCCTTCTACCGCAAGGCGCTGGCCGCTGGCGGGCAGGGCGTATCGGTGGCGTTTGATCTGGCCACACACCGTGGCTACGACAGCGACCATCCGCGCGTGACCGGCGACGTGGGCAAGGCAGGCGTTGCGATCGACAGCGTCGAAGACATGAAGATCCTGTTCAACGGCATTCCGCTCGACAAGGTCTCCGTCTCGATGACCATGAACGGTGCCGTGCTGCCCGTACTGGCGGGCTACGTGGTGGCTGCCGAGGAACAGGGCGTGCCGCAGGACCAGCTCTCCGGAACGATTCAGAACGACATTCTGAAAGAGTTCATGGTGCGCAACACCTACATCTACCCGCCCAAGCCGAGCATGCGCATCATTGGCGACATCATCGAGTACACGAGCCAGAACATGCCCAAGTTCAACTCCATCTCGATCAGCGGCTACCACATGCAGGAAGCGGGCGCCAACCAGGCGCTTGAGCTCGCTTTCACCCTGGCAGACGGCAAGGAGTATGTGAAGACCGCCATTGCCAAAGGCATGGATGTGGACGCTTTTGCGGGCCGCCTCTCGTTCTTCTGGGCGGTGGGCATGAACTTCTACTTGGAAATCGCCAAAATGCGCGCCGCGCGCCTTCTGTGGTGCCGCATCATGAAAGGCTTTGACGCCAAGAACCCCAAGAGCCTGATGCTGCGCACGCACAGCCAGACCAGCGGCTGGAGCCTGACCGAGCAAGACCCGTACAACAACGTGGTGCGCACCACCATCGAGGCCATGGCTGCCGTGTTTGGTGGCACGCAGTCGCTGCACACCAATGCGCTGGACGAAGCCATCGCGCTGCCCACCGAGTTCAGCGCCCGCATTGCGCGCAACACCCAGCTCATCATTCAGGAAGAGACCCACATCACCAATGTGATCGACCCCTGGGCTGGCAGCTACATGATGGAAAAGCTGACCCAGGACATGGCCGACGCCGCCTGGAAGATCATCGAGGAAGTGGACGCCATGGGCGGCATGACCCAGGCTGTGGACAGCGGCTGGGCCAAGCTCAAGATCGAGGCCGCTGCCGCCGAAAAGCAGGCGCGCATCGACTCGGGCAAAGAGGTCATCGTCGGTGTCAACAAGTACAAGCTGGCCAAGGAAGACCCGGTCGACATCCTGGAGGTGGACAACGTCAAAGTGCGTGACAGCCAGATCGCGCGTCTCCAAAGCATCAAGCAAAAGCGCGATGCAGCCGCCGTGCAGCAGGCGCTGGATGCGCTGAGCGCTGCTGCGGAATCCGGCAAAGGCAACCTGCTGGGCCTGGCCATTGAGGCCGTGCGCCTGCGTGCCACGGTGGGAGAAGTCTCCGACGCGATGGAAAAATCCTTTGGCCGCCACCGCGCCGACACGCAAAAGGTGACGGGGGTGTACGCAGCCGCCTACGACTCCGCAGAAGGCTGGGACAAGCTCAAAGGCGAAATCGCCGCCTTTGCCGAGGCCGAAGGCCGCCGCCCGCGCGTGATGATCGCCAAGCTCGGCCAGGACGGCCACGACCGCGGCGCCAAGGTGGTGGCCACCGCCTTTGCCGACCTGGGCTACGACGTCGACATGGGCCCGCTGTTCCAGACCCCCGAGGAATGCGCGCGCCAGGCCATCGAGAACGACGTGCACGCCGTGGGCGTCTCGACCCTGGCCGCTGGCCACAAGACGCTGGTGCCCGCCATCATCGAGGAATTGAGAAAGCAGGGCGCAGACGACATCATCGTCTTCGTCGGCGGCGTGATTCCTGCGCAGGATTACGACTACCTGTACAACGCAGGCGTCAAGGGCGTCTATGGCCCCGGCACCCCCATCCCGGCCAGCGCCAAGGATGTGTTGGAGCAGATCAAGGCGAGCTTGACGGCTTGAGTTTTGATATATACCATTGATATATATCTCTACTGGAGGAGCCCACCATGTCCGATCTCGCCATCGCCAAAGTCTTCATGAACGGCCGCAGCCAGGCGGTTCGCCTGCCCAAGGAGTTCCGCTTCGATACCGAGGAGGTGACGGTGGAGCGCCAGGCCGATGGCGCTGTAGTTCTGCGTCCGGTGCCAGCGGATGCGCATGCCGCGTGGCTGGCTCGGCTGGACAAGGTGCTGGGCCGCTTTGAAGGCATGCCCGACGAGATCGAGCGCGACAAGACGCCGCCACGCGATGTCGGTTTTGATTGATTGCTTTCGCCGCACCTTGTCTCATGCCCCGTTATTACCTCGACACCAATATTTGCATCTATGCCTGGCATCGGCAACACGCTGCCGTGCTGGCTCGCATGCGTGCCGTCGATCACACCAGAATGGTGATATCCGCGCTGGTGGCGGCGGAGTTGGCCAGTGGTGTCATGCGCAGCACGCATGTAGAGCGTAATCGCGTGTTGATGGAAGAAGCCTTGTCACTATTTTCGATTGAGCCCTGGGGCGGCGATGCCATCTGGCATTACGGCGAGCAATCCGCTCGCCTGCGCAAGGCGGGCACCCCCATCGGTGCCATCGATCTCATGATTGGATGCCAGGCCCTGGCCGACCCTGACGGCGTGCTGGTCACGCACAACGTGCGCGAATTCGAGCGGATCGAAGGCCTGCGGATCGAGGACTGGATGGAGGCTGCCGAGTGAGACTTTTCTTTGCGCCTGTGGGACAGGACGATTTCGAAGCGCTGTTTGACCTGCGCATTGCCGCCATGCGCGAGAGCCTGGAGCGGTTGGGTATCTTCAATCTGGACAATGCCCGCAAGCGCTTTGCTGGTCAGTTTGACCCGCAGTACATGCAGCATATCTGCGCAGACCTTGAGGATGGTCAAGGCCCGCAGCGTGCTGGTTTGCTGACGGTGGTGCCCTACCACGATGGCCGTCTCAAGCTGCAGCACCTGTATCTGTTGCCCGCTTATCAGAACCGCAGGATTGGCGACTGGGCGATGCAGCAGGTGCAGAGCCAGGCGCGGCGCGATGGACGGGCTGTATGGCTGGAAGTGCTGAACCAAAGCGATGCCATCCGGTTCTACGAACGCCACGGCTTTGTGCAGACGGGCGGCGATCCAATTGATCTGCTGTACCAGTGGAGCCCGGTGTAGGGACCGTTGAACATGGTATTTGCTATAAAAATGATTGCTGATTGCGCCCTGCAGGTAAGCGCTGATAGTCAAATTGGTACAAAGGTGGCGGCATGGGTACAGAGGTGACCGAGCGCGTTGCCGCCATCACGCAAGGCGCCAACCCCGCGCTGCAGCGCCGCGCCATGGCCAAGGCGATCACCTTGCTGGAATCGACCCGCGCCGATCACCGCGCGCAGGGCGATGAGCTGCTGACGGCCATGCTGCCCTTTACGGGAAAGTCGTTCCGCCTGGGCATCAGCGGCGTGCCGGGCGTGGGCAAATCCACCTTCATCGAAACCCTGGGCCTGTACCTGATCGGCAAAGGGCTGCGCGTGGCCGTGCTGGCCATCGATCCGTCATCCACGGTATCGGGCGGCTCCATTCTGGGCGACAAGACGCGCATGGAGCAGCTGTCGATGCGGCCCGAAGCCTATATTCGCCCCAGCCCGTCGAGCGGCACCCTGGGCGGTGTGGCCGAGAAGACGCGCGAGGCGATGCTGGTGTGCGAGGCAGCGGGCTATGACGTGGTGATTGTCGAGACCGTGGGCGTGGGCCAGAGCGAGATTGCCGTGCACGGCATGACGGACATGTTCTGCGTGCTGCAGCTGCCCAATGCAGGCGACGACCTGCAGGCGATCAAGAAGGGCGTGATGGAGCTGGCCGATCTGGTGGTCATCAACAAGGCCGATATCGACCCCAACGCCGCAACGCGCGCGCAGGCGCAGATCACCTCCAGCCTGCGCCTTCTGGGGATGCACGGCAATCCAGACCATGCCACCAGCGGCGCGCTGTGGCAACCGCGCGTGGTGCAGATCAGCGCCTTGCTGGGCCAGGGCGTGGAAGGCTTCTGGGAGGCCGTCGAGACCTACCGCAGCCTGCAGACCGGCAATGGCCGTCTGCAGCTGCGCCGCGAAAAGCAGGCCCTGGCCTGGATGTGGGAGCGCATTGACCACGGGCTCAAGCTCGCCTTCCGTGAACACCCTGCCGTGCGCGATATGCTGCCCCAGGTGCAGCAAGAGGTGGCGCAGGGGCGGCTGGCTGCTTCCACTGCGGCAAGAAATCTGCTGTCTGCGCAGAGTGGTGTTGCGCAGGTCGCTATCAAAACATGAGTTAACCGGATTGAGACCGATTGAACCCGATTGAACGAGGCCCTGGCCTCCATCAAGACACAGAGACAACCCAGCAAGCTTCAGAGGATTGAACATGCAAGACATCTTGGTACAACTGGAGAAAAAGCGCGAACTCGCCCGCCTGGGTGGGGGCCAGAAGCGCATCGACGCACAGCACAAGAAAGGCAAGCTCACGGCGCGTGAGCGCATCGAGCTGCTGCTGGACGACGGCACCTTCGAAGAATGGGACATGTTTGTGGAGCACCGCTGCACGGACTTCGGCATGGCCGAGCAGAAGATCCCCGGCGACGGCGTCGTTACCGGCTACGGCATGATCAACGGCCGTCTGGTCTTCGTTTTCAGCCAGGATTTCACGGTGTTCGGCGGCGCGCTGTCCGAAACCCATGCCGAGAAGATCTGCAAGGTGATGGACCAGGCCATGAAGGTGGGCGCACCGGTGATCGGCCTCAACGATTCGGGCGGCGCCCGCATCCAGGAAGGCGTTGCATCGCTGGGAGGCTATGCGGATGTGTTCCAGAAGAATGTGCTGGCCTCGGGCGTGGTGCCGCAGATCAGCATGATCATGGGCCCCAGCGCAGGTGGCGCGGTGTACTCGCCCGCGATGACGGACTTCATCTTCATGGTCAAGGACAGTTCCTACATGTTCGTGACCGGCCCCGAAGTGGTCAAGACCGTGACGCACGAAGAGGTGACTGCCGAGGAGCTGGGTGGCGCCATCACCCACACCACCAAGAGCGGCGTGGCCGACATGGCGTTCGACAACGACGTGGAAGCGCTGATGATGCTGCGGCGCCTCTACAACTACCTGCCGCTCAACAACCGCGAAAAGGCGCCGGTGCGCGCCAGCACCGACCCGGTGGGCCGCGCCGAGATGTCGCTCGACACCCTGGTGCCCGAGAACCCGAACAAGCCCTACGACATGAAGGAGCTGATCCTCAAGACCGTGGACGATGGCGACTTCTTCGAGCTGCAGCCCGAATACGCGAAGAACATCCTGATCGGCTTTGCCCGCATGGCAGGCCAGACCGTGGGCATCGTCGCCAACCAGCCGCTGGTGCTGGCCGGTTGCCTGGATATCAAGAGCTCCATCAAGGCGGCGCGCTTTGTGCGCTTCTGCGATGCCTTCAACATTCCCGTCGTCACCTTTGTGGACGTGCCCGGCTTCATGCCCGGTACCTCGCAGGAATACGGCGGCATCATCAAACACGGTGCCAAGCTGCTGTACGCCTATGCCGAGTGCACGGTGCCCAAGATCACCGTGATCACCCGCAAGGCCTATGGCGGCGCCTACGACGTGATGGCCTCCAAGCACCTGCGCGGTGACGTGAACCTGGCCTGGCCGCATGCCGAGATTGCCGTGATGGGCGCCAAGGGCGCGGTGGAAATCATCTTCCGCGAAGACAAGAACGACCCGGCAAAGCTGGCGGCCCGCGAAGCCGAGTACAAGGCCCGTTTTGCCAACCCGTTCGTGGCGGGCGCGCGTGGCTTCATCGACGATGTGATCCAGCCGCACGAGACGCGCAAGCGCATCTGCCGCAGCCTGGAGATGCTCAAGAACAAGCAGCTCGAAAATCCGTGGCGCAAGCACGGCAATATCCCGCTGTAAGGCACCCGGCGGGCGAGCATGCGTATTTCCTGGGTCCCTGTCGCTGTGGTTGCCGCTCTGGCTTTGGGCCAGAGGCTCAGCCATGCGCAAGCGCCTGCCTTGCCGGACATGGCCGGGCGCGGCGTGCAGTGCCAGTTGATGGAAGAGGCCTTGTTTGCGCTGGCGCAGATCGGCTCACGCGATGGGCCCGAATCGCTTTCTGTGCAGAGCGCGCAGCGGTTGCGCGATGCCATGCAGCCTGAAACCCTGCGACTGTACGAATCGCTGGCCAAGGGCTACCTGGGCAGCGATGCCTACGACAACGGGGCCGAGGCTTACACAGCGGCCGTGGGCCTGTACGTGGACCGAGCCCTGCGCGCCTGCGCACAGGCCTGGTTTGCCGATGCCGGTGCGCAACGGGTGGATGCCTGTGCCAAGGCCAACCTCTCGGGTGCTGCGGTTGCCAGCAGCCGGCGGCGTGACATCGCGCCCGCACAGGCCGTGCAGACCGCACAGAAGGTGGCGCCTGTGGGAGAGGCGCTGGCGAGGCAACTGGTGGATTACTTCTACCAGTTTCCTGCAGATGCCTATGCGCTGCCCCAAGGCGCCACGCGCATCAGCGGTGGTGCCAAGGAGCAGTGCCTGAGCGGCGCCTGGCCATCAACGGACGCGCGGCCACCAGCCGCGCAGCACTGACACCGCCATGCCGTACCTCCAACGCCCCCGTCCAGCGCACAAATGCCGCTTCAGGCACAGTTTTGCACCTGTGCTGCTGGTGTGCGCGCTGGCCTTTGGCGGTTTGCTCGCCCACGCACAGCCACGGCCAGGAGCCCTGGGCAGCCAGCCATTGGCCGAGGGTGTGCTGCTGGATCTGGGGCCGCTTGCCAACAGCGAAGGCAAGGGCGGGCGGCTGTGGGCGGAAGCCGCCGCGCAGGGCAGCCACGCTGCCGACGCATGCCACCCCAAGGCCTTGCATGTGCTGGTAGATGTGCATGCGCCGCTGGCGTCGGAGGCCGTCGCCCGCCAATGGCTCCAGGCTGCGCACCACCAATGGCAAAAGCTGTGCCCGGCGGCGCAGAGCGTGGGCCTGGTGCGCCTGATGGTGTACCAGGGCTTTGAACTGGTGCCGGATGCGGATGGCAATCTGCCCACGCCCACAGTGCGTGCCACGGCATCGCTCCAGGGCAGGGAGTTGCTGTTCCAGCAATACAGCAACAATGCCACCAGCCTGCAGCGACAGAACGCAGGCCAGCCCGACCAGCGCAAGGAATACAGCGCCAATGCAGACCGGCTGCAGGCCATGGTGCGCAAGTATGACGCCCGGCGTGTGGCGGATCTGCAGGCCATTGACAAGAGCGGCACGCGCTGGCTGGGCCATGTGGTGCTGGTGGGGGTGCGGCCCGAGCGCGTGCTCTCACGCAGGGCTGCCACCGTGCGCTCGGCGCACCGCGAAGGCTGGGATGTGACCGAAGCACTGGCCGAAGGCGCCGAAATTGCCAAGTGGGGCAAGGACAGCCGCATGCTGGCCGTCAAGGTCAAGGGCCGCTCGACCGATGTGCGCACGCAGGACCGCATGATCCTGCAGGTGCTGGGCAGCCAGGTCTGCAGCGATCTGGATTGTGAAGACTACCTGCTCATGCCCGGCGGGCAATGGGCACACAACAAGGCGCTGCCCTGAGACGGGCAGAAGACATTGATTCCAAATTCATCAGAGAGACGAAGCACCATGTTTACCCAAATCTGCATTGCCAACCGCAGTGAAAACGGCTGCCCGGCAGGCGTTTCTGTCCAAGACGTTTCTGTCAGTTGCTGGATGGAGCCAGCGAGGCTGGCTTCTGCTTCTGCACGCCCTATCGTTTAAAGGTTTAAAGGAATACAAGCATGTTTACCAAAATCCTGATCGCGAATCGTGGAGAGATTGCGTGCAGAGTCATCGCGACGGCCCGCAAGATGGGCATCAAGACGGTCGCCGTCTACTCCGATGCCGACAAGGACGCCCGCCATGTGAAGCTCGCTGACGAGGCAGTGCACATTGGCGCCGCGCCCAGCCGCGAGTCGTACCTGGTGGCAGACCGCATCATCGCAGCCTGCAAGCAGACCGGCGCGCAGGCCGTGCACCCGGGCTACGGCTTTCTGAGCGAGAACGAGGCCTTTGCCAAGCGCTGCGAGGACGAGGGCATTGCCTTCATCGGCCCCAAGGCGCATTCGATTGCCGCCATGGGCGACAAGATCGCCTCCAAGAAGCTGGCGGGCGAGGCCCAGGTCAACACCATTCCCGGCTACAACGACGCCATCGACACCGCCGAGCACGCGGTAGAAATCGCCAAGGGCATCGGCTACCCGGTGATGATCAAGGCCTCTGCCGGCGGCGGCGGCAAGGGCCTGCGCGTGGCCTACAACGACAAGGAGGCGCTTGAAGGCTTTACCGCCTGCCAGAACGAGGCGCGCAACAGCTTTGGCGATGACCGCATCTTCATCGAGAAGTTCGTGCAGGAGCCGCGCCATATCGAAATCCAGATTCTGGGTGACAGCCACGGCAATGTGGTGTACCTGAACGAGCGCGAGTGTTCCATCCAGCGCCGCCACCAGAAGGTGATCGAAGAGGCGCCTTCGCCCTTCATCAGCGAAGCCACCCGCAAGGCCATGGGCGAGCAGGCCGTGGCGCTGGCCAAGGCGGTCAAGTACCAGTCGGCCGGCACGGTGGAGTTTGTCGTCGGCAAAGACCAGGATTTCTATTTTCTGGAGATGAACACCCGCCTGCAGGTGGAGCACCCGGTGACCGAGTGCATCACCGGCCTCGATCTGGTCGAGCAGATGATCCGCGTGGCTGCAGGCGAGAAACTCGCCATCACCCAGGCCGATGTGAAGCGCGACGGCTGGGCCATTGAATGCCGCATCAACGCCGAAGACCCGTTCCGCAACTTCCTGCCTTCTACCGGGCGCCTTGTGCGCTTTGCGCCGCCCGAGCAATCCATGTGGCAGGCCGATACCGAGCACCTGCACGGCGTGCGCGTGGATACCGGGGTGTACGAAGGCGGCGAGATCCCGATGTTCTATGACTCGATGATCGCCAAGCTCATCGTGCACGGCAAGGACCGCAATGACGCCATCGCCAAGATGCGCGAGGCGCTCAATGGCTTCGCCATCCGCGGGATCAGCAGCAATATTCCTTTCCAGGCCGCACTGCTGGCGCATCCCAAATTCGTTTCGGGCCAGTTCAACACCGGCTTCATTGCCGAGCACTACAGCCACGGCTTCCATGCCGAAGACGTGCCGCATGACGACCCCAATTTCCTGGTGGCGCTGGCCATGTTCCGCAACCGCCGCTACCGTGCGCGTGCCTCCACCATCTCGGGCCAGATGCAGGGCCACAACGTGCAGGTGGGCCACCGCTACACGGCCGTGGTGCTGGGCACGGAGGGGCAGCACCGTTATGTGAGTGGCGAGGTGACCGATTTTGACGCCGAGGCCCGCGTGTGCAAGGTCGTCATCGACGGCAAGACCTACGAAATGCGCAGCAATGCCGAAATCCGTGATCTGGTGGTGCGCGGCAGCTGCAACGGCCAGCCCTTCACCTGCCAGATCGAGCGCGGCACGCCCAAGAACCCGCTGGCGCTGCGGGTGATCCACAACGGCACTCAGCTCGACATTCTGGTGCTGTCCGAGCTGGGCGCTGATCTGTACAAGCTCATGCCCTACAAGGCGCCGCCCGATCTGTCCAAGTTCCTGCTCTCGCCCATGCCGGGCCTCCTGGTCGATGTGGCGGTGCAGCCGGGCCAGAAGGTGCAGGCGGGCGAAAAGCTGGCCGTCATCGAAGCCATGAAGATGGAGAACATCCTGTTTGCCACGCAGGATGGTGTGGTCAGCAAGATCAGCGCGGGCAAGGGCGATTCGCTGGCGGTGGACGACATCATTCTGGAATTCGAATAATTCCCTTCTGCTCCCAGGCAACACCCGCTGCATGCCGGCGGGTGTTTTTTTGCCACGCGCCTGTGCCTGAATGCTATGATTTTTGATGTCATGGCGCTTAATGGATGGGCGCTGTTGGCCGGTTTTAATGAAGGATGCGATGAATTTCTTACCAAGGGCGGCGGTTGCCGTCGTGGCCGCAGTGCTGCTGGCATTGGGCGTGGTGCCGCTCGTGTCGGGGCATTTTCACCTGGGGGTGGTGGTGCCGGTGCTGCTGGGCGCAGCCGGCCTGTTGCTGGCCTGGCAGTGGCAGGCGGTGCAGCGCTGGCGTGCGGCCCGGCCCTGGCATGCCACGGTGTGGCGGCTGGGCTGGATCGGGCTGACAGTCTGGGTGGTGAGCGTGGGCTGGCTCTGGAGCCTGCTGGCCGGTGTGGGGCTCGCGCCCCAGGCGGTGCCGCCCGTGGCGGCCATCGTGGTGCTGGGCAGTGGTACGCAGGACGGGCAGCCGCGCCCGGCACTGGCGATGCGTCTCGACACTGCTGCCGAACTGGCAAGGCTGCAACCGCAGGCCGTGGTGGCGGTCACTGGTGGGGTGGATTTTGGTGAGACCGAGAGCGAAGGCATCGTCATGGCGCGTTATCTGGCTGCCCAGCATGGCATGTCCATGACATCCCTGGTGATAGAAGAGGTCAGCACCAGCACCGAGCTGAACCTGGCACTGACCAAGCCCTTGCTGCAGGCGCGCGGTGTGGATCTGAGCCAGCCGATAGCCATCGTCAGCAGCGATTTCCACCTGCGGCGCGCGCTGCAGATCGCCCACCGCCAGGGTTTTGCGCAGCCGGTGGGCGTGGCTGCGCCGACGCCTCCGCTCACCCGCTTCAACGTATGGCTTCGGGAGTACTTTGCCATGGCCAGCAGTTGGGCGCTTGCGGAGTGGTGAGCGGCAGCGGCGGGCCATTCCCTGCCAGCTTGCCTCCCTTGCCCTGCTGGGTTAAACTTGTTTTATCTATTCATTTATTTATTCATGAAATAATTCATGGGTGGGGTTGAATACCACACCAAGCTTATGCAGTCTTCCCCAATCTCTCACGCAGACCACATCCGTCTACTGCTGCGCGATGGTCCACAGACGGCGCGCTACTTGGCCGAGCGGCTCGCGATCAGTCAGCCGACCTTGTCGCGCGCGCTCACAATGCTGGAGCCGGAACTGGTGCGCATCGGTGCAGCAAGATCTATTCAGTATGCATTGCGCGATGGGTCACGCTCTGCGCTTGATGCTCCCATCTACCGTGTGGATACGGCTGGGCGCGTGGGTGCGCTGGGGCGGCTGGTGGCCGTGCGGGCGGAAGGCTTTGTGATGCAGCAGACCGATGGCAAGGCTCTGCACAGCGAGGGCTTGCCTTGGTGGCTTTACGACATGCGCCCGCAGGGCTATCTGGGGCGCGCCTTTTGTCGCAACCATGGTGGCGCTCTGGCACTGCCTGAAAACCTCGCATTCTGGGGCGACAGCCATGTGCTGCAGGCTCTGCAACAGCACGGAGCGGATCTGGCGGGCAATCTGCTGGTAGGCGAGCGGGCGTTCCAACAGTTCATGAACTCTGGTCCGTTGGAGGCTATCGCTGCCGCCGACAGGCCAGCGCACTACGGTGCACTGGCTGCTGCCGCGGCGCGGGGTGAGGTTGCTGGCTCGTCTGCAGCGGGAGAGCAGCCCAAGTTCACTGCATTCGCAGAACCTGGGTCGGGCGAGGACGCCGCGCATGTGATTGTGAAGTTCTCCGAGCTGCAGAACAGCCCGGTGAGCGAGCGCTGGCGCGATCTGCTGCTGGCTGAACATCTGGCACTGGAGGTGTTGCGCGCGAATGGGATTGCCGCTGCGCAGACCCGGATCATCGACCACGCCGGGCAGCGGTTTCTGCAGGTGCAGCGATTTGACCGGGTCGGGCCGCTGGGGCGTCGAGCGCTGCATTCACTGGCGGCGCTGGATGCCGAATTTGTCGGCAGTGCGGGGCGCTGGCCCGACCTTGCGCAGGCGCTGGGTCAGATCAAATGCATTGACGCCGCAGCCGTGCAGGGTGCCGCATTGCTGTGGGCCTATGGCTATCTGATTGGCAATACCGATATGCATGCGGGAAATCTGTCGTTCATGGCAGAAAATGGCCGCCCCTACGCATTGGCGCCCGCCTATGACATGACGCCCATGGCCTTCGCACCGCTGAGTGGCGGAGGACTGCCTCAATCCCTGGCCGAGCCCGTCATTGCTGCGCAGGTGCCCGCTGCCGTGTGGCAGCAGGCTTTGCCGCTGGCGCAGGCTTTTGTGGCCCAACTGCAAGCCCCCGCGGATTTCAGTGCCAGCTTTGCACCATGCATCGCTGCCTTGCAAGTCCATGTGCAAACGGCAGCGCAGCGTATCGAGAGGCTGGCGTAAGGGGCGGTCAGCTTGCGATTGAGGTGCGGTTTGGCTTCCTTTCCGGGTCATGCTGCAGCGTGTTAGCTGCTTTGCCGCTGCACCAGGGTGTAGCCCAGGTCCAGCCGGGGCTGGGGTACGGACTGCCCGCGTATCAGCTGCAGCAGCATGGTGGCAGCCTGTTCTCCCACGGTGCCGCGTGGCGTGCGGATGGTGGTGAGCGGCGGCACCATCTGGTCGCTGCCGGGCAGGTCGTTGAAGCCGGCAATGGCAATCTGCCCCGGAACCTGCAGCCCCAGACGGGTAGCGGCGAGCAGGGCGCCCTGGGCAATGTCGTCGTTGCAGAAAAAGATGGCATCCACCGCTGGCTGGGTGCGCAGTACCTGTTCAAAAAGCTGCGAACCCAGGGCAAGGGAGGAGCGCTCGGGGTTCAGGATTTCCAGCGACGGATCGTAGAGGCCCGCGGTTTGCAGCGCCAGGCGGTAGCCTGCCAGGCGCTGGAGCACGCGGGCATCGAGCTGCGCACCGCAGAACGCGATGCGCCGGCAGCCTCTCTCCAGTAGGTGCCGGGTGATGGCAGCGCCCGCATCGGTCTGCGAGAAACCGACGCTGTAGACGGGGCTGGGGACGGTGGCTGCGGGCTCGGTTCCGGAGCCGGTGCCGGTGTCGATGTCTTTAGCGGCGGGATCGTGCAATTCCATCACATGCACACGCGGAATGGTGCTGGCAGTCAGCAGCTGCGCCGCGCCCGGGCTGCGGTCAAAGCCTGTCAGCAGCAGGCCGGCGGGGCGCATGGGCAGGTAGGCGCGCAGCAGTTGCTCTTCTTCGGCGCTGTCGTAGTGCGTCACGCCGATCAGCATATGGTGGCCTGCGGCAAACAGCACCTTGTGGGCGGCTTCCAGCAGGTCCACGAACAAGGTGTTCGACAGCAGCGGAATCAGCACCAGCACCTGCGTGCTCTTTTGCGAGGCGAGGGCGCGTGCCGCCGGGTCTGGCACATAGCCCATGCGCTCGGCCACGGCGCGCACCTTGTCGACCAGCGCCGCATCCACGCGCCGCTCGCCACGCAGGGCGCGCGAGACGGTGATCGGGCTCACGCCGGCTTCGGCGGCGACATCGCTCAAGGTGATGCGGCCGCTGGCACGGGAGCGCCGGGCCTCTTTGTCGGTGGCAGATAGGGGCTGGGGGGCCGCAGGGGCCGGCTTGGCGGGCAAGGGATTCTCCTAGGTCTGGCGCGTAGTTATGCGGCTATGATAGCGCTATCCCAATCTTTTCGATACAGGGTTTGCAGTGGCTTGAAGCGAATTTTCGTGTGCTGATAGAAGTGCCGATTTTTCCAGAATATCAAGGCATTGCATTTATTTTTGACTCTATTGGATAGCGCTATCCAGATGACCGAGAACACCATTCCTGCTCCCTTTCCCCCGATGGCCCTGGTTGTCATGGGGGTGTCGGGCTGCGGCAAATCCAGCGCGGGGGAGGCCATTGCCCGGCAACTGGGCTGGCAACTGGTGGAGGGCGATACCTACCATGCGCCCGAGAGCGTTGCCAAGATGGCCGCAGGCATTGCACTGACCGATGCCGACCGCGAAGGCTGGCTGGCGCGCCTGGCGGCCCTGCTGGCCGGGGCCGATGCACAGCACGGCGTGGTGCTGACCTGCTCGGCCCTCAAGCGCAAGTACCGCGATCAATTGCGTGCCGCCCAGCCTGGCCTGGGCTTTGTGTTTCTGGATCTGGATTACGAAACGGCCCTGGCTCGTGTGCAGACGCGAGGCGGGCATTTTTTCTCGCCGGAGCTGGTGGCCAACCAGTTCGCCACCTTGCAGGACCCGCGAGCCGAACCCGATGTCCTGACCTTGAAGGCGACCGAGCCGCTGGCAGAGATCGCGCTGGCCACGCAGCAATGGGTCAAGGCCATGCCGTTGGCCCGGCAGTGAAAGCAGTGAACCCACCCCAAGAATCAATCACAGGAGACTGACGATGACAACCCCTGACCAGGAAGCGAAAAAGCCCAAACCGCGCATCCAGCGGATGGCAGAAGCCCTGATGGTGCTGGCGTTGGCGGGCATGGTGATCGCCGTGTTCGTCAACGTCGTTCTGCGCTATCTCTTTCACACCAGCATCGTATCGTACGAAGAGGTATCGCGCCTGCTGTTTGTCTGGCTGGTGGCCATCGGCGCGATTGTTGCGGCATTTGAAGGCGCGCACCTGGGTTTCGATCTGGTGACTTCGCGCGTCGGCCCCGCCACGCGCAAGGCCCTGTTCTGGGTGTCGCAGTTCCTCATCGCCGCTTGCATGCTGATGCTGCTGTGGGGATCGTGGGAGCAGGTGGTGGCAGGCTGGAGCAGCTACAGCACCGTGCTGGGCTACCCGCTTGCCCTGGGCGCGGCGGCGACCCTGGTGCTGTCCGTGGGCATGCTGGTGGTCGTGGTGCGCGATGCGTTGCGCGGCGGCCCGGCGCAATCGGCTGACGCCATGGTGGAATAAGGAGCGCAGCCATGGTCGTGACCCTGATTTTTCTCTCGGTGCTGATTGGCGGCATGGTGATCGGCATGCCGATTGCGCACGCCCTGGTGCTGACCGGCGTGGCACTGATGTGGCATCTGGATTTCTTCGATACCCAGTTGCTCGCGCAGAACCTGCAGGCCGGGTTTGACAACTTTCCATTGCTGGCCGTGCCGTTCTTCATTCTGGCCGGTGAGCTGATGAATGCAGGCGGCCTGTCGCGCCGCATCATTGCACTGGCGCAGGCCTTTGTGGGCCATATCCGTGGCGGGCTGGGCTATGTGGCCATTGGCGCGGCGGTGCTGCTGGCGTCGATGAGCGGCTCGGCCATTGCCGATACTGCGGCGCTTGCTACCATTTTGCTGCCGATGATGCGCGATCAGAAGTACCCCGACAGCTACAGCTCGGGCCTGCTGGCCTCGGGCGGCATCATTGCGCCCATCATTCCGCCATCCATGCCTTTCGTGATCTATGGGGTGACCACCAACACCTCGATCAGCAAACTGTTCCTCTCGGGCGTGGTGCCGGGCCTCATCATGGGCGTGTTCCTGATCGGCGCGTGGTGGAAGATTGCCGCCAAGTACGACCTGCGCTCCGGTGAGCGCGTGGCGTGGGGCGCGCGCATGAAGGCACTGGCCAAGAGCTTCTGGGCCATGATGATGCCCGTCATCATTCTGGGCGGGCTCAAGGGGGGTGTGTTCACCCCGACCGAGGCGGCCGTGGTGGCCGCCGTGTATGCGCTGTTCGTGTCGATGGTGGTGTACCGCGAGATGAGCTGGTACAAGCTGTACGAGGTGTTTCTGGCCGCAGCCAAGACGACGGCGGTGGTGATGTTCCTGTGCGGCGCAGCCACCGTCACCGCCTACATGATCACGCTGGCCGATCTGCCCAACATGCTGGCCGACAGCTTCTCGGGCCTTCTGGGGCAGCCGATGCTGTTCATGGCGGTGATGATGATTTTCCTGCTGGTGGTGGGTACGGCGATGGATCTGACGCCAACGATCCTGATCTTCGGCCCTGTGTGCGCGCCGCTGGCTGCCAAGGCCGGTATCGATCCAGTGTACTTCGGCTTCATGTTCATCTATGTGGGCTGCATCGGCCTCATCACCCCGCCCGTGGGCACGGTGCAGAACGTGGTGGCGGGCGTGGGCAGGCTGCGCATGGAGGTGGTCATCAAGGGCACGACGCCGTTTCTCTTGGCCTATGTGTTTCTGGCGGCGCTCCTGGTGGTGTTTCCGCAGATCGTGACCGTGCCGCTCAAGTGGATGCATTGACAACGGTTTTTTACTATCTATTTGATAGCTGGTTGCGCTTGATGGTTGGGCGCTGAAAACCAGTTTTGTTTCGATATTGATTCAACCCCGGGCCGCGTGCCCAACAAAAGGAGACAGGTATGCGTATCCAATTTTCCAAGCTGACCGCGGTGGGCGCGCTCGTGGGCCTGATGGCTGCAGGCGCGGCCACGCAGGCGCTCGCCCAGGATTTCAAGCCTCGCATCGTGCGCTTTGGCTATGGCCTGGTGGAGGATTCCAACCAGGGGCGCGCGGCGCGCTTCTTTGCGCAGGAGGTCGAGAAGGCATCGGGCGGCAAGATGAAGGTGCGCGCCATCGGCAATGCATCGCTGGGGTCGGACACGCAGATGCAGCAGGCGCTGATTGGCGGTGCGCAGGAGATGATGGTGGGCTCGACCGCCACCCTGGTCGGTCTTGCGCCCGAGATGGCGGTGTGGGACACGCCGTTTCTCTTCAGCAACGTGAAGGAAGCGGACGCCGTGCTGGACGGCCCGGTGGGTGAAAAGGTCAAGGCGACGCTGGAGCCCAAGGGCATGGTCGGCCTTGTGTACTGGGAAAATGGCTTTCGCAACCTGACCAACAACAAGCGGCCAATCGCCAAGCTGGAAGACCTGCAGGACGTGAAGCTGCGTGTGATGCAGAACAACGTGTTCCTCGACAGCTTCAAGGCCCTGGGCGCCAACGCCGTGCCGCTGCCGTTCTCCGAACTCTTCACCGCGCTGGAAACCAAGGCGGTGGATGGCCAGGAAAACCCGTACAACACCGTGCTGTCAAGCAAGTTCTACGAAGTGCAGAAGTACCTGACCGTTTCCAACCACGTCTACAGCCCCTGGATCGTGACGGTGAGCAAGAAATGGTGGGATGGCCTGAGCGCCGCCGAGAAGAAGGTGCTGCAGGACGCTGCCATCAAGAGCCGTGATTTCGAGCGCAAGGACACCCGCGAAGAAGCCGCCAAGGCCCTGGCCGACATCAAGACCAAGGGCATGCAGGTGAATGAGCTGCCTGCCGCCGAGGCCAACCGCATGCGTGACAAATTGACGTCGGTCAATGCAGGCATTGCCAAGACCGTGGGGCAGGGCACCTGGGACGCCGTGCAAGGCGCCGTCAAGCAGGCGCGCGATGCAAAATAAGTAGCAAAAATATGCGCCTGCGCACATTGTGTAAGGCGCGTATGCTATAAAAATAGACAAAACCAAGCGCAGCGCAGACTGCGCCTTGAACGCGGAGGGTGTGTTGGCGGTCTGCGCGCAAGGCACAGGCCACCAGGGCTCGTGAGGAGACCGCAGACACGCCCATACAAAGGAAATCCCCATGACGCCACTCCACCCGATTCTCCAAGCGGTCACCGACCGCATTCGCAGCAAGAGCGCAGCCACGCGCGGCGACTATCTGGCCCAGGTGGATGCGATGGCACAGCGCCCGCCGCAGATGCGCTCCATGGGCTGCGCCAACGTGGCGCACGCGGTGGCGGGCCTGCCGGGCAAGGACAAGATCCGCATCGTCGAGGAAAAGGGGCCCAATGTCGGCATCGTCACGGCATACAACGATGTGCTGTCGGCCCACGCGCCGTTTGCCGGCTACCCCGACATTCTGAAGGACGAAGCGCGCCGCCACGGGGCTACCGCCCAGGTGGCTGGTGGCGTGCCAGCCATGTGCGACGGCGTGACGCAAGGCATGCCGGGCATGGAGCTGTCCCTCTTCAGCCGCGACACCATTGCCATGGGTACCGCCGTGGCGCTGACGCACGACACCTTTGATGCCGCGCTGATGCTGGGCGTGTGCGACAAGATCGTGCCCGGCCTGCTCATTGGCGCGCTGCATTTCGGGCACCTGCCGATGGTGTTCGTGCCTGCGGGGCCGATGAAATCGGGCCTGTCCAACGGCGACAAGGCCAAGGTGCGCGAATTGGCGGCCCAGGGCCTGGTGGGCCGTGAAAAATTGCTGGAGGCCGAAATGGCCGCCTACCACGACGCGGGCACCTGCACCTTCTACGGCACCGCCAACAGCAACCAGATGCTGCTCGAAGCCATGGGCCTGCACGTGCCCGGTACCGCCTTCGTCAACCCGGAGGATGGCGAACGCGAACTCCTCACGCGCGAAGCCATGCGTACCGTGCTGGGCATCACCCATGGCAAGCGTTTTGCGCCCATCGGCCGCGTGGTGGATGAGCGCTGCATCGTCAACGCCATGGTGGCGCTGTTGGCAACGGGCGGCTCCACCAACCACCTCATCCACTGGGTGGCGGTGGCGCGCGCGGCGGGCATCGTCATCGACTGGAACGATTTTGAACAGCTGTCGTCGGTGGTGCCGCTGCTGGCGCGCGTGTACCCCAATGGCGCAGCCGATGTGAACCAATTCCAGGCCGCAGGCGGTCCGGGCTACGTGATCGGTCAGCTGCTGGCCGCCGGACTGATGCACGGCGATGTGCTGACCGTGCGTGACGAGGGGCTGTCGGCCTTTGCCCGCATTCCGCATGTGGAGGCGGGCCAACTGGCGTGGAAGGACGCGGGCGTGTCGGGCGACACCGATGTGCTGCGCCCCGTGGGTGCGCCGTTCAGCCCGACCGGGGGCCTCAAACTGCTCACCGGCAACCTGGGCCGCAGTGTGATCAAGGTCAGCGCCGTGCCGCAAGACCGCCATGTGCTGCGTGCGCCTGCCAAGGTGTTCGATTCGCAGGACGCCTTGCAGGCCGCTTTCAAATCGGGTGAGCTGGAGCGCATCTGCCAGACCAACGGCCACAATGGCGTGGTGTGCGTGGTGCGCTGGCAGGGCCCGCAGGCCAACGGCATGCCCGAGCTGCACAAGCTCACGCCGCCGCTGGCGGTGCTGCAGGGCAAGGGCTACATGGTGGCGCTGGTGACGGACGGACGCATGAGCGGTGCATCCGGCAAGGTGCCGGCGGCGATCCATGTATCGCCCGAGGCGCTGGCCGGGGGGCCGTTGGCCAAGATTCAGGATGGTGATGTGGTGCTGCTGAATGCTGAAACCGGTATCATGCAGGCCGAAGTGGAGGCGGCCGTGTGGAATGCACGCGAGAACGCCACAATATCGGCCGAGCAGTTGCGCGCCAATGGGCGCGGGCTGGGCCGTGAACTGTTTGCCGGATTCCGGCGCAACGCGACGAGCGCAGAAGAAGGGGCTTGCACATGGCTGAGCAACTGACAGCTTTATCGATCATGCAGAACGCACCGGTCATTCCGGTGATCGTGCTGCACGATGTGGACCACGCCGTATCGATGGCCAAGGCCCTGGTGGGTGGCGGCATCCGCGTGCTGGAGGTGACCTTGCGCACGCCGCAAGGCCTGCCCAGCATCGAGGCCATTGCCAAGGCGGTGCCCGAAGCCATCGTGGGGGCTGGCACCGTGCGCAGCAGTGCCGACGCCAAGGCCGCCGCAGCTGCGGGCGCGCGCTTCGCCGTGAGCCCCGGTTACACGCACGCCGTGGGCCAGGCCTGCCGCGATCTCAAGCTCCCGCTGCTGCCCGGTGTGGCTACCAGCAGCGAAATCATGCAGGCGCAGGAAGATGGCTTCAACGAGCTGAAATTCTTCCCCGCCATGCAGGCCGGTGGCATCAACATGCTCAAGGCCTGGCAGGGCCCGTTCGGCGAAGTGCGCTTCTGTCCCACCGGAGGCATCACGCAGGCCAATGCGACCGAGTTTCTGGCGCTGAAGAACGTGGTTTGCGTGGGCGGCTCGTGGCTGGTGCCGACCGACACGCTCGAGCGTGGCGACTGGGAGCGCATCACACTGCTGGCGCGCGAAGCCGCAGCCTTGCCCCGCAAGGCTTGATAGGGAGCCAATCCGGCGCTGGCGTGCGTTGAGGCCAGCCGATTACTCCTGATTGAATAGCAAAAAGCCCGCGGATCCGTGAAGGATCAGCGGGCTTTTTGCGTGGATTTGTGATGAATCCAAACAAAGCTTTGTTAAATCAAAGTACTGCAGTTCCATATGTTATTCCTATCAATTTATCCTGCGAGGCTTTGGCGTGCCGCAATGCGCGGGATGTCCGGATGCCTATGTAATGCAAAGAATGCCTTGCCTGATCTGCCATGCCCACCCGTAAAGCCTCATCGCTGACGATCTCCCTGATTCTGCCTTTCGTGATGCTGATTGCGCTGCTGACAGGCGTGCTCGGCGTGCTGTGGTACTGGACGGGCAGCAAGACCGTCTCGACCCTGTCGCAGCAGCTGATGGTGGAGATGGCTGAGCGCATCAGCCAGGCGGTCGACCGGCATATCTTCAGCTCGCGCTCCATCATCGAGGCCTCGTTTCCCGAGGGCATGTATGCTTCTGGCAGGCTGCAGGACGAGATGCCCGCACTGCGCACCCGCCTGTGGGCCGCAACCTCGCTGACCGGCAATGATGGCGACTACGTGTACTACGGCAACCAGAGCGGGCAGGGCATTGGCCTGCTGCGCAAGAGCGAGACGGTGGCCGAGCTGCGGCTGAAACTGCGCGCCGAGGATTTCCGCAACATCTATATGGTGCCGGGAATCAAGGCAGCTCCTGTTCTGCTATCTACCGAGAAGCAGTTGTTCGACCCGCGCACACGCCCCTGGTACACCCTGGCCCAGGCGGCGAAAGGCCATGTGTGGACGCCGGTGTATATCGACTTCAATGCCCGAGATCTGGTGATGACGCGCGCACGCAGCGTTCATGCCGAGGGTGGTGCGGTCATCGGCGTGGTGGCCACCGATGTGCTTCTGAACAATCTGCGCCGGTTTGTCGATGCCATGCCGCTGGCCAAGGGGGCCAGTGCCTTCATCATGGAGCCCAATGGCGATCTGATTGCCGCCACCGGGCTGGAGAACATCCGCTATGCGGCCGGTGCGCGGCCCAGCCGTGTGAATGCCTGTGCGTCAGGCGATCGTTTGATCGAAGTGGCCTACGAAAAGCTGCGTTCCCGGTTTGAGGGCTCGATCGAAGTGGCAGAAACCTCGCTGATTTTCGATACGGATGGAAAGGCCATCGAAGTGGCCTACCGCCGGATTACCGACGATGCCGGCCTGAACTGGCTCGCCGTAGTGGCCGTGCCGCACCAGGAGATGCTGGCCGGCATCCGCTCGCACGTCATCCTGGTGGTTGCGCTGGGCCTGCTGGCCTTGGGGACTGCCCTGGGCCTGGGCCTGCGCATCTTCGGGGGCCTCGCCCATGACATGCGTTCGCTCACGCATGCGGTGCGCCGCGTGGGGCAGGGCGAGATCGATGCACCCATCGGGGTTCCCCGCAACGACGAGATCGGGGAGCTGGCCAGCAACGTGCACCACATGCGCCACCGGCTGTTCACCGACCCGCTGACAGGCGCCTCCAACCGCAGTGCGCTCACGCATATTCTGGACACGCTCACCAGAAAACCGGCCAACGGAGCCCTGCCGGTGCCTTTTGCGGTCCTTTTCATGGATCTGGACAAGTTCAAGCCGCTCAATGACCGCTGGGGCCATGAAAACGGCGACCTCGCGCTCATCGAGGTGGTGCAGCGCATCCGCAGCATTCTGCGCGGCAACGACATGCTGGCGCGCCTGGGGGGCGACGAATTCGTCGTGGTGCTGCAGGGGGTGGAAACCCAGGAGCAGGCCAGCATGGTGCGAGACAAGATCATGGAAGTGCTGAGCAAGGCATTCACCAGCCTCAAGGGTGTGCCTGCGCACGAATCGGTTCACCTGGGGGCATCCATCGGTCAGGCGATCTATCCCGCCGATGGCTCCGATGCGCAGACCCTGCTCAAGCACGCGGACCGGGACATGTATCGCCAGAAGGCCAAGGCCCATGGTGACGCCCTGTAGCGCAGACGGCGCGGCCCCTGGGTCAATCGCATCGCTGCTCCCGAGTGCGGAATCCCCTCCGTTGGAGCGTGGCAAGCGGGAATCGGCCACCGCCCCATGAAAAAGCCACCCGAGGGTGGCTTTCCGATCAGCGCTGGTGCCTGCGGATGCTGCGCAGGCCGAGCGCAGCCATCATGGCAGAGAGCACAAGCGTGATCCACCCGGTCAGCGAGGGCACCTCGGTTGGCACGGGCATTGCGCTGATGGTGATGTCTTTGGTGGCCGTGCTGTTGCCAGCCGTGCCATTGGTCGTGGACGGGCCCTGTTGCGTGGGTGTTCCTTCCACAATGCATGTCACCACGGCCCCTTCGGGAATGTCGGCGGGCGACGTCCAACTGACAGCACCGCGACCGGATGGGGTGACCATGGTGCAGGCCTGCGGCCCCTGGCTCACTCCGGGCGGAAGGCCGGTGGCGGTGCATTCTGCCCCTGCGATGTCGGCGCTGCCCTGGTTCCTGCAGGTGTAGCTGCCTTGGTAAGGCCGATCAATGACGCCGGTGGGCGGCAGACCTTCCAGATCGATCACCAGATCGGGCGCTCCCTCGACGGTGATCTGTTTGGATGCGCTGTTGTTGCCTGGGTTGGAATCCCCATCGGTATCCGTGGTGCCAATGGTGGTCGTCACGCCCTTGTCATTGGTTGGCGTGCCGGTGACCGCGCAGGTGACCACCGCATCCTTGGGTATGGCATCGCCTGCATGCCATACCGTACCGGCAGGGCTCATCGTGCAGATGCCAACGGCCAGCCCGCCGGGCAGGGGCCCCGTCGTGCAACGGGTGCCTGTCAATGCGTCGGCAGTGCCGTGGTTCGTGCAGGTGAAGGAGCCTTCATAGGGGACCCCCACGGTGGCGGTTGGCTTGATATCCGTCAAATCCACCACCAGGTCCGGAGCGGTGACCGTCATCGTGACCGTCGATGTCGCGCATTTGCTCTGGTTGGGCGACGGCAGGCAGACCTGATAGCTGAAAGTGTCAACGCCGTGGAAGCCCGGAGCCGGCGTGTAGAGGAACTGGCCCGGGTAGTCCGGATGCGGCGCGACCGTGCCACCGTTGGCCGAGGAAGGCTGAGGCGTAACGGAGCTGCCTGCCGGTACAAACGGGTCATTGGCAGTCAGATCGAGCGGCCCCGAGGCAGTATTGATGCGCGTTGCCCCTGCGTCGTTGGCCGTGACGGGAGGATCGACAAAATCCTTGGTGATCTCCGTCGGCACCCATGAATCGGGCAACTCCGTTTCGGCTGGCAGCCCGGGCAATGCCTCTTCGCGAACAGCCACGTTGTCGAGCTCGAAGCCCGATCCCCAGAACCGGATTTTCCGGATGACGGTGGTGCCGAACCCGGTCGTGTCGTTCAGCACATAGTTCAGGTAGACATAGGGCTCCCCGGCATTGGCCGGGGGGCCGAAGAATGGGTTTCCGTTGTACTGGGTCCGTGTATAGGTTGTCTTTCCGTTCAGCGCCTTCATCGTTGTGTTGGCAGGGTCGTTCAGGAAACGCATCAGATCGTTGGTAGTCATGCTCGTGAGCACGTTGTCATGCTCGTCCAGCAATTCCACGTTGTTGCCATTGGAGCCGGCCGACCAC
The DNA here is from genome assembly GCF_020080045.1 of Comamonas odontotermitis. NCBI lineage: Bacteria > Pseudomonadati > Pseudomonadota > Betaproteobacteria > Burkholderiales > Comamonadaceae > Comamonas > Comamonas odontotermitis. The sequence continues at coordinate 1,953,319 of NZ_CP083451.1, forward strand.
CAAAAGCCGACATACCGCGCCGGCTTTGTCAGGGTGATGGTGACGCCGGCGGGGCTACCGGCGTTGCCCGCGTTGAGGAAATGGGAGCCGCCTCGGCCCAGCGCGGTATCGGTGCCCGCGCCCCCATATTGGTTGGCGCGCGAGACATCGGTATTCCCGCCCGGTGCGACGGCATAGGTGCCAATGGCCCAGGCGCCGGAGGTCTTTGCTCCAGGGGTCTCGTTGTTGAAGGTCTCTATCGCGTAATTCTGTCCGTAGGTCGAAGACCACGGCAGGGCGCCATCGGGAACGGCGGCATTCCGGGCCGCATTGAGCGACGGTTGGGAGAGATACAGCGTCAATTGGCTGGCCTGGACGCTACAGGCACTGAATCCGGCAAGGCTGGCAATGGAAAGGGCACGGCGAAGATGAAAATCTAATCTCAACATTACTACAATTTGCTACATATTTAACCAAAAGGTAAGTGTAACTAAATGATCAATGAGAATTGAGATTAGGGTAATTTCTAGCAAATAATTATATACAAAAAATCTATTTTTTACAAAGTTTGACCTTTGGGGTGAGCAGTGGACGCCAGTGCAAAAGCAACAGGCGTGTCCTGGATGGTCGATGGAGCCTGCAGGGGTCTGCGGCTGCCTGTGCAGCCAAGCGTGTCGCATCGCAAGTTGTTGCAAGGCGTGTGCCCGCAATTCGGCGGTGCAGTGCCGAGCTGCGGCCAACTACGTTAGGGGTGCCGGCTGGCGCTGTCAGGCCGAGGTCAAGGGCCGGGTGCCATGTGCCGGCGGGAGGGGAACGCCCCCGCAGCCGCCAGGACGCCGGGCCAGAGGCGGGGCGGGGTTGGGTGATTTATTGATGATTATAAATTGCAAATAAATTAATAATCATCGACATATTGAAAAATAATAAAATTCATATGCAATCCATCTATGAAGTGGCTTGGATGATTATTGACATTCTATATCAGAAGAACCTTGTAAGCGCATGATCTTTGTGACATCATGCCTGCGAATGCTGCTGTTCAATATCAATTGATCGCATAAGCTAAACATGCGTAAATAAGATCAATAAGCAGCAGTTACCTTGATAGGGATGCACCATGAAATTATTAAAGCTGAAAAAAATACTTGCAGTTTCGCTATTGCTGAACGCCGCATATGCATGCGCAGCACCCGGCGATTGGGATTTGAGTCCTTGGGTATACTCGAATAACACCACTACCAATCCCGCTACCATAACAAACACAACCAGCAGTATTGCTTCGCAGGGAACGCCGTCGGTAAATCTTCAGGTAACCCAAACTGCATCAGGTACCCTCTGTATCCCTTCACCGACTGGCTGCACGGCCACGGCAGGTATTGGTGGTACAAGCAATAGCACATTTTCTGGCACTATAAATAATTTGTCTGGGCCTGCTCCCGCTACCAATCATGAGGTGGTTGAAATCAATTACAGCCCAACGCTGGCCACGTTCGGGCCTGCAGCCGCCCAGGGCAATGCCTTTACAGTGGGTAAAAGCGGTTTTTCGCTGCGCAAGGCTCCTCCATCAAATATTGGCAGCACCTCGCTCACTATTACCCTGAGTGGCGGGGCGGTATTTGATGCAGTGGGTGGTACCGCCACCAGCAGGTATCAGCAAACGGCCGGTGGGGTAGGTACCAATTTCGTGACCTATACCTGGAATCCGCTGGCACCTGCGGTCGGCACCTCGTTATTTTTGAACGGGCTGGTAATCAACGGGCCGGTAGATAAAATAACAATTACACAAGACAGCACTTCCAATGTCCAAGCCGCAAATACCTCCCAACCTCAAACAACGTTGTATGCCACCAGAATCAACCCGGCAGCCTTGCTGCTGGTGAGCCCGCAGCCCGATATTGCCACTGGCGTTATGGGCGCGCCCATTACCCCCATCAATGTGCTGGGCAACGACACATCGAATGGGCAGCCCGCCACACTCACCAATTCCACATTGCAGGTGGGCACTGATGCCAACACCACCGCAGCCGCCAATGCCGGTGTGGTGCTGGACCCGAGTACCGGCCAGATAACTTCAACCGCCGCTACACCGCCTGGCACTTATGTCATTACCTACACCTTGTGCGATAAATCATTGCCGCCAGCCTGTGCCAACACCACCGCAACCGTAACCATTGCTGGTACAGCCGCCCCGCAGCCCGATACGGTCACAGCCACTGCTGGGGCGCCGGTAACCCCCGTGAACGTATTGGCCAACGACACTACCGATGGCGTGCCTTCCACGCTTGGCAATTCCACGCTGACCGTGGTGACGCCAGCGTCCAACCCCGGTGTGGTGCTGGACCCTGCCACAGGCCTCGTCACCACCACGGCAGCAGTGCCGCCCGGCACCTACACCATCACCTACCAACTGTGCAACAAGGCGGTGCCAGCAGTCTGTGCAACAGCTACGGTGACGCTGACCGTCAATGACAAAAATGCCAGCGTTTCAACGCCCGTTCCAGTCAACTCACTCTGGGCCATTGTGCTGATGGGATTCGCAACGGCGGCTGCCTTTGTGCGAATTCGGTCGAAAGTTTGATGGAGTATTTCTGGCAAAGCGCGCTTAGAGCCGCTCACACAACCCAGCAAATCGCAGATGTGCGGCTGAGACTAGGCGCCGAGCCGCGCTAGGCCGAGCCGCGTCAGGCAGGGCCGCGCTAGGCGAAGCCGCAGGCAGTACAGACGTACGACAAGGCTAGGCGCCCCCGGCTGGGCGCCCCCGACGAAGCAACGACGTATCAAGGACTGTGTGAGCGGCTCTTAGCGCAGGCCGCCCCCTGCAGCGCCTTCTGCACGCTGGATTAATTCGATCTTGTAGCCATCCGGGTCGGTCACGAAAGCGATCACCGTGGTGCCGCCTTTGACCGGTCCGGCCTCGCGTGTCACGTTGCCGCCATTGGCCTTGATCTTCTCGCAGGCGGCGTAGGCGTCTGGCACACCCAGCGCAATGTGGCCGTAGGCCGTGCCCAGTTCGTACGATTCCGTGCCCCAGTTGTAGGTCAGCTCGATTTCCGCCTGGCCGGGATTGCCGCCTTCGTAGCCCACAAAGGCAAGCGAATACTTGTACTCCGGGTTCTCGGAGGTGCGCAGCAGACTCATGCCCAGCACTTGGGTGTAGAAATCGATGGAGCGTTGCAGGTTGCCGACGCGCAGCATGGTGTGCAGAAGACGCATGGGGTGGTTCTTTCTTGTTGGGGCGCAGCAGTCGCCAATGGTTTGGGAGGTCCCTGCAGGAGCATGGGCGCTCGGAGACAGGCGGTGGCTTTGCACATTGCCTTCACCTCGCAGGCCAGGCCTGCAGCAGGACTGCGCGCGGGTCTGAAAACGCTAGTTTATCGGTGGCGCGGTTCATCGTGCGCCATAAAAAGCACAACCCCTGCGCAGGGCAGGGGTTGCTGGCTGAAAGCGCAAGGAAGATTATTCGACCTTGGCCTTTTCGCGCAGCTCTTGCTGGTACTTCTGGATCTGTTGCTGACGCAGTTGCTGCACGATCTGTGGCTTGACTTCGTCAAACTTGGGCAGTTGTGCATCACGCATGTCGTCCACACGGATGATGTGGTAGCCGAACTGGGTCTTGACCGGGGTGTCGGTCATCTGGCCCTTCTTCAGCTTGGTCATGGCTTCCGAGAACTCGGGCACGTAGTTGGCGGCATTGCCCCAGTCCAGATCGCCACCGCGCTGGCCCGATCCTGGATCCTTCGATTCCTTCTTGGCCACGTCTTCAAACTTGGCACCCTTCTTGATCTGGGCGATCAGGGCCTTGGCCTTGTCTTCGCTGTCCACCAGGATGTGGAAAGCATGGTATTCCTTGCCCTGGTTGGCGGCGACAAACTTGTCGTACTCGGCCTTGGCCGCAGCATCGGTGATGGGGTGCGACTTTTCGTAGGCGGCAAACAGTTCTTGCGTCAGGATGCCTTGGCGCGCCAGTTCCATCTGGCCCTTGAAGCTGTCGGTGGCGTCCAGGCCTTGGGCCTTTGCAGCTTGCGCGTAGATTTCGCGCTCGATGATGGCTTCCTTGATCTGGGCTTCCTGGTCAGCCGTCACCGGGCGGCCACCGCGCTCCATCTGTTCCTTGAAGGTCTGCATCAGCGATGCAGGTACGGGCTTGCCATTGACGATACCAATGTTCTGAGCCATCGCGGGCAGTGCAGCAGAACCCAGCAGAGCAGCTGCAACCAGGCCGGACAAGAGCTGTTTTTTCATGCGAAATCCAAAATATTTATCAATGAAATGAAATATACACCAGTGATTTCATGGTTTTGGTGTACTGAGGACTTCAATGGCAAGGGCATGTAAACCCGCGTCAATGAATGCTTGCAGCGCATCATACACAAGCCGGTGCTGGCCAATGCGCGATGTGCCGGTAAACAAGGGTGAAGCGATGCGAACCCGGAAATGCGTGCCCACACCCGTGCCATTGGCACCGGCGTGGCCCGTGTGCTGCCAGCTCTCGTCAATGACTTCGAGCTGGGTGGGTGCGAGGGTATTGCGCAGCACGGCCTCAAGGGCGGCGGCGGTAATGTCCTGGGTTTGCATGGCTACTATTGAAACGATAGCAAAAGGCGCTCTGTAGATGGGCGCCAGAGGTCAATTTATTGAGATTTTTATTTGGGCAGCGAATCTGGGGCCTTGCTGGCGGGGGGCGCTTCCTGAATGTGGCGGCTCAGATACAAGGCTTGCGCCACCACAAAGGCGAGCATCAGGCCCAGGCCGCCGAACATCTTGAAGGTGACCCAGGTATCCAGATCGAACTGGTAGGCAACCCAGATGTTGATGATGCCCATGACGAGAAAGAAGATCGCCCAGCTGTAGTTCAGCTTGTTCCAGACGTTCTGAGGCAGCTGTACCTGGGCAGACATGAGTTTCTGGATCAGGTTCTTGCCCATAATCCAGTAGGCGCCCAGCAGCACGGCGGCCATCACCCAGTACAGCACGGTAGGCTTCCACTTGATGAAGGTATCGTTGTGCGAGATGAGGGTGGCCCCGCCGAAGATGACGATCACCCCCAGGCTGATCCATTGCATGGGTTCGACCTTGCCGGTTTTCATGCGCAGGTAGGCAATTTGCGCAATGGTGGCAACGATGGCCACGCCCGTCGCCACAAACACGCCCCATACCTTGAAGGCGACGAAGAACAGCAGGATGGGGAAAAAATCGATCAGGAATTTCATATGCAGGGCGGTCTGGAAGGGCGCAGCGCGTGGCGTGTTGGAGTCGTTCTTGTAGGCCCGCAGTCTGCGGCGCAGTGTTTTGTTTGAAAGGCTGTCAATGATACGCGAGCCCACTTGCCCAGACTTAAGCTGCGCTGAAGACGTTGCTTGATCTGCCGCAATGCGGCGAATGGGTGAGAACGCGGCGATGCGGAAAAGTTCCGCCGCACTGCCGCGCCGCGCTCACCGTCACTTCGCGTCTTCGAAATCGAGCGAGGCCGAGTTCATGCAATAGCGCAGGCCTGTAGGCTGGGGGCCGTCGGGGAAGACATGGCCCAGGTGCGCGCCGCACTGCGCGCAGACGGTCTCCACCCGTACCATGCCGTGGCTGCGGTCCACGTTTTCGGCAATGGAGCCAGGAATGGCCTGCGAGAAGCTGGGCCAGCCGCAGCCCGCGTCGAACTTGGTGTCACTGTCGAACAGCTTGGCGCCGCAGCACACGCAGTGGTAGCTGCCGTCGGCCCAGTGCTGCTCGTACTTGCCGGTGAAGGGGCGCTCGGTGGCGGCATGGCGCGTGACCTGGTAGGCCGCGGGCTCGGCGTGTTTGGCAGCCAGCTCGGCTTGCCATTGGGCCTCGGTTTTCTGGATGGGAAAGCTCATGATGAACAACTGATGGCAATGTGTTGCGCCCAGTCGGGCGGGAGGGCTGCCAGGTCTTCGCAGCCCGCATGTTCCTGATATGGCGCTGCCAGCACGCTTTGCAAGCGTGCAAAGGGCGCCCAGTCGCCGCGCTGCGCGGCCTCGATGGCCTGCTGGCCCAGGTGGTTGCGCAGCACGTATTGGGGGTTGGTGCTGAGCATCAAATCGGCTGCTTGCGCACTATCAGCGTTCGCCAGAAGCTCCTGATACTGTAGCAGCCAGGTGTCAAAAGCCGCATCGCCTGCAAACCAGTGGGCAAGGGCAGGGAGGCGGTCATTTTTTACCGTTTGCGACAATTCGCGCCAGAAGAGGGTGTAGTCCACCCGGTGCTGCTGCATCAGGGTGAGCAGCGGGTTGGCCAGGTCGGCAATGCGGGCGGCCTCGCCTGGCAACCCCAGCTTGGTGGCCATGGCGGCGAGCATGGCGCTCTCCAGCGCGGGCTTGTAGGCATCAATGGCGGCAATGGTCTGGGCCTCGTCGTCAATCAGGGGCAGCAGCGCCTGGCCCAGGCAGTAGAGGTTCCAGTAAGCGATTTGCGGCTGGCGCGAAAAGGCATAGCGGCCACTGCTGTCGCTGTGGTTGCAGATGTGGCCTGCATCGTAGTGGTCCAGAAACTGGAAGGGGCCGTAGTCGATGGTCAGGCCCAGAATACTCATGTTGTCGGTGTTCATCACCCCATGGCAAAAGCCCACAGCTTGCCATTGGGCCACCATGCGGGCAGTGCGTTCGGCAATATCAGCCAGCAGGGCCGCGTAGCGCGCCGGGGTGCCGCTCGCGTGCTGGGCAGCGCTGGCAAAGTAACGCTGCACCACGTAGTCGGCCAGCGCGCGCAGGTGGTCCAGCTGGTTGCGTGCCGCAAAGTGTTCAAAATGGCCAAAGCGCACAAAGCTGGGCGCTACGCGGGCCACCACGGCAGCGGTTTCCACCGTCTCGCGGTACACCGGTTGCGGCGAGGTGACCAGCGACAGCGCCCGCGTGGTGGGAATGCCCAGCGCGTGCATGGCTTCGCTGCACAGGTACTCGCGGATGGACGAGCGCAGCACCGCGCGGCCGTCGCCCATGCGCGAGTACGGCGTCATGCCTGCGCCCTTGAGCTGCAGCTCCAGCCCTTGGCTGCTGTCCTGCTGGTCTGGCGCCGCCAACTCACCCAGCAGGATCGCGCGGCCATCGCCCAACTGCCCAGCCCACTGGCCAAACTGGTGGCCGCTGTAGACGGTGGCCATGGCATCCATGCCGGGCAGCAAGGCGTTGCCGCCCAGCACCTGGGCTGCCGCTTCGGTCTGCAGCCACTCGCTGTCAAAGCCCATGGCGCTGGCCAGGGCGCCATTGCCTGCGTTCAAGGCCAGCTGTGGCATTGGCGTGGGCTGCAGGCGGGTGTAGAAGACGGGTGGCAACTGGGCAAAGCCGTTGATCCAGCGGGCGCCGGGCTGCAGGGCAGCCAAGGCTTCGGCCATGGGAGGGGAAGAGGTGTTGGACAGGGTGGAATCCATGCAGCCATTGTCCGCGCAGGCTTTGCCCTGTGTGCGACTGTGTTTATTGTCAGCTCTGATGGGGATTTTGTTGCGCGCGCAATCTTGTTGCGATGTCGCAAGTTTTCAACGCCGATACAGCCCGCTGCGCAGGCAAATGGCCTGGGATGGATGCTTTTGCCCGTGGCAGGCAGGGCTTGCACGGTATTATGTCGGCCTGCCATTCATTGTTTGTTCCACGCCATCGATCCCGACCGAGAAAAGTAAAAAAGCACCGTGCGTCTCAATTCCATCAAGCTTGCTGGCTTCAAATCGTTTGCGGAGCCGACCAATTTCATGCTCCCTGGCCAACTGGTGGGCGTGGTGGGGCCCAACGGCTGCGGCAAGTCCAACATCATGGATGCGGTGCGCTGGGTGCTGGGTGAATCCAAGGCGAGCGAGCTGCGCGGCGAGTCGATGCAGGACGTGATCTTCAACGGCACCAACCACCGCAAGCCGGCCAGCCGCTCCAGTGTGGAGTTGGTGTTCGACAACAGCGATCACCGTGCAGGCGGGCAGTGGAGCCAGTACACCGAAATTGCCGTCAAGCGCGTGCTCACCCGTGACGGCACCAGCAGCTATTTCATCAACAACATGCCGGTGCGCCGGCGCGATGTGCAGGACGTGTTCCTCGGCACCGGCCTGGGCCCGCGGGCCTACGCCATCATCGGGCAGGGCACGATCAGCCGCATCATCGAATCGCGCCCCGAAGAGCTGCGCCTGTTCCTCGAAGAAGCCGCCGGGGTCTCCAAATACAAGGAGCGCCGCCGCGAGACCGAGAACCGCCTCAACGACACGCGCGAGAACCTCACCCGCGTCGAAGACATTCTGCGCGAGCTGAACAACAACCTCGAAAAGCTGGAAAAGCAGGCCGAGGTGGCCGCCAAATACAACGCGCTGAACGCCAGCGCCACGCTCAAGCAGCAACAGCTGTGGTTCCTCAAGCGCAGCGATGCGGCAGAAGACCAGGAAAAGGTGCGGATCGAAGGGCTCAAGGCTGTCAACGACCTGGAGTCGCGCATGGCCGACCTGCGCCATGTCGAGGCCGATCTGGAATCGATCCGCCAGGCCCACTATGCGGCGGGCGATACCGTCAACCAGGCCCAGGGCAAGCTCTACGAGGCGACAGCCGAGGTGGGTCGGCTGGAGGCCGAAATCCGCTACGTGGTGGAAGGCCGTCAGCGCGTGGAAAACCGCCTGGTGCAACTGGCCGAGCAGATCGCCATGTGGATGGTGCGCAAGGAGGAATCCGAGGCCGAGCTCGAAACTCTGACCGGCCAGGGCATGGACGCCGAGGAAAAGGCCGAAATGCTGGCTGCCCAGCTTGAAGAGCAGAGCCAGCAATTGCCTGACATGGAAGATGCGCATCGCCAGGCGCAGCAGCGCGCCAATGAGCAGCGTGGCGCCGTCACCCAGGTGCAGCAGCAGATCCAGGTGCTGGCCGCCGAGCAGCGCAGCCTGAACGAACAAAGCCGTGGTCTGGAAGTGCGCAGCGAACGCCTGCGCACCGACCGCAATGCCATGGCCGCGCCCGACGAGGCGCGCCTTGCTAACCTGAAGCAGCAGAACGATGAAGCTGCCGAGGCCGCAGAGATTGCCGAGGCGCGGCTGCTGGAGCTGCAGGACAGCGTGCCCCAGCTCGACGAGGCGCGCCGCGAGAAACAGCAGCAGGTCAACAGTGAAGGCGCCCGCCAGGCCGAACTGGCCGCGCGCCTCGATGCCCTCAAGGCCCTGCAGGAAAAGGTAAAGACCGACGGCAAGCTGCAGCCCTGGCTGGCCAAGCATGGCCTGGACGGATTGCAGGGCCTGTGGAGCCGCATCCAGATTGAGCCCGGCTGGGAAAACGCGCTGGAAGCGGCGCTGCGCGAGCGCCTGTCATCCCTGGAAGTGAGCCGCCTTGATATGGTGCGCGGCTTTCTGGGCGCCGGTGCGCAGGATGCGCCGCCTGCGCGTCTGGCGTTCTACAGCCTGCCGCAGGCTCCCGGCGCCGCGCCGCAAGGGCAGATGGCCCAATTGGCCGACCTGCTGCGCGTACACGATGCAGGCCTGCGCGCCGTGCTGTCCGACTGGCTGTGCGGTTGCTACACGGCGCCGACCCTCGACGAGGCGCTGGCGCAGCGCGCCCGCCTCAAGGCGGGCGAAACCATTTTTGTGCCCACGGGCCACGCCGTCAGCAGCCATAGCGTGAGCTTTTACGCGCAGGATTCCGAGCAATCGGGCATGCTGGCGCGGGCCCAGGAGATCGAACACCTGGAAAAGGAGCTGCGTGCGCAGTCGCTGATCGGCGAAGAAGCCCGCAACGCCCTGGTGCGCGCCGAATCGGCCTATGCCGATGCATCGCAGCGCCTGGTGACGGCCCGCAACGATGCGGCTGAAACCCGCAACCGCGCCCACGAGCTGCAGGTCGAAACCCTGCGCCAGACCCAGTTGGCCGAGCAGGCGCGCGCGCGCACGGCGCAGCTGGATGCGGATCTGTCGGAAGTGACGATCCAGCTCGAAGAGATACAGGAGCGCCGCATTGCCGCCGAGGCTCGTTTTGAAGAGCTGGACATGCAACTGGCCGACAGCCAGGAGCGCCATGCGCAGCTGGACGAGCAGGTCTACGAGTCCGAGCGCAAGCTGACCGGTGCCCGCGAGCAGCTGCGTGCGCTGGAGCGCCAGGCGCAGGAGGCCGTGTTCGGCCAGCGCAGCATGGATGCACGCCGCGCCGAGCTCGGCCGCACCATGGAAACGGCCATGCAGCAGGCCAAGGCCCTCGCCGATGAGCAGGTGCGCGCCCAAGAGGAGCAGGGACGCCTGAACGACGCAGCCGCCCAGGGCGGCCTGCAGGACGCGCTGAACCTGAAAATGGAGCGCGAAAAAGAGCTTGCTGCGCGCCGCAGCGAGTATGACGACCTGACCGCCCGCCTGCGCGGCAGCGACGAGCGCCGCCAGCAGTTCGAGCGGGATCTGCAGCCGCTGCGCGACCGTATCACCGAATTCAAGCTCAAGGAACAGGCCGCGCAACTGGGCCTGGAGCAGTACACCACCCTGCTGAACGACGCGCAGGCCGATATGGAGGCGCTGGCCGCATCCATTCAGGAAGGCAATGTGCGCCTGACTGGCCTGCAAAGTGAGATTGACCGCCTGCACCGCGAAATCGACGCGCTGGGCGCCGTCAACCTGGCAGCGCTGGACGAGTTGAACCACGCCCGCGAGCGCAAGACCTTCCTCGATTCGCAGATGAAGGACCTGACCGAGGCGATGACGACGCTCGAAGACGCGATCAAGAAGATCGACGCGGAGACACGGCAATTGCTCTCGGGCACCTTCGATACGGTGAACCAGCACTTTGGCCGCATGTTCCCCGAACTGTTTGGTGGCGGCCAGGCCAAGCTCATCATCACCGGCGACGAGATTCTCGACTCTGGCGTCCAGGTGATGGCGCAGCCGCCCGGCAAGAAGAACCAGACCATTCACTTGCTGTCGGGGGGCGAGAAGGCGCTCACGGCGATTGCGCTGGTGTTTGCGATCTTCCAGCTCAATCCCGCGCCGTTTTGCTTGCTGGATGAGGTGGATGCGCCGCTGGACGATGCCAATACCGAGCGCTACGCCAAGCTGGTGGCCAGCATGAGTCGGGGAACCCAGTTCCTTTTCATCAGTCACAACAAGATTGCCATGGAGATTGCGCAGCAGCTCATTGGTGTAACAATGCAGGAGCAGGGCGTTTCGCGCATCGTGGCCGTGGATATGGAATCCGCGCTGACGATGGCCGAATCGGTCTGATGGATACGGATACGCGGCCTGCGCACACCCGGTGGGGGCATGCTTTTCGCAAAGCGATGCCCGCTGTTCGCCGTTGTGTGCGTCGGTCCTGGGATATTTACAACGAAATCGTATGAGTAATTTTCAACTGGCCCTGGTCATCACCTTTGGTGTCATTCTGGCGCTGTATGTCGGCTTCAACACCTGGTCTGCCCGCCGCAACGAACCCAAGAAACCCAAACCCGAAGAGGTTGGCGGCGCACTGCCGGTGGGCGAGGACGACGCGCGTTTCGAGCCCGGCTTTGACGGCAAGGTGGGCGGTGCCACGGGCGACCCGGTGCTGGATGCCCAGCTGGGCGGGCAGGGGCCGCGCCTGGGTGGCAACCTGGGCGGCAACGCCAGTGCAGACGCCTTTCCCGCAGGCGCCGTGGCGCGCAGCGGCAACCCGGGTACCTACCTGGGTGACCGCCAGCAGATACTGGATGCGCTGACCGACGCGATTGCACCCATCCATACCGATGGCATCGTCTCGGGCAATGCCGCCATTGCTGCCATGCCCAGCAGTTTTCGCGCGGGCAACAAGGCTTTCAACATCGAAGGCATGAACCAGGCAACCCAGACCTGGGAACTGCCCAAGGCAGGCGAGCGCTACACCGGCTTCCAGGCGGGCATTCAGCTGGCCAACCGCCACGGCCCGATGAACGAGATCGAGTTCTCCGAATTTGTCGGCAAGGTGCAGCAGTTTGCCGACACCATCGGCGCCTCGCCCGATTTGCCCGACATGCTGCAGGAAGTGGCCCGCGCCCGCGAGCTGGATGCCTTTGCCAGCGAGCACGATGCCCAGCTGGCCTTCATGCTGCGCGCCAAGCGCGCTTCGTGGAGCCCCGGTTATGTTGCGCAGGTCGCCGCCAAGCACGGCTTTGTGCCCGCAGGCCCTGGTCGCATGGTGATGCCATCCAGCATTGCGCAGATGCCGTCCATTCTGGCGCTGACCTACGATGCCCAGGCAGCCTTGGCAGATGACCCGGAGCAAAGCGCGCTGCGTGATGTGCTGCTGAGCCTGGATGTGCCCCACGTCAGCCGCAGCGAAGCGCCTTTCGACAAGATGCGTGCTGCCGCCGAAGCCCTGTGCGCCGAGATGGACGGTGTGATCTGCGACCAGAACGGCACGCCACTGCCGGTGATGGTGGTGGACCCGATCGCGCAGGACCTGGAGAACCTGTACGACCAGCTCGAAGAACGCGAGCTGGCAGCGGGCTCGCTGGCGGCGCGGCGTTTGTTCAGTTGATAAAAAAATGAGCTGTTGGCGCTTGCCCTCAAAGCATTTCAGATAGATTTACGTTTGAAATCCTTTTGTAGCAAGCGCGGGCAGCTATTCTTTTGACAAGGCGGGTGGGCGAAGAATGCCACCCGCCTTGTGCTTTGGAAGCAAGTCTCATGGCTGATACTTTTGATCTTTTTTCGACTCCGGTGCACGCTACAAAGGCGCAGGCAGCTATCAAAATAAAAGCGCTGCGCGACCAGCTGGTCCGCTGGGCGCACGAATACTATGTGCTCGACACGCCGAGCGTGCCCGATGGCGAATACGACCGCGTCTACCGGGAGCTGGAAGCGCTGGAGAAGGCGCACCCCGAACTGGTGACGCCCGATTCGCCCACCCAGCGGGTGATTGGCGCGGTGCTCGACGGCTTGACACCGGTGCGCCACGCGGTGCCCATGCTCAGCATCCGCACCGAAACAGACAACGAGGCCAGTGGTGCGGAGGCTTTCGATACGCGCATCCGCAAGGAGCTGGGGCTTGATGCTTCGGCCCCGCCCGTGGAATACGTGGCCGAGCCCAAGTTCGATGGCCTTGCCATGAACCTGCGCTACGAAAACGGCCTGCTGGTGCAGGCCACCACACGCGGGGACGGCGAGATTGGCGAGGACGTGACGCACAACATCCGCACCATCCGCCAGATACCGCTCAGCCTGCCACAGAACGCGGGCGTGCCCCCGGTGCTGGAAGTGCGGGGCGAAGTCTATATGCGCCGCGATGACTTCGATGCGCTCAACCGCAAGCAGGAGGCCGCAGGCGGCAAGACCTTCGTCAACCCGCGCAACGCGGCGGCAGGGGCGGTGCGCCAGCTCGATTCCAACATCACCGCGCAGCGCCCGCTGTCATTCTTTGCCTATGGCGTGGGTGAAGTCACGCCTGCTAACCGGGGTGGGCCGGACTGGCAGAGCCACTACGCCATGCTGATGCAGATCAAGGCCTGGGGTTTTCCGGTGGCGCCACAAGTCTGCCTTGCACGCGGAGCGGGCGAACTGGTCGCCTTTCACCAGCGCATGGGCGCAGAGCGGGGCAGCCTGGGCTACGAGATCGACGGCGTGGTATACAAGGTCAACAGCCGGGCGCAACAGCGCGAGCTGGGTTTTGTCAGCCGCGAGCCGCGCTGGGCCGTCGCGCACAAATACCCGGCGCAAGAGATGGTGACGCGCCTGGAGGGCATTGACGTCCAGGTGGGCCGCACCGGCAAGCTCACGCCTGTGGCGCGCCTGGCTCCCGTGTTTGTGGGCGGTGTCACCGTCACCAATGCCACCTTGTCGAATGTCTTTGACATCCGCAAGAAGGGCGTGCGCGTGGGCGATCAGGTGATCGTGCGCCGCGCGGGCGATGTGATTCCCGAGGTGGTGGGCCGCGTCGCTCCTGTGCCGGGTACCGATGCGGCTTTGCAGCCGGGGCCGCGTAGCCCTTATGTGCCCAACTTTCACATGTCTGTCGCATGCCCCATCTGCGGCAGCGCCGTGGTGCGCGAGAAGGGCGAGGCCAACCACCGATGCACCGGCGGCCTGTTCTGCCCCGCGCAGCGCAAGGAGGCCATCCTGCACTTTGCCGCCCGCCGCGCGATGGACATTGAAGGCCTGGGCGACAAGCTGGTTGATCAGCTTGTCGACGCCGGTGTGATCCGCACCTTGCCCGATTTGTACAAACTGGGGATCGCCACCTTGTCGGGCCTGGAGCGCATGGCCGAGAAATCTGCACAGAACGTGCTGGCGGCGCTGGAATCATCCAAGAAGACCAGCCTGCAGCGCTTTCTGTTCGGCCTGGGGATACGCCATGTGGGCGAATCCACCGCCAGGGACCTGGCCAAGCACTTTGGTGTGCTCGATGCGATCATGGACGCCTCGGTTGAAGCGCTGCTGCAGGTGAACGACGTGGGCCCGGTGGTGGCGCAGAGCATCCACACCTTTTTTGCGCAACCGCACAACCGCGAGGTGGTGGAGCAACTGCGCGCTGCCGGCGTGCACTGGGACGAGGGCGCGCCCGCCGAGAAGCCGCCGCAGATCCTCGCTGGCATGACGGTGGTGTTGACCGGCACCCTGCCGACCATGGGCCGCGACGAGGCCAAGGACCTGCTGGAAGCTGCTGGTGCCAAGGTCTCAGGCTCGGTCAGCAAGAAAACCAGCTATGTGGTGGCGGGCGCCGAGGCCGGCAGCAAGCTGGCCAAGGCCGAAGAACTGGGTGTGCCCGTGCTTGACGAGGCAGGCATGCTGCAGTTGCTGAAAACCGGTCAGGTTTGATGGCACAAGAGGAGGGTGCCAGGACTACCAGATGCCGTGGCGCAGTATGGAGCGGTGTGATCAGCCTTGAAGGGGCTTGTGTCACCTTCAGAGCGATGCACAAAGTGCGTCAACTGCCCGCAATAGATCGCAAGGAGCGCAGATGAAACGGGTTCAACTTTTGGCAGCATGCGGGTTGCTCGCCGCAGCCAGCGTGCATGTACAGGTTTACGCGCAGGGCTCCCAGCCCGGTCTTCAGGACACCGAGGACTGCAGGCTTGCACAGCGTGATCTGGACACTGCGCGCAACTCCATCGCCAGAAATGAGGCCGAAAAGCGCGATCAGGTGAATGCGGCCATTGCCAAGGCCAATGCGGCCTGCGGCTCCAGCACCGAGCTTTTGCAGCCGCCTGCAAAGGCCGTGCAGCCTAACGCGGCGCCCAATACGCCTACCACCATCACGAACTGCAATGCCAACTACTGCTATGACAGCCAGGGCGGTGTGTTCCGCAAGTCCAGCAATCCCAACATGTTGACCGGGCCCGATGGTCGCGTGTGCCATCGGTCGGGGAATGTGCTCAATTGCTGAAGACCTTTCAGGCAGAGGGATCTGGCCTGCCGGGCTGACGGGCTGACACCGAAAACGTTGCGCCGCTGAGCAAGCGCGACAAAGTCAGTGGGCGAGGCCGGGCAATCATGGCGCCAGCAGCTTACTTCTTGGCCTTTTCCAGCGCCTTGTCTGCCGGTTTGGCGGCGGGCTGCTGGGCGGCGGCAAACAGCTTGCCCAGCATTTCGCGCAGCATGCCTGAGCTGCTTTTCTGCATCTGCTGGTTGATCTCGGCCTGCTTGCTTTGCATCAGCTGCGCATGCGGGGATTGGGGGCCCAGTTCCAGCAAGGATTTGAGCTGCGGCTCGCTGAAGGTCTGCGCATAGGCGTTGGCCAGCTGCGCATCCCATTGCTTCTGGTATTGCGGCACCACTTGGCGGGCAGCGGCCATCAGCTGCTGCTGGGCCTGTTGCGCGCCCATCTTGTCGATCAGCGTCTGGTAATCGGGTGATTTGGCCGCCAACTGCAAGGCCACCTGGGGCAGGGTGTGGCCGAGCTTGTATTTTTCGACCATGGCCTGGGCCATGTCGACCAGCTTGGCGGCATGGCTGGCCGGCAGAACGCCTGCGTACAGGCCCACCAGTGCAAGGCCCGAGGCAGCAGTGCGGACAAATTGGCGGCGGGATGGAGAGAGGGGCATGGACGGTGTTCCTTCGAGATTCTGATGCACGGTGTCTGGTGCGGGGTTGCTGACCTGCGGGTGCTGCTAGCGCATTTCCTTTGGCGGCTCCAGATCCACGGCGTGAAAGCCAAATGCGCCCCGCTTGCGGTCTTCAAAGTAGCGCTTCAAGGTCACCTTGACGGTGCGGAAGGCAATGTCGGCCCATGGAATTTCCGCTTCGGTGAACAGTCGCGCCTCCATCGTCTCCCAGCCAGGGCTGAATTCGCTGCTGTTGAGTTGTGCCAGGTAAAAGAGATGCACCTGGCCGACATGGGGCACGTTGATGACGGAAAACAGTGGCCCCAGGGTGATGTCTGCACCGGCTTCCTCATCGGTTTCTCGCGCAGCGCCTGCACCCGTGGTTTCACCCAGCTCCATGAAGCCTGCGGGCAGCGTCCAGTAGCCCTTGCGCGGCTCGATATTGCGCTTGCACAGCAACACCTGGTCGCCCAGGTAGGGCACCGTGCCGACCACGTTGAGCGGGTTTTCATAATGGATGACGCTGCAGGCAGGGCAGACGGCGCGGATCTTGGTGTCGCCATCATCGGGAATGCGGTGCTCTACCTTGGTGCCGCATTGGCGGCAGTAATCAACGGGGGCGCGAGATGTCATGGGCGCTATTGTGCGCTATTGGTGGGGCTGTGCAGCGGGTGGTTGCAAAATGGCGACCACGGCTTGTTGGCCGCATGCAGCAGTTGCTTTTAGAACGTGTTTACGATCTCCTCGCGCGGCTGCGTAGAGATCGTAAACACGTTCTGAGAGGGCATTTTGCCATTCCACTCTGATGCAGCCATGCGCCAATGCGGCCATGAAAAACGCCACCGCAGTGGGTGGCGTTCTTGGCGTGCGCTGGCAATTACACCAGCTGGATCTTGAGCGATGGCAGGCCGGCGACGCCGCCTTCGAGCACATCGCCCTTGACGACGGCGGCCACCCCTTCGGGGGTGCCGGTGAAGATCAGGTCGCCCGCCTGCAGCTCCCATGCCTGCGACAGCACTTCGATGGTTTCTGCAATGTTCCAGATCAGCTTGCTCACGTTGCTGTGCTGGCGCTCGGCGCCGTTGACCTGGAGCCAGATGTCGGCATTGTTCACGTCACCCGCCTGGGCTGCGGGCACCAGCGGGGCGATGGGCGCGCTGGCTTCAAAGGCCTTGCCGATCTCCCAGGGGCGGCCTTGCTTCTTCATCTCGCCCTGCAGGTCGCGGCGGGTCATGTCCAGGCCCACGGCGTAGCCCCAGATGTGTTGGGCGGCATCGGCAGCCGAGATGTTCTTGCCCCCCTTGCCAATGGCCACCACCAGCTCGATCTCGTGGTGCAGGTTGCTGGTGAGCGTGGGGTAGGGTACCTCGCCCGTGGTGCCTGCGGCCACCGGCACGATGGCATCGGCGGGCTTCATGAAGAAGAAAGGCGCCTCACGGCCGGTAAACCCCATCTCCTTGGCGTGCTCTTCGTAATTGCGGCCCACGCAATAGATGCGGTGCACGGGAAACAGGTCGCTGCTGCCGTGCACGGGCACGCTGGCTTGCTGGGGCGCGGGAATGACGTAGTGGCTCATGCTGGTCTCGGTTGGCGGCGCGCAGGGCACCGGCGCGTGGGTCAATGAATCGATGCAAAAAATTATCGGACAAAAAGGGTTGAAGGCCGTGTAAAGCCACGCTCTGGTTCGCGCGCCTCCTTGCAGTCACTGTCATGCACGCGACTGGCTGTTGGTTGTGTGCACAATCGCCCACCCGCCTGCGGTATGCTGTGCAGCCATGAAGCTGCACAACTATTTCCGCTCCTCTGCGTCCTACCGCGTGCGCATCGCACTCCATGCCAAGGGCTTGCCTTACGACTATGTGCCGGTGCATCTGGTCAAGGGCGAACACCGCGCCGCTGCCTTTGCCAGCCATATGGGCGATGCGTTGGTGCCCGCACTGGAAACCGAAGATGGCCAGTGGCTCAACCAGTCGCTTGCCATCATCGAATGGCTGGAGGAAACCTATCCCGATACCCCGACGCTCCTGCCTGGCAACGCGCTGGCGCGTGCCCGCATCCGCGCGCTGGCCTTGCAGGTGGCCTGTGAGATCCACCCCATCAACAACCTGCGCGTGCTGGGGTACCTGAAGAACACGCTGGGCCAGAGCGAAGAGGCGAAGAACGCCTGGTACCAGCACTGGTGCCGCGCCGGGCTGGAGGCCTTTGAGCGCCAGCTGGTGCTGCTGGCTGCCGAGCGCAAGGCGCAGGGCCTGCCGCCTTCCACCTTCTGCTGGGGCGATAGCCTGACCCTGGCCGACTGCGCGCTGGTGCCGCAGATCTTCAATGCACAGCGCTTCAATGTCGATCTGCAAGGCCTGCCGCTCACCATGGCGGCTTACCAGGCCGCCTTGGCAACAGACGCCGTGCAGAAGGCCCAGCCTTCGGCCTGCCCGGACGCGCAGGCGTGAGGGAGCCCGCCACGATGGATACTGCCTTTCCCCAAGATTGGATCATTCCCGATTGGCCTGCGCCTGCGCGGGTGCACGCCTTGTGCACCACCCGCAAGGGCGGGCTCAGCACGGGCCTCTTTGGCACCACCAACCTCAGCCTGAATGTGGGTGATGAGGCTGCGCATGTGCTACAAAATAGAGAGCTGCTTGCACAGGCCATGCAAGCGCTTGAGGTCAAAAAATCATTGAATGGCGGCGCTGACAGCTCTTCCACTGTCGCTGCAGCATCACCGCCCAGCCAGCCGGTATTTGTGCGCCAGGTGCACGGTACCGATGTGAAATACGTCGACCAGTGCGCCACCAGCGGCCAGGATGCCGATGCCAGCGTGAGCGACACGCCCGGCATGGGCTGCGCGGTGATGGCTGCAGACTGCCTGCCAGTGATCTTCTCGCACGCCAGTCTGCCCGTGGTGGGTGCGGCGCATGCGGGGTGGCGCGGCCTTGTGGGCCAGGGCGGTGTCGGGGTGCTGGAAACCTGTTTTGCCGCGTACGCCCAACTGGTGCGCAAGCACCTGGGCCAGGATATGAGCCAGGCAGACATTGCCGCGCAGACACTCGCCTGGCTCGGCCCCTGCATCAGCCAGCCCGAGTTCGAGGTGGGCCCGGAAGTGCAGGCTGCCTTTGTGGAGCACGATGCCAGCGCTGCTGCCTTCTTTGCGGCTGGCAAGCCGGGCAAGTTCCAGGCGGATCTGAGCGCACTGGCCCGCCACCGTCTGCAGCGCCAGGGAATCACCCGGCTCTATGGCAACGACAGCAGCACCGTCTGGTGCACAGTGCGCAACCCGGAGCGTTTCTTTTCGCACCGGCGCGATGGTGTGCCCGGTGTGCAGGGCGGCTCGGGCCGCTTTGCGGCTTGTGTCTGGGTGGCTTGAGGGCGCAGCGCTTCAAATGGCATAAAAGATATCTGTGGTGATCTTTTTTTGAAAAATGATCGCTATAAGTATCTTTTTTCCTTGCTTTCTTATGTTTCTTGTGTTGCTTGCATTGTTTGGTTGAAATGAATATTTTCATACTCATTTTCATGAAAAAGAGTATGATATGAAGCATGACTGATGCATTGATTGCTTCCTTGGCTGCCAGCCGCAAGGCCCAGAACATCACCCAGGCCCAGCTGGCCGAGCGCGCAGGCCTGTCCCGCATGGCCGTGCAGCGCACCGAAACCGGCGATGTGGACCCGCGCTACTCCACCGTGGCCGAGATGGCGCGTGTGCTGGGCATGCAACTGGTGGCCGTGCCCGCTGATCTGGTGCCTGCGCTGCAGGCCTTCATCCAGTCCGGCGGCAAGTTTCTGGGCCAGCCGGCAGGGGCCGATGCGCCGCCTTCGGTGGTGGAGAGCATCGCCGCCGAGCCACGAGGCCCAGCCCACCAGGCAAAGGCGCGCTGACTGACGTCTGCATACTGCCATGTCCACCTCCATCCGCTACCTGCGCCTGTACATGCACCAGCCTGCAGCCCTGGGTGGTGGGCGCCGCGCAATCGGCTACCTGTCGCAGTACGGTGATGTGCTGCGCGTCTCGTTCGAAGCCGATTACATTGCCGATGCGCAGCGCCCCACCTTGTCGCTGAGCTATCTGGGCGGCAATGAGGCCGACACGCGGGCCATCCTCTCGTCTGCCCGCGATGCGCGCCTGGTGCGCACGGATGGACGCTGGCCCGTGTATTTTCAGAATCTGCTGCCCGAAGGCCACAACCGCGAACGCCTGGCTGCCGAGCGCGGCTGCTCGCCGGATGATGAGTTCGAGCTGCTGGCCGCTGCCGGCCACGATCTGATGGGCGCACTGGAGGTGGAGCCCGTCCCGCAGGGCGAAGCCATTCCTGATGTGGTGCGGCACTGGCACACCACGCAGGGGCTCGATGTGCTGGAGCCCGGTTTTGTGGAGTTTCCGGTGGCGGATGCGGCATCGCTGCCTGGCATCGTCACCAAGTTCAGTGCCGTGCAGGACGGCCGCCGCTACACCGTGCACCGCAAGGGCGCGGCGGGCAGCGTCATCCTCAAGCTCCCCAGCACGGCGCACCCCGATCTGGTGGCCAACGAATACAGCTGCTACCGCCTGTGCCAGGCGCTGGGCTTGACCACGGCGGATGCGCAGGTCATCACCCGCGCGCAGGCCGACCTGCCCGGGCATGTGCCGTTTGACGAAATTCTGGCCGTGCAGCGCTTTGACCACCTGCCCGATGGCAGCCGTGTGCATATGGAAGAGTTCAACCAGGCACTGGGCTACGCGCCGCGCCATAAATATGGCAAGGGCCTGCAGCAGGACTGGCCCACCATGCTCCGTGTGCTCGACCGCCTGAGCCCCGAGCCCGTGGCAGACACGCGCGAGTTCCTGGCGCGCACCATTGCAGCCATCCTGATGGGCAACACCGACGCGCACCTGAAGAACTGGGCGCTCATCTACCCCAATGGTCACCAGCCGCGCCTCGCACCCGTCTATGACTGCGTGTGCGTCGCCGCCTTCTTTCCGGGCTCGCCGCCGCAGCAGTATGCGGTCAACAAGGCGATTGATGCCGCCATGCGCGCCCTGAGCTGGGACGATGTGGAGGCGCTGGTCAAAGCCGCCGGCCTGTTGCGCGCATCGCGCCATGTGGCGCTGCTCAAGGACGTGGTGCGCCGGGCACATGACGAATGGCCAGCCTTGCTCGCCGATGCACCGCCTGGCATGCGCGAGGCCGTGAAGGAGCGCCTGCGCGGTGGTGTGAAGCTGGCCGAGGCCTGAGTCGGGCAGGGTGATGATGGTCGTGATGGCGGCAGGCTGCGTTTGCAGGCCTGTTCAGCCCTTTGCCCCCGCTTTTCGCCTCAGCCCTTTGCTCTTGGCACACGCCCCATCAGGTAGAACTCCTCATTGGGTTGCATGCCCGCAAAACTGGCCATGCGGTTCGAGAGGCCGAAAAACGCGGTGATCGCCGCAATGTCCCAGATATCCTCGTCATCAAAGCCGTGCGGGTGCAACGCATCGAAATCGGCGTCGTTGATTTCCTGCGAACGGGTGCAGACCTTCATCGCAAAATCCAGCATGGCGCGCTGGCGGGGGCTGATATCGGCCTTGCGGTAGTTGACGGCCAACTGGTCGGCCAGGAGGGGCGCCTTTTCATAGATGCGGACGAGCGCTCCATGGGCCACCACGCAGTACAGGCATTCGTTGTGCGCGCTGGTCACCGTCACGATCATCTCGCGCTCGGCCTTGGACAGGCTGCTGTCCTCGCGCTCCATCAAGGCGTCGTGGTACGCAAAAAACGCACGCCACTCCGCAGGGCGGCGGGCAAAGGCCAGAAACACGTTGGGGATGAAGCCTGCCTTTTCCTGCACCTGCAGGATGCGATCCTGGATGTCCTGTGGCAGGGTGTTGAGATCGGGCAGGGGGTAGCGGGGTTTGGACGCCATGGCAAATCTCCTTGGAACGTGTTCCTGTTGTACTGAACCGCATCATAAGCTGCAGCAAGCTGCCGGGCTGTCCCGGTAATGCGGGTGGCGACATGTAAAAAGCGCTCCATTTTTGAGAGCTGACTGCGCTTTTGCAGCATGCGCTAGAGGTATGATTTGCATGTAACAACCCTGCTGGCTTCCTGTATGGCAGAGGCGCTTGCAGGGCGCGCGGTGTTTTGGTCGTAATATGTGCGCCAATTGCAGTGGCTGAGAATCATCCCGATTTGGAGCTGCAGGCGCAGGCCATCCCCGGATGGGCAAGGCTGTGTCAGCAGTCCCATAGCGAACAGGAAGCCGGCTGCACTGCACCATAGACCCTAGAAAGACATGGACCGCCGCCGCGCCACGGGTATGCCGGGCGCGGGGCCGATCCGCCATAACATTCATGCTGGTTCCGTTTTTGATCATGCTGCGCGAGGGCATCGAAGCCGCGCTGATCGTTGGCATCATTGCCAGTTTCCTTCGCCATACAGGCCGCGCCGCATTGATGCCTGCCGTCTGGGCCGGGGTTTTCTTTGCGCTGGGCCTGTCGCTGTTTGCAGGCGCTGGCCTGCAGTGGATGGCGGCAGAATTCCCGCAGAAGCAGCAGGAGCTGTTCGAGGCCGTGGTGGGCTTCATCGCCGTCGGCATGCTGACGGGCATGGTGTTCTGGATGCGCAAGGCAGCACGCTCCATCAAGAGTGAGTTGCAGGCCTCGGTCGACAAGGCGCTTTCTACGACAGGCAGCGCCAGCTGGGCACTGATCGGCATGGTGTTCCTCGCCGTGGCGCGCGAAGGGCTGGAATCCGTCTTCTTCCTGCTGGCCATCTTCCAGCAGAGCACGGGCTGGGGCGCGGCGGTGGGCGCACTCGCCGGTATCGTGCTGTCCATCCTGTTGGGCGTGGGCCTGTATAAGGGTGGGGTGCGCATCAACATGCGCCAGTTCTTCCGCTATACCGGTGTTTTCATCCTGCTGGTGGCCGCAGGCCTGCTGGCTGGCGCCGTGCGCCGCCTGCATGAGGCAGGGGTGTGGAACCATCTGCAGCAGGTGGTGTTTGACAGCAGCGCGACGCTGCCGGAAGACAGCGCACTGGGCGTGGTTCTGGGCGGCCTGCTGGGGTACATGCATGCCCCGGTACTGGGCGAGGTGCTGGCATGGGCAGCGTATCTGGCGGTCACGCTGGTGGTGTTCTTCTGGCCGGTGCCAGCCGCACCTGCTACAAAAACAGAAGCGCCTGCGCGCACCTCTCGCACGCCAGCGGCGGATGTGGCAATGCAAAGCGAGCCCGGCACAAGCGCCATGCAGCCTGCACCTCTGGGCGGCGTGGTACTGGGCAGTGTGCTCGTGCTGGTGTTGGGCGCGGCGGCTTTCTGGCAGGCGGCGGGCTCCTCACAGTCTGCAGCCAAGCCGGGTGCCGACAACGCGGCGGCTGTAGGAGGTGCTACCGATGTGCCCCAGATCACCATTGAGATCAGCCAGGGTACGTGTACGCCCAATGCCGTGAGCGTGCCTGCGGGCAAGGTGCAGTTTCGCATCGTCAACAAGGGCGAGCGTGCGCTGGAGTGGGAGATTCTGGACGGTGTGATGGTGCTCGAAGAGCGCGAGAACATCCTGCCCGGCCTGTCGCAGACCCTGACGGCACGCCTTGCGCCTGGCCAGTACGAGATGACCTGCGGCTTGCTCAATGCACCGCGCGGCACCTTGACCGTCACGCCGTCAGACGCCTTCAGGGCCGAAGCCGCCAAGCCGCCGGTGACGGCCTTCATCGGCGCGCTGGCCGAGTACCAGGTGTACCTGCTGACCGAGGTGGCCAGCCTGCAGGACATGTTGCAGGCCCTGCCGCAGCGCCTGCAGCCAGCTGGCGATGCGGATGCTGCGTCGCAGGCGCCCGCGGACGGCTATCCCGCCGATGCCCTGCAACTGGTGGCACTGGCACGCGGCCAGTACCAGAAGCTGGTGCCGCTGGCCGCGCAATTTGGCGACCTCAATGCCCGCATTGACGCGCGTGCCGCTGATTTTGCACTGCGTGACAAGGACCCCGCCTTTGTCGGCCTGCACCGCATTGCAACCGGCCTGAAGGCGGGTGAAGGTGCCGAGCAACTGCTGCCACTCGTCACCAGCCTGCAGCAGGATGTGGACCAACTGGCCCAGCGCCTGGGCGATGCCTCCCTGCAACCGCAAAACCTCGCCACCAACAGCGCCAAGGCGCTGGAGCGTGCATCCACCTTGATTCCGGGCGAGGCGACCACGCCCGCGCAGGGCCGTTGGGCCCTGCAGTTTGTGCGCGGCAGCCTGGCTGCGGCGGACAAGACCCAGCAATTGCTGGCGCCCGTGCTGTCCAATGCCAACCCGGCATTGCTGCAGCAGTTGCAGACCAGCCTGGACAAGGTGCGCCAGTTGCTGGCGGACCAGGGCGTCTCCGCCGACGATGCGGAGGCCGCTGGCGTGCCCGGAGTGCTGCTGAACCCCGTGCAATGCCAGAATCTGGCGCAGGCGCTGTACCAAGCGTCACAGAGCATGGGCAAGATCAATATGGCCTTGGGTCTGCAGCCTTAAACTTTTACCGATAACACACGAAAAAATAAAGAGCCGCCATGTCTTTCTTTAAGAGTAGAAACGATTCTCAATCCAATGCCGAGCATGCCACATCGGACGCCTCGGCCAGCGCTGCCGAGGCAGCGCCTGCGGTCCCCAGCCGCCGCCGCTGGCTGGGCGAGGCTGCGGGCGTCGTCGGCGCAGGGGTTCTCGCGGGCGTGCCAGCGCGGCAGGCTGCTGCCCAGCCAGCGGCGAATGCGCCTGCGCATCCGCAGGTGGCCGATGCGCCGCACACCACCACCTCGCAGCAGCGCGTGCCTTTCCACGGCACGCACCAGGCTGGTATCGTCACGCCGCGCCCACTGGCGGGCATGGTGGCCAGTTTTGATGTGCTGGCCGACAACAAGGCCGATCTGGAGCGGCTCTTCAAGACCCTGACCGAGCGCATCCGCTTTCTCACCGAAGGGGGGGCGCAGCCCGTGGCCGATCCCAGGTTGCCGCCAGCGGGTTCGGGAATTCTCGGGCCCGTGGTGCAGCCTGATGCGCTGACCGTGACCGTTGCCGTGGGCCACAGCCTCTTTGAGGAGCGCTATGGTCTTCAAGGCCTCGCACCCAGGCGGTTGACGCCCATGCGCCAACACCCCAACGATGCGCTGGTGCCTGCGCTGTGCCATGGCGATCTGTCCATCCAGTTCTGCGCCAACACGCCAGACACCAATATTCATGCGTTGCGCGACATCATCAAGAACCTGCCGGATCTGCTGGTGATGCGCTGGAAGCAGGAAGGAACAGTGCCACCCATACCTGCTGCCGCCGGCAAGGCACCGGAGAGCGCACGCAATTTCCTCGGTTTTCGAGACGGCTCGGCCAACCCGGATTCGGACAGCGATGCACTGATGCGCCGCATTGTCTGGGTGCAGGCCAGCAGCGACGAGCCGGCCTGGGCCGAAGGCGGCAGCTACCAGGTGGTGCGCATCATCCGCAATTTCGTCGAGCGCTGGGACCGCACGCCGCTGCAGGAGCAGGAAGCCATCATGGGCCGCGACAAGGACAGCGGCGCGCCGCTCGACGCGCGCAGCAAGACCGAGCATGATGTGCCCGATTACGCCGCCGACCCAGACGGCAACAAGACCCGCCTGGATGCGCACATCCGTCTCGCCAATCCCCGCGACCACGGCAGCGAGGCCAACCTCATCCTGCGCAGGCCATTCAACTACTCCAATGGGGTCACCAAATCAGGCCAGCTGGAGATGGGCCTGCTCTTCATCTGTTACCAGGCCGACCTGGACAAGGGCTTTGTCACCGTCCAGAAGCGGCTCGATGGGGAGCCGCTGGAGGAATACATCAAGCCCGTGGGCGGTGGCTTCTTCTATGTGCTGCCGGGCGTGCGCGACGCGCAGGACTGGCTCGGCCGCAGCCTCCTGGCTGCTGCGAAGGCATAGCTTTCGCTGTATTGGCTGATTTGAGGACTAAATCAGCGTTTTGCGTACACCAATAAAGCGCAAGATGCTATTGAATTGATAGTTTTAAAGGACAAGAAAACATGCTCGCACGTCGTCACTTCCTGCAAAGCCTGGCGCTCTTTGGCAGCGTATCGGCCGCGGCCATTCCCGCGTGGGCGGCCGACGGTGTCTCGGCCCTCGAGCTGGTCAAGCCGCTGGCCGAGTACAAGCTGTACGTCAACACCAATCTGCGCGAGCTCGTCAAAGGCGTGCAGGCATTCACTGACGCCGTCAAGGCAGGCAAGATCGAAGAAGCCAAGAAGCTCTACGCCCAGGTGCGCCGCCCCTATGAGCGCATCGAACCCATTGCCGAACTGTTTGCCGACCTGGACAAGAGCATCGACGCACGGGCTGACGACCACGAGCAGGGCGAAAAAAGCCCAGATTTCATCGGTTTTCACCGCATCGAATACGGCCTGTGGGTGGAAAAATCCACCAAGGGCCTCGCGCCCGTGGCCGACAGGTTGCTGGCCGATTGCAAGGAGCTGCAAAAACGTGTGACCACACTCACTTTCCCGCCAGAAAAAGTGGTGGGAGGTGCTGCGGTGCTGATCGAGGAGGTGGCTGCCACCAAGATATCGGGCGAGGAAGAGCGTTACAGCCACACCGATCTGGACGACTTCCAGGCCAACTTCGAAGGCGCGGACAAAATATTCGAGCTGCTGCGCCCGCTGGTCGAGAAAAAGGACAAGGCCTTCGCCGACAAGACGGCCGCCAACTTCAAGACCGTTTTCGATGTGCTGGCCAAATACCGCAAGCCCGATGGCAGCTTCGAGCTCTACACCAAGCTGAGTGAGCGCGACCGCAAGGTGCTGGCTGGCAAGGTCAACACGCTGGCCGAAGACCTCTCCAAGCTGCGCGGCATGCTGGGTCTGAACTGAAACGCCTGCGGGTTGCCGGCTGTCCGTTGATGTGGGGTGGGCCTTTGCTGGACGACAATAGCACCCATTGAAGCGCAATGGACAGCAACAGACAGCATATGAGTGAAGCAGAAAAAGACACCGACTGGGCCGCATGGAGCCGTGAGGCCGTCGAGATGATGGTGGCGCGCAATGCCCAATGGCCCAAGCAGTTCGGCCTGCAGGCACCCCCCAGCTTCCGCTGGGATTTGGACAGCGCCACCCTGGTGCTGCAGGGCCCCCTGCACGAGGTGGTCGCCACGGTCTGCCTCGTGGGCACCACCAGCGACAGCGAAGGCGGCTTTGTCTGGAGCTGGGCCAACGAGGCCATTCCGCGCCAACACGGCGAGGCCCTGGAAGTGGTGCACGATTTTGGCCGCGAACACCATCTGGCCTTGCTGACCACGGCGCGCATCCCCGGCGGCCGCCCTGAAGCCACCGAATGCCTGTGCATCGCAGCCCGCCTGCAGCGCGCCGTCGGTACCTTCATCGACAGGCAAGGGGATGTGACCTTGTACTTCACCATCCTGCATCTGCAGGTGGCGATGGATGCGGACCAACTACCCAACTGAGATCGGCGGGAGCCTCTCCAAGCCCGGCGGCGACCAACCAGGCCCCATTGCACCCAGTGAGGCCCAACCTTCCACACGAAAGAAGCATTCACCGATCCCGGTCCTGCTGCGTATCGGCACTGCTGAGCCGCCAACCCTCACTGGTTGCTTCCAGTAGGTCGGTCAATTGGAGATTGTTCAGGAAAACCTGGTCGTGCGATGCCACAATCATCGCGCCCTGGTAGCTAGACAACATGGTCTCCAGTGCCTGCAATGCAGGCAGGTCGAGGTGGTTGCTGGGTTCGTCCAGAAGCAGCAATTGTGGCGGTGTATCTGCATAGAGAATGCAGGCGAGTGCGGCCTTGATGCGTTCGCCACCGCTGAGGACGCCGCTGGGCACCGTTACCCGGTCGGCGCCCAGGCCCAGTTGCGCCAGCCGCATCCGCAACTCGCTTTCGCTCAGGCGGTGGCTCACCTGCTGCAACTGCTCCAGCACCGGGCGGTGCACATCCAGCGTACCCAGCCGCTGGTCGAGATACGCCAGGCTTTCTGTTACCGTGCAAACCCCAGCCTGGTGCTGGATCCGGCCTGCGAGTACCTGGAGCAGGGTGGACTTGCCGCAGCCATTGGGCCCTTGCAGGCCGATGCGCTGCTGCCCGGTTACCAGCAGATCGATGTGGCGGATGGCCGGGGCCACCAATGGCAGCGCTACGCCCTCCAGCGCAGCCACGTGGCGTTGGGAAACGCCGGTATGCGGGGGCGTTTGCAGGTGAATGTGCAGATCGCCATCAACCTGGGCGGCGGCATCGCGCACGCGCTGCGCAAGCTTGCGTTGCATAGCTGTGTGTTGCCTGTTGAGCTTGCCGGTTGAGTGGTCGCTGCGCTCTTTCTGGCGGTCCAGCAGGATCTTGGCCTGGTTGGCCTGTTTGCCGCTTCGGGCTCCACGCTGCTGTCTCTTTTCCTGGCGCTCGCGTTGTTCGCGCATGGATTGCTCCGTACGCTTGCGCTCCAGCCTGGTGCGCTCGAGTTCTGCGTTTGCACTCTGCTGTTCCTGCGCCTTGGCCTGGGCATAGAACGGGTAGTTTCCGCCGTAGCTGCGCAAGCCCAGCGCAGACAGCTCGACAATCCGGTCCATGGATTCCAGCAACTGCCGGTCGTGGCTGATGACGAGCAGGCCGCGCGGCCAATGCGCCAGCCACGCGGCCAATGCCGTGCGGCTGCCTTGGTCCAGATGGTTGCTGGGCTCGTCCAGGATCAGAAAGTCCGCACCAGAGAGCTGGGCGCCCACCAATGCCGCACGCATTGCTTCTCCGCCGCTGAGCGCAAGGGCTGGCGTATCGGCTCGCAGGTGCGAGAGGCCTTGCAGCGCAAGCGCCTGGCGAAACTGCAGGGCCATGTCCCATTGGTCGCCCACCGCGTCGAAGTCCGCCTGCGCGGAGCTGCCCGCCTCGATGCGCTGCAAGGCATCCAGCACCTTCCGCGCACCGGCAAGGTCGGCCACCGTGGTGGCCGCGTCCGGGCGAACCTGCTGTTCCAGGTAGTAGACACTACCCGATCGCACGCAGCGGCCGCTGGAGGGCTGCAACTGGCCTGCAAGCACGCGCGCCAGAATGGTTTTGCCGCAGCCATTGCGGCCAACGAGGCCGGTGTGCCGTGTGTCAAAGATGTCGGTCAGGTCGGAGAAAAGCGCTTGACCGTTGGGGAGGACGTACGAAACGCCCTCCAGGGAGAGGTGAGAAATCGCCATGCCAATTCCAGAGATGCAAAGAACTCCCCGCGCTGTGGGGGCAGTGGAGGTTTGCCGTTGTGTGAACGGCTGCATCAATGGCGCATGGGACGAATACCTCTGACGGTGTATGGTGAAGGCAGGATTATAGAAGTGACAGAAAGCCCGCAAGGCCGGGCTGCCTGTATTCCACGGGTGAGGGGATGCACAGACAAAGGAGAAAGCCATGACTGCCAATCTCTACGGCGGAATCGATATTGCGATGAAAGTGCCGTCGCACCAGTACGAGGCGACGCTCGCGTTCTACCGCGACGTGGTGGGGCTTGCGCCGATCACCGAAAAAGCTCCGGCCATCGGCTTTGTGCTCGGCCCCAACCGGCTGTGGATCGATGAGGCCCCGCAGATGAGCCAGGCGGAAATCTGGCTGGAGCTGTTCACCGAGAGTTTTGAGGATGCGGCCGCGCATCTGGCACGGGCGGGGGTGACCCGCTGCGATGCAATCGAGCCGCTGCCGGAGGGGTTCAAGGGAGGCTGGATCACCAGCCCGGCCAACATCATCCATATGGTGCGCGAGCCTGGTACCTGGTGAGCTGAACTACGGATGCGCGGCAAAATGAAAAAACGCCCGATCGGGCGTTTTTGAAGGCTGGCCGAAACGCAAGGCTTCGGCCGGGGCAGCGGAATCATTTCTTCAGATCGAAACGGTCCAGTTCCATCACCTTGGTCCAGGCTGACACGAAGTCGCCAACGAACTTCTGCTGGTTGCCAGCTTCGGCATAGACTTCGGCAACGGCACGCAGGATGGCATTGCTGCCAAAGACCAGATCCACACGGGTGCCAGTCCACTTCTTGGCACCGCTCTTGCGGTCTACGCCTTCGTAGGTGCCGTCTTCCTGTGCTTTCCATTGGGTGCCCATGTCCAGCAGGTTGACGAAGAAGTCGTTTGTCAGCTTGCCGGGGGTATGGGTCAGCACGCCATGCTGGCTGCCACCGGTGTTGATGTTGATGGCGCGCAGGCCTCCAACGAGCACGGTCATTTCAGGGGCCGTCAGGTTCAGCAGTTGGGATTTGTCGATCAGCAGGGATTCAGCGGAAGCAGGAAGTGGGCCTTGCAGGTGGTTGCGGAAGCCATCTGCCTTGGGCTCCAGGTATTTGAAGGAGTCGGCATCGGTTTCCTCGGCGGTGGCGTCACCTCGGCCGGGGCTGAACGGTACCGTCACCTTGATGCCCGCATCGGCAGCCGCCTTTTCGACCCCTGCATTACCGGCGAGCACGATCAGATCGGCCATGGAGACACGCTTGTCGCCGTCTGCCGTCTTGTTGAATTCGCGCTGAATGCCTTCCAGCACGGACAGTACCTTGGCCAGTTGTTCTGGCTGGTTGACTTGCCAGTCCTTCTGCGGCGCAAGGCGGATGCGCGCGCCATTGGCACCGCCGCGCATGTCGGAGCCGCGGTAGGTAGACGCCGAGGCCCAGGCGGTGCCCACCAGTTCCTGCACGGTCAGGCCCGATGCGAGCACCTGGGCCTTGAGGGCCGTTACATCATCGCTGTTGACCAGCGGGTGCTTGACGGCGGGAATCACGTCTTGCCAGATCAGGGCTTCCTTCGGCACTTCGGGGCCGAGGTAGCGGCTGACCGGGCCCATGTCGCGGTGGGTCAGCTTGAACCAGGCGCGGGCAAAGGCTTCGGCAAAGGCCTGGGGATTCTCCAGGAAGCGGCGCGAAATTTTTTCGTAGGCCGGGTCCATGCGCAGCGACAGGTCGGTCGTCAGCATGGTGGGTTTCTTGTTGGGGCCACCATGGGCGTCGGGGATGACATCGTCCGCATCCTTGGCCACCCACTGAATGGCGCCTGCGGGGCTCTTTTCCTGCACCCACTCGTACTTGAACAGGTTTTCGAAGAAGAAGTTGCTCCATTGTGCAGGGGTCTGCGTCCAGGTCACTTCCAGCCCCGAGGTGATGGCATCGCGACCGGAGCCGGTGCCAAAACTGCTGGCCCAGCCCAGGCCTTGGGCTTCGAGCCCAGCAGCTTCCGGTTCCTTGCCGACGTGGCTGGCAGGGCCCGCGCCGTGGGTCTTGCCGAAGGTATGGCCGCCCGCGATCAGGGCCACGGTTTCCTCGTCATCCATGGCCATGCGGGCGAAGGTGTCGCGGATGTCGCGGGCCGCTGAAATGGGGTCGCCATTGCCGTCCGGGCCTTCAGGGTTCACGTAGATCAATCCCATCTGCACGGCAGCCAGCGGGTTTTCCAGATCGCGCTCGCCGCTGTAACGGCTGTTGGGGTTGTTGGTGGGAGCCAGCCATTCCTTCTCGGCGCCCCAGTACACATCGTGGTCGGGCTCCCAAGTGTCGACGCGGCCACCGGCAAAGCCGAAGGTGCGGAAACCCATGCTCTCCAGCGCCACGTTGCCGCACAGGATCATCAGGTCGGCCCAGGAGATGCGGTTGCCGTATTTCTGTTTGATGGGCCACAGCAGGCGGCGCGATTTGTCGATGTTGACGTTGTCGGGCCAGCTGTTGAGTGGTGCAAAGCGCTGCTGTCCGCGGCCTCCGCCGCCACGGCCGTCCTGCACACGGTAGGTGCCGGCGGAGTGCCAGGCCATGCGGATGAACTGTGGGCCATAGTGGCCGAAGTCGGCGGGCCACCAGTCCTGAGAGTCGGTCATCAGTGCCCGCAGGTCGCGCTTGAGGCCTTCATAGTCGAGCTTGCCAAATTCCTTGGCGTAGTCGAAATCGGCGCCCATGGGGTTGCTTTTGCTGTTGTGCTGGCTGAGCAGATCCACACGCAGCGCAGTCGGCCACCAGTCTCTATTGGTTGTGCCGCTCTGGGTTTGCTGGGCGGTATGGAAGGGGCACTTGGATTCAGTCGTCATGGGGAGTTCTCCGGTTCAAACTTGCAGGACGCTGACGGCCTTGCGGCGACAGCAACGTGGCAATGGCGGGCAGGTGTTGAGTGCCATTGGTTGCTGTTGATTATGCGATTGCAGCTGCTTTTGGTGTGCGCTTTGCTGATTGAATATACCCAAGTGCACCATTAAGAAAATCAAGCGGTTGGGTTGTGCAAATAGGCGCCATGGATTCGCTTAGAGCCCAATGGAAACGGCCGCATTGCGGCCGATCAAAAGTGTTTGTGGAAAGACTGGGAACCTATCTGCGCACGTCCTTGACGAGGGTGCTCTTGCCAAAGAGGCTCTGTACCAGATCGACCACCAGCTCGGCGGTCTGGTTGCGCAGGTCGAGCGCTGGATTGAGTTCGACGATATCGATCGAGCCCAGCAGGCCGGTGTCGGCAATCATCTCCATGCACAGCTGTGCTTCGCGGTAGTTGGGGCCGCCGCGTACCGTGGTGCCGGTGCCAGGGGCGATCTCGGGGTCGAGAAAATCGACGTCGAAGCTCAGGTGCAGATGGGTGGTGGCCGGGTCGGCATTGCGCAGCGGCGCAAGCGCCCGCAGCATGGTCTCGCGCATGCCCAGCTCGTCGATGGCGCGCATGTCGAACACGTCGATGTTGTGGGTCTTGATGAGGTGCTTTTCCTGGTCGTCCACACTGCGCAGGCCGATCTGGCAGAGCGATTGCTCTCCCAGGGCGGGTGCGAAACCCGCCAGGTGGGTGAGCTCGCGCGGGCCCAGGCCGCTCAGACAGGCGACGGGGATGCCGTGGATGTTGCCGGAGGGCGATGTCTCGGGCGTGTTGAAATCGGCATGGGCATCGAGCCACAGCACATACAGGCGCTTGCCTGCAGCCTTGCAGTGGCGCGCCACCGCGCTGATGGAGCCCACCGCCAGGCTGTGGTCGCCGCCCAGCATCAGCGGCATGCGGCCTGCGGCCAGCTCAGCGTGCACGGCATCGTGCACGGTCTGGTTCCAGGCCACGGCTTCTTCAAAGTTGCGCAGGTTGCCGTGGGCCGCATCGCGCGGGTGGCGGTGGTTGGCGGGCCCGGCCAGGTTGCCTACATCGCGTACTTCGCAGCCCAGCTCGGCCAGGGCAGGGCCCAGCTGCGCCACGCGCAGCGCGTCCGGCCCCATGGCTGCGCCCAGGCGTCCGGCGCCGATGTCGGTAGGAGCTCCTATCAAGCTGATGGCGGTAGAGTTGTGCATATCAGGCGGTTGCAGCAGTCGTTTTCAATGGGTTGCGGGCAGGGCTATCGGCGTGCAGCACGCCAAACAGATCCTTGGGGTTGGCCAATTGTGGCAGCAGCAGCAGAGGCTGCAGCATGCCATGCTTTTGAGCCAGGGCGTGGAGGTAGCGCATGGCGGAGTAATCCTCCAGCGCAAAGCCGACGGAATCGAACACGGTGATCTCGTCATCACGCTGCCGGCCCGGTGCCTTGCCATGCAATACCTGCCACAGTTCGGTCACGGCAAAGTCGGGGGCCATGTGCTGGATTTCGCCTTCGATGCGGCTTTGCGGCGCAAATTCCACAAATACGCTGGCTTCCGGCAGGATGGCGGCGTCGAGTTCGGTCTTGCCTGGGCAGTCGCCGCCTACGGCGTTCAGATGCATGCCGGGCTGCACCATGGCGCGGGTCAGGATGGTTGCATTGGTCTTGTCGGCAGTCACCGTGGTCACGATATCGGCGCCGTCTGCGGCATGGGCCGCACTGTCGCATACCGTCACCTGCACTTGCGGTGCATGGGCCTGCAGGTGGCGTACCAGCTTGTCGGTGGCGGCGCGGTCGATGTCGAACAGGCGCAGGGCCTCGATGCGCAGCAGACCGATGAATGCCAGTGCCTGAAACTCGCTCTGCGAGCCGTTGCCGATCAGGGCCATGGTGCGGCTGTTGGCGCGCGCCAGGCGCTTGGCGGCCATCACGCTGGTGGCGGCGGTACGCAGGGCGGTGGTCAGCGTCAGCTCCGACAGCAGCACCGGCGCTCCGGTATCGGCCCGCATCAGGGCGCCAAACGCCATGATGGACGGAATGCCGCGCTGCGGATTCTTGGGGTGGCCGTTGACGTACTTGAAGGCAAAGTGGTCGGCATCGGCCACGGGCATCAGCTCCATCACGCCGTCGCGGGTGTGCTGGGCAAGGCGCGCGGTCTTGTCGAAATCCTGCCAGCGGGCAAAGTCTTCTTCCAGGGCGGTGACGAGGCCCGCCAGCAGCGGCGTAAGGCCCACGCGGCGCACCAGTTCGGCGGCGGCATCGGTGCTGAGGAAGTCAACGGTTGCGGTGTAGTTATTGCTTGTGCTGGTCATGGTTTGCTCCTTGTTTTATAGCTTTTGGTGCCCAATGCATGGGCACTGGCAGCTGCCACCAGTGTGGCGCAGGGCGAAAACAAAGCAAAGTGCAAAAAATGGTAGAAAATGTCAGCCTGTGAAGCAAAATGTAGGCTGTCATTGTGCAAATTGACAAAACCGACCAGGCTCTGATCAGCATGCTGCGGCAAAACGCACGCGAAAGCGTGGCCACGCTGGCCGGCAAGCTCGGCGTATCACGCGGCACCGTCACCAACCGCATGGAGCGACTGGAGCGCGAAGGTCTGATCGTGGGCTACAGCGTGCGCCTGCGCCCCGATGTGCAGCCCGAAGTGTTGCGAGCCTGGATGAGCATTGAGATCGTGGGTAACGACACGCGCCGGGTGATGGCGTCCCTGTTGGGCGAGCCAGGCGTGGCGGCGCTGCACAGCACCAATGGCCGCTGGGATCTGCTGGCCGAGTTGCAGGTGGCGAGCCTGGAAGAGCTTTCGCGCGTGCTGGAGCGCATCCGGCTCATCAAAGGCATCAGCAACAGCGAAACCAGCATCCATCTGGAGAGCTTTCGCGTTTCTTGAAAGCTTCTCTATTTTTCAAGAAAAATTGCCACTAGCGCATTACAGAGAAGCGACTCTAGCTATTGATTAGATAGCGATTTGGTTATCCATCAATCCAGCAGAAAGCCTAGCGCGGCGCGCAACTGCCCGGCAGCATGCTGTTCGATCACCGTGTCGTGCGCCAGCACGATGCGCTGTACGGGCCAGCTGCAGATCACCTGTGCGGCTGCGCGTGCGGCCGCCTTGTCACGGATGGCAAAGCGCACGGCCCGTGGCATGGCCAGGCGGCTACGTGTGCCGTTCAGGCTGTTGAACAGGCGCGCCGACAGCGACAGATCCTGCGGGTAGTACTGCAGCACATCCGTCACGATCAGGCTGCCGCTGGGCTGGTGCAGCCACACGCATTCATTCAGCAGCGGAATGCCGCCCACGCATTGCATCTGCAAATGGTTGCGCCAGGCGGAGGGCGTGGCGGAATCGTCCAGCTGGCCCAGTGGGCCCGGCTGTTTTGGCAGGGTCTGCAACTGCAGCAGATCGCGCCTTTTGGCCGCGAGGCCTGGCGCCCCCCACAACTGTGCCTTTGGATAGAACGGCAGCCAGTCGCCAGCATACAAATGGTGCATGCGGTTGGGGGCCACCACCCAGGCCACGCTGCCCAGGGCATCGAGCGCGGCGCGCAACTGCGGTGTGGGCGCGACGGGCGAGTGCAACCATAGCTGGTGGCCGGCCAGCCGGGCCACAGTCATGCGCGTGCGCAGTGGCAGGCCTTGCACACTGATGCGCTGCTGCGCGCTCCATAGATCGGGCGCCAACGGGGTCAACGGCAGGGAATCATGAGACGACGGATGGGACGACATGGAGGGCTGTGGATAGATGCAGGAGGGCCGCGGAACATTGAGGCAGGGTGGCATGGGAACCGGCCCAGTGTAGGGGCAGAACTGCATATGCCAGCTTGGCTGAAGTCCCCTCAGCGCGACGAGTACAGACCAAGAACCTGTTCAAAGGGCGCGGGTTGTCTGGGCTGCACTTGCTGCTTTGTATACGCCAGATCGTATAGGCAGAAACGTCGTCTTTTTGTATATACATTCAAGAATGTATGTTAAATTTGACTTAAGTTAAGCTACGGTTCAACCTGAGATCGAAAGACCGTACCGGAGACCGTGCAAAGGAGTGGCAGATGCACTATGACGTGGTAATTGTGGGTGGGGGCGCCGGGGGCCTGGAGCTGGCCGCACAGCTGGGACGCAAGCTGGGGGCGCGAGAAGGGCGCGAGCGCGTGCTCCTGGTGGACAAGATGCCCTTCCACATCTGGAAGCCCACCTTGCACGAAGTAGCGGCAGGCACGCTCGACGCGCACCAGGAAGGGCTGTCGTACACCGTGCTGGCCCGGCGCAACCATTTCAGCTTTGTGATGGGCGAGTTCATGGCGCTGAACACCGCGCAGCAAAGCATTCGCCTTGCGGCGATCACCAATGAGGCGGGCAAGGAAGTGGTGCCCGAGCGCAGCATTGGCTACCGGCACCTGGTGCTTGCGCTGGGCAGCGGCTCCAATTCGTTTGGCACACCGGGCATCGAGAACGCCTATCTGCTCGAAAGCGTGCGCGACGCGCAGCGCTTCCATGCCGACTGGCTCAGTGCCTGTGCCCACGCCTCGTATGCCGAGCCACGCTCGCTGTCGGTGGCCATCGTGGGGGCGGGCGCTACCGGCGTGGAGCTGTCGGCCGAACTGCTGGAGGCCCACAGCATGCTGCAGGAGAGCCAGGGCAGCAACCAACGCTTTCGGCTGGACATCAACCTGATCGAAGGAGGCGACCGCATTCTGGGCGGGCTGCCACCGCGCATATCGGAGCAGGCCACCACTGCGCTTGAGCGCAAGGGTGTGCGCGTGATGACGGGCACCCGCGTGCAGGCGCTGGAGCCGGGCGAAGTGATCACGCCTGATGGCCCTGTCTCGGCAGATCTGATCGTCTGGGCTGCCGGCATCAAGGCAGCCGACCGCAATGCGCTGCTGGGCCTGGAGGTGAACCGCATCAACCAGCTGGTGGTGAATGACCATCTGCGTACCAGTGCGCATCAGGTCTATGCGCTGGGCGACTGCGCAGCAACGCCATGGGTAGATGGAAAGACCGTACCCGCCCGTGCGCAGGCCGCGCACCAGCAAGGAACCTATCTGACCCAGGTGCTGTATGCCGCGCTGAAGGAAGGGCACTTCAACGAGCCCTTCGTCTACAAGGATTTTGGCTCGCTGGTCTCGCTGGGTGACAACAAGGGCGTGGGCAACCTGATGGGCGGCCTGTCCGGCAAGAACTTCTTCGTGCAGGGGCTGCTTGCCAAGTGGATGTACATGTCGCTGCACCTGATGCACCACCGAGCCATTCTGGGCACGGTCAAGACGGCAGTACTGGCCCTGGCGCGCCTGCTGCAGCAGCGGGTGTCTGGTCGCATGAAGCTGCATTGATCAAAAAAAGACAACGCAGCGGATCGCCCGAAGCCGTGTTCAGACCACGGCAGGGCGTTTTGCAGAGGGGCCCTGGTGGCGTTGGATCAGGCCTCGTCCGGCCCCAGCACGATATCGAGCGAGCTGCCACCGGCCAGCAGTTTCTGCACCAGGGCTGCGGATGATTCCGCGCCGTACTTGCGCATCAGGCGGGTGCGGTAGATCTCGACGGTGCGGTGGCTGATATCGAGGCAGCGGCCGATCTCCTTGCTGGTCATGCCTTCGAGCAGGCGGGCGGCCACCTCGCGCTCGCGCGCTGTCAGTTCGGCGCGCACCGGGCGCAGCGCGCTCAGGTCTTCAAAGCTCCACACGCCGCCTTCATGCGGATCGTCGCGGTTGAAGGCCCGGCCCATCACATGGCACCAGAACATCTCGCCGTTGGCGCGCTTCATGATGCGGTTGTCCGAATACAGGCCTTGCGCGCCCATGATGGGAGCAATGCGCCGGCCCAGGCGCTCGAACTCGTCGGCGCTGGGGTAGAGGATCTGGAAGGACTGGTTGATCATCAGCTCGCGCGAAGTGCGGAACATGGAACAGACCTGTTCGTTGCAGTCGATCATGATGCGGCGGTGCGAAACCACCAGGCCCACGGGCGCCATCTCGAAGGCCTGTCGATAATCAAGCGGTGTCACTCGCATGGCAAAAATTGTCCCCTTTACGAAATACTACGTATGCTAATACGTAGTATGCTTCATTCGCGGAACAAGCCCTTCTTAATTAGGAGACACGTGTGAACAAAATTTATCCGAATGCGGCAGCTGCACTCCAAGGCGTGGTCGCAGACAACCAGTTGCTGGCCGTGGGCGGTTTTGGCCTATGTGGCATCCCCGAGGCGCTGATCGAAGCGCTGCGCGACAGCGGTGCCAAGAATCTGACCGTGGCATCGAACAATGCCGGCGTCGACGGTTTTGGCCTGGGCAAGCTTTTGGAGACCCGCCAGATCAAGAAGATGATCGCATCGTACGTGGGCGAGAACAAGGAGTTCGAGCGCCAGTACCTGGCAGGCGAGCTGGAACTGGAATTCACGCCCCAGGGCACCCTGGCCGAAAAGATGCGTGCTGGCGGCGCCGGCATTCCCGCCTTTTTCACCAAGACCGGTGTGGGCACGCAGGTGGCAGAAGGCAAGGAACTGCGCGAGTTCGATGGCGAGACCTATGTGATGGAGCGCTCCATCGTTGCCGATGTGTCGCTGGTCAAGGCCTGGCGTGCCGACAAGAGCGGCAACCTGCAGTTCCGCCTGACGGCACGCAACTTCAACCCTGCAGCGGCCACCTGCGGCAAGGTCTGCATCGTGGAAGTGGAAGAGATCGTCGAGACCGGCGCCTTGAAGCCCGACGAAATCCACCTGCCTGGCATCTATGTGCACCGCCTGGTGCTGAACGCCACGCCCGAGAAGCGCATCGAAAAGCGCACCATCACCGAGAAGAAGTAAGGAGCCTGACATGCCTTGGACCCAAGACCAAATGGCCGCACGCGCGGCGCAAGAGCTGGAAGACGGCTTCTACGTCAATCTCGGCATCGGCATTCCTACCCTGGTGGCCAACCACACCGGCGACAAGGAAGTGTGGCTGCAGTCGGAAAACGGCATGCTGGGCATCGGCCCATTCCCCACCGAAGACGCCATTGACGCCGACCTGATCAATGCTGGCAAGCAGACGGTGACGACCATCGCCGGCTCGTCCATCTTCAGCTCGGACCAGTCGTTTGCGATGATCCGTGGTGGAAAGATCAACCTGTCCATTCTGGGCGCCATGCAGGTGTCCGAGAAGGGTGACCTGGCCAACTGGATGATTCCGGGCAAGATGGTCAAGGGCATGGGCGGCGCGATGGATCTGGTCGCTGGCGTCAAGCGTGTGATCGTGCTGATGGAACACGTGGCCAAGAAGAAGGACGGCACCACCGACCTGAAGATCCTCAAGAACTGCACCTTGCCGCTGACCGGCGTGGGCGTGGTCGATCGCATCATTACCGACCTGGGCGTGTTCGATGTGACCGAGCAGGGCCTGAAAGTGATCGAGCTGGCCCCCGAGGTGAGCTTTGACGACGCGCAATCCAAGACGGGTGTGACGCTCATCAAGTAAGCGCTGCATGCGTTGAAAACAGGAACGCAGCCCCCGGGCTGCGTTTTTTGTGGCCCGGTGCCGGAATATTCAGCACCTCAGACTGGTGGCGCCTCGCGCAGAAAATCGATGAACGCCCGCAGCTTGGGAGGCATCTGTTTGCGCGCAGGGTAGTAGATGTGAAAGCCCGACCAGGGCCTCTCGAACGACTGCAAGGCGGGCACCAGCAAGCCGGTGGCAAGCTCCTCCTGAATGCTGCCCACAAACTTGTGCGCTACGCCATAGCCCTGGCAGGCAGCGCGGGTGACATAAGCGTCGTCCGAAAAGATCAGGCGCCCGGTGGGTTCAATAGCTTGTTCCTTGCCATCCACCACAAAAATCCAGGGCACAAAACGCTTGGAGCCGGGAAGCCGAAAACGGATGCAATCGTGCAGGGCCAGATCGGCCGGAGTCTGCGGCATGCCGTGTGCCTGCCAGTATGCGGGGCTGGCGACCACGGCTTCCCACTGGCCCTGGTCGAGCGGCAGCGACACCATGTCGCGTGCCAGAAAGGCGCCGAGGCGAATGCCTGCATCAAAGCCATCCTGCACGATGTCGGAAAACGCATCGTCGGTGAACAGCTCCAGCTGAATGCGCGGGTAGCGCGCCAGAAAGGCATCGAGCCGGGGCGTGATGAGCAGCCCCGCCGCCAGCCGCGAAGTATTGATGCGCAGCAAGCCGGTGGGCTCATCATGCGCGGCGCGCACCCTCTGCATGGCAAGGTCGAGCTGGTCCAGCGACGGCGTCACCTCTGCCAGCAGCTGCTCACCCGCTTCGGTGACGGAGACCTGGCGGCTGTTGCGCTGCAGCAGGCGCACCTCCAGCTGTGCTTCGAGCTTGCGCATCTGCTGCGAAACGGCAGACGCGCTGATGCCCAGCTGGTTGCCCGCCTGGGTAAAGCTGCGCACGCGCGCCACCAGTACAAAGGTGCTCAGCGCATTCAGCGAATCGCGCTGGATAGATAAGTTTTTCTTCACGATGGATGAAGTGTTGCACGCTTTCTCTTGAACGTGAAGTGACGGACACTGCGGTTTTCCGCCAAGGAGTTCTCCATGAACCATGTGTTTGCCACCATGGCACGGCCGCTTGCCGCCGGTCTGCTTTCACTGGCCTCCATCGCCCACGCGGCCAGCGACGCTGCGCTGGAGCAACGCGCCCGGCTCGCCGCCAATCTCAACACGGTGCTGGATGCGGCCGTTGCGCAAAAGCGAATCGTGGGCGCCGTGGTGTTGGTGGCGCAGGATGGAGCCGTGCTCTACCGCCAGGCCGTTGGCTATGCAGACCGTGAAGCACAGCGGCCTATGCAGGCATCGACCGGCTTTCGCCTCGCCTCCATGACCAAGCCGATCGTCACGCTGGCCGCCATGCGGCTGGTGGAAGAGGGCAAGCTGCAGCTGGATGCGCCCGTCACCCGGTACCTGCCGGATTTCCGGCCGCCCCTGGTAACGGCCCATGGCGAGAAGACCGTGCCCACGCTATCGGTGCGCCAGCTCATCACCCACACCTCGGGCCTGGGCTATGGATTTGCGGAAGGGGCCGATGGTGCCTACACCCGACTGGGCGTCTCCGACGGGCTCGACAGCAGCGGCATCAGCCTGGATGAAAACCTGCGCAGGCTGGGCAAGGCGCCGCTGTACTTTGCCCCGGGCAGCCAGTGGCGCTATTCGCTGGGCATCGACGTGCTGGGCGCCGTCGTCGCCAAGGCAGGGGGCGCTCCGCTGCAGCAGGTGGTGGCGCAGTCTGTGACCCAGCCCTTGCAGATGCACCACACCCGTTTTGCGGTGCGTTCGGGGTCGCCGCTGGCGGTCCCCTATGCCGACGGTAAGCCCCAGCCCGTACGCATGCGCGAGAACATGGTGGTTCCCCTCGCTGCTGGGCAGGATGGGGGTGTGCGCTTTTCTCCCAAGCGGGCATTTGACCGCCATGCCTTTGCATCCGGCGGCGCAGGCATGGTGGGCAATGCAGACGACTACCTCCAGCTGCTGGAATCGGTCAGGCGCAGCGCCGCCGGGCAGCCCGGCCTGCTGCAGCCTGGAGCTGCGCAGGAGATGGTGCGTGACCAGGTCGGCCCGCAAGCCCAGACGCAGGGCCCGGGTTGGGGTTTTGGCCTGGGCTGGGCGGTTCTGGTTGACCCGGCCCTGGCCGGAACACCGCAGGGCAAGGGCAGCCTGCAATGGGGCGGGGCGTATGGACACAACTGGTTTGTCGATCCCGAGCGCCGCCTGAGCGTGATCCTGCTCACCAACACGGCGTTCGAAGGCATGGCAGGTCGGCTGGTCAACGAAGTGCGGGATGCGGTCTACGCTTCGCTGTAATTTGCCAAGGCCTGGCCTGCCCCGCTTGCACCGCGAAAGCGCACCAGCCGCACATGCGCCTTGCTGTCGATGGTGTTCAGGCTCTCCTGCATCCAGTGCAGGGCCTGCTCCTCGCACAGCCCGCCGGTGCCTGCCCCCAGGGCGGGAAAAGCCACGGAGCGGTAGCCGCGCGTATTGACGATCTGCATGGCCGAATGCACGCTGGCCTGGATGGAAGCCTGCGACGCACGCCACCACATATCGATACCGGCCACGTGCACGATTGCCTTGAACGGCAACCTGCCTGCGCAGGTAGTCACGGCGCCGCCCAGCGGAATGGCGCCCAGCATGCCCAATTGCCAGAAGGGCCGGTAGCCCGCCCGCTTCTTGATGGCGCTCGATACGCCGCGCGGCAGCAGCAGCCACCAGGGAATGATGTTGCGATTCCAGGCGTTGACAATCACATCCACTGGCTGGTCCAGCAGGTTGCCGTCGATGATTTCTATGTTTTTCATAGCATTTAGCGTTTGACTGGTGGACGCCAGAGGCAGTTTTGATGACATATCCTGAAACCGAGGATAGCGATGGATTGCGGACACAATTGGCAGAAATACGGAGCGCATGCAGGAGACAGTAACAGCCGGTTTGTGCCCCAGGCGCTTGCCTGCGGCTCGGGCGCCTTCCATACTGGTGGAACTTCTTCCGTCTTCCTCTACAGAGTGGCCGCCCCATGAATGCACCCCATACCCCAGGCAGCACAGCGCACCCCTTGTTCACCGATCCCGATGTCGTCCAGATGCGCGAGGACATGGCGCTGGCCCTGCGTGCGGCGGCGCATTTCGGCCTGGGCGAGGGCGTATGCAACCATTTCAGCATGGCGCTGCCCGATGGCAGGCACTTTCTGCTCAACCCGCGCGGGCTGATGTGGAGCGAGGTACAGGCCGATGATGTGGTGATCGTCGATGACCAGGGCTGCGTGGTCGCAGGTGGCCACGCTGTGGAGCCTACGGCCATGTTCATCCACACGGCGGTGCACCGCATCGCCCGCAAGACCTGCGTGCTGCATACGCACATGCCTCACGCCACCGCGCTCACCCTGACGCAGCAACGCGCGCTCGACACCACCTTGAGCCAGAACGCAATGCGCTTTCATGGCCGCGTGGCGGTGGACAGCCAGTACAACGGCTTTGCACTGGATGGCCGCGAAGGCGAACGCATTGCCCATGCCATGCAGGGCGCGGACATCAGCTTTCTGGGCAACCACGGCATCATCGTTTGCGGCGAGCGCATGGATTACGCCTTTGACGATCTGTACTACCTGGAGCGTGCCTGCCAGGCCCAGGTACTGGCGCAATCGACCGGAGTGCCACTGGCGCCCTGTGATCCGGCGCTGGCCGCACGGGTGGCCAAGCAGGCCAACGGCGAACGCCTGCAATCGACCCTGTTTTTTGAAGCGCTGCGCAGAAGGCTGTAATTGCGATGCAGATATCCATTGAAGCCCTGCAGCCTGCGCAGTTCGACGCCGTCTGGCAGGTGTTTGATACGGTGGCGCGCGAAAAGCACTACCTCGCATCGCAATGCGCGCCAGCGCCTGCGCAGATGCGCGAGCACCTGCAAGCCTATATCGACAAGGGCCAGCCGTACTTCGTGGCGCTGGCAGACGGCCAGGTGTGCGGGTGGTGCGGCGTGCAACCCGTGCACGGGCAGGCGCGTGCCCACGTGGGCATGCTCGGCATGGGCTTGCTGCCCGCAATGCGCGGCCAGGGCATTGGAGAGCGGCTGATGCAGGCCGCGCTGAAAGCCGCGCAATCCTATGGCTTTACACGGGTGGAGCTTGCCGTGCGTGCAGACAATGCGCGGGCCATAGCGCTCTACGAGCGCCAGGGCTTTGTGCGCGAAGGGCTGCTGCGCGATGGCTTCTGTGTGGATGGGGTGTACTTTGACATACACACCATGGCATTGCTGCGCAAGCCGATCGTTTAAGAGACCTGTTCAAAGAACCTGTTTACGCTCTCCTCCCGCCGCTGCTGAATGCATTTTGAATGCATTGATTCTGATAAATTGGAAATTTTTCCTTTATGATGGATTCATGTCCATCGACCAGCTTCTCTCCGTCCGCGTGCATGGCCTGCGCAAGGCGCGCGGGCACACGCTCGATGCTCTGGCGCAGATCAGTGGCGTGAGCCGTTCGACCATCTCGCTGATCGAGCGGGGCGAAACCAGCGCCACTGCCGCAGTCCTGGGTAAATTGGCGCAGGCGCTGCAGGTGCCACTGGCATCGTTGTTTGAAGAGGAGCGCAGCGGCGAAGTGGCGCAGCCCCTGGCGCGTGCCGCCAGCCAGCCGCGCTGGCAGGACCCGGCCACGGGCTACGTGCGCCGCCAGCTCTCGCCAGCCAGCTATCCAGCGCCGCTGGAGCTGGTGGAGGTGCGCTTTCCTCCTGGCCAGAGCGTGGCTTTTGACCATGCTCTGCGCAGCCAGCCGCTGCACCAGCAGTTGTGGATGCTGGAAGGCACCATGCAGCTGACCCTGGGCGATCAGCACTGGGAGCTGC
Source organism: Comamonas odontotermitis (assembly GCF_020080045.1). NCBI lineage: Bacteria > Pseudomonadati > Pseudomonadota > Betaproteobacteria > Burkholderiales > Comamonadaceae > Comamonas > Comamonas odontotermitis. The sequence continues at coordinate 1,997,524 of NZ_CP083451.1, forward strand.
AGGCGGGCGATTGCCTGGCGATGGAACTGAACCAGACGCTGGTGTTTTCCAACACCGGCAATACGCCCGCGCGCTATGCATTGGCCTTGGTGAACCCCGAATTTTCCCGGAGCAAGTGATGAGTGAACCGAAACTGGTGCCATGCACCCATGAGCGCCATGCCGCTGCAATCCTGGCCATCTTCAACGATGCCATCGTCAACAGTACGGCGTTGTATGACTACCAACCCCGCACGGCAGAGAGCATGGTGGCCTGGTTTGCCGCCAAGCAAAAGGGCGGCTGGCCGGTGATCGGCCTGGAAGACGAGGCCGGTGTGCTGCTGGGCTTTGCCAGCTACGGCAGCTTTCGCGCCTACCCGGCCTACAAGTACACCATGGAGCACTCGGTCTATGTGCGCAACGACCAGCGCGGCCGGGGGCTGGGCAAGCGGCTTTTGCAGGCGGTGATTGCCGAGGCCCGGGCGCACGATGTGCATGCGCTGGTGGGCGCCATCGACGCCGCCAACACGGGCTCGATTGCGCTGCACGAAAAGCTCGGTTTCAAGAGCGTGGGCCTGATGCCGCAAGTGGGCTTCAAGTTCGGGCGCTGGCTGGATCTGGCGCTGTACCAGCTGACCCTGGAGACGCCTGCGCAACCCGTGGACGGCTGAACAGCTGCCACTGGCTTGCGCGTGGTGGGATAATGCCAGCTTTCGCGCGCAGCGTGCGCCCATTCCAAGAAAGGGGCGCACAAACGGATGTATCGAGGCTCGATCAAACACTGCGAAGCTGCTGTTGCCACGACAGCAGCGCCCTGTTTTTGATTGACTCCCATGTGGGAGTGCCGAGCCTTCTGCCATGTCTCACCGCCAGCCTGTCCGCATCAGCGACATTGACCAGTTCGACACCATCGTCGACGCCCGCTCGCCCGCCGAATTCGAGCAGGACCGCATTCCCGGCGCCATCAACTGCCCCGTGCTCAGCAACGAAGAGCGCGCCCAGATCGGCACCATCTACAAGCAGGTCAGCCCCTTTGAAGCCAAGCGCCTGGGCGCAGCCATGGTCAGCGCCAACCTGGCGCGGCATCTGCGCGATACCTTCCATGACAAGCCTGCCAACTGGAAGCCCTTGGTGTACTGCTGGCGAGGCGGGCTGCGCAGCGGCTCCATGGTGACCTGGCTGCGCCTGGTGGGGTGGGATGCGCAGCAGCTCGCTGGTGGCTACAAAGGTTTTCGCTCGCATGTGATCGAACAGCTGGACACCCTGGTGCCCCGGCTGCAGTTGCGCGTGCTGTGTGGCGCAACCGGCAGCGCAAAGACCCGTGTGCTGCATGCCATGGCGGAACAGGGCGCGCAGATCATCGATCTGGAAGGCTACGCCAGCCACAAGGGCTCTCTTTTGGGCAGCCTGCCGGGCGTTGCCCAGCCCAGCCAGAAGCATTTCGAGACCTTGCTGGCCGAGCAGATCGGCACGCTCGATCTGGAGCGCCCGGTATTCATCGAAGGAGAAAGCGCCAAGATCGGCCGCATTGCACTGCCCCTGCCGCTGGTGGCGCACCTGCGCGCTGCGCCGGTGGTCGAAATCCAGGCAACGCCAGAGGCGCGCCTGGCCTACCTGCTGCGCGACTATGCCTACCTGGGCGACGATGCGGCCCTGCTGGAAGAAAAACTGGGCTACCTCAAGGAATTGCAGGGCAAGGAGGCGGTGGCACGCTGGCAGGCCTGGGCGCAGCAAGGCGCGCTGTCGCCCCTGTTTGCCGAGCTGATGGCGCAGCACTACGACCCGCACTACGAACGCTCGCAATCACGCAACTTTGCCCAGTGGCCAGCACGCCAGAGCTATGCGACCGATGATCTGAGCGATGCAGGCATCGAGCGCCTGGCACTCGGCATTACCGCCCACACCCATTGAGATTGAGCCGTGCGGCGGTAAAGAACGACAAACTAAGGCAGCAGATGGCGCCCGGCGGGCGAACATACATACACCAGGGCGGCCACGTTGAGCAGCACGGTCAGCCAGAAAACCGCGCGAAACTCCGTCTTGGCCGATTTGTGGCGCAGCACCTGTTGCGCCACCAGCGCTCCAGGCCATCCCCCGCCCAGTGCGAGCAGGTGCAAGGTACGCTCTTTGGTGCGCCACTGGCCGCTTTGGGCTGCGGCTTTGTCCATGGCGTAGATGACAAAGGTCAATGTGCTCAGGCCTGCATACCACCATAGCAGCCAGGATGGCGGGCGCCACAGCACGCCCAGCCCCACACCCAGCAACACAAAGGCGGGCAAGGCAAACAGGCTGGCGGTTCCCCAGCGGGCACTGCCATGGGCAGAGCGGGCGGATGCGGGGCTGCGCTGCTGCCCGCCGCGAGTGGTCCTGCCAGCAGGAGTGGTAGGGCCAGCAGTGCCAGCACGCGGGCGAACCAGTTGCACCTGGCGGGCACGCTTCTTGCCTCCCGGGCCCGGCTCTACCTCAAAGCTCAGCCGCTGCTGTGCCTGGGGCCGCGCAGCGCCCGGGCCAAATGCCTTGATGTGTACAAAAACAGGGTCGCCCCCTTGGTCGGCGGCAATGAAGCCAAAGCCGCGCTCGTCATTCCACGACTGCAAAGTGCCTTCAAAACGCATGTCGATCAATCCTTGCTGCGGGCGCCGTCCATGGCCTGCAGGGCTTGCGCTGCAGCATCCCATTGGTGTTCGCCAAACACCGTAATGCCCGCATCGCGCAGCAAGGCGCTGGTCACGCCCTCGCCAGCCACCTTGCGGCCCGCAAACTGGCCGTCGTAAATATGGCTGGATCCGCAGGAAGGGCTGAAATCCTTGAGCACTGCAACCCGTATGCCGTGCTTCTGCGCCAACTGCAGCGCAAGCCCAGCGCCACGCGCAAAAGCATCCGTAACATCGTCACCTGCGCTGTCGCGCACCTGTGCGCGGCCAGACAGCACGCTGGCACCGCTGCCGCCCGTGGTGATTTCTGCCGGCGGGCGGGGTGTTGGCAGGCCGCCTGCCACCTCCGGGCAGATGGCAACCACCTGGCCCTGCGCCAGCCAGTGTGCCAACACCGGGTGCTGCGCCAATTGGTGGCCTCCGTCATAACGAACGGGCTGGCCCAGCAGGCAGGCGCTGACCAGTATCTTGGGCAAGCCCTTATCGGTGGTTGGCCGGGTCAGCATTGAAAGACCTCATGAAACCGCGCATCCGCTGCCTCTTCGCAGCGCAGGCCTGTGGCATCGATCCGCAGCCAGGCTCCTTGGGCGCTCTGCAGCTCCAGCCGCAGGGCTGCTCCACCCGCTCCATGGGCGCCATCCGCTGCATACAGGCTGGGCACGGGCAGGGCGCGCAGGCGTTCTTGCACCAGCACCAACTGGCCTTCCGCCAGCCGGCCCGTGCAAGCTGCCATGTCGCCGGTGACCAGGGCACCCGTCAATACCAGGCTCAGGCCGTTGGTATAGCCTTGCCGGAGGCTGCGGCGGGAAGAGAGCGCTTCGTTGGCCTCAGGCACGCACAGCATGGCCGCTGCAAAACGAATCACCAACCCGGCAGGCAAGGTTTCGATGCGGCTGATTTCGGAATCGGCAAACTCAAAAAGGCGGGTCATGCGGCAGAGGGATAGCGCACACGCAGGAGTGGTGCTATAAAAAACAAAGCGAATCGTGCTTGCGGGTGCGCGCTAGGGAGCCTCTGCAAAACCCTCGCCAGATGGGATGGGCGTGGGTCGGGATGAGCCGCAAGGCGTCTTTTGAAGGCAATAGCTGTAGCTATTGACGAAAAAGACAACGCAGCGGATCGCCCGAGGCCGCGTTCAGACCACGGCAGGGAGTTTTGCAGAGGCTCCCTAGAGGCTATTTTCTTATGAAATCAGCTGCCTTCGGCAAAGGCGGGCACGTTTTCCAGGTCATGAATCCACGGCATGGCAGAACGCGTCCAGATCTGTTTGCGCGGCGGCAGCCCGGCGCGCTCGGCCACGCAGCCCAGGCGAATCACCACATACTGCGGGTTCAGGGCCTCGCTGCCATACAGAGGCGTGCCGCATTCGGGGCAGAACACCTGCGCGCGCCGTTGGCCGCTTTGCGCGGTCTTGACATAGGCCTTCGGGTTGCCCTGCAGTTGAAACTGATCGATGGGCGCCCGGACGATGGCCCGCATCGGCGCGCCCGACAGCGCCTGGCAATCACTGCAATGGCAGAGCGTGACGCGTTCAGGGTCGATATCGGCGGTGAAGCGGATGGCGCCGCAGTGGCAGGAGCCGTGGATGTGCATGGGTGTCTCCGGTTTTCAGTCAGTCTGTAAAGAGCCGAGTACTGACGATAAGGCGCCAGGGTGTCAAACGCTGCCGCCATGGCGCCAGCCCAAGGGGGATGCTCCGAAAGGGTATGGCCAGCGCAAGAAGCTCTTGAGAGAAGACATACACCACCGGCCATTGTCATTGCGAACGCTGGTGCCATGGCTGGGTGACTGCTGCAAACCCACGGGCGCAAAAAAACCGGCTGCAGGAGCCGGTTTTTCGCAAGCGGGAGGGGCCTACATATTGTTGGGCAGCACCGTCACGATCTGCGGGAAGAACCACAGAATCACCAGCGCAATCACCATCAGGAAGAAATACGGCGCGCAGACCCGGGCGAGGTACGTGATCTGCTTGCCCGTCATGCCCTGCAGCACGAACAGGTTGAAGCCCACGGGTGGCGTGATCTGGGCGGTCTCCACGGTAATCACCAGGAAAATGCCGAACCACAGCGGGTCGATCCCTGCAGCCTGGATGATCGGCAGCACCACACTCATGGTCAGCACGATGGTGGAGATGCCATCCAGAAAGCAGCCGATCAGGATGTAGAAAATACCGAGCACCACAATCAGCATGGCGGGCGACAGGTTCAGGCTGCCCACATACTCGGCCAATTGGCGTGGCAGGCCCATGTAGCCCATCGACAGCGTCATGAAAGCGGCGCCAGCCAGAATCAGGGCAATCATGCAGTACAGGCGCGTGGCGCCAAACAGCGAATCCTTGAAGTTCTTCCAGGTGAGTGCGCCTTGTACCGCAGACAGAACGAGCGAGCCCACCACGCCAATGGCGGCTGCTTCGGTCGCGGTGGCAATGCCGGTGTAGATGCTGGCAATCACCGAGGCGATCAGCAGCACGACCGGAATCAGGTGGCGCGATTCGTGGATCTTCTGCTTGAAGCTCATTGACGTATCGGCTTTGGGCACCTTGGATGGATTCATCAGCGCCCACACCATGATCCAGCCGCTGAACATGATGGCCAGCATGATGCCAGGCAACACGCCTGCCATGAAGAGCTTGGAGATGGAAAGTTCTGCCGACACGCCATACACGATCAGGATGATCGAGGGTGGAATCAACAGGCCCAACGTGGCGGGGCCGCCCAGCGAGCCGATCACCATGTTTTCGGGATAGCCACGCTTCATCAGCTCGGGCACATTCATCTTGCCCACGGTGGCGCAGGTGGCGGCAGACGAGCCGGAGACCGCTGCAAAGATCGTGCAGCCGATCACATTGGTGTGCAGCAGGCGGCCGGGCAGTGCGTTGACCCACGGTGCCAGGCCCCGGAACATGCTCTCCGACAGATTGGTGCGATAGAGAATCTCGCCCATCCACACGAACAGGGGCAGGGCCGTCAACGTCCAGCTGCTGGCCGAACCCCAGATGGTGATCGCCATGGCGTCGCCTGCGGCGCGGGCGGTAAAAAACTCCATGCCGAACCAGGCCACGCCGGCGAGCGTCAGGCCCACCCACACGCCGCCGCCCAGCAGCAGCAGGAGCACCACGATGAGTGCAATGCTTGCGGTAATTTCACTCATGGTGTGCGTCCTCGTTCACGGCGGTCTGGCGTTTGCCCATCAGCTCCAGCACCAGCTCATCGCACAGGGCGATGAAGAAGATGAGGGTGCCCAGGGCCATGAAAATCTGCGGAATCCACATGGGCGTGGCATCAATGCCCACCGAAATATCTTCGATGTCCCATGACTGCCAGGTCAGCCGCGCAGAATAGAAGGCCAGAAAACCCGCCAATATGGTGGCAATCAGCAGCGCGGCAACTTCCATCACCTTGAGTGCCTTGCCCTTGAGCGCGCCCAGCAGCAGCGTCACGCGGATATGCTCGCCCTTCTTGAAAGTGCTGGCCAGCGCCAGAAAACCGGCGCCCGCCATCGCGTAGCCCGCGTAGGCGTCGGTACCGGGTGCGTTGAAGCCGATGACGCGGCTGAGGACGGTGAGCAGCACCATCACCAGAATGCCGATCATGGACAGCCCTGCCAGCCAGGCGGCGGCAGAGTACAAGCCATCTAGAAATTTACGCATGTTTGTGTTCCAAGGCTGTGGTCACTGACAAAGGCGCCCATCGGCCCAGAAGGCAGATGGGCGCATGCCATCGTGATCCGGTGCTGATCCTTACTTGCCAGCCTTGTACGCGTCCAGAATGGCCTTGCCATCGGCGCCGGCCTTCTCGGTCCACTCCTTCACCACGGTTTCCCCTACCTTGGCCAGATCTGTCTTGAGCTGGGCAGAGCCCATCTCGATGCTCATGCCGCCTTGCTTGAGTGCTGCGATCGATTTGGCATCCACTTCCTTCGATTCCTTCCAGCCGCGCTCCTCGGCTGCGGCTGCGGCCTTCAGCAAGGCATCCTGCTCGGCCTTGCCCAATGCGGCAAAAGCCTTCTTGCTCACGGTCACGGCATTCTTTGGAATCCAGGCCTGCACGTTGTAGTAATACTTCAGGTTCTCGAACAGCTTGTTGTCGGCGCCAGTCGCGCTTGACGTGATCAGGCCATCGACCACGCCCGTGGCCAGCGCCTGCGCCAGCTCGGCCTCTTGCACCGTCACCGGCTGCGCGCCGATCAGCTCGCCAATGCGCGCCGTGGTGGGCGAGTACACGCGCCACTTCATACCCTTCAGATCGGCCACCGAATTGACCGGCTTCTTGGTGTAGATGCCTTGCGGCGGCCACGCCACCGAATACAGCAGCACCTGGCCCTGCTTGTCGAGCAGCTTTTGCAGTGCAGGCTTCTGGGCCTGGTACAGCTTGAAGGCGTCGTCATAGCTGCCGACCAGGAAAGGCAGGCCATCCACACCAAAAATCTGCGATTCGTTCTGGAAACTCACCAGAAAGAACTCGCCCATCTGCGCGTTGCCGGTCTGCACGGCACGTTTGATCTCGGGCATCTTGAACAGCGAGGCACCGAAGTGGGGCGTGATCTTGAGCTTGCCGCCCGTGGCTGCGTCCACATCCTTCACAAACAACTCGTTGTTCTTGGAGTGGAAGTTGCCGGGCCCGTAGGCAGTGGCGAAATCCCACTTGGTCTGGGCGGCAGCCGCCGTGGCAAAACCGAAGCTGGCTATCAGGGTGACGGTAGCACAGAAAAAACGACGCTTCATAGTGGCTCCTAAAAAGAAAGCGGCTCAGCGGTCGCTGGCCAGGATGAAAACGGTGAACACACAGCGCTGCAGCCCTCCGCCGCGCGCCGCTTGCAATGTACCTGCAAATTGCTTGCCAAAAGTAACATTTCTTCCAATTGGCCGCCATCAGGGATTTCAACAATATCGAAATTTTGTAGGTCTTGTTTTTTCTTTTGTTGAGTGTGTTATGAAAGATTGTTCAACGATTTAAGGGGTCTTCTCAGGCTTTCTTGGTGGCTAGATGGGGATGCGTGGTCTGCAAAATCTCTTCCAAGCTTTCTCTACATCTGTAGGGCGTAGTGCGCTGAGCGTAGGTACTCTTACGGTGAGATGGTCGACCGTCTTGCTTGAATCATCTCACTCACAGCAATTTTTGGCGTATTTCCGCAGCCTGAAAGCATTGCTGAACTGCAGGGCCTTTTCCTCAGCAGATTAACAACACTGAGCTATTCAACAAAGGCTAACGCTGCCAGTGGCGGCGGGCGAACGGCAGTTCGGCTTTCGCATCAAGGTATCTTCCAAGTGACAGAGGTGGCTGACTTTTGATCTAAAGCAGCATCAGTCTATAGACCTCGGGTTACTACCAGTGTTGTAGCGATCCACTATCGATAAATAATTAATAATTGCAAAAATATATCTAGTGTGTTCGCAAATTTCTTAGTGTGCAGTGCATCAATTTGGAGATTAAGATTATTAAAATTTATACAGGAGACTAAGATAATATTGCTAATCTCGAGGTCTTTCATGAGGAAATTTTGTAGTCAAAAACGTATTTAAAATTAGTATTCATTTTTTATAATGAAAGCAAAAGGCAATTCGGGTTAAATTCAGTAATTTTTATAATAACTTGATATATGAATGCTCAATGGAATTATTTTCAGCCAGTCATGAGAAATGAAATAATTTTCACAACAGTGGCTGTTGTTTATTTCAGTGTCAATGCTGCCCAGCCACCTCAATGGTGTGATTTGAATGAAGAAAATTCCAGGGCAGGGTGTGATCAGTATTTCAGTTCAAGGCAAGAGGCTGCTGATTATTTATCAGAAAAATATAAAATAACATATCTGCCCGATTACGAATATACTGCTCCAGCCTCTGTTGGTGCATATACGGGATATGATGTTGTTTCTTGGACTAGGGAGGGTAGATTTTGGAATCCTACTTCCAATTCTTGGGTGCGCCATCTCAATGGGAAAAATATTTTCAAATATTGCCCGCCCATACCCAAAGGGAGTAGGTATAACCCAGGAAGTGATGAGGCTATCGCATGCGGAGGGAGCGAGATATCCATAAGCGGCCCATCATTAACAACAGCACTTCCCCAAGGCCCAAGCCTTCCACAGAAGATATCTATTCTTACTGGCGGATATCGACCATTGGCAGAAAATGCCTTTTCTTATCAATTCATTGAAAATGGAAAAATAATATTTCAGGATAGTATAAAGACTGACTCAAATGGAGAGGCATTTTTAACCTATGTTCCACCATATTTTCTTAATGCCAAAATAGAAATCAAGGCAACTTGTAGTGAATGCACGAATACTGCATTGCAAGAAATATCTGTCCAGGGCCTGCTGCTGCCTGCCTCTGTTGAAGAGCCTCAAATTTGTCGACGCTAGCCGTCTTTGCTTCACATTTTTTAGACTTCATTCGAATGAATTTATGCTGAATCAATCCTCATGTAATTTGTATTAAATTTTATAATTGTAAATAAGAAATCTTTGAAGATAAGAAATTTACAAAACTTCTTATTATTGATGTTCATTGGAATTTTCCTTGTATGAATACAAGATTGTTGACGGTAATGAAGGCGGGCTTTCTTGCTTATATATTTTTTGCTCAAAATGCGATAGCGGGCGACTGCATGATGTGGCCTAGTAATTACTATTGTTGCGATCCGGAAAAGGCAGTTTGCACGCCAAGAGCAAGTCATTTGAAGTATACATCGCAAACTGGTGATTATGCGCCTCCTGGTTATCCATCTGAGGTGGCTGGGGGGGGGCTTGGGGTATTATAGATTGAATCTGTCTTCTGCTTCTGAAGCCGTGGAGTGGAGGGTAAAATTCATGCAGGCATATTGGAATAATGTGCAAAGTTGGTTTCCCGATGGACTCCATGACCAATGTGCACCTGTTGAGTCTTCTGGTCCCGACGGAGATTGGAGTGCTCCTTTGGTAGATTTGACATTATGGAATTCTCAATATCAATCATGGAACACCGTGGCATATAAAAAATCTGGAGGTCCTGGAATTCCTGCCTCCTGCAACCCGCCCGGTCCGCTAGTGCAACCATTCTCCATTATGAGATATTTAGTAGAGGAAGATTGCCCATCCAATGAGACTGAAGCCTTCTCGATCATTGACGACTCGCGTGTTTGCAAGAAGGAAATACCAATCGAGATAGCCATACACGGAGCATCGTCAACGTATTCTTTGCCATCAATTGTTGGCCCAATCCCGCAGGTAATTGAACTTAAAAGAAAAGGTTTGCCGGTGAAATTGGAGCAAGTATTTTTGAAATTAAGAGGTGCGGATGATACTCTGCTTCAAAATCATTCAGGATCAACTGATGATTCTGGCAAGTTTTATTTCACTTATGTTCCTCCATTTATGCAGAGATTAGATGTGAAAATAGAAGTCTCCTGTATGGAATGCAGCATCACAGCTTCAAAAGTAATTAGTGTTTTGAAGAGCGAATCAGAAGAGCCGCAAATGTGCCGCCGCTAGCCTTACTTATTGCCTTGTTGTCATCTATTCATTAACCCATACCAGCCGACACCATGACCATTGATCCGCTCATCCGGCGCAAGCTGCTGCCTTTCTCTCTCAAGCCCGCCTTGCGCGCCCTGGTCGCTTTTGGTGCTTTTGGTGCTCTAACCACCCTGGGCACCTTCACCTTCATGACTGGCCCGGCCCAGGCCCAGAGCATCCCCAATGGCCCCGAGAACTTCCAGGCGCAAACCGACTGGGTTGACCAAAGCCCCAGCCCACTCACCCTGGGTCACATCTACCGCAGCTTTGGCGACCCCGATGAAGATGCCGACATCGGCATGGGCAAGGGCTGGATGCACTCATGGTCGGGCCGCATCAAGCTACCCAAGTACTACGACGCCCGCTACCCCTCCAGCCTTGCAGTGGTGCTGCCCGATGGCACCTCAGCGCTATTTCTCAAAGAAATCGGAGAGCAGTCGCCGTGGCTTGCGGCAACTGGGGCGGACTGGATTCAGGGCTCGGTGGGAGGCGCCTGGCAATACCACCGCGCCAGTGACGACAGCGTTTGGAAGTTCGACAACAAAGGCTGGCTCACCAAGATCACCTTGCGCAATGGCTGGAACTACAGCATCTTGCAAACCAACGGCAAGGTCCTCTCTGTTGCCAACTCCTTTGGGCGCGGGCTGAGCTTTAGCTACCGGACCGATGGCAGGCTGGGCTCCGTCACCTTGCCCGACGGCAACGCCGTCAACTACGACTACAACGCCAAGGGAAGCCTAAGCTCCGTCAAGGTCAACAGCTACCAGACCCACGCCTACAGCTACGGCAACACCACCTTCCCGGGCCTGGTCACTGCAGTGGGCGATGCCCAAGGCAACCAGATACTGGGCTTTACCTATAACGCCGATGGCTCGCTGAACCAGACCACGCGGGCAGGGGTCACCGGTGCCTACCAGGTTTCCTATGCAGGCGCGGCTAACGTCGGCTCCGCTGGCATGTTGGTGGCCGCTGGTACGGACGATCCCAACTGGTACAAAGCCTCGGTCACCACGACCGACCCCCATGGCAACAGCACCACCCGCCAGTACCAGGGCACGGCCAGTGGCGTGCGCATGGTCGGGCAGAACAATGCGCGCTTCTGGGACAAATTCAAGGAAGAGCTCAACACCGACCTGCTGCCTGCCTCCAAAGAAGACTTCCAAGGCAACAAAACCACCTACCAGTGGAACACCAACCGCCAGCTGATCACCCAGGTGGTGGCTGCCTCCAACCGCCCAGAAGCCCAAATGGCCCAGATCGAGTGGCATCACACCATGTCACTGCCCACCAAGATCACCGAGGCGGGGCGCATCACCCAACTGAGCTACGACGACGGCGGCAACCTCGTGGGCACCCTGGTCACGGACACGGCCAGCGGCAAAGCCTACTCCAGCGCCTGGGCCTACAACCCCAATGGCCTGCCGTACTCCTACACCGATGCGGGCGGTCAGACGGTATTTGGCTACGACACCAAAGGCAACCTCAACAAGGTCACCGACCCCCAGGGGCGCATCAGCCAGTACACCCACGATGGCGCAGGCCGCATCCTCACCGCCACCGAGCCCTCGGGCCTTGTGCGCGTCTACAGCTACAACCCCAAGGGCCAGCTCACCAGCTTCAGCGCTGGGGGCTTGCTCACCACGCTCAGCTACCTGCCCAACGACAAGCTGGGCACCGTCACATTCGCCAACGGCTACGCCATCACCTACCAGTACGACGGCGCCCTGCGCACCAGCAACTGGAGCGACAACCGGGGCAACTCCGGCCAGTACACCCTCGACGCGCAAGACAACGCCACCAGCACCATCGTCAAGGACAGTGCGGCCAATACTGCCTTGCAGGTACAGCGCACGATCAACAGTCTGGGCAAGGTGGCAAGCGAGACCCGAGGCGCCAACCAAAGCACAAGCTTGGGCTATGACGCCAATGGCGACCTGACCACGGCCCGCAACGGCCTGTCTCAAACCACCACGCTTGCAGTGGACGGCCTGCGCCGCCTGAACAAAGTCACCGACCCACTGAACAATTCCGCCACGCTCACCTACAACCAGCTGGACGCCATCACCGCCGCCAAAGACTTCAAAGGCGTCACCACCAGCTACACCCGCGATGCGCTGGGCAACGCCAAGCAAGAAGTCACCCCCGATGCAGGCACGGGAGCCGCCACCTACGACGTGCGCGGGCTCCTGGCATCCACCACTGATGCCACAGGCCGCACCATCGGCGTAGAGCGCGACGCGCTGGGCCGCATCACCAAGATCAACTACAACAACGGCACCTCGTCCGTGCTGCGCTACGACCTCACCGGCACCACCTACAACACCGCTGCCGCGCCCAATGCCAGCATCGGGCACCTGAGTGAAGTACAGGACCCGGGAGTCACCACCCAGTACCAGCGCGACGCGCTGGGCCGCGTGCTGCGCAAGACCCAGATCCTGGCAGGCGGTGAGACCCGCTCCATCGCCTACAGCTACGTGCCAGCAGGCCAGGGCGGGGCAGGCAGCGTGCAAAGCATCACCTACCCCTCGGGCAAGCAACTGGCCTACCAGTACGACAGCATGGGCCTCATTACCGGCATGCAGTGGAACGGCACGGCACTCCTCTCGGGCCTGACTTGGAGCCCACTGGGCATGCCCACAAGCTGGAGCTGGCCCGGCATTCTGGCTGGGGCAGGGGCCAGCAGCACGCTGGCAGAAGCGCGCAGCTACAACACGGCAGGCCAGCTCACCCACACCGGCATCCTCGACCTGACCTGGGACGCGGCAGGGCGCGTGTCTGCCATCGAGCAAAGCCAGATGGTGCCAGGCAGTGCTGCAGGCCAAGCGCCACAGAACGCCCGCATCGCCAGTGCCTACAACTACGACGCAACCGGGCGCCTGATCGCAAGCGGCCACAGCCTCAAGAGCACGCCCACGGTCAACTGGCCCCGAGTAGGCACCTTGGCCACGAACCTTCTTGATGTCGCAGGCTACAACTCCATCGGCTATGCGTATGACGCCAATGGCAACCGCCTCTCGGCCTCCATTAACAAGAATCCGGCTTCCAGCAGCAGCACCACAACCATCCGTGCTTACAGTTTGACTGCAGGCACCAACGTCCTTGCCAGCATCACCAGCGTCACCAACCCTGGCGGGGTAGCCGGTGCCACCAAAACCTACCAGTACGACGCAGCAGGGGCCATCACCGCAGCCACTACAACTGGCACTACCAGCGGAGCCCAATACCTGCACTACGGCGCCAATGGTCGCGTCGCCAAAGTCACCGGCACGGCCAGCAGCACCGACCCCAGCGCTGTCAGCTACTTCTACAACAGCGCAAGCCAGCGCCTGCTCAAAACCGATGCACGGCAAAGCACCACGGCCCCGCGCACCGAGCACACCCTCTACAGCGAAGAAGACAGCGCGCAACTCCTGGGCACCTACAGCAACCAGCGCAGCGCAAGCTCGGCAGCGCCCGCAGGCGAGATGGACAGCACCGAAGTCATCTACCTGCCCACCGCCCAAGGCATGGTGCCAGTGGCGGCCCAGATCAACGGGCGCCTGTACGCCATCCATGCCGACCACCTGAGCACCCCCAGGCGCCTGACCAACCAGCAAGGGCAAGTGGCTTGGCAGTGGCTCCTGACTGGGTTTGGCGAAGTGAGCCCGACCACCGGGGCGAAAGGCTACGTGCAAGCGGACAGCCCAGTCGCTGGCAGCCTGCCTAGCTACGCGCCAGAGGTGACATTCAACCTGCGCTACCCGGGCCAGCAGTGGGACGAAGAGACGCAGCTGAGCTATAACGTTAACCGGTACTATGGGCCGCAGGAGGGGAGGTACATCCAGGCTGATCCGATTGGGCTGGATGGCGGGTGGAATCGGTTTGCCTATGTGGGCGGGAATCCGCTCAATGGGGTTGATCCACTAGGGCTCTTTGAAGTGGTTTGGCACGGTAAAGACTTCACTACTCCTCCGCCTTCGTGGGTTAGACAATTGCGTGAATATGGTGCTAAGTTAGAGACGAAAATTAAATCTCTGTGCGCTTCTGATTCCGAGTATTTGTTATCTTATTATTCCAAATGGAAAGTTGGGGCAAATGGAAGACCGGGCAGTCCAACGACTGATCCTAAAATTTTTTATACGAATTTCACATCTGATTATTTTAAGCTTGAAAATAATTTTTTTAATCCATTTGAAAAAGGTAGCGAGGATCCATATGCGGTGTTCTTGCATGAGTTTCGCCATCTCATGAATGGCAATGTAAGATTAAATCCCGGTGGGTCAGAGTATTTAAAGCATAGATTGAATGGCACAACAAATACATTATCAATTGAAATCGACGCTGATGCCTATGCTTTGGAGTTGTTCAAGGGGAAATGCACATGTGGAAGTATGCAGCGATAGGTTCAACTTTATTTTTGTCTTCTTCTATTGCTGTCGCTGACGCAAGTAATTGGACATATACCCCAATTGGGGATAGACAGGCAGCAATATTCTTCTCGATGAGTGATCAGGAGATTACATCTCATTTATATAAAGGAAAGATTTCATTTTGCGAAAGCACTGAAGATTTTTTTTGCTTTTCGACGGAATATTTTAATTTTGCTATTCCTAAGAAAAATAAAAATAGAATCTCGGAGTGGAGGAGGAATGGAATTGGTTTTAATTCAAAAAAATTGACATCTCCAATTAAAATAATGGGGAAGGAGATCGATGTGTACAAAATTTCTTCCCAGAAGCCTGATGTTGAATATTATTATTCTGATTTTTATGGTTTAGTGGCTTTTAGAGCCCAAGGTAAAGACGGGCAATTATTTATTCTTGAGGAGAGTTGCGGTTTTGGTTCTTCGAAATTGTGCAAATAAATTTTTTGTCAGCAGCACTTGCGGACGAAATGGGGAGCTATGACGCCATGGACTTGCCCGGTACCTATTTTCCAAGGCCCGCATATTGATGATTTTCCCTGCGATGGAGCGTCGGTGCAACGGCGCTGTCACCTGTGTTGGGGGTATGGGCGGGTGGCTTCGCTAGGCTGCAGGGCAAACAACCACCATTGCAAGGAGACGACCATGCATCGCCGTACTTTTGCCGCTGTCGCAGCCAGCATTGCCGTTGTAGGCGCTGCGGGTTTTGCCGCGCCCGCCGTGGCGCAGGCTGATTACCCCAACCGGCCTGTCGTGCTGATCGTGCCTTATGGGGCGGGTGGTGTGAGCGATGTGGTGGCGCGGGCGCTGGCCCTGTCGATGGGCAAGCAGTTGGGCCAGTCGATCATCATCGAGAACAAGCCGGGTGCCGGGGCGTCGATGGGGGTGATGGACATGAAGAATGCCAAGCCCGATGGCTACCGGCTGACCCTGAGCCCGGTGGGTATCTTTCGCCAGCCGCATATCCAGAAGGTGGCCTACGATCCGATTGCCGATCTGACCTATGTGGCGGCCTATATGTCGTACGACTTTCTGTTGGCCGTGGCACAAGATTCGCCGTTCAAGTCGGTGAAAGACATTGTGGAGCAGTCCAAAAAGCAGCCCGGCTCGGTGGATTACGGCACGCCCGGCAAGTTTTCGGCCAACCATGTGCTGATGGCTTTGCTGGAGAAGAAGGCGGGCGTGCAGTTCACCCATGTGCCGTACAAGGGCGATGCCGAGGCGGTGAATGCCTTGATTGCGGGCCACACCAAGACGGGGGTGTTTGGCAATACGGTGCTGCCACATATGCAGTCAGGCAAGCTGCGCGCGTTGGCCATTGCGTCAGAAACGCGCCCGCCAGCCTTTGCCAATGTGCCGACTTTCCGTGAGCAGGGCTATGACGTAGTGACGCCGTCGCCATTGGGCATTGCCGGGCCCAAGGGTTTGCCGCCCGAGATTGTGCGCAAGCTCGAAGCCGCCGTGAAATCTGCGATGGACGACCCGGCCTTTCAGCAGGCGGCTGCAAATTACGGTGTGCGGCTGGAGTACCGCAATGCCCAGGATTACAGCGCCTTTGCGAAGAAGGCTTTTGCTGAAGAGGGCGCGATTGTGCAGAGCATCGGGCTGGAATAGAGCCCTGGAATGTTGATCCCTCGGTGTGGGATGCATGAAAAACAATAGCATTCAGCGCACGCTAGATAAGCGCTGAATGCTATTTGGACCTTCAACTCAGCAGGCAGATCACGCAGGCCGATCACACCAGCACATCGTGTATCGATGCGTCCTTGCCAAACTGTGCCTTGGCAAAGGGGCACAGCGGCAGCACCTTGGTGCCGGTCTCGCGCGCCCAGGCTACGAGTGCATCGAGCAGCTGGCGGCCTACGCCTTCACCACGCAGCGACTCGTCCACTTCGGTGTGGTCGATGATGACCATGGCGGCATTGGTGCGGCTGTAGGTCATCTCGGCCATGCGCTGGCCAGATTTGTCGACAAAGAACGCGCCTTTGGCGTCGGCTTCCTGGTGGTGGATGGTGTATTGCATGGTGAGGTTACCCGGTGAGGCATTCAATCAAAAGTTCAATGAATCAGTCAACTGCAAAGACCGCAATGCTGTGCAGGAAGGGCCGTTGCTTACAGCATAGCCAATAAGAGCCGCTAACATAACCCTTGATACGTCGTTGCTTCGTCGGGGGCGCCTAGCCGGGGGCGCCCAGCCTTGTCGTACTTTTGTACTGTCTGCGGCTTCGCCTAGCGCGGCCCGGCGCCTCGTCTCAACCGCAAATCTACGATTTGCTGGGTTGTGTTAGCGGCTTTAAAAGCAAAAGGCACAGGGGCGGTGCCTCTGTGCCTGGGGGTGTAATGCTGTAGATGGGCACTGCACGGGTGCCTCGGTTGGCCTTGAGGCCGCAGGCCCTGGGTGGTGTCTGTTCACAGCCTGAAGACAGTAAAGGGCTGAAGGGAGAAGCGGCTCCGTCAGCCTTGCTTCTGCAGCATCTTGATGACGCTGGAGAAGTCCTCCCCGCCGTGCCCGGCGATGCTGTGGGCCGCGTACAGCTGGCGGGCCATGCCGCCCAGTGGGGTGCTGGCCTTTACCGTCATGGCGCTTTCCTGGGCCAGACCCAGGTCCTTGAGCATCAGGTCGGTGCCAAAACCGCCGGTATAGCCCCGGGTGGCGGCACTGGCTTCCTGCACGCCGGGGCAGGGGTTGTAGACCTCCAGCGCCCAGTTGCCGCCAGAGCTGCGGCGCATGATTTCGGAGAGCACTTTGGGGTCGAGCCCGTTGGCCACGCCCAGGGCAATGGCTTCGCTGGTGCCGATCATCAGAATGCCCAGCAGCATGTTGTTGCAGATTTTGGCGGTCTGGCCCGCGCCCACGTCTCCGGCGTGGAAGATGTTCTTGCCCATTTTCTCGAGCAGGGGGCGGGCGCGCTCCAGGTGGGCCGCACTGCCGCCCACCATGAAGGTGAGGGTGCCGGCAATGGCGCCGCCGGTGCCGCCAGAGACGGGCGCATCGATGAAGCCAATGCCGCTGGCCTCGGCCGCCTTGGCCACTTTCTGGCTGGTGGCGGCAGCGATGGTGGAGCTGTCGATGATGAGTGCGCCCTTGGCGATGTGTTGCAGCAGGCCGGGCAGGCTGGCACCGTTTGTGGTGCTACCCAGAAAGAGTCCTTCCACATGCTGGCTGGCGGGCAGCATGGTGACGATGATTTCGGCGCCTTGTGCGGCCTCTTGCGCGCTGGAAGCCGCCGCACCGCCGCCTGCCACCACCTTGGCAACCGCCTCCTGGCTCAGGTCGAATGCCTTGACGCTGTGGCCTGCCTTGGCCAGGTTGATGGCCATGGGCGCGCCCATGTTGCCCAGGCCGATGAATCCGATATTTGCCATGTCTGTCTCCTTGAATATCTGTGTTGATGGTGTTGTCAGCGTGTCATGAAGCTATTAATTTGATAGCTAATGGCGCTCTCCGATCAAGCGCTGTAGGCCAAATTTTTTATGAATTACCGGGTTTACGGAGCAACAGCCGCGCCCCGGTCCTGCAGCAGGCTGCGCAGGATGCTGCGGTGGCAGCGTGCCTCGTTATCGCAGTAGCAGCCAATGGCGAAATTGGTTTGGTGCGACAGCGCGGCCAGCAGATCGAGCGTGCGGGCGGCTGGTGCCTCGGCCAGCTGTTTTCTGAATGTTTTGTCGAAACTCTTCCAGAGCTTGTCGGCCTGCGTGGTGTCGCCATGATCGGCGAGGCGGAGCGATTCCTGCGCCACTTGCATGGTTTCGGGCTCGGGCGAGAGTTCGGGGTACCAGACGTCGTAGTAGTTGCGGCTGGCAAACTCTGCCTTGGGCACACCGCGTGGCGGGCGGCGCACGGTGCCAATGCGCAGGCCCTCGCTCTGTGCGCGGGGGCTGCCTAGCTGAACGATACGGATGGGCATGCAGGGCTCCGTTGGTTGATGGTTGGTTGGTGAAAGGCTGCGCGGGTTGGCTCACAGGTCACTGTCAAACACACTGTGGCGTTTACGTGCGGGGGGCGCGGTGCGCTTTTGTTTTTTCGGGTCCGGGTCAGGATCAGCGCTTTCTGCGGCTGCCTTGGGCTTTTTCTTGGGCGTGGCCTTGGCCAGCGGGTTGAAGGCGAGGGCGCCGTCAATCCAGTATTGCCAGGCCTCGCGCGTGGAATAGGCGCTGGGCCCCACCAGAAAGTAGCCTTGCATGCCCCCGCGTGGCGACAGCGGTCGCACGCCTGCCGTCTCTGCCACCTGGGCATGGGTCTGTGGCGGCAGGCGCACCAGCAGTTCGTCGTTTTCCACGCCCAGGCACATCTTGCCGTTCACCATGAACACATGGCAGCCAAACATGGTTTTTTCTTCCACATCGGCGCAGCCGGCAAGCGCATCGCGCATGGTGTCGATGAGCTGCAAGGTTTCGGGGGAGATGGGGCGTGCGGGCATGGGTATCAGTTTCTGGTCGTTCGCCAAAGGGCGTCATTCAGGTTGCTTGGCGCATGCTGCCCAATGAAGGGGTGAGGTTTCTTGATACGCATCATGATCAACGGATGGCCTCGGGCGCATCCCCGTCGAGCATACGCCGTGCAATGATGACCCGCATGATTTCGTTGGTGCCTTCCAGGATCTGGTGTACGCGCGCGTCGCGCATCAGGCGCTCCAGCGGAAAGTCGTTCAGGTAACCATAGCCGCCGTGCAGTTGCAGGGCGTCGTTGCAGACGTTGAAGCCCACATCCGTGGCAAAACGCTTGGCCATGGCGCAGTAGGTGGAGGCGTCGCGCGCGCCGGCATCGAGCTTGCTGGCAGCCAGGCGCACCATCTGGCGCGCGGCGACCAGTTCGGTGGCCATGTCGGCCAGTTTGAACTGCAGCGCCTGAAAGCTCGCAATCGGCTTGCCGAACTGTTTGCGCTCCTGCATGTAGCTTTGGGCCTGGGTGAGCGCGCCCTGGGCAGCGCCCACCGAGCAGGTGGCGATGTTGATGCGGCCGCCGTCCAGCCCCTTCATGGCAATCTTGAAGCCTTCGCCCTCGCGGCCGAGCAGGTTGTGGGCCGGAATGCGCACGTTGTCGAAGTTGATGACGCGGGTGGGCTGGCTGTTCCAGCCCATTTTTTCTTCCTTCTTGCCGTAGCTCACGCCTTGGGCCTGGGCGGGCACCGCAAAGGCGCTGATGCCCGATGCGCCCGATTGCGCATCACCCGTGCGCGCCATCAGCACCAGCACATCGGTGGCGCCCGCGCCGCTGATGAAGGCCTTGCTGCCGTTGATGATGTATTCGTTGCCCACCAGCTCGGCCCGGGTTTTGAGCGAGGCGGCGTCTGAGCCCGCGCCGGGCTCGGTCAGGCAGTAGCTGGCGAGTTTTTGGCCGCTGGTGAGCGCCTCGCCCCATTCGGCGCGCACGGCGTCGGTCGCCCAGGTGCCCAGCATCCAGGTGGCCATGTTGTGGATGGTGATGAAGGCGGTGGTCGATGGATCGACGGCGGCCAGCTCTTCAAACACGAGGGTGGCATCGAGCCGTGGCAGGGCAAGGCCGCCCGCGCTTTCGGGCGCGTACAGGCCGCAAAAGCCCAGCTCGCCTGCGCGGCGGATGGCATCGCGGGGAAAGACGGCGTCGCGGTCCCATTCGGCAGCGTGCGGAGCCAGCTCGGTCTGCGCGAACTGGCGCGCGGTGTCGGCAAAGGCGCGCTGGTCTTCTGATAGCTCGAAATCCATGGTCGTGTCTCCTTGTTCTTATCGGTTCACCGTATTCGGGTGTTATGGCATTTGGGCCTCTGACGCTTGGTGGGAAAGCGGTGGCTGCTATGGTTTTTGTACTGCGCCCGCTGGCGGGCCTTCGTGCAGCCAGACCATCAGCTCCTTCTTGCGCTTGCTGGTTTCGGCCACCAGGCATTCATGGTAGCGGCGGCTCCAGTCGGGCTTGGCCTCGTGCGCGGCTTCCTGCTTTTTGCAGGTGGCGGCGCGCTGGCGGGTCCAGTCGTTCTGGTCGCGGCGCAGGGCAGGGCGCTCGTGGGCAGAGAGGATGCGCATCACATCGCCATACAGGATGTTGTTGTCGGTATCGGCTTGCTGAAAGGCCTGCACGGCGCAGGCATTGGTCTGCTCCACCGTGCCGCCGGGCACGCAGGCAGCGCCTGCCTGGGCCTGGGCGAGCCCGGTGTTTGCTAAAAAAACAATAGCTGATAGCGCTTGACAGGCGGGCGCAAACCAATGGTTTTTATCTGAGCGAGGCGCGGCACTTGCCGTACCGCGCCCTTCAGAGCGGAATGGGGGGATGAAAGCCATGCCGTGCATCATCGCAGCAAAAACGCACTGGAATTGCGCAGAAGGCTGGCCGGGGCCTTGCCATCTGCGTGTTTCCTGGTCCGCCCCGCCCGGGCAGGTTATTTCAGGCTGATCGTGGTGTTGACGCCCTGGCTGGTGGTGCTGTCGTCAAACCAGCGGGCCGTCACCGTCTTGGTCTGGGTGTAGAACATGACGACCTGCTTGCCGTAGGGGCCCAGATCGCCCAGCTTGGAGGCGCGGCTGCCGGTGAACGAGAAGAGCGGCACGGGCACGGGAATCGGCACATTGATACCAACTTGACCAACGTCAATGTCTTCCTCGAACTTGCGCGCTGCGGCGCCCGATTGCGTGAAGATGGCTGTGCCATTGCCATTGGGGTTGGCGTTGATGAACTCGATGGCCTGGTCGATATTGTCTGCAGCAACCAGGCACAGCACGGGGCCGAAGATTTCCTGCTCGTAGATGCTCATGCCGGGCTTGACGCCCGAGAACACCGTGGGGCCGACGAAATTGCCTTTTTCGTAGCCTGCCACCTGGGGCTTGCGGCCGTCGAGCTCCAGTTTGGCGCCATCGGCCAGGCCGCGCTCGATCAGGCCTTCCACGCGCGAGAGGGCGGCGCAGCTCACCAGCGGGCCGACGTCGGTGCCGGGCTCGGTGCCGCCGCTCACCTTGAGGGTCTTGGATTTTTCTACCAGCTCGGGAATCCACTTTTGTGCATCACCCACCAGCACGGCAACTGACAGCGCCATGCAGCGCTGGCCTGCGGCACCGAAAGCGGCGCCCAGCACGGCGTTGAGGGTCTGCTCCTTGTTCGCGTCAGGCATGACGATGGCGTGGTTCTTGGCGCCCATCATGCACTGCACGCGCTTGCCGGCCAGGCTGGCTCGGTTGTAGACGTGGGTGCCGACCTTGGTGGAGCCGACAAAGCTGATGGCCTTGATGTCCGGGTGGTCGCAGATGGCGTTGACCACGTCCTCGCCGCCATGGATGACGTTGAGCACGCCAGGTGGCACGCCCGCTTCCAGCGCCAGCTCGCACAGGCGCATGGTGACCATCGGATCCTGCTCCGAAGGCTTGAGCACGAAGGTGTTGCCCGTGGCAATCGCCATGGGGAACATCCACAACGGAATCATGGCGGGGAAATTGAAAGGCGTGATGCCTGCGCACACGCCCAGGGGCTGCAGCAGCGAGTAGGTATCGACACCATTGGCCACGTTGTTGGCCAGTTCGCCCAGCTGCAGGTTGCCAATGTTGGCGGCATGCTCCACCACTTCCAGCCCGCGGAAGACATCGCCCTCGGCGTCCGGCAGGGTCTTGCCCTGCTCGGCGGTCAGAATGGCGGCCAGCTCCTTCATGTTTTCGCGGATCAGCTGCTGCAGCTTCAAAAAGATGCGGGCGCGGGTGCCGATAGGCGTCTTGCGCCAGGTCTTGAACGCTTCCTTGGCGTTGGCCACGGCGGCATTCACTTCATCGGGCGTGGCAAAGGGCACGCGCGCCAGCACCTGTTGCGTGGCAGGGTTGACCACGTCGCGCCATTGGGTGGTTTGGGATTCGACCATCTGGCCGTTGATGAGCAGCTTGACGGTGGGCGCCAGCGTGCCGGTGGATTGCGGTGCGTTCATGTTTGTCTCCTGGGAATCTTGAAAATCTTGGGTTGTGACAGCGGTGGATGCAGTCAGGCAGCACACCGTTACCGCACATGGTAGATGTGCGCATTCGCCCAGACAAGAGCGCCGAGTGCACATGGCCTGTGCAGGGGCGCACATTGATGGCAAGGGGTGGATCGTGGTGCATACTGCACTGCTATCAGTCCATGAAGGAGGCTGCGATGGGTTGGTTTGATTGGATAGGGCTGCTGCTGGGCGGCAAGGCCGCTACGGGGAGAGCGCATGCTGCATCGGCAGCGCCTGCACCTCCTGCGCCGCCTGCTGCAACAAGCGAAGATTGGCAGGCCCTGTGCACCGCCGTGGGTGAGGCACTGGCGCTTGAAGATGTTGACGAATTATGGGGCGAAGTTCATCAGGCGCTGACGCAGCCGCAGCAGTACTACAACCGTTTTGCCGATGACCTGCCCAACCGTGGCATTGACGCGCACGAGCATGTCACGCCATGGCTGGCTCTGGTGGACGGCCTGCAGCGCAGGGGCCAGAACTTTGAACTGGACTGGAAGCTGGACATGGGCGACGCCATCTGGGCCTTGCGGGCACTCAAGACCGTGCAGCAGCGCGCGGTTCCGCTGGAGCCATTGGCGGCCAGCAAGGCATTGAGCCACGATGCCTTGCTGGAGGCAGGGGACTATCTGCGCACGCGGGGCCTGAGCCTGGTTTCTTTCGATATCGAGAGCGACAGCTATCCACTGTCTGTGCTGGAGACCAGTGCCGTTGCGCCGCTGCAGGCCTTGGCGAAGCGCGTGGGTAGCAAGGTGGTACACCTGACCAATTAGAGCCGCCAACACAACCCTTGATACGTCGTTGCTTCGCCTTGTCGTACGTCTGTACTGTCTGCGGCTTCGCGCCTCGTCTCAACCGCAAATCTGCGATTTGCTGGGTTGTGCTGGCGGCTCTTAGTTGCGCAGCAAAATAACCATGCAGGCCTCTCAGGGCAAACCCCTGCATTATCCTTGCGCACCCTCGCGGCGGGCCTGGAACCTTCCGGGCTGATGCCGCGCAATTTTTCTCGCCAACGCACTGCACCGAGCTTTTCTATGAGCAAACAGGCCCCGGCGGAGCAATCGGGGCACGTGGGTGCCGACGACCTCCAGCGCAACCTCAGCAACCGCCATATCCAGTTGATCGCCATTGGCGGCGCCATCGGCACCGGCCTGTTCATGGGCTCCGGCAAGACGATCAGCCTGGCGGGGCCCTCCATCGTGTTTGTGTACGCCATCATCGGCGTGATGCTGTTCTTTGTGATGCGCGCCATGGGTGAGTTGCTGCTGTCGAACCTGCAGTACAAGAGCTTCATCGATTTCTCGGACGATCTGCTGGGCCCCTGGGCGGGCTTTTTCACCGGCTGGACGTACTGGTTCTGCTGGGTGATCACCGGTATTGCCGATGTGATTGCCATTTCTGCCTACGCCCAGTTCTGGTGGCCCGATCTGCCGCAATGGGCACCGGCCATTGCTTGCGTGGCAGTGCTGCTGTCGCTCAACCTGCTCACCGTCAAGCTCTTTGGCGAGGTGGAGTTCTGGTTTGCAATGATCAAGATCGTGGCCATCGTCACCCTGGTGGGCACGGGCCTCTATATGGTGCTGCATGGCTTTACCTCGCCCGCAGGCCGCACGGCGAGCTTTTCCAACCTGTGGAACGACGGCGGCATGTTTCCGCATGGCGCCATGGGCTTCTTCGCGGGCTTCCAGATCGCCGTGTTTGCCTTTGTGGGCATTGAACTGGTGGGCACCACGGCCGCCGAAGCCAAGGACCCGCACCGCACGCTGCCGCGCGCGATCAACTCGATTCCCGTGCGCATCATCGTTTTCTATGTCTGCGCGCTGATTGCCATCATGGCGGTGACGCCCTGGCGCGATGTGGTGCCCAGCAAGAGCCCGTTTGTCGAGCTGTTCGTGCTGGCGGGCCTGCCAGCAGCAGCGAGCGTGATCAACTTCGTGGTGCTCACATCGGCAGCCTCGTCGGCCAACAGCGGCGTCTTCTCCACCAGCCGCATGCTCTATGGCCTGGCGCTCAAGGGCGACGCGCCGCGCGCTTTCGGCATTCTGTCGGCCAGCAGCGTGCCATCGCGCGGGCTGGTGTTCTCCTGCGTCTGCCTGCTGGGCGGCGCCTTCCTGATGTGGGTGGTGCCCAATCTAGTGGAAGCCTTCACCCTGGTGACCACGGTGTCGGCCATTCTCTTCATGTTTGTCTGGTCATTGATTCTGCTGTCCTACATCAGCTACCGCAAGAATCGGCCCGATCTGCACCAGCAGTCGCACTACAAGATGCCCGGCGGCGTGGTCATGTGCTGGCTGTGCCTGGCCTTTTTTGCCGGTATTGTGGTGCTGCTGACCTTGGAAGCAGATACCCGCCAGGCGCTGATTGCAACGCCGCTGTGGTTTGTGCTGCTGGGCGGCGCCTATGCGTGGCTGCGCGCACGCAAGCAATAACTGAATAACTGGTTCGACTGCCCGGAAATCCAACCCAGGCACTGCGGTGTGCAGGCAAGGAAACAACGGGCAGCGTCGCTGCCTGTTGTTTTTTTACGCGGCACTTTTGATTACCAGTGGATGCGGGCATGGCGGGTGTAGCTATTGTTTTGATAGTAATTGAATAGACGCCTTCCTCTCTGCAGCTTTGCACAATAATGCTGTGCATCGATTGGTACGGAGGCATACGCATGGATTGGGACCATTTGCGCTACTTTGGCGCGCTGGTGCAGGCAGGCACCCTGGTGGGTGCCGCCAAGGCGCTGGGCGTGGAGCACACCACCGTCGCCCGCCGCATCCAGGCCCTCGAAAAGCAGCTCGGCGCCACCTTGTTCACCCGAGAAGGCAGCGGCTACAAGCTGACCGATGCCGGGCGGCAACTCCAGCCGCGGGCCGAAGCCATGGACCAGATTGCCCGCGGCATTGCGCCCGTGGCTGCAAGCCAGAACACCGAAACCCCAAGCGGGGTGGTGCGCATCGGCGTGACCGAAGGCTTTGGCACCCAGATCCTCGCCAAGCACTTGGCGGTGCTGGCCCAGCGCTATCCGCTGCTCACCATCGACCTGCTGGCCGTGCCGCGCATGCTGCAGCTGTCGCGGCGCGAGGCGGACATCGTCATCTCGCTGGAGCGGCCGATTCGAGACACGGTGGTCACCAGCCGGCTGACCGAGTACCGCCTCTACCTGTATGGACAGCGCGAGTACCTGGCGCGCCATGCGCTGATCACATCGACAGACGATCTGGCTGCGCACCGCTTTGTGCACTATGTCGATGATCAGCTCTTCACCAAGGAGCTGCAGTTTCTGGACACATTGACATCGCAGCAGCGCTTCAGCTTTCGCAGCACCAGCATTCTTGCGCAGTACACGGCGGTACGCACTGGCGCCGGGCTGGGCGTGCTTCCCGGCTTTCTGGCAGACAAAGACCCGCTCCTGCAGCGCGTGCTGCCCGAGCAGGCGCAGTTCACGCGGACGTTCTGGATGTCCATGCCGCCAGAGCTGCGCCAGGTGCCCGGCATTCAGGTGGTGTGGCGCTTTTTGCAGGCGACCGTGCAGGAGCAGCAGTCGCTGCTGATGTGCTGAAGCAGAGGAGTTGGGGCAGCATTTGTGCCCCAGTAGCAGCGCGTCCGCCGCTGTTCAGCGTTACTGCCGAACCTGGCAGCAATACAAGAATGTTGCGGTGCGTCAATTGCAACCGTGGTTGCGAATAGAAACAAATTTATAAAATGATGAAATAATAGTCAGATTGACAAAATTTCAATCAAAACATATCTCTGGAGCGGAGACCTCGTGTGGTTTGATCTGCAACAATATATGGCAAGGAATATGCAATCCTAGGGTATATACGCATTAGCTGATTCGTAATTGGTTACATTTTTGTGAATTGCTTCCAAAATATTCCGTGCTAAAGTCGCCCGCTATGTCTTCGAAATGGATCTGCACCCTCATCGTGGCCGTGGCGGCAAGTGCCCATGCTGCGCCCGATAGCGACAAAAAGCCATCTGATCTGGATCTGCTGCTTGGCATAGGCCAGAGCAGCCTGGCCAAGCTCGATGATGTGCACCACCAGGTCAAGGACCAGGCCACTGTCCTCATCAGCAACGCGCTCAACCTGATTGGCGTGCCGTACCGCCGTGGTGGCAACAGTGCGGAAACCGGGCTGGACTGCAGCGGCCTTGTCCGTGCCGTATTTGCAGAGAGCTGGGGCAAGATCCTGCCTCGCCGTGCCGAAGAGCAGGCCGCTGCCACCGAGCAGATTGCCAAGGCAGATCTCAAACCCGGTGATCTGGTGTTCTTCAACACCATGCGCCGCGCCTTCAGCCATGTAGGCATCTATATGGGCGATGGCAAGTTCATCCACTCACCCCGCACCGGCAGCACCGTGCGCGTGGAAAGTATGAACATCGCCTACTGGGAAAAGCGCTTTGATGGCGCGCGCCGCGTGGAGTTGAGCGAAGACGCCCGCAGCAAGCTGATGCAGCAGGTGAACCTCGATGGCGCCGATGCGCAGGACATGATCAGCAAGGTTATCACCAAAGCGGGCATGCGCGGCAACTGAATTCTGGATGGCGGGCACGTCGCCTGCTTGTCCCAACAAAAAAGCTTCCGTTTGGGAAGCTTTTTTGTTTTCAACGCAGTGGCGCGCTGACTTCAAGTATTTTCTGGCAGATCATTTGATCCACTGCAGTACTTCGCGGAAGTCTTCGTGCTCGCAACTGCGCAGCCATTCGAAGGCGACCATCTCGGTGGTCACGAGTTCGGCGCCAGCGCCTGCAAGGCGGTCGAACGCGGCATCGCGGTTGCGTTCGGTGCGGCTGCTGCAGGCATCGGTGACGACCCAGACTTCAAACTCATCTTCCAGCAACTCCAGCGCCGTCTGCAGCAGGCAGACATGCGCTTCGCAGCCGGCAATGACGATGCTGTTGCGCTCGGGGGCTTGCTGCTGGGGTTTTTGCAGGTGCTTGGGCAGGCTGCGGGCATTGCCGCCTTGCGGCTTGGCTGGCGGGCGCAGCCATTCGTTGAGGCCCTCGGGCACGGCGCTGAAGAACATCTTGGACAGCGTCTTGTTGCACAGTGCGCGCAGTTCCTCGGCATTGGGGCCCAGCTTGCTGGGGTTCTGTTCGGTGCCGAACACGGGTACCTGCAGCTGCCGGGCAATGCGGGCCAGTGTGGTGGCATTGCGCAGGACCTGCCCGCCTTCAAAAATGGCGGGCATCAGCTTTTCCTGGTAGTCCACCAGGACGAGTTGGGATTCTTCGAAATCTAGAAGCATAGGAATTGGATGGCCTCAGGTGCCAGCAGGGCAGGCGTCTGGGGCAAAAGACACGGATTAATCACGGGCGTAAGCGATGGGCAGGACAATGCCCGCCTCGTGCGCCACCCGCACGCAGTCGCGCAGGTGTTGTTCGCCCAGGTAGCGTAGTGTCGCATAGCCCAGTGCCGCAGCCACCGCCTGGCCTGCAATGGGCACATATTTGCTGGCCTGCTGCGCAGTCAACCGCATGCCCAGCGCCTTGGCGGCACGCATGATGACATCCTTGGTGATGAGCTTGCCGATGAGCACCCCGCCCAGCATGTTGACGGTGTTCTGCACCTTGTCGCGCTTGGCGGGTGAGAGGCGGGCAATCTGGTCGTCGCTGAGGCCGAAGTTCGTGCTGATCTGCGGAATCAGCCGTGAGAGCAGGGCGGCATCCACCGCCATGTCCAGACCCGGAATCGGCGTTGCGCTGGCAAGCGCCGCCGTCAGGGCCTTGCGGTGCAGCAGCTTGCGCGATTGCTCCACGGCTTCGATCAATGCCGGGTTGCCGGTGTCCATGGCGAGCTGCAGCGCAGATGGGGGGCGAGGCTTGCGGGCGAATTTCATGGCAAGGAGGTGAGGCAGTGCAGGGAAAAAACAAGGCTGCCCGCGCGGCAGGCGCATGGCAGCCTTGTCTGGCGACGGGTGGGCAGGTCTGCGGTCAAGCCTTCTTGCGCACCAGGCCGTAGATGAACAGCAGGATGATGGCGCCCACGATGGAGGCAATCCAGCCCGCCGCCTGGCCTTCCTGGTACCAGCCCATGGCGACACCGGCATAGCTGGCAAGCAGGGAGCCGGCAATGCCCAGGAGGATGGTCATGATCCAGCCCAGCTTGTCATCGCCAGGTTTGAGGGCCCGCGCAAGCAGGCCGACAATCAGGCCGACAAAAATGGTTCCAATGATTGACATGCAAATTCCTCCAAAAAGCCATGTGAAAAGAGATTGAACGACCCGCGCAGACCAACGGCCCAGCGTGTACCGAGCGTAGCGACAGAATGTAGCCTGTTTTGTAGGACACGTTTAAAAACATGCAGCCAATTGCAAACAGCTGCAAACCCGCCGGGAGCCAGGCGCCGCGAGTCATGGTAATCCCGGGGTGGCGGCTTCTGGGGCAAAAAAATGCCCCGCAGGCTGCGGGGCAGGGTTTGCATTCGACGGCAGCTGCCGTTCCACGCCAGCTGCCGACCGGTGCGATATCAGGCCATGACCTTGGCTACCGAGGCGCAGACGTAGTCAATGTTCTTGCTGTTGAGTGCAGCCACGCACATGCGGCCGGTGTCGGTGCCGTAAACGCCGAATTCGTTGCGCAGGCGCACCATCTGGTCCTTGGACAGGCCGGAGTAGCTGAACATGCCGATCTGCGTGGTGATGAACGACATGTCCTGCTTCACACCGGCAGCCTTGAGGCCGTCCACCAGCTTCTGGCGCATGGCCTTGATGCGCACGCGCATCTCGCCCAGTTCCCTTTCCCACAACGCACGCAGCTCGGGGTTGTTCAGCACGGCGGCCACCACGGCGCCACCGTGGGTGGGTGGGTTGGAGTAGTTGGTGCGGATGACGACCTTGAGCTGGCTCAGCACGCGGGCGGCTTCTTCCTTGTCGGTGCAGACCACCGACAGGGCACCCACGCGCTCGCCGTACAGGCTGAAGCTCTTGGAGAACGAGGTGGACACGAAGATGGTGAGGCCGGCGGCAATGAACTTGTCGATAGCGGCACCGTCTTCCTTGATGCCGTGGCCAAAGCCCTGGTAGGCCATGTCCAGGAATGGGGTCAGGTTCTTGGCCTTGACGGCGGCGATCACCTGGTCCCACTGGGCGGCAGTGATGTCGTAGCCGGTGGGGTTGTGGCAGCAGGCGTGCAGCACCACGATGGTGCCGGGCGCTGCGGCGTTCAGGTCGGCCAGCATGCCGTCGAAGTTGACCGAGCGGGTGGCGGCATCGTAATAACGGTAGCTGCCCACTTCAAAGCCAGCATTGGTGAAGATGGCGCGGTGGTTTTCCCAGCTGGGGTCGGAGATCAGCACCTTGGCATTGGGGCTGAGCTTTTTCAGGAAGTCGGCGCCGATCTTCAGGCCGCCGGTGCCGCCCACGGCTTGCACGGTGGCAACGCGGCCGGATTTGACGACGTCGGAATCGGCGCCAAACACCAGGCCCTTGACAGCGCTGTCATAAGCGGCGATACCGTCAATGGGCAGGTAGCCACGCGGCGTGGGCTTGTCCATCATGGCCTTTTCGGCGGCTTGCACGCATTGCAGCAGCGGCAGCTTGCCGTTGTCGTCGAAATACACGCCCACGCCCAGGTTCACCTTGCTCGGGTTGGTGTCAGCTGCGAATTGTTCGTTCAGACCCAGGATAGGGTCGCGGGGGGCCATTTCGACGGAAGAAAAAAGAGACATGAGGAGTCCTAAGAAGGTAGAAATCTGGCGTTTCGCCCCAAGATGCAAGAATCTCGTTTCAAGAAATTGCCGTACGCTCCGGGGTTAACCCCCGTATTCTAGCGATGCCCGCTCGCGCGTGGCATACCCGACCTATGCACGAAGTCACTACCGAGGCAGCCCGCCAGGGCCAGTTTGTTCAATATCCGGGCTCGCCGTTCGAGCTGTTCCAGCCTTACCCGCCTGCAGGCGACCAGCCGGCGGCCATCGATGGCCTGGTGGAGGGCATTGAGGATGGCGAAGCGTTTCAGACCCTGCTGGGCGTGACCGGCTCGGGCAAAACCTTCACCATGGCCAATGTCATTGCCCGCACGGGGCGGCCCGCCATCGTGTTTGCGCCCAACAAGACGCTGGCCGCGCAGCTGTACAGCGAGTTTCGCGAGTTCTTTCCGAAGAACGCGGTGGAATATTTCGTCAGCTACTACGATTACTACCAGCCCGAGGCCTATGTGCCGCAGCGCGATCTTTTCATCGAAAAGGACAGCGCCATCAATGAGCACATCGAGCAGATGCGGCTGTCGGCCACCAAGAGCGTGCTGGAGCGCCGCGACACCATCGTGGTGGCCACCGTCTCCGCCATCTACGGTATCGGCTCGCCCGAGTCGTACACCAAGATGCGCTTCATCCTGCGCGTGGGCGACGAGATCAACCAGCGCGACACGATTGCGCAGCTGGTGCGCATGCAGTACAAGCGCAACGACATGGATTTCTCGCGCGGGTCGTTCCGTGTGCGTGGCGACACCATCGATGTGTTTCCGTCGGAGCACAGCGAACTGGCCGTGCGCATCGAGCTGTTCGATGATGAGGTTGAAAGCATCCAGCTGTTTGACCCCCTCACGGGCCGGGTGCGACAGAAGGTGCCGCGCTTTACCATCTACCCCAGCAGCCACTATGTGACACCGCGCGACCAGGTGCTGGCGGCCGTCGAAACCATCAAGGAGGAGCTGGCCGGGCGATTGAAGCAACTGGTGGGTGAAGGCAAGCTGGTGGAGGCGCAGCGTCTGGAGCAGCGCACGCGCTTCGATCTGGAAATGCTGAGCGAGGTGGGACACTGCAAGGGCATCGAAAACTACTCGCGCCACCTCTCCGGGGCCATGCCGGGCGATCCGCCGCCCACGATGACCGACTACATGCCCAAGGATGCGCTCCTGTTCCTGGACGAGAGCCACCAGATGATCGGCCAGCTCAACGCCATGTACAACGGCGACAAGGCGCGCAAGACCACCTTGGTCGAGTACGGCTTTCGCCTGCCCAGCGCGCTGGACAACCGGCCGCTCAAGTTCGTGGAGTTCGAGCAGCGCATGCGCCAGGTGGTGTTTGTATCGGCCACGCCGGCCGACTATGAAAAGCAGCACGCCGGCAAGGTGGTAGAGCAGGTGGTGCGACCCACGGGCCTCGTCGACCCCGAGGTGGAGGTGCGCCCCGCAACTCACCAGGTGGACGATGTGCTTCAGGAGATCCATGCCCGCGTCAAGGTCAATGAGCGGGTGCTGATCACAACCCTGACCAAGCGCATGGCCGAACAGCTGACGGAGTACCTGACGGACAACGGCGTGAAGGTGCGGTACCTGCACTCCGATGTGGACACGGTCGAGCGGGTGGAGATCATCCGCGACCTGCGCCTGGGCGCATTTGACGTGCTGGTAGGCATCAACCTGCTGCGTGAAGGCCTGGATATTCCGGAAGTATCCCTGGTCGCCATCCTGGATGCCGACAAGGAAGGCTTTCTGCGCGCCGAGCGCAGCCTGATCCAGACCATTGGCCGGGCGGCGCGCAATATGCACGGCAAGGCCATCCTGTATGCCGACCGCATCACCGACTCGATGAAGCGGGCGATGGACGAAACCTCGCGTCGCCGGGCCAAGCAGATGACCTTCAACGAAGCCCATGGCATTGTGCCTAGGAGCATTGTCAAGCAGGTGCGCGACCTGATTGACGGCGTATACAGCACCAAGGCCAGCGAGGAGTTTGAGCGGGCCGAAAAAGTGGCTTTGCAGAAGGCGCAGGTCGAGGAAATGTCCGAACGCGATATTTCCAAGGAAATCAAGCGGCTGGAAAAGGAAATGATGGAAGCGGCGCGCAACCTCGAATTCGAGGCTGCGGCCCGGGCGCGCGACCAATTGACCTTGCTCAAACAAAGGGCTTTTGGTGGGGCATCTCCAGAGGCAGGGAATACCCGCAGCGCTTAGTGGAAACTGGTTGTGTCAGTAATCTTTGCTTACCCGAGCGAATTTATGGGGCATTGTGCTATACTGACACAAATTACTCAACAACAAGAATAAAGCCTTTCGATGAACGGGACCTGCCCTGGCAACAGGGTAGAGCGACGGGCTATGACGAAGCCGATGCGGGTGGCTTGCTTGCTTCGGATGTCTATGGTTATCAAGCCTGACCTCTAAGGAACGATTATGCGTCTCACGACCAAGGGCCGATTTGCTGTTACTGCCATGATTGATCTGGCTTTGCGCCAGAACAATGGTCCAGTTACCCTGGCTGCCATCAGCCAGCGCCAGCAAATCTCGCTGTCTTATCTGGAGCAGCTGTTTGGCAAGCTGCGCCGCCACGAACTGGTGGAATCCACGCGTGGCCCGGGCGGCGGATACACGCTGGCCCGCAAGGCTGCCGAAATCACCGTCGCGGACATCATTGTGTCGGTGGACGAACCCATTGATGCCACCCAGTGCGGTGGCAAGGAAAACTGCATGGGCGAAGCAGGTCGTTGCATGACGCACGAGCTGTGGGCTTCGCTGAACCAGCGCATGGTGGAGTTTCTTGATTCCGTCACCCTGCAAAAGCTGGTGGACGATCAGCTCGCCAAGGGCATTCAGATCGAAGACAAGCCCGTGGTGCGCCGCGCCATTTCGACCACGCCGGTGGTCAAGCCTATCCGCGTGACCGCGCCGAACTCGGTGTTTGCACTCGGCAACGTAGGCAATGCATTTGCCAAATCCTAAGGTTTGATGCGGCGCCTGGCGCCGCAGCCCGGGGCATGCGGAGCGCCGGGCAGGGTGGGTGCGCCTGTACGTGGCATCTGCCTGTGCTGTTAGCACAACGTGTTTTGTGATTTTGCGTGTGCCTCGCCCGCACATGCCTGAGAAGCCAGATATGGACATGACCCCACATTTCCCCATTTACCTCGACTACGGCGCCACCACGCCGGTGGACCCCCGTGTGGTCGAAGCCATGATTCCCTGGCTGTCGGAGAATTTCGGCAACCCGGCCTCGCGCAGCCATGCCTGGGGCTGGACTGCGGAAGAGGCGGTGGAGAAGGCGCGCAAGCAAGTGGCCGATCTGATCCACGCCGATCCGCGTGAAATCATCTGGACCAGCGGCGCCACCGAGTCGGACAATCTGGCCATCAAGGGTGCCGCCCAGTTCTACAAGGGCAAGGGCAAGCACTTGATCACGGTCAAGACCGAGCACAAGGCCGTGCTGGACACCATGCGCGCCCTGGAGCGTGAGGGTTTTGAAGTCACGTATCTGGACGTGCTGGAAAACGGTCTGGTCGATCTGGACGTCTTCAAGGCCTCCATCCGCCCCGACACCATTCTGGTGAGCGTCATGTTCGTCAACAACGAAACTGGCGTGATCCAGGACATCGAGACGATTGGCGACATCTGCCGCGAAAAGGGCATCATCTTCCACGTGGATGCAGCGCAGGCCACGGGCAAGGTGGAAATCGACGTCACCAAGCTCAAGATCGATCTGATGAGCCTGGCTTCGCACAAGACCTATGGCCCCAAGGGCATCGGTGCACTGTACGTGCGCCGCAAGCCACGCGTGCGCCTGGAAGCGCAGATCCACGGTGGCGGCCACGAGCGCGGCATGCGTTCGGGCACCCTGGCTACGCACCAGATCGTAGGCATGGGCGAGGCCTACCGCCTGGCACAGGAAGAAATGGCCAAGGACTACGCCCACGCCAAGGCACTGCAGCAACGCATGATCGATGGCTTGAAGGACATCGAGCAGGTCTTCATCAACGGCGACCTGGAACACCGCGTTCCGCACAACCTGAACATCAGCTTCAACTACGTGGAAGGTGAATCGCTGATCATGGGCATCAAGGGACTGGCGGTGTCGTCCGGCTCGGCATGCACCTCGGCCAGCCTGGAGCCCAGCTATGTGCTGCGCGCCCTGGGCCGCAGCGACGAGCTGGCCCACAGCAGCCTGCGCATGACCTTCGGCCGTTTCACGACCGAGGCCGACATCGATTACGCCGTGCAGTCTATCCGCGAGAACGTCGCCAAGCTGCGCGAGCTGAGCCCCCTGTGGGAAATGTACAAGGACGGTGTCGATCTGAGCACCATCCAGTGGGCTGCTCACTGAGCCCCTGCACCACGAAGCAACAGTAAAGAGGTATCCAAAATGGCATATTCCGACAAGGTCATCGACCACTACGAAAACCCCCGCAATGTGGGCTCTTTCGACAAGGGTGACGAATCCGTTGGTACCGGCATGGTGGGCGCGCCCGCTTGCGGCGACGTGATGAAGCTGCAGATCAAGGTCAATGCCGAAACCGGCGTGATCGAAGACGCACGCTTCAAGACCTACGGCTGTGGCTCTGCCATCGCCTCGTCGTCGCTGGTGACCGAATGGGTCAAGGGCAAGACGCTGGACGAAGCCGCCGCGCTCAAGAACGCGCAGATCGCTGAAGAGCTGGCATTGCCCCCTGTCAAGATCCACTGCTCCATCCTGGCAGAAGACGCGATCAAGGCTGCCGTGAGCGATTACAAGGCCAAGCACACCGCCAAGGTGGAGGCATAAGCACCAATGGCTGTCACGCTTTCTGAATCGGCTGCGCGCCACATCACCCGCTACCTGTCG